>CANEHE010000001.1 GCA_947427285.1 uncultured Porphyromonadaceae bacterium
AAATACATCAATAACACGATATTCGTCAATACGCTATCGCGGACGGTTATACGATTGGATGAACCACGACACAGGCAAGAGCCAAAAGCTCAATGACGAGGATATGGCAGCGATGCAGACATTGGCAGCCGACTTGCTCTCTATGGAACGAGGACAGTCCAAAGCAGAGACGGGCAAGGAACACTTGGAACGTAACGACTTCATTATTGAGAAGCAGAAAGAGGAAATGAACCGCCTTAATGCCACACGACTATACCGGGAACATCAGTTGGAAATGGCAAACCAAAAGATGCAGGAGGCAGAAAGCGTTACCAATGCTCTCATAGAACAAGCACAGCAAAAAGAACAACAGAGCTCAGACCTTGACAAGGCTATCAGCGAGAAACGCTCCAAGCTCAACAAGGAGAAAGGGAGCGAGCTTCTGAGTGCCGCTGTCGGCTGGGCTACGGGCAAGTCAAAAGCCCTGAAAGGAAAAATAGAGGATTTGCGAGATGAGCTTTCCACCCAAGAGGAAACTATCGGACGGTTACAGGATAAAATCCAGACAATGCAGAGCGACCATCAGCGTGAACTGATGAAGTTGGAAGCCAGGCACCAGTCCGAACTGAACCGCAAGGAAGCGGAGCACACGGAAATAACCTCAAAACTTAAAAACCACATTGCATGGCAACGCAATCTTATCGGGTGCCTAAGTTTCCTGCTGCTCAAAACAAACGACATCTTCCGCAAGGCGGTAAACGGTATCATCCGTTTGGCAAAGGATTATTACAAGCCCCGTTTCGATACGGAGCAGGTATCGGACATCAAGGATGCGCTCAACCTGTTCGGTGACGACAGGCAGTCACGCCATACAGCCGGAGATTTCCTGTACCTCACAGCCAAGCAAAAGGGCGACTTGGATAGTCGGGAACAAATCAAAGCCAAACGTGAGGTCGAAAATGTGGTGGAAGGTCGTTATGACTACCAGCAAAAGAGGGGCTTCTCGATAAGAAGATGACAGATAATGCTATGTCAGTGAGAATAATCGTAAGATTTTGACGTACAACCGAATAAAAAGAGTAACTTTGTAAACGAAATAAAGAAAAGGTATGGCTAATATAACAAACATACAAGAATCCGAATATGAGGCAATTCTGCGACAGGCTGTCGCAGTTATTGACAGGACAAGAACAATGGTAGCTACAACAATATGCTCTGCTATTGGTTCTGCCCATTGGGAAATCGGCAAATTGCTTCATGACAGGAAACTTGAAAGCAAGCATGGAAGTGGTGTTGTCAACCGCTTGTCCTATGACTTGAAGCAACGCTATCCACAGATGGGGCTTTCTCCAAGAAATCTGTGGGATATGAAGAAATTTTATGAGCGTTTCTGCGATAGCGAGCCAAAACTGCGACAGACTGTCGCAGTTTTGCCGTGGGGACATACATTGACCCTGATGCGCAAGTTCGGTGCGGATGATAGCTCCATATCGTATTATGCGCAAGAAACCCTTTCAAAAGGTTGGAACCGTGAACTGCTATCAAGTGCCATCACCCTTAAAATGCACTTGAAGAAGAGTGAATCTTTGGATAACAATTTCGAGCAGACATTGCCAGCCACCCAAGCGATGTTTGCCAATGAAGTGTTCAAGAGCGGTTATAATCTTGGCTTTCTTGGCGTAAAAGACCCTATCTTGGAAACGGAGTTGGAAACCAGACTGGTGGAAAAGGTCAAGCATTTCCTTCTGGAGCTTGGCAAAGGCTTCACCTATCTTGGAAATCAGTATGTGCTTGAATACAACGGAAAGCGTAGTAAGGTCGATATGCTTTTCTTTCATCGCGGTCTGCATTGTCTTGTAGCCATTGATTTGAAAATTGGCGAGTTTAAGCCGGAATATGCAGGTAAGATGAATTACTACCTGTCATTGCTTGACCGTTTGGAACGCAGAGAGGACGAAAACCGTTCTATCGGTATCATCTTATGTGCAGAGAAAGACCGTGTAGAAGTGGAGCTTGCCTTAGAAGACATGGGCAAGCCTATCGGTGTGGCAGACTATCAGCTTATTGTTCTGCAGGAGGAACTAAAGAAGGTGGTCGCTGACGAAATGGAAGCGTTTGGCAAAGAACTTCCGCTTCGGACTGAAGCAGAAGAGGAATAAAATACAACTCGACAAAAATGATATTGATAGGCATCATAATACAACTCCTAATTTTCACCCTGTTAGCAGCAATCATTGCCTTGCCACTTACAGGTTTCGTATTCTGGCGCAGCAAAAAGCACAAGAAAAGAAATGCCATTCTGACCTTTCTTTCTCCATTTCTGTTCATATACACATTCTACATTGGTTGTTTGATAGGCGGCTTCACCTGCGCCACAATCTACGATACCGGTTGCGGAATGGACGGCTATTATCACACCGAACTTCCAAACGGCTACGAAATAGAAACCATTGCAGATGACTTCGACCGTGAGTATTTCACCGGGAACATCAGCAAGGACGATAAATTTGCTGTATGGTGGGTAAGAAAAATCAGAATTGATGGAGATACAATTTATGGCGAGCGATACGATGTCAATGAAGCTCCGGGTAGTGAATACTATTTTTCCCTAAACACAGCAACAAACAAACTGACACAATACACCTCATACGAAGAAGCACAAGAAAACAATCCGATAGTGGTAACAGACCTGACGCCCCTCGAATCATTCTACTACAAAAGCTGGAAATGGGTTCATCCTTTGGGCATCCTCGTCCTTCTTCTATCCTCAGGCTTAGTATTCTTAATGTGGTTTATTGTCAAGAAAATATCCAAACAATGAAAAAATGGCAGAAAATAATAACTAAGTTGGCACTGATGGCATTTTTAATGTTATCCGCATTTTCTGTGGCTACAGCCCAAAACAAGAAATACAATCCATTCTATTATCCGGAACTGAGCAAATATGCCGACCCGAAGCAAATGGACTTCAGTACCGAATACAAACAATGGCTCACACCAGATGCCAGTCAGACATACAAAGATATAACCAACGATATATTGCGAAAAGGCTATGACTTCGAGCGCACATTGTTCAACTCGGAACAGTTCATCTATGAAGACATGGATGGCAGAGTTTGCTATTATAAACAATCTTCATTCAACGGCATACTCGGAGACAACTATGCCCGTATAGAAATCTACATCAACCCTCAGGTAGAACGCACAGACACCCTTACATTCAAAGTTACAGGTAAATCCAAAGTCAAAAAGAACATCTGCGACTTTACCGGAGAAATCCGTGTAGAACACATCTACAACATTTGGGAGCGTGCTGACGATCCGGACTGTCCGGACTATTACCTGATGGTATGCAATTACATCTTCAAGGAAGACGAGACACAATACGGGACAGGATTCTTCAATGGCACATACGGAGTATATTGCCATATAGATGAAGACAACAAAAAAGTATGCCTCGACATTGATTTAGGTGGAGGAGATGGCTACAACCAGCGCAACTATGTAGGCACTTGGCAAAGCTACAAAACCAATGCTACAAAAAGATGTATCTGGGGAGAATACCGTCTTCCGTACACCTTTGATTTTGACATCGGAGACGGAGAAATGCGTATCAATCCCAAATACAATAGTCCTGAATGGGAACAATGGCAATCCGAATTCTTTAATCCAGAAGAAAAAATCAGCTGGTGGGAAGATTCGTTAAAAGGAGGCAAGCAATGAAAAAACGAGGACTAAAAAGATATTACTGTAACCTCTCCCAAATAACCTTTGCAGAGAACATTATAGCTGTTCTGAAATCCGGAGCTGCCAACTACGACTACGAACATATCCATCTGGACGGCTATATTCTTACCAAATGGTCCGAAATCAAGCAACACCTTGATGTCTTGTTCAATCAGCTTGACATCTTCAGGCAAAACTCGGGAACAATCAACTCTACATTCCAAGTTTGGGGATTTATATGCTTCCAAAAGGACTTTGGCTGCCAAATTGCATTATATGTTCATACGCCAAACAATGGTTACGACGATTTTCCGCATACGCAAACCGATGTATCAGAATCCCCGACAATAAACCGGAAAGAACTACTTGATTATCTTAAACCAAGAGTTGCAGACGGCTATCAAATACGCTACGCCCTAAATTGTGACAACGAGCCTGAAATCTTCATAGCAATGCCGAATGTCGGCTTGTCAATTTTCAACCATAATGAACGAAGTAAATGAAATTGACCGATAAACGATTCTGGAAATTCGAGGCAATGATGCTTCTGTGCGGATTGCTATTATTCATCCAATTGTGCCTAATTCTTATTTGCAATAGTGCTGAGATTGATTCAGGTACAGGGGTAAGTCTTTTATTATCATTGCCGGCATTAATCCTGTACTTCACATTCTGCGGCATACCTGCTTGGTTGCTTTACAAAGGCAATTCTTGGCTGAAACTTGCCGGATATTTATATCTGATTTCCGCTTTGTTGATAATAGTACTTCTATTTATCTTCATGTATGATTGGAATCCCGCCATAGCGAATATGCGCCCCGAGGGACTTCCGCCAGATGAAGGCAAATACATAACTGACAATGAATTTGTGACAATCATTACTCTTATTATTTCTACATTGCCCATTATCCCGATATTGATTACCTCATATCTCACCAAGCGATGGGTTTTGAAAGATAAAAAGTCATATAAACATGTCGTAGAATCAGCACACAGAGCAATTATCGGAAATGTAAAGCCGAATGTCAGAGCCATTGCCATAGGCTATTCTCATAATCATCTCACATTGAAATGTTATCTTGATTCTACCCCTACTGAACAAGACAGAGAAACACTAAGCGATATCGCAGGGGAAATAGCATCTGATTTCCCGCCTGCGCAAATTCCAGCTATCACAGGACTTTGCGAGTTCTCCAATGAACCTATATCAAAATTAGATAAACTTCATACTTTCATTTATCTGCGCCCTAATGAATCATAGGGACAAATTGCACTTCTTCAGATAATCGCCTCGGCAAGACATTCATCGGCAAAGCCGCTGAAAGACTTGCCTCTATGGGCAGAGCGGAATCGGAAGTTATGGCTTGGCCCTCCGCATGCTCCGTTCAAAGCCACAACCTCCTCCAATTAAGCAATCTTACTCCATAAACCTCTTTTCTCATAAAAGTATTCATTTTGTTTAGTTTCCATAATCATACAGCCGTTTATCCCCTTATGTCGGATGCAAAGGTGGCCAGCCTTATTGAATATGGAAAGGTCAAGCGGTAAACCGTTTGGAGCAGTTTCTTCCTCCTTCAGAGGGTAAACAGCCCCAAAACCTTTCCCCATTCATCGGCTTGGCTTAATGAAGCATCCGGCAACGGAGACAAACGACTGACGAAATAGTAGAAAATCAACTCAAACAAGAGTTCTTGATTTGAGAACCTATTGCACACGCCTTATTTTTTCGTAGAGGACTAATTTTAGCAGGAACAAATAAGGCAAGCGAAAGACTGCACTCCCTCCAAAATAATAGATTCCCTTTTCCTCGTTCCTTTGCTGCGTGAGTTATTTGTACTTTTGCAGTGCGGCACGCAAAATGAATCCACAAATGATAATGGATAAGACTAATATCCGATAAAATATCGTACCTTTGCAGTGGCTTAGGAGATAAGTCCAAATAGAAGTGGAATAACGGAACCCAAATTGCACCGAAAAGAGAAGAAAATGCCCAAGTTTGTACTCCCAACGAGTTAAGAAACAATAAAAGCGTTAAATCTTCACCCTTTAGAATGTACTATTAAAGTTTACGCCCATATTTCTGACTTATTACTCACAAACTATTGAGCAATAACTGGTTGCAAATACTCAATTTGTAAAGCACGATTTCAATGAAAAAGAAATACTCTGCAAAAATGGAGTGTGAAAATCGGCAATGGGGATTACGACTTTGGAGTAAGACCAACCTAACATTCGGCAAGGGTTTAGAGGCGCAAATTTAATTTCGTGCGCCTCTAAACATACCTTATCTTCTATTATGCAAGTTAACTACGCACAATATCAGATGGTTATAAATTTGGTGGTGTACTAATTAGTTAGATAAATCGAAAATGGGAGTTCCGATTTTAGGATTTTTAAGGGGCGTTAATTATATTTAATGTGATTCTTTTTCGCTGAGTTTCCAAAGATTTGAGGAGCTGGATGGTAGAGCATTGAGAAAAATCGCTAATTTTGTGAAGCAATATGGTGCAGTTTAATCAATACGACTCTCAGATTGACCTTTCGGCGGTAAAGGATTATTGTCGGGAGAAAGGCAGACTGTGCCATTATGCTAAGGATGATATTTTCGTTCATCAAGGATTCGTCGGCAAGTATGTTGGAGTTGTTGAATCCGGCTATTTCAAATATACTGTTATCACTTCCTCCGGCAAAGAGGCCGTTGTTGGATTTGCCTTTGAGGGCGAGATTGTTGCCGATTCCTATAACAGCAGACCTTCGGAAGTAACGATTAATGCCGGTGCTGACTCTACTGTGTCTCAAGTTAGAACAATCGAGGCGAGAAGTATATTCAATGACTTTTTCAGCAATAATCTCTCCGCTCTAAACGGTGCGTTGTTCAGTGAAATATATTCCCGCTATCTTGAACTGCACAGAAAGACACCCACAGAACGTTATACTGAACTTATCGCCCAATATCCGCAGATCATACACACCGTTTCACTGCGTGATATTGCTTCTTATTTACTCATTACTCCGGTATATCTGAGCCGTATCCGCAAAAATCTTGCAAAAAATTCAGGCGAATAAAACTTGTTTTACGTCGAAGTCATTTTTTTGTCTAACTTTGCCAAAATTAAAAATGATGATAAATAAGATAAATTCGGTACTGATAGCAATACTGTTTACAGTTAACGCACTTGCGCAAGAAGAAACGGCAGCCCGAACTGTGTGCCCCGCGCTACTTCATGAC
The DNA here is from genome assembly GCA_947427285.1 of uncultured Porphyromonadaceae bacterium. Classification (GTDB taxonomy): domain Bacteria; phylum Bacteroidota; class Bacteroidia; order Bacteroidales; family Muribaculaceae; genus Lepagella. The sequence continues at coordinate 6,935 of CANEHE010000001.1, forward strand.
CTCAATATCAATGCGGATATAAATATCGTGTCTGGAACAATGCGACAGTGTGTTAAATCACAGGAGGCAGAATCATCAAGTATCTCTGTCAAAACCACCCACGCCGGAGAACTTGCTGAATTGCTTGGAGATAAAGCAATGCAGATTGATGGACTATATGTTGAGGGGCCAATCAACGCGGAAGATTTCAATGTTATGTGGCACTCCACATTCAACGGACATCTTAAAGTCCTTGACCTTGGCAACGCCTCGGTGGAAAACGGCATCATACCCGACCATGCACTTTTTCATATAGACGAACAGATGGATTGGAGTACCCTTACTGTCACCACAATCTGGCTTGAAAAGCTCGTACTCCCGGATAACATATCCGAAATATGCGACTTTGCCTTTGCATATGCCATTTCATTGACCGATGTTAATTTCCCCTCATCACTACGATACATTGGAAAAGCAGCATTCACCGACTGCATCCTGCTCACTGCCGACAAACTGCAGTTCGGTGGACATCTGGAGAAATTAGACCGTCAGGCGTTCTATCAATGCACCGGATTGACCGGGACCATTCACTTGCCTGAATCTTTGAAATGGATTGATCAGGCGGCTTTTTACCGATGCCATACTACGGAAATCAATATCCCGAAATCTCTCGAATATTTGGGATGTGATGCTTTTCACGGATCGAGATTCAAGACGGCGATTCTGCCCGATGATTGTTATCTTTGTCCGCATGGAGGCCAATTTTATAATAATTGGGAACTGACAGAAGCGCATCTGCCGGACAACCTTGCGTTTGTGCCACAAGACGTCTTTAGCTATTGCAACTCGTTGGCCACAGTAAACATACCGACCAAGGCTGCTGAAATCGGAGAGTTCGCCTTTAATGGCACTGCAATTGAGGCAATAGAAATTCCATCTACCGTAGAGGCAATTCGCGATGATGCTTTTCAAGGTTGTCAAAAATTAACGGAAATTGTCCTACCTCCCAATCTGTCGGTAATTGGCAACGACGTATTTAATCTGTGTTATGCGCTGAAAAATATATATTGCATGGCCGAAGAACCACCCACTTGTATCGAAGGCACGACTGGTGGTGCAAATCCATTCTCATCCTTGAGCACTACGCTTCCTGTATATATTCCTCTCGGCACACGCGATAAATACCTCTCCGTCCCTGGTTGGAATTACTTCACAAATTTTATCGAAACCGATAATTTCCCCTCTGCCGGAATTGGCGATATATTGACAAGCCAAACGGACAAAGATGACACCGTTTACGATTTATACGGGAGAAGGATTATAACTCTTACACCTGGAAATATTTATATCCAAAACAACAAGAAATTTATTCACAAATGATTTTCAAGGAATTTACGTGCCATGTCGCGGAACCATTGGAACACATTTATTCCATCGATATTCAATATGAAACGGTGTTTAGCTGAAGTCTTGTCTATTACAATGGCATTGTAATGTTGTTTATTACGAGAATAGCGTGCAACTCGTCGAGTTGCACGCTATTCTATTATCGTTGGTTATATGGCTCTTATTTTACTTCCTCAAAGTCAACGTCGGTGACGTCTTTTTCGTCTTGATGAGGTGGTTGCTGCGCACCGGGCTGAGGTCCGGCCTGAGCACCTGCGTTGGCGGCATTCTGGATGTCTTGTGCTGCTGCCATCATTGCATCGTTGAGTGCTTTTTCCGCACTGTCAATGTCTTCCACAAGCTGATTCTTGTGAACTTCCTTCAGACGGTTGAGGGCAGAGTCGATGGCGGCACGCTTGTCAGCCGGGATCTTGTCACCGAGTTCACTGAGTTGCTTTTCGGTCTGGAAGATCATGCTGTCGGCATGGTTGAGTTTGTCGATTCGTTCCTTAGCTTTCTTGTCTGCAGCCTCGTTGGCTTTGGCTTCGTCGCGCATACGCTGGATCTCAGACTCACTGAGGCCACTGGATGCCTCGATACGGATGCTCTGCTCCTTGCCTGTAGCTTTGTCTTTGGCAGATACGTTGAGAATACCGTTGGCGTCTACCTCGAATGTAACCTCAATCTGAGGTACACCACGGGGGGCAGGGTTGATACCGGCGAGATTGAACTCTCCGAGTAGCTTGTCATCAGCTGCCATAGGCCGTTCTCCCTGAAGCACGCGGATTGTTACTTCTGGCTGATTGTCTGCTGCAGTCGAGAATGTTTCGCTCTTACGGGTCGGGATTGTGGTATTGGCCTCGATGAGCTTGGTCATTACACCTCCCAGAGTTTCGATGCCGATTGACAGGGGCACTACGTCGAGAAGAAGCACATCTTTAACGTCGCCGCTGAGCACACCTCCCTGAATGGCTGCACCGATTGCAACTACTTCGTCAGGATTGACTCCCTTGTTTGGCTCTTTGCCGAAGATTTCTTTTACCTTTGTCTGGATTGCAGGGATACGTGTGGACCCTCCCACAAGTATAACTTCGTCAATCTGTGATGCATTGAGACCGGCATCTTCAAGAGCTTTGACACAGGGCACTTTCACGGCATCGATAAGGGCAGCGGCAAGCTGTTCGAATTTGGCCCGTGTGAGAGTCTTTACCAAATGTTTCGGGCCGCTTGCAGTAGCGGTTATATACGGGAGATTGATCTCCGTGCTTGTAGAACTGGAAAGTTCTATTTTAGCTTTTTCAGCAGCCTCTTTCAGACGCTGCATTGCCATAGGATCCTGGCGGAGATCTACACCCTCGTCTTTCTTGAATTCGTCGGCGAGCCAGTCGATGATCACATGGTCGAAGTCATCGCCACCGAGGTGAGTGTCGCCGTTGGTCGATTTTACTTCAAATACACCGTCTCCAAGTTCAAGAATGGAAATATCGAATGTACCGCCGCCAAGGTCAAACACAGCGATCTTCTGTTCTTTCTGACTCTTGTCGAGACCGTAGGCAAGAGCGGCAGCTGTAGGTTCGTTGACAATACGTTTAACCTTAAGACCGGCAATCTCACCCGCCTCTTTTGTCGCCTGACGCTGGGAGTCATCGAAGTATGCAGGCACGGTAATCACAGCTTCAGTAACCTCTTGACCGAGATAGTCTTCAGCTGTCTTCTTCATCTTCTGGAGAATCATGGCAGAGATCTCCTGCGGAGTATAGTCACGACCGTCAATGTCTACCTTAGGCATGTCGTTGGAGCAAACTACTTTATATGGCACACGTTTGATCTCGTCTGCCACCTGACCGCATTTTTCGCCCATGAAACGTTTGATGGAGTAAATCGTGCGCGTCGGGTTGGTGATAGCCTGACGTTTTGCCGGGTCTCCGACCTTGCGCTCGCCACCGTCGACAAATGCGACTACGGAAGGAGTTGTGTTTCGTCCTTCGTTATTTGGAATGACCACTGGATCCTTGCCCTCAAGCACAGCCACACAGCTATTGGTGGTCCCTAAGTCTATACCGATTATTTTTCCCATGATTTTTATATTTTAGATTTTATTTTCGTGAGTTATACATTCTGAATGCGGTGCGGCCATAAGACCTCACTCTTCGCTTTCTATTTATTAACAAACATCGTGCTAAAAGTTTCAATGTCCATGCCATAAAAACTTATAACTATATCTATAGCGCATCATTACAGTGGTTTATGTCTACGAACTCTCTGTTGTTTACAAATGACACCGGCATTGTCAGATGTGACAAAACTGTCATACAGGCATGCTGGGCGGCCGATGATGCCGAATACCCGGCTATACATTTATATAATAATGAGTATAACCACCTTTTTTAAGCGTAAAATTTTTTTATGACTGAAGATAGTGTTAACTTTGCCGAAAATTTCAGACAACCAATATCAATTCTATATTTTAGACGCTAAATCATGGCAGAGAACAAAGAAAAATTGTTTGACATGTTTCCGCCAGTCTCCACAGAAGAGTGGATGGCGAAAATCAATGCCGACCTGAAGGGTGCCGACTTCAACAAGAAGCTCGTATGGCGCACTAACGAGGGTTTCAACGTGATGCCGTTCTATCGCAAAGAAGACATCGAAGGTCTCTACACAATCGGTTCACTTCCCGGTGAATTCCCGTTTGTCCGCGGCACTCGCGACAACAATGACTGGCTCATCCGTCAGCAGATTCTCGGAAACACCCCGCAGGAAATCAACGATCACGCCCGTCACAGCATCGACCGTGGTGTGGAGTCAATAGGCATAAAACTCTGCAAAGACTTCAAGGCTGCCGACCTTGACACGATCCTCAAAGACATTGACCTCTGCAAGATCGAAGTCAATATCTCATGTTGCCCGGGCAAGGCTGTTGAAGTAGCTGAAGCCCTTGTGGCTTATGTAAAAGCCAACAATGCAGCTGAATGTTTCCGCGGAGCGGTGGAGTTCGATCCGTTCAAGCGTCTCCTCCGTCATGGCCTTCCTTTCCCAAAGAGCATCTCCGAGGAGGCTGTGAAAGTTTATAACACTGTGAAGGAAATCAAAGGCATCAAGTGCTTTATGGTTGATTCCTTCATGCTCAACAATGCAGGTGCCTATATCTCTCAGGAACTCGGCTACGCTCTTGCCTGGGGCGCGCAGTGGATGACTATGCTCACTGAGGCCGGTCTCAAGCCTTGCGAAGCCAACGAACGCATCAAGTTCAACATGGGCATTTCGTCCAACTATTTCATGGAGCTTGCCAAGTTCCGCGCTGCACGTATGCTTTGGGCTGAAATTGTAAAGGCCTACAATCCCGAGAGCGACGAATGCTGCAAGATTCATGTTCATGCTGTTACATCGCAGTTCAATCAGACAATCTATGATGCTCATGTGAACCTTCTCCGCTCCATGACCGAGACAATGAGTGCCGCTCTTGCTGGTGTCGATTCAATCGAGACTCTTCCGTTCGACCTGCAGTATAAGCAGCCCGATGAGTTCTCGGAGCGAATTGCCCGCAATCAGCAGCTTCTCCTCCGGTCGGAGTCGCACCTTGACAAAGTGGTTGACCCGGCAGGCGGTTCCTATTATATAGAGACACTTACCGCTTCGATTGCCGAACAGGCCTGGAAGCTTTTCCTTGAGACTCAGGAAGCAGGTGGATTCGAAGCTCTTCTTACAAAAGGCGAGATTCAGGGCAAGGTCAACGAGTCTGGCATCAAGCGTCATACCGATGTAGCCCGTCGTAAGGAGATCCTTTTGGGCACCAACCAGTATCCCAACTTCAACGAGAAGGCTCTCGACAAAATCGAGAAATGCGGATGTTCCTGTGGTTGTGGTGATGAAAAACCTGCCGACGGCGCAGTGGCCGCTCTCAATTTCGACCGTGCCGCAAGTCAGTTCGAACAGCTCCGTCTCGACACAGAGCGCAGCGCAAAACGTCCTAAAGTGTTCATGCTGACCATCGGCAATCTCGCCATGCGTCTCGCCCGTGCTCAGTTCTCCGCAAATTTCTTCGGATGCGCAGGATACGAAATCATCGACAACATCGGCTTCAATACAGTCAAGGAAGGCGTTGATGCTGCAATGGAAAAGGGAGCAGATATCGTGGTGCTTTGTTCCAGCGATGATGAGTATGCACAGTTCGCTCCTGAGGCATACAAGGAACTTGACGGTCGTGCTCTCTTCGTAGTGGCCGGAGCTCCCGCATGCATGGACGAACTCAAAGCCCAGGGCATCGAAGATTTCATTCACGTGCGCGTGAATGTACTTGAAACTCTCATTGGTTTTAACGCTAAACTGCTTAAGTAAGGAGACTCAGACATGAAACCGAATTTCAAAGAAATCAACATAAAGAATGTTGTGGCTTCTGAAGGCCACAAATCTCTCGCAAAAGGAGAGGAATGGCTGACGGCTGAGCTTATCTCCGTCAAGCCCGTCTACACCAAAGAAGACCTTGAGGGCCTTGAGCATCTTGACTATGTGGCAGGTCTTCCTCCGTTCTTGCGCGGTCCATACAGCGGCATGTACCCGATGCGTCCCTGGACTATCCGTCAGTATGCCGGTTTCTCGACTGCAGCAGAGTCAAACGCATTCTATCGCCGTAACCTCGCTTCAGGTCAGAAGGGTCTTTCCGTAGCGTTCGACCTTCCGACCCACCGTGGTTATGACGCCAATCATGAGCGTGTGGTGGGCGACGTCGGCAAAGCAGGTGTATCAATCTGCTCGCTTGAAGATATGAAGGTACTCTTCGACGGGATACCTTTGGGCAAGATGTCCGTCTCCATGACCATGAACGGTGCAGTGCTTCCTGTTCTCGCGTTCTATATCAATGCAGGTCTTGAGCAGGGCGTGAAGCTCGACGAGATGGCTGGTACTATACAGAACGACATCCTCAAGGAGTTCATGGTGCGCAACACCTATATCTATCCGCCGGCATTCTCGATGAAGATCATCGCTGACATCTTTGAATACACTTCAAAGAACATGCCTAAGTTCAACTCGATTTCAATTTCCGGCTACCACATGCAGGAGGCCGGCGCGACTGCCGACATCGAGTTGGCTTACACTCTTGCCGACGGTCTTGAATATCTACGCGCAGGTGTGAATGCAGGCATGGACATCGATGCTTTTGCTCCGCGTCTTTCGTTCTTCTGGGGCATTTCAATGAACTATTTCATGGAAATCGCCAAGATGCGTGCCGCCCGTATGCTTTGGGCTCGCATCGTGAAGCAGTTCAACCCCAAGAATCCCAAATCGCTTGCGCTCCGCACTCACTGTCAGACTTCCGGATGGTCGCTCACAGAGCAGGATCCCTTCAACAACGTCGGCCGTACCTGCGTGGAGGCGATGGGAGCAGTCCTCGGACATACTCAGTCTCTGCACACCAACGCTCTTGACGAGGCAATCGCTCTTCCGACCGACTTCTCCGCACGTATCGCGCGTAATACGCAGATCTACATTCAGGAGGAAACATACGTAACAAAGCAGGTTGACCCGTGGGGTGGCTCCTACTATGTGGAAGCTCTTACCAATGAGATTGCTCGCAAAGCCTGGGATCATATCCAGGAAATCGAGAAACTCGGTGGTATGGCAAAAGCCATTGAAACCGGTCTTCCCAAGATGCGTATCGAGGAGGCTGCCGCACGCACACAGGCACGCATTGACTCCGGCAAGCAGACCATCGTCGGCATCAATAAATACCGTCTTGAACACGAGGATCCCATTGATATTCTTGAGGTGGACAACACAGAGGTACGCAAAGAACAGTGCGCACGCCTTGAAGACCTCAAAGGTCATCGTGATGAGACCGCTGTCAAAGTTGCTCTTGAAGCCATCACCGAGTGCGTGAAGGATCCCTCTAAGGGCAACCTTCTCGACCTTGCCGTGAAAGCCGCAGGTCTCCGTGCAACTCTCGGTGAGATTTCCGATGCATGTGAAGCCGTGGTAGGACGTTATAAAGCTGTAATCAAAACCATATCAGGAGTGTATTCAAGCGAAGAAAAGGGTGATCCCGAATTTGAAGAGGCTCGCAAAGCCGTTGCCGACTTTGCTAAACGCGAAGGTCGTCAGCCTCGTATCATGATTGCCAAGATGGGTCAGGACGGACACGACCGTGGTGCGAAAGTGGTTGCTACCGGATATGCTGACTGCGGCTACGACGTGGATATGGGTCCGCTTTTCCAGACTCCGGCTGAAGCTGCCCGTCAGGCAGTCGAAAATGACGTGCATATCCTTGGTGTTTCATCGCTTGCTGCCGGTCACAAGACTCTTATTCCCCAGGTAATCGCGGAACTTGAGAAGCTTGGTCGTCCCGACATCCTCGTTACCGCAGGCGGTGTGATTCCTGCTCAGGACTACGACTTCCTCTATAAGGCAGGCGTATGCGCCATCTTCGGTCCTGGCACACGCATCCCGAAGAGTGCTATCGAAATGATCCGCATTCTCAACGAACAGCGCGCTGCAGAATAATTGGATATAATGTAGATATCTACAAGAATTACTGAAAGGAAAAGCCTCACCGAGACGTGAGGCTTTTCTTGTAATATCCGTAGTTTATTCGTAATTTTGCATTACACTATTCTATCATAGTATGAACAGACTAAAGATAAAGCATCCGAGACGTGATATGTTTTTTAACAGTTCAGTAATTAATATGCTGATGATCTGGGGATGCTTTTCCATCATGACATTTGACCGCTACGAAGCTTTATCGCATGAAGCTATCATTGCGGGTATATGTTTCTTCGGACTTGCGATAGTCTATGCTCTATGGTTCTGGCTTCGCAAGCCCGCCGTTATCCCTGTCTGTTCATGGCTTTCTGATGTCTCCGGCGCATATATTCTTCTTTTTATGGCTTTTGCCGCGGTTAAGAGTTTATTCTCTTGGGGATATTGGTTTGCTTTTGCTGCAGCTCTTATCGTTTCCTGTGTCTATCTCATCAAAGGCCCTGATCATAAATAAGCCCGCATAAATTCAGTGCTGGATTTTTTGAATATTTCGCTATCAGGCAAATAACAATGATCTTCCTATCTGAATATGCAACGCATGGTCTATGTATTCCACACCGGCAATCTCTTTTTCAAAAGGAGTCACATAAACATTCCTGACTATCCCTTTTGCGTCAAGGTTCACTGTTATCACAGAAAGACTATATACTGATTTCTTGCCTTGCGCATCAGTCACTTCCACGCGACGTGATATGAATCTCTTTTTCATTTTTATTTGCGGGAGGAGTTGAGTTTACGCGAATGACGCAGTAATCCTGATCCAAATCCCTCTCCGTCTGCTTTCTGCTCAGAATCAAGATTGCTGGATGCTTTTGCAATGGAATCTCTTTCTGACTGTCGGCGAAGAGAATCAACCTTCGCTTTTTTGGCCGCCTTTATGGGATCAAATTTCTCAGGAAGGCGGTATGAGTTGGGGAAAGAGGTCCGGACTCGCTCATCGGATGATGGTGAACGATGTGTGAGTGAGATACTGTCGATCCAGAGCGGCATGAAGCGGCTGTCGGCTCTAAGCCATCCATACAGCCGTTTGACCTGCATGACGGAATCCGTGATCAGATTCAATTCAAGACGACGACGTGCCCCTGTCTGATCATATATATATGACGATGATCCGTCAGCATAATCTACGCCTAAAAACAATCGGCCGTCAGCGTCGGAATTCAATCTCATTTTCCATTGTATCGCATCTCCTTCATTCAGTTCCGGAGCATTTATTGAAAATGACACCACATCTGAAGTTCCGAGAGAGGAAAGAACCAGATGTCTACTGTAGGGCCACAAGTCTGTGCCGGATTCAGAAGACATTTCTCCTATATAATCCTTTTGTTTTTGGGTCAGACGACGTTCTACCCGCTCTGATAGAGCTGCGTAATCATCGAAGTTCCGTCCGTACCATACCAGTGTGGAATCGAAATCAGCACGGCTTACACCATGTTTTGCAAGTATATCATCAGCCAGACGGATTCCGAGAGAATCTGATGGACTTCCCGGATAGTTTGCCAGATAAGCATCCGCGAGCTTCATGTCGGCCATTATATCGACCATCTTTGAATCAGACACCACACCTTTGGGTCTACGCGAACATGCCGCTCCCGGGAGAAGAGCCATTATCAGTGCAAAAGGGAGGAGTCGGGCGAATTTCATTTCTCACGGGAGATTTTCGGATCTTTCCCACCGGTGACAGAGGCAAATGCCAGTGAGAAATCGCGCGAATAAAATAAGATAAGAAGGGCCACTCCGACACAGATAGAGGCATCGGCAATGTTAAAGATATATTGAAAGAACTCAAACTGGGTACCACCTACAAAAGGGATCCACTCAGGCCATACAAATTCAAACAGAGGAAAATACATCATATCCACGACTCTGCCTTCAAACCATCCGGCATAACCTCCTCCCGGCGGGAATGCCTGTGCAAGTTCCGGTGGCATCGGATTGTCGAATATCACGCCGTAGAACACACAGTCAAAAATATTTCCGGCAGCTCCGGCTATGATCAAAGCCATGGCTACCATAAATCCTTTCCTCACGCCTGCCACTGCCCGGACCTTGACAACAAACCAGATGAACAGTGCCACGGCAGCAATCCGTCCGAGAGTGAGGAAAAGTTTATTCCACAACTCCAAGCCGAAAGCCATCCCGTTGTTTTCAATAAACTTCAGATGCCACCAGCTTGTGATGGGTAGATCCTCCCCGAGATAGAAGTTGGTTTTCACCCATATTTTCATAATCTGATCGGCAAGCACTACAGCCACAGTAATCAAGCCGACCAGCCAGCCCGTGGAGACTACCGGTTTAGTGATGTTTTTCACGATATGTCTTATTTTCCAGTCTTGGCTTCAATTGAAAGAGTCGCATGCGGGACAGCTCTCAGACGGTCTTTAGGAATAAGTTCGCCTGTTTCCCGGCATATACCATAAGTTTTATTGTCAATTCTTGTCAGAGCGGCCTGCAGTTTCTGTATGAATTGCCGTTGGCGTCCGGCCAGACGCTCGGCCTCTGCTCTCTGCACAGCCGAGGAGCTGTCTTCAAGAATATTGTGTTTATGGGCATTCTCTCTGTTGTCGGAACTTTCAAATTCGGACACAAGAAGTTCGTATTCCTTATTGGCCTTTTCAAGTTTATCCAGAATAAGGACACGAAACTCCTCAAGTTCCTCATCACTATATCTTTTTCTGTTTTCTTCCATTGTTTCTGTGTGTGAAGTCAGGGGACATGTGCTTTCGGGCATGCTCCCTGATTTATTATATCTTTTCTACTTTGGCGCGAACTGTCAGTCCATCGATCTCAAGTTCTACAGCTTCACCATCCGGTTCGGCAAGTACCAGTTCGCCGGCAAGTACCTGTGAGGCGATATAACGGCCGAAAGCCTCTACGGACTCCTTCACCTCCGTAACAGGAGATAGTGTCACAACCACCTTGTCTGTGATTTCAAAATCTTGCGACTTACGGATATTCTGGATACGGTTGACAAGTTCACGTGCCATTCCTTCATTTTTAAGTTCTGGTGTGAGCGTGACGTCAAGAGCGACAGTTATGTTGCCATCGTTGGCCACAAGCCATCCGGGGATGTCTTCCGGTATTATCTCTACATCGTCAGAAGTAACCACTGGAACGCCAGGCAGAGCTTCAAATTCAAAGCGGCCCTCTTTTTCAAGCATGGTTATCTCCTTTTGCGTCATTGCGGTTATCGCTTTTCCGAGATCTTTCATTATCTTGCCATAACGCGGACCGAGTTTCTTGAAGTCGGCTTTGACACGTTTCACAAGGCCGCTTTCCTCATTGTCTACAATCTTTATTTCCTTGACGTTGACTTCGTTCTTCACAAGATCCGCAACAGCCTCCACGGCTCTGCGCTGAGCGGAGTCCATCACTGGCACAAGCAGCGTCTGCAGCGGTTGGCGCACTTTGATATTGACTTTACGGCGGAGCGCGAGAACGGCCGAAGTGAGGTCCTGAGCAAGACGCATGCGTTTCTCCAGATCTTTATCGACAAGCGCACTGTCAGCCTCCGGGAAATGTGCAAGATGCACCGATGCGTATCCGTCACCTTCCAGTGCAGGCTGGCAGAGATCATTATATAGACGATCCGCATAGAACGGAGCGAACGGAGCCATCAGCAGTGAGATTGTTTTCAGGCATGTATAGAGTGTCTGATATGCTGAAAGCTTGTCTGCGGTCATTTCCCCGGCCCAGAAGCGTTTCCGATTGAGACGGACATACCAGTTTGAAAGGTTGTCACCTACAAATTCGTCGATGGCACGCGCTGCTTTAGTAGGTTCATAGTCATCAAGAGCTTCGGACACATTCTTCACAAGTGTATTGAGCAGTGAAAGAATCCAGCGATCTATTTCAGGTCGCCCGGCAGCTTTGATCTGCGGCTCGGAACCTGTGAATCCATCCACGTTGGCATAAAGCGCAAAGAACTTATATGTGTTGTAGAGTGTGGCGAAGAGTTTACGGCTTACTTCTGTCACACCGGCCTCATCATACTTGAGGTTATCCCACGGCTGGGAATTTGAAATCATGTACCAGCGTACGGGGTCACTGCCAAACCTTTCGATGTTGTCGAATGGATCGATGGCGTTGCCGAGACGCTTCGACATCTTGTTGCCATTCTTGTCAAGGACAAGACCGTTGGATATCACAGCCTTGTAGGCCACTGACCCGAATATTATTCCGGCTATGGCATGAAGCGTGAAAAACCATCCGCGTGTCTGGTCAACTCCCTCTGCGATAAAGTCAGCCGGATATAGTTCACCATTTTCAAGCCCTTCTTTATTCTCAAAAGGATAGTGGATCTGAGCATATGGCATTGCACCCGAATCAAACCACACGTCTATGAGGTCAAGCTCACGTCGCATTTGCTGTCCGGAAGGGGAGACGAGAATGATTTCATCCACATAAGGACGATGTATGTCGAAGCGATCATAGTTTTCTTTGGTATACACTCCGGGCACGAATCCTTTTGCTGTGAGCGGATTCTTCTCCATGAATCCTGCAGCTACCGACTTGTCGATCTCGTCGCAGAGTTCCTGATAACTTCCTATGCAGATTTCCTCCTTGCCGTCAGTTGTGCGCCATATCGGAAGAGGAGTGCCCCAGTAGCGTGAACGGGAAAGATTCCAGTCCTGTACATTCTCCAACCACTTGCCGAAGCGTCCGCTGCCGGTTGAGGATGGCTTCCACTTGATTGTCTCGTTGAGACGCATAAGTTTCTCACGTGCCTCGGGGGTACGGATAAACCAACTGTCGAGAGGGTAGTAAAGCACGGGCTTGTCCGTCCGCCAGCAATGAGGATAGTTGTGTGTATGCTTTTCAAGACGGAATGCTTTGCCTGCAAGTTTAAGCTCAATCGAAAGCTCCACGTTGAGATCTTCCGCTTTGTTGGCGGCTGCTTCGTCATATTTGCCGTCGGGAGAAAATTTAGGATCGTATGCATTTTTGACGTAAGCCCCTGCATGACGTGAATATAAATCCTTGTTGACACATTTATCCACAAATTCCGGAGCAAGTTCATCAATGGCATAATATTGGCCTTTAAGATCTACCATAGGGCGCGTCTCACCTTTAAGGTTGATCATGAATAGAGGCGGAATGCCGGCATCGCGGGCCACTTTGGCATCATCGGCACCGAAAGTCGGTGCAATGTGAACAATACCCGTACCGTCATCTGTAGTGACATAATCTCCGGGTATGACACGGAAGGCTTCATCGGCACATTCCACAAAACGGTCGGCGTCGACAGCAAACACTTTATCAGGATGGCCGGAGGCATATTCCTTTACCCATTCCGGGCTACGATCATCAAGTTTCTCGACAGGTTTGACCCAGGGGATCAGTTGCTTGTAGTGCATGCCGACAAGTTCGGTTCCTTTCCAGCGTCCGACTATTTCGTATGGCAACACTTTGTCACCCTGTTTATACTCTTCAAGAGGAATTTGTGCTCCTTCCGGCTTGAAATATGCAGACAGTAGGGTCTCGCAGAGAACTGCGGTAATTTTTGCTCCGGTATATGGATTGAAAGTGCGTACAGCCACATAGTCGTATCTTGGACCTACACAGAGTGCTGTATTGGATGGGAGAGTCCATGGGGTAGTGGTCCATGCAAGGAAGCATGGCTCGCCCCAGCCTGTCATTTCAGGTTTCGGATCCAAGATGGAAAACATGACCGTGGCCATCGCATCCTTTACATCGCGGTAGCAACCCGGCTGATTGAGCTCATGGGAACTGAGTCCTGTGCCTGCAGCCGGGGAATATGGCTGGATTGTGTAACCTTTATAAAGATAACCTTTTTTATAGAGCTCTTTAAGAAGCCACCACACGGATTCGATATAACGGTTGTCATAAGTGATATAAGGATCGTCAAGGTCTACCCAATATCCCATCTTGTGGGTTAGGTCAGTCCATTCCTTGGTGTATTTCATCACTTCGCGACGGCATGCAGCGTTGTATTCGTCCACGGAAATCTTCTTACCGATGTCTTCCTTGGTGATTCCAAGTGTTTTCTCCACTCCGAGTTCCACCGGAAGTCCGTGAGTGTCCCAGCCGGCTTTACGCTTCACCTGAAATCCGCGCATGGTCTTGTATCGGCATGTTATATCCTTGATAGTGCGGGCCATGACATGATGGATACCCGGCATGCCGTTGGCTGACGGAGGACCTTCATAAAATACAAATGAAGGACAACCGTCCCGTTCGGACATGCTGGCCTCAAACAGATTGTTGGCGTCCCATATTCTGAGCATCTCCTTATTGATTTCGGAGAGATTGAGCTGGGTATTATATTCTTTGAATTTCTTATTCATTAGTCTGGAAAATATCTGTGCGGAAATCTCCGTATCTTAAATATATGAAATCTGATGTCTCTCACTTAAAACTTACTCCCTTTCGCGCCTTTGACTCCACCTTTGATTCCACCGCCCATGGCAAAGATGTTGGAATCGTATGTGAATGTCTTGCGCTCGATTTCCCGTTTCCGTTTGAGGGCAAGTTCCACGAGTTTATCCATCAATCGTGAGAAAGACAGGCCCGATGCCTCCCAGAGATAGAATGAGAGAGAGCCGGGGATGGTATTGATCTCATTGACATATATTGAATTATCCTTGCGGTCGATCATCACGTCGACACGGCTTACACCGTGGCATGACAACACACGGAACGTTTCTCCGGCAATGAAACGGATACGCTCGGTGATATCCTCCGGCAATTCAGCCGGAATACGTTTGTCGCTGTTTTGCATGCCGTGACTTCCCTTGCTGCCTCCCATATATTTGTCCTCGTATGAAAGTATGTCTCCTGTCTTTATCGGTTCCTCAAGGACAGATGACTGATGGTCGTCGGCATCTCCAAGAACAGAACAGTTGATCTCCTGTAATTGCTCGATGCAATGCTCTACAATAATTCGTTGTGAGAATTTCTCGGCATTATCAATTTTGGCTATAAGCGAAGCCCGGTCTGCAGCCTTGCCTATGCCGACACTTGAGCCGAGATTTGCGGGTTTGACAATCACCGGATAACCTATTTTCTTCTCCACCTCCTCGATTATGGCATCACGACGGGAGAACCATTCCTTGTCAGTGAACCAGATATAGTCCACAACAGGGATCCCGCATTCGCGCAAAATCATTTTCATCGTGATCTTATCCATGCCATTGGCTGATGAAAGTGTGTTGCAGCCTGCGTAAGGGATGCCTATTGTGTCGAGAAGTCCCTCAAAAATACCGTCTTCTCCGTTGGTGCCGTGCAAAACCGGAATCACAACATGAATTTCGGCCACCACTGGGCTTTTTGCGCTGAACAGACCGTTTTTCGCTTTATAAAGATTGTAGTCGCCAAACTCCGGACGCATAAACACTTCCGTTGAACGTCCGACAAGTGACTTCATGTCGCGGTAGTTCCGGATTTCAAGAAGATCAGGACCAGTGTACCATCGGCCCTGCTTGCTGATATATATGGGAATTATATTATACTTGTCCGAATCGAAAGCGTTTATAGCCTGAAGAGCTGAAATTACAGAAATTTCATGCTCCACGCTGCGTCCTCCGAAAAAAACTGCTACATTTGTTTTCATATCCAATGTTATGGCTGATGCCGGCCCATAGCCTGCGACGCATTATATGATTATATGTGCAAAGTTACTACAAAAAAGTGAAATGCGGAAAGATATGGGTGATAGAATTGATTTTACAGAGAGACTGGATGTGACTGTAGGGATGGGACCGGTTTTGTCGGATGGGAATTTTTAGCTATCTTTGTGCACTTGTTTTTACCTTGTCGCAGGTATGCTGGACCATTATTCCGGCATGTCGGCATGGGAGAACTGTCAAAGAAATAAAACATAACCGTATATATGAAATTCAACGTAAACGGAAAGGCTTTGCTGGATCGGCTCAATGCTGTGAGCAAGGTGGTTAACTCTAAGAATCCGATGTCGATTCTCGACAATTTTCTCCTCAGTGTGGATGGAGACACACTGACTATCACCGGCAGTGATACAGAAAACACATTGTCGACCAGACTTGAAGTGACGGAAAGCGAGAGCGACGGTTCGGTCGCGGTGCTTGCCAAACGTATGATTGATATTTTCAAGGAGGTGGGCAACCAGCCTGTAACGGTGTATGTCAACGAGGAGACGCTTGAAATAGATATAAAATTCCTTTCCGGACATTTTAACTTTACCGGCATAAATTCTGCGGAATATCCCCGTCAGGACAGTCTTTCCGATGATTCTACGGAAATTATACTCCCGGCAAAGACTCTGCTGAAAGGTATAGAGACAACATTGTTCGCAGTGGCAACGGATACTATCCGTCCGGTCATGACGGGTATCTATGTTGGTCTTGATCCGGAGAAAATGACATTCGCAAGCACAGATACCCATAAGTTGGTGCGTCATATCAATCGTAATACTGTCTCGGATTCAGAACGATCTTTTATACTTCCGTCGAAACCGGCGTCAATTCTCCGTGCACTCATTGCCAAAGAGGAGGGTGATATAAGGATGCGTCTTGATTCGAAGCGGGCTGTGTTTGAATTTGGCGATTTCACGCTGTATACTAAATTCATTTTAGGTAATTTCCCTCCTTTCAACAAGGTGATACCGGAAAATAACCCGTTTGTGATGACTGTGGACCGCAATGCGCTTCTGAACGCCATGCGTCGCGTGTCGCTGTTTGCAAGCGCGGCATCATGCCTTGTGCGTCTCAATATCCAGCCTAACGAAATTTTCCTTGTGGCCCAGGATCTTGATTATGCCACTTCCGCAGAGGAGCGTGTTGGTGTGGATTATGAAGGGAATACGATGACTGTAGGTCTTAATGCGACCTATATGATAGAGGTGTTGCAGAATCTGGGTGGAGATATGGTTCAGATTCATCTTGCGGATCCGTCACGTCCCTGTCTGTTTGTGCCTGTAGAGGAGGCTGAAGGCACCCAGACAGTGATGCTTCTTATGCCGATGCAGGTTATAGAGTGAGAAATAACGCACGATGAAACTGAATCTTACAAAGCCGATAATTTTCTTCGATCTGGAGACAACCGGCACCAACATCACCCGGGACAGGATAGTGGAGCTTTCCTATATCAAGGTTATGCCTGACGGCAAGGAAGAGTGCCGCAGCCGTCGGATCAATCCCGAAATGCCGATTCCGGCTGAAGCCACTGCAGTACATCATATCACTGATGAGGACGTTAGAGACTGCCCTACATTCCGACAGGTGTCAAAAGCGTTGCTGTCCATTTTCGAAGGTTGTGATGTGGCCGGTTACAACAGCAATAAATTTGATGTGCCTCTTCTGATGGAGGAATTTGCCAGATGCGGACTCAATTTTGAGATCAAGGGCCGTCGTTTTATTGATGTACAGAATATTTTCCACAAGATGGAGCAGCGCACTCTTGTCGCTGCCTATAAGTTTTATTGCGGCGGCGATCTGGAGAATGCGCATTCGGCAATGGCTGACACCCGTGCCACATACGAGGTGCTTATGGGGCAGCTTGAGCGTTATGATAATCTGCAGAACGATGTGGAATATCTGGCGGAATTTTCACGCAGCGGTAGAAATGTGGATCTTGCCGGTCGGATTATTCTCAATGACAAGGATGTGCCCATTTTCAATTTCGGTAAGCACAAAGGCCGGCCGGTTGAGGATGTTCTGCGCCGTGAGCCGTCGTTTTATGACTGGATGATGCAGGGCGATTTTGCAAAGAATACCAAAGACATGCTCCGACAGCTGAAATTCAAATACTTCCCTCCGAAAAGATAGGCAACAGGTGTAAGGTCTTAGGATTTAGAAGATGCTGAAAGGTAAACATATAGTATTGGGTATAACCGGTGGAATCGCAGCCTATAAATCGGTGATGCTTCTCCGGCTGTTTGTCAAGGCCGGTGCGGAGGTACAGGTGGTGATGACTCCGTCGGCAAAGGAATTTATCACTCCCGTCACGCTCTCGTCACTTAGTGGCAAACCTGTGATCAGTGAATTTTTTACGGCCAATACCGGAGAATGGCATAGTCATGTCGATCTCGGACTATGGGCCGATGCAATGGTGATTGCTCCGCTGACGGCCTCCACTATGGGTAAGATGGCATCTGGAGTGGCAGATAATATGTTAGTGACAAGTTATCTGTCTACAAGAGCTAAGGTCTTTGCGGCTCCGGCTATGGATCTTGATATGTGGAGACATCCCAGCAGTCAGAGAAATCTGTCTGTGCTTCGTTCCGATGGAGTTGAAATCATAGAACCGGAGGCAGGAGAACTTGCATCCGGCCTTGTCGGCAAAGGACGTATGGAGGAGCCTGAAGTTATTTTTTCAAGGGTTTCTTCCTGGCTCACCAAAAAGGACGTTCTGAAAGGGAAACGTTATCTGGTCACGGCTGGTCCGACATACGAAAATATAGATCCGGTACGTTTTATAGGCAATCACTCAAGCGGTAAAATGGGTTTTGCAATTGCGTCAGCTCTTGCGTCATTCGGGGCAGAAGTCCATTTGGTAAGTGGACCTGTATCGCTTCCCACACCTTCCGGCAATGTAGTACGTACGGATGTCGTTAATGCACGGGAGATGCTGACTGCCAGCGAGGCTGTTTTTCAGTCATGTGACGGTGCTGTCTTTTGTGCGGCTGTCGCCGATTATGCTCCCGTTGTATGTGAGGAGCGTAAGATAAAGCGGGAGAAACTTGACCGTATCACGCTTGAACTGGTGAAAAATCCGGACATCTCGGCAACTATCGGCATGATGAAATCATCCGGACAGAGGTTGGTCGGATTCGCGTTGGAGACAGACAATGAGTTTGATAACGCCGTAGGAAAGATGCAACGTAAGGGACTCGACTGGATTGCACTGAACTCGCTGCGTGAGGCTGGAGCCGGATTCCGTACCGATACCAACAGGGTCACTTTGATATCGGCGCAGGGTGCTGTGACGGAAATACCACTTATGTCAAAGACAGAGGTGGCCCGTAGGATTGTAGAGGAATGTTTCCTTTGATTAGGATTAGTCTAAGAATTAATCCGGTGTATTCATAATATGAAATATACTGTGGATTGACACAGATAAGGGATAAGGAATGGATAAGAGATTCAGATATATTGTTGCGATCGTTGTCGTGTTTTGGACGGTTTTTGCATCCGTCAGAGCCGACGCGCAGGAACTTAACTGTCAGGTGGAGGTCAATTCCAGCCAGATTCAGGGAACAAATAAGAGTGTGTTTGAGACTCTTCAGGAATCTATCACGGAATATTTCAACACCACCAAATGGACTAACGCTCAGTTCATGCCCAACGAGAAGATTGAATGCCGGTTTTTCCTGACTGTAAAGGAATATGCGGATGATCGCATAAAGGGAGATATACAGGTGCAGCTTTCCCGACCGGTGTACAATTCCACTTACACTACGACCCTTCTGAATTTCAAGGATACCCGTGTGGAATTTGATTATAAGGAGGGAGATCCGCTCATCTACAATGAGAATGCCATGGAAAGCAATCTGACTGCATTGCTCAATTTTTATGCTTATATGTTTCTGGCACTTGACTTCGACAGCTTTTCTCCAAGAGGAGGACAGCCATATTTTGACAAGGCGGCCGGTGTGGTGCAGATGGCTCAGTCAAGCGGAGAGATAGGCTGGCGTGCTTTTGAGGATAACAAAAACCGGAGTGCGGTGTTGAGTGTATATACTGACAATAATACAGCAGGCATACGTCAGATGAACTATGACTACTACCGGAAAGGTCTTGACGAAATGGTCACAAGTCCGGACAAAGGAAGGGCTGTAATCACTGATGCGCTTAAGGCAATGGACAAGATATATGATGTGGCACCTATGTCAGTGGCTCTGTCCATGTTTCGCGATGCCAAACTCGATGAACTTGTCAATGTCTATTCCAAGGCACCCCAGAGCCAGCGGGAGGAAGCATACGCCATTCTTGAGAAGTTGTATCCTACGGAACGTGACCGTCTTGAGAAAATCAAAAATCCGGAAGAGCCAAGATAATGCTTAGAAAGCTTACTATAAGCAATTATGCCCTCATAGACCGTCTGGAAACCGAGTTTGGTCCAGGGCTGTCGGTTATAACAGGGGAGACCGGTGCCGGAAAGTCAATTATGCTCGGAGCGATATCTCTTTTGCTTGGGGGACGTGCGGACACCCGTAGTATACGCAGGAAAGATACAAGGACTATGGTCGAGGCCGTTTTCTCTGATCCTCCGGAGGAATTGTGTGGTATTATAGAGGAAGCCGGTCCGGAGTGGAATCCATACGAACTTATAATAAGACGGGAATTGTCGCCGACCGGACGGTCGAGAGCTTTCATCAACGACACACCGGTGACTTTACAGACATTACAGGCAGTGTCGCCTTCACTCATTGATATTCATTCACAACATCACAATCTGCTTCTGGTTGATTCCCGTCATCAGCTTTCCATAGTGGATGCCATGGCCGGGAACTCTAAACTCAGGGATGAATATCACAGCATGTTTGGCGAGTATGTAAAACTCCGCCAATATCTTGAAACTGCAAGACGGGAGCTTGACCGGACAAGGGAGAACCGTGAATTTCTTCTTTTCCAGCTTGAACAACTTGATAAGCTCAAACCACTTCGCGGTGAACTTGAAGAGGTAGAACGTAGGTTCGGACTTTTGAGTGATGCCGGAGAAATCAAGGAACAACTATCTTTGGCGGCAGGCCTTACAGGAGGATATGAACGCTCTGCACTTTCGTTGCTTTCTGAAGCGCGTGTTGCATTGGGTCGAATAGATCTGTCTCTTTTTGAAGATATTCGGGGTGAGGGTCCGGGAGTGCAGCAACGGTTGGAGAATCTATATATCGAATTGAAAGATCTGTCGGAGACTCTGGGTAGCTTCGCTTCGGAGGTGGAGGATGATCCGGAAACCCTTTCGCGTGTTGCCGACCGTATGGATAAACTATATGAGGCCCAGAAACGGTTTAAGGTGGCGTCACATGACGAACTGGTTTCTTTCCATGAAGAACTTCGCAGACGTGTAGGCCCTACTGATGACGATGCATCACGACTGTCAGAAGTCGAAGCCGAATTACGTTCGTTGGCCCGTCAACTTAAAGACAAGGCGTCTGAACTCAGCGCAACCCGGGTAAAGGCTGCCGAAGAGTTCTCAGATCTGCTCACCGCCACTGCTATTCCGCTTGGGCTTCCGAATCTGAAATTCTCCGCAATGGTCAGCAAGGGCAGGTTGCATTCCGACGGTATGGACAGAGTCAGTTTTCTTTGTCGGTTCAACAAGAATCAGGAACTGATCCCGCTGGATAAAGCCGCATCCGGAGGTGAGATGTCGCGCCTGATGCTTTCCTTGAAAGAGATACTCAGTACACGGCTTAGACAGCCTACAGTAATATTCGATGAGATCGACACAGGGGTGTCTGGCGAGATTGCAGACCGGATGGGGCGCATGATGCGTAATATGGGCAAGGGAACGCAGGTGATAGCTATCACTCATCTTCCACAGGTGGCTTCAAAGGGAGAACGGCATTACCGTGTGTATAAGACCGATGTGGCCGATTCCACACTGACACGTGTCAGTGTTCTGTCCGATGAAGAACGTCGGCTGGAACTGGCCAAGATGTTGAGTGGGGATCAGGTGGACGAGGCAGCCTTGCGCAATGCCGCATCGCTGTTGTCGCGTTGACAGAAAGTGTGGAGAGGATTTTAAAGTTGTAAAATTATGTTGAGAAAGAACGACTATATATTTGGCCTGCGTGCCATTCAGGAAGCACTGGAGGCGGGCAAGGAGATAGACAAAGTGATGATCCGGAAGGAACTCGGTGGCGAACTTGCCAAAGAACTTCTTTCGCGACTCAGAGAATGTGACATCCCTGTGCAGCGTGTGCCTCTGGAGAGACTCAACCGGATCACAATGAAAAACCATCAGGGTGCGATCGCCATTCTTTCCCCCGTGGGTTATCAGCGTCTCGATATGCTAATACCCTCTTTGTTTGAGAATGGCGTCATACCTGCGGTAATGATTCTTGACGGGATTACCGACACGCGTAATTTCGGTGCGATAGCCCGTACGGCTGAATGTTCAGGATTCAATACCATTATCATTCCCGATCGTGGAAGTGTCAGTGTAAATGCCGATGCGGTAAAGACATCAGCCGGTGCGTTGCTTCACCTTCCCGTATGTCGGGTCCGGTCGCTTCCTGATGCTGTGCGGTATCTGCGTGAATGTGGATTGAAGGTAGTTGGCGCGACGGAAAAGGGTGCTGTGCCGTATACTGAGATTGACTATACTGTCCCTGTAGGGATAGTCATGGGGTCGGAGGATACGGGTATCAGCTCGGAAGTACTTCGGCATTGTGATTCCCTGGCGGCCATTCCTATTATGGGCCATGTCGGGTCGCTTAATGTGTCGGTGGCTGCCGGGGTAATGATGTATGAGACGGTCCGTCAGCGTGGCAGTTCAGTTTCTTTGACTTGAAAATTTGGAGAATCGGCTCCAAATCTTTAATTTTGCATTGAATTTGGTCAGTAGTCTCTTGAGGACGGACTGACTCTCGAAATAAAAACAAAACACAAAGTTTCATATAGAGATATGATCAATCGTGTGCTTATAAGAATAAAAGTAGTCCAGCTGCTTTATTCGTATCTGTTGCTTGAGAAGCAGTTTCTGCTTGAGTCGCAGCCCAGTTCTCCGACCAAGGAGAAGCGTTTCGCATATTCGCTGTATCTTGATTTTCTTGTTCTGCTGGTACGTCTGGCTGACCGTATAGAAAAACGGGGAGGGGAGAAGCCTCTTCAGGACAACCGCTTTATAAGCAATGTAGTATGTGATGACAAGATCCGTTCGCTGATTGCCCGTTACCGGATGGAGGCTTATCCGATGGAAGGGATAGAGGACGCGTTGGCTCAGGCGGTGAAGGATTCCGGCATATATAAGTTGTATTGCAAAAAGGAGAACCGCACTCCTGCCGATGAGGTAACGGTATGGAGAGATATTTTCAAACAGATCATCGCTACAGATGAGACTGTCGGTGCTCTTGCTTCCAGACGTGACAACTATACTCTCCGGGGATATGAGCGCGCACGGGAACTGATGGAAACCACGTTCACCAATTTCTTCTCTTCGCAGGGACATATTGCCGATGCATTGAAGCAGTTGAATCATAGTATGGAAAAGGCGCGTGAGTTGTATTTCCGACTGTTGATGCTTCCGGTGGAACTTACAGATATGCGAAACAGGGAGATTGACGAGAACCGCCATAAGTATATAACTACACATGAGGACCTCAACCCTAATATGCGCTTTGTGGAAAACGGATTTGTCGCTGCTCTGCGTGCGAATCCTGAGATTCAGAAATATGCGTCGGAAAATAAACTTTCGTGGCTCCCGGACGACAGCAGGCTCCTTTCGGCTCTTTTGCGGAGCATAAAGGAAAGCGACATATATTATGACTACATGAATTTCCCCGCCACAGACTTTCATACTGACTGTGAGTTCTGGCGCAATGTATACAAATACATTATTTTCTCCGATCCGGATTTTCTTGAGACTCTTGAGGATAAATCTGTATTCTGGAATGATGACCTTGATATAATCGGGACATTTATGCTCAAGACCATCCGCCGGTTTGAGACCGGAGAGGGACAGGAACCGGTACTCCCTAAATTCAAAGACGATGAGGATGCCCGTTTCGGAGCTGAACTGTTCTCGGCCACAGTGCGTAATCGTGAGACATATCGCGGATATATCGATTCATTTGTTAAGTCGGAATCGTGGGACTCAGAACGTCTGGCTTTCATGGATGTGGTTATCATGCTGACAGCGATCGCCGAGATTCTCAATTTCCCCAAGATTCCGGTCAATGTCAGCATCAATGAGTATATAGAGATTGCTAAAAGCTATTCCACTCCCAAGAGCGGGGCTTTTATCAACGGCATACTTGGCTCCGTGGTGGCGATGCTTCAGGAGAAAGGCGTATTCATCAAGGAGTGTGACTGAGATGAAATAATGATTTAAAAAATGTAAAACCAACAACAAACTGATAGAATAATATGAATTTACAACACATTCTCCTCCAGCAGGCCCAGGGTGGCGGATGGTCAGGAATGGTGCTCATTCTGGCGATGATCGTGATTTTCTACTTTTTCATGATCCGCCCTCAGTCGAAAAAACAGAAAGAGATCAAGAAAGCCCGCGAGGCTCTTGCCAGCGGCGACCGGATTGTGACCGCGGGTGGAATCCACGGACGCATAAAGGAGGTGTCTGACTCCACCATGATTGTGGAGATAGCTCCAGGCACATCTATCAAGGTAGACAAGACTTCGGTTTATCCGGTCGCTACCGAGATTCCGGCAAAAAAATAATCTGACACTAAACAGATCTATGTAACGAGGCGGTGAAAAGGATTCACAGCATCACAGACTGGTGGAAGCGCGCGAAATCAACCTCGCGCTTCCGCAACCTTTTGTTGTTTGTGGTGTTTGTGGTCATTGCGGTTCTCTTCTGGTTTATTCTGGCACTCAACGACAGTGTGCAGAGTTCGTTTGAAGTGAAACTTCAGATAGACGGGGTGCCGGATTCTGTTACATTTATATCGGATATACCAGATGATATCCATGTGACTGTGCGCGACAAAGGTACGGGTCTGATACGTTCCGCTTTTTTCCGTAAGCCGACTCTGCATCTTGATTTCAAGGAATTTGCCTCTCAACGTCATGACCATGCGGTCTGTGTGAGCAGATCCGAATTGATGTCGCTCATACGCAGACTTTTCAGTCCCTCGGCCCAGGTGTCGTCCGTGTCGCCCGATTCCATTCATATTCCTTATACGGATCGTCCGGGCAAGCGTGTGCCTGTGCAGGTGATCGCTGATGTGACGGCTGCCTCCGGATCAGTAGTAGGAGGGCGGATCCGTCTTTCACAGGGTTATACTCTTGTGTTCGGACCGGATGAGATTGTTGATACGATCACTCGGATATATACTGACCGGATAGTACGACGCGGTCTTTCAGAGACAGCTGTTGTCGAGGTCGGCTTGCGATCTGTTGCCGGTACGCGTCTCATACCTTCACGGATAAAAGCTACTATCCCCATCGAACCTCTTGTCAACAAGCGGGTAATGGTGGAGGTGGAGACTGTCAATACTCCGGAGGGCAATTCGGTGCTTCTCTTCCCCCAGCGGGTGGAAGTGAGTTATTACGTGCCGATGAGTCGTTTCAACGAAGACCAACGCGGTATTGTGGTCAGAGCTGACTACGCATCCCGTGGACGCGGCATGTCGGGGCGTATTCCGGTCAAAGTGCTCCGTGCTCCGTTGGAGTGTATCAATGTAATGACACTTACCGATAGTCTTGAATATACTGTAGTGCGTTGAGATGTCTGGATATGGGACAGGATGAGATATGCGGGTTGGAGCAATGGCCTGATACTTTGGCATGCATTACTGGAGGTATAGGATCGGGGAAAAGTGTTATCTCTCAGGTTCTTCGTCTCAGAGGATTTGATGTGTACGACTGCGACAGCCGGGCGAAGCAGCTCATGGAAACCGATGAAAAGTTGCGCCATGAACTGGAGAAGTTGGCGGGATCGGAAATCTATTTTCCGGACGGCACTCTCGACAGAAAAAGACTTGCGTCGCTGATTTTTTATTCCAACACGTTGCGTGTACAGGTAAACCGTCTTGTACATAAGACCGTACGCGATGATATAGTATGCTGGCGAGGTGGAAACCATGCAGACAGACGCTTATTTGTGGAGACAGCAATTCCGGCTGCTTCCGGTCTTATGGCTATGGTGGACCGAATATGGGAGGTGGTAGCTCCGGAGTCATTGAGATTGACCAGAGCATGCAGGCGTGACAGTGCTTCCGAGGAAGCCGTACTCTCGCGTATGCAAGCCCAGAGATCTGAATTCTCCTCACTCCCTCCGGATATCACGGACCGGATCATAAATGACGGGAAGACACCTGTTCTAACTCAGATTGACAATTTATTAAAAATATTATAGAATATGTTACGCAAAATAATATCCATCACCGGGAAATCCGGCCTTTTCAAGATAATCAGTCATAGTGCCAACCGTCTTATAGTGGAAGGCCTTTCCGACGGCAGACGTTTCCCCGTGTCGGCACGTGACCGCATCATCTCACTTGGCGACATCGCCATGTACACCGAGGGTGACGACAAACCTCTGGGAGAAATCCTTGATCTCCTTTATGCGCGTCAGGAGGGAAAACCTGTAGATGACGGAATCATTGGTGACAATGAAGCGTGTGCCACTCTTTTTGCCGAAGTGCTTCCCGACTACGATCGCGACCGTGTGTATCCGACCGACATCAAGAAGCTGTTTGTCTGGTACAATATGCTGATAGGCTCCGGATTCACCAGATTTACAGAGGAAAAAGAGGAAGAGAAATAAAGGATTGCTCCTTTGGGTTCCTATTGTTACAGCGAGGCATGACATTCAATCGGATGTCATGCCTTGTAGTCAGAAAAAAATACTCTGTGATGTAACAAACTCAGGTTTGACCGGTATAATGGTCAGAGATGGCAAAAGAACTCCTGACAGAAACGTTCTCCCGACTCACTTCACGCCTCCGGGCTGTGGCCGGGAAAATCCTGAAAAACGACGACGATGTCGCCGACGCGCTTCAGGAGGCGTTCTGCAGGCTCTGGAACAGCCGCCAGCCCGAGACTCAAGCTGAAGCTGAAGGCCGTTGTGTGGTCACAGTGCGTAGAGTCTCACTTGATGCTGCGGTACGGACCAACCGTCTGGCCGATCTGACGGATGACTACAGCGACACTCTGGCCACTGTTCAGAACGAGTCCGATATCGTTCAGCTTCGGGAACGCCTTCTGGCAAATCTTCCGCCATTGCAGAGACAAGTGTTTGACCTGGTGGCTTTGCGTGACTTTGATTATGACATCGCCGCCGAACGTCTCGGAATCTCCGAACAGGCGGCACGCACGAATCTCTGCCGGGCAAGGAAGCGGCTCAGGGAACTCTATAACCAGTCTCAGTTATAATTTATAAAATGCAAATTCCGATATGATCACGGACACACCTCTTACTCTTTCCGAACTTGAAGAGCTGTCGCAGCTATGGTTCGAATGTCGCCTTTCACGTTCCGACGAACGGCGGCTGATGAAAATATTGGCGGAAAGCCAGATTTCTTCTCCGGTGATCGATGATGCCCGCGCTCTCATGGGTCTGGAGTCGGCCCGACCGCGTAAGACATGGCGCATGCGGGGTCACGGGCATGGCTCACGCCGACTAAAGGTATGGATGGCGGCAGCCTCTATGGCTCTTGTCGGGGCAGTCGGTATTACATTGGCACTCCAGACGCAGTCATCTGATCAGGATATGTATGTGGTCTACGTCAATGGCAAGCAGGTGGAGGATGCCGAGGCAGCACGGCAGATGGCAGAGGTGCGGTATCGTGAGAGCATGCGTATGATCGAGGAGACCGAAGCCAGGTGCAACGCCCGGCTGATGCAGTCGCAACAACTTATAAACCAGATAAACTGAATGCTTATGAAACCTCTCTTGATTTTTATCACGCTGGTTCTTTCGGCTATCTCTGTCTTAGCTCAGGATCTGGCCGTTGACAAACTATTTGACGGGCGTTATAACAACAATCCGCATACGTCAGTCACTATCATAACCAATGACAACACTCAGTTCCGTAGCATTGATGTGAAAGGTGACAGCAGAATTGTCAAGGAAATGGAAGCATTGATGCAGAAAGACCGCAGTAAGGCACATAATTGTGTGGAGGAATACAAAGGCGGAAAGTACTCGCTTCTCTATAATATCGGCAACAACATTACTGTGGGACTGGACAAAGATTCCGACTCAAAAGCCAGTCTGTTTGTCTCCCGCTCAGGTATGCCACGTCATACGGGAAGAACAATAACGCGATCTTCCTCCTCCTCTTCCAAAAAGAGCAAAAAAAGTAAAAAGAAAACACGCACGGATACACGTACTGAAACCTATACGATTACAGACGGTGATGTGGCGATATACACCACTGTCGACGGAAGACCGGTGACTATCACCACTGAAATCACCGATTGATCTCGGCACACACGTACTGGAAAAATGTCCCGCCTCTGACGAAACACAGGAGGCGGGACACTTTAATTGATATCCGTTAATAGGTCTGTCATTCGGTAAGTTCTCCGACCATATCTGTCTCCAGATATTTTTTCACTTCCTCGGTGGAAAGTCCTTTACCGAGGAGATACATCAGTTTGGTCACTCCGGCTTCAAAAGTCATGTCGCTGCCAGAGGTGACACCTGCGCGGGCCATTAGATCGCCTGTGCGGTAACGCTTCTGTTCGTCGCCTCCGTTGACGCATTGGGTGATGTTGAGCACGATGATCCCTTTCTTAATGGCTTCGGCAAGAGCGTCGAGGAACCATTGTTCGGTCGGGGCGTTACCGGCTCCGAAGGTACGGAGCACCACAGCCTTGATCCCGGGAGTTGCAAGTTGCGATTTCACCACTTCCTCGGTAATGCCTGGGAAAAGGAACAGCGACAAGACGGATGTGTCCATGTTGTACTGCGGTGACAGAGGCTCATCTGTCTGCGGACGCATCAGATAGGGGAGATTGAAGTCTATGTGAAGGTCCATTGTGCCCAGAGCCGGATAGTTGTAACTCTTGAAGGCTCTGAAGTTGGTAGAACTCTTTTTGGTGGAGCGGTTGCCGCGCACCAGATAGTTCTCAAACGATATGGCCACCTCCTGTATCATCGGTTCTCCCGTTTCGGGGCATTTTGCGGCCGCGATCTCCAGAGCTGTGATAAGGTTTTCGGTGCCGTCCTGACGGGTCGAACCTATCGGAAGTTGTGAGCCGGTTATGATGACCGGCTTTCTCAGATTCTCAAGCATGAACGAGAGTGCAGAGGCGGTGTAGGCCATTGTGTCAGTGCCGTGAAGGATTACAAATCCGTCGTAATTGTCATAGTTGTCCGCTACCGCCTTTACAATCTGTCCCCAATATGTGGGATTCATATTGCTTGAGTCGATGGGCTGCGGAAACTGGTAGTTTCCGATTTCATAATTGAGTTTCCCGATCTTGGGAACGTTGTCGATAAGATGGTTGAAGTCGAACGGAACGAGTTGGTTCTGTGCGTTCTCTACCATTCCGATTGTGCCGCCCGTATAGATGATGAAAATACGGGGCTTACGTGTGTCATTCATAGTGATATTGATTGAGGTTATCAGCGTGTCTGAGGTATTTCCCCAGACACGCTGGATTGGTTATTCATAATACTGTTTGTGTATGCCGAAGGTGAAACCGTTCCGACGGAATACCAGGCAGAGGAATACTATCGCGCAGAGTGCGAGGTCGAATACAAACGGGAAGAGGTTGTAGAAACCATCTGTCGGATGTATGCCGAAGAGTGAGCGGACGAAGTCGGTGATGAACGGGCAGACAACGATTGCCACATAGTTGACCGCGAGGATTATCGCCAGTGCCATTGTGGAACGGTTCTGGGTGGTGCACATCTCGGTGGCCTTGTCATAGATGATAGGCTGACATGTGCCGTCTGTGATGCCAAGCAGGGCCGAAGCCACACAGAATACCCACATTTCTCTGGAAAACCAGAAGAGGATGAATCCGAGAGCCAGAAGAACAATCGAGATAATATATGTCCAGCCTTTCAAGGCCTTAAGAATTGGAGTTACAATTAGGCCGACCACAAACATCGAGAAGAAGAAAATGGCTGTGACGGTGCCGACCTGCTGGGTGCTCATTCCGTAGTCTGCCATCAGATATGGCACGTAGTAGGATATGGCTTCGGTGACGAATACCCAGAAAAAATATGTGGCGCAGAGCGATACAGAACGGCCTACATAGAAACCGCCTTTTACTTCCTGTCCTTTGGTGGAGAATCCGTCGCTGTCCACAGCCGGGAAAGTGGCTGCGGCTGCTTTGTGTGTCACAGGAGCTGGTGCAGCCATGACAGCTTTTGCCTTGGCCTCGTTATGAGATGTCTGGGATGCTTCTGTCCCGCTTTCCGAATAAAGATCGGCTTTCGGGAGTTTGCTCATGAACGGCATCAGGATAAGCGATACGACCGGGATCAGATATACCAGAAACGGAAGGGTAGTGTTGATGGCAGCCAGCCAGCCTACTACATACGTGGCGACAACCACAGCAAGGTTTCCGATGGCCGAAATGATACCCATCTGTTTCATACGGTATTTACCGACGAATACATCGGCGATAAGACCGGTAGAGAAGGGAAGAAGAAGTCCGCAGCCCACACCGAGCAGACAACTTATGAGCAGCAGCCCGAGCAGCGACTTGTCGAAGATGAAATACAGTACGCCTGCCGCAAGATAGATGATCAGACCCCAGACGATGATCGCTATCTTATGGTTAGACCGCGAAAGTTTGCCCGACAGCAACACGAAGGGGATGATGAGCAGGTTCGGAAGAATAGTGACGAGCTGCGCCATGATCTGCGAGGCGTGGAATGCCGTCTGCAGTTTGGTGAGCATAGGTGTGATGGCCAGGCCAGGAAGGTCGACCGAGAGGGATAGCGACCATATCGCTATTACTGCCAACAGATTGACAGCCCCTTTTCCTGTTTTGATCTGCATGATTAGAAATTCTTGAGTGGAAGTTTCAGAAAATTATCTCATACGGCACCCGGAAAGAGTGTGCCGTTATATTTGTCTGTCAGTCGGCTATCTCGATCTGATCACCGTTGAACACACCCAGTCCGAGTTTGTTCATCACGGCTTTGACCGCGGCCTGTGCCTTGACGGAGTTGCCTGCCTCGTCAAGCGGTGGAGCGAACGCGGCGATACCGAACACACCGGGAAGCACGCCCAATACACCGCCTCCCACACCACTCTTGGCGGGAATGCCGGAAGTATACAGCCAGTCGCCCGTGTGCTGGTAGAATCCCACCGATGATATCAGAGTAGTGATCTTCGGTGCGAGTTCCTCCGCGAAAATCTGTTTTTTGCTCACCGGATTGAATCCTTTGTTGGCGATTGTCGCAGCGCATATCGACAATTGTGAGGCTGTGATTCCTACAGAGCACTGACGGGTGTAGAGATCCAGACTCATGTCAGGGTCATCGTAGATCCGGTTATAGTTCTTGAGAAGCCATGCGATTGCCCGGTTGTTGAAGTTTGTGGCACTCTCGCTCTTGTAGAGCTCATCCAGTACAGGAGCGGGAGAAGCGCAGAGATCGGAGATGTTGTCAATGATTTTCTTCCATTTGGCGTCCGAATCGCCTTGCGGAGTCACCATTGAGCAGGCAGAGATGGCACCCGCGTTGACGAGCGGGGTTGAAGGATGGTCATTCTCCAGCAGAATGGCGAAGATGGAGTTGAAAGGAAGACCGGTGGCATCGGCACCGATCTTCTGCAATACACCCTCGGCACCGTATTCCTTGAGAATAAGGATAGCGGTCAGCACTTTCGATACGGACTCGATGCCGAATTTGTACTCTGTGTCGCCGAGGTTGAACTGTTCGCCGTCTGGCAGCGTCAGGCTGAGTCCGAACAGGTCTGGATCGATGTTTGCCAGGAAAGGGATATAGTTGGCATTTTTGCCCCCTTTGAGATTTTTTACCTTTGAGAAGGCCTCCTCCACGGCGGTCTTCACCTGGGCTTTTGTAAGTGTTTTTTTCATAGTAGGTGTGATTAAGTACGCAAATCTGACATGAATCTGGAAAAATCAGGCTGCTTGTCAGACTATTTTATAAATCTATAACAGATAAATCTGAAAATGGATGGCACAGATTGAAAAATTAACACTTGATTTTCAGAACTGTAATTGAAAATAAATTCGTACCTTTGTGTTGAACGGCCTCTAAGTGAAATTTTTCGTTTTTCCGATGCAGTATTCAGAGCAGTCGTGCCTCTAATATCAATGTAGACAAAACCATCATGACGGAACAGGAACAGATCTGGCACAATTGTGTCGCCGGCGACCGTGAGGCCATGTCGGTTCTATACCGACGTTACGCACCCTCGTTGCGGCGACTGGCCGAGGGTATCGTTTCCGATTCCGAACTTGCGGCCGATGTGGTCCACGATGGGTTTGTGATCATTCTTACTTCTCTTTCATCCCTGCGTGATCCTTCGCGGTTGGAACCCTGGATGAAGACTGTAGTCCGCCGTCTGGCGTTGAGACAGCAATCTGCGGCGACTCGCTTCCGGTACGTGGAACTCGACGATTCCTTTCCTGATCAGTCAACGGATGCCAACGACCGTGTGCCGGATATGTCGTGGGAGGAGTTGTCCGGGATAATCGACGCGCTTCCCAAAGGATATCGCGATGTGTTCCGGTTGTCGATGCTTGATGGTCTGTCGCATGAGGAGATAGGCAATCTGCTTGGCATCTCTCCCAAGACGTCATCCTCACAGCTTTACAGAGCCCGCACTCTTCTCCGTCGCCTTATCACTGACCGGAGAATGAATATGCTGATTCTTGGGGGTGCACTGGTTTTTGTAGGCGGATGGCTTTGGAGGACTTTCTATATGTCACAGCCCACTGCGACATCCAGAGGAGAAATTGCAGGCGGCGAGTCTTCCTCTTCTGTACGGCAGAGGATTGACACAGAAGCCGGTAACAGACAACAATCCTACCCCCCCAATTTGGCTGTTTCCGTCAATAGACACCCAATAGAGGAGTCAGATTCTGGTCGCACTCAATCCTTGCCGAAGGATTCTATTCCGGAGAGAAAAGGGGAGGAAGGTGTGGATTCCATCACCTCTATGCCGTTGCCTGACCGACCGGACGTGCCGCTTGTGGCAGAGGACAGACATGATGGTTCCCATACGGAAACGCCGATACTGTTACCGCCACGTCCGTCCGCATCCGGATGGAGTATCGGAGCAAACTATGAAGGAGCTTATGGTGCCGATGATCAGGGACGCCGTTTGGATTTCTTTGTGAGGGAAAGTGATATTAGCGAGAATATTCCTGATACTGTTTATTATGACATCAACGACGAAGTGCGTCACCATATTCCATTCGTGGCCGGATTGTCGTTCAGTTTCCGGTTTGATTCCCGTTGGAGTGTGGAGACAGGTATTCGTTATACTCGATTACGCAGCGACTCTGTTTCAACATGCAGATATTGGAACCGCACATCGCGCCAGACCATCCATTACATCGGCATACCGGTGAAGGTTCGCTACCGGCTTTTCACCGCAGGCGGATTCAGCGCATACTGTCAGGCCGGTTTCGGTGTTGACTTCCCGCTGAAAGGGAAGCGCAAGGGTGTGACAGTGGAAACACCTGAAAATGAGAACCCGACTCGCACCGAATGGCAGATACCTCTTCATGCCCCCGTGCAGTGGTCGGTAGAGGCTGGTATCGGACTTGAATACAGGTTTGCTCCTCATGTAAGCATCTTCGCCGAACCGTCGTTCCGTTACTGGCTCAATCCCGGCGGAGATGTGGTGACAGTGCGACAGGAATCGCCTGCATCCTTCACCATCCCCCTCGGCATCCGCTTCAGCTGGTAAAATGAAAAAGGGACGGTCTCTGAGTTGGAAACCGTCCCTTGTTATTAGATGTCGTTGTTATCTTTTATCTGGCAGGGTGAATTACTTTTTCCGCTACTCTTCGTCCATCGGAAAATACCATTACCTTTATGCATACTCCCGAGATGGCGGATGCCAGACGTTGGCCGTCGGTTGAATACCATTCGATGGCTACCGGTTCGACGTCTGTGTTGACTGATTCGACGCCATCGTTGGCTGCTTCTACTTTTAATGCGAACACTCTTTCCACATCCCCCTTTCGTGCTGTGAGAGTATAGGTCTGTCCGGCTTTGAGTCCACTCCATCTGACTTCGTTACCTTCAATTGTGAAATCAGAGGAGTTCCATTCCACACCTTCATGAGCGATAATACGGAATCTGTCGCGGACGTTGTGACGGGTGGCATTCTCTTCCAATGCGAGTGCCGAACTGAATACAATGGCAGCATCTGTTTTGGCAAGAGCTTCCAACATGGGATATGTCCCGGCGACAGGCTGGATGAAACCATCACCAAGCATACCTGCTGTGAATGATGCGGTGGCGAGAGGTGTCGCGACACTGTCTGATGCGAATGCCACAGCTGAACCCTGTTGACGATCAAAATATAGATTGCTGAATGAGGTGTAGGGAAGTGTGGATTCGTTGGCTCCGATTATATGACCGCAAAGACCGGTGTTTCCAGGATCAGCGTATTCCACTGTCCCGATGCTGTAGGAATTGCTGATACAGGTCCCCATATTCAGTCCGGACAGGGAGGAGTCGGATCCCTTCACAGCCAGACCTACGATTCCTCCTACAGTCTTGTAACCGCGCAGATCACTTACGTTGATGGCATTATTGATTTTGATGTTGCCGCCGCCGAGGATGCCTCCCACATTGAATGCCGTCTTCACATCAGTGCCTTCGGATAAGACTTTGCCGAAATTTGCAGCATTGGATATGGCGGCTGTGATTGTAGTGGCGGTGTTGGTCACACCTGCGATTCCTCCCAGAGAGTATCTGCGTGCCTTTACCGTTCCGGTGTTGAGACATGTGTCGACTTTTCCGAGAAGGCATCCGGCTATGCCGCCGACATAGATGTCGCCATAGATGTCGCCATGATTCATTACATCGAAAAGTCTGGTATAGGCTTTTGCCTCTCCGGTTATTCCTCCGCAGTATTCCTCTCCGGATGTCACTTTACCGTAGTTGACTGACTTCCGGATGAAATTCATTGATGTGGAATCGGTACCTGCTGTCAGATAGCCGACAATCCCTCCGGCATGGGTCGTAGCCGCTTTCACATCGCCACTATTCACGCATGCCACCACATGAGAGTTGCCGCGATAGTTACAGCCGAGAATCCCTCCGGCATACATCTTCGACGACTCTACGACTCCGATGTTTTTACTGTTTGAGATGGTTCCGGAACTGAACAGGAAGCCGACGATTCCGCCTGCCATGCCCTTGTCGGCGATCACAGTGCCTTCGTTGTGGCAGCTGTCCACTCTCAGATCGTAGGTGTGATAGCCGACAATGCCTCCGGCATAGGTGTCATGAGCATGTATTGACCCTTTGTTGAGGCAATTTATCACGTCTACACGTCCAGATCCTATTATTCCTCCCGCACTGCGTTCTCCAGATACAACGGATCCATGATTGCGACAATCCCGGATCAGACCTCCGATGTCGCTTCCGTTGCCTCCGGCTATGCCTCCGGCCTGACCTGAAACAGCGTTGACGGCACCGAAATTCTCACATTTCTGGAAACGTCCGCCTGAGATCACATATCCGCCTATT
Organism: uncultured Porphyromonadaceae bacterium; assembly: GCA_947427285.1. Taxonomy (GTDB): domain Bacteria; phylum Bacteroidota; class Bacteroidia; order Bacteroidales; family Muribaculaceae; genus Lepagella. The sequence continues at coordinate 42,116 of CANEHE010000001.1, forward strand.
CCACCTGCATAGGTATTTGTGGCACTTACTTTCGAGCGGTTTGTACATCCCTCTATAAGGCCTGCGTTCTGTCCGGCGAAGGCTCCGGTGTTTGAGAATCCTGCGATTCGGCTTTTTTCCCCGATCGTAAGATTGGTGATTCTGCCGTCTTCGCCAAGAATTCCGACGATACCGACATTGGTACCTTGAGCTGAAACGGTGGTGCGGAGAATGGATATATTGTCGAAAGTCTTGCCGTTCCCGTCGATACAACCCTGGAAGCGGAGCACTCCGGTCTGGGCCACTGTCTTGAAAGTCTCTCCCGAAAAGTCGAGGTCGGACATTACACGGAAATTCTCGTCACGAAGATCCAGCCCGTGGATATTGGAGAAATCGGCGATGGTGTTCCAGTCCGCAGTGGTCTCGATAAGCCAAGGATTGTCGGTAGAGCCGTCTCCTTTTTCCAGGATGCCGGTGGAGGCAAGGATCGGAATCTCTTTTATCCGTCCTGTGTCGGAGATAATCAGCGTATCGGTCAGAACTCCTTTTCTGGTGCCGGTTCCCAATACTTCGCTGGAGAGAACCAGATCTCCTTTCCGAAGCGATGTGACGGAATTTTCTGTTGCAGACACACGTGCCTCACGACGCATATAGAATCTGGAGTCGTCGCGTCCGTCTGTACTGAATGTTACGAAGTTCCGGGCATTGAAAAGGGCTTCGGCAGAGGACGCGAAGTTTTTCAGCACCGGATAGCGGCCTTTTTCAGCACTCCACACTTCCGGAGAGAAACCTTCAGGCAGAGATCCGTCAGTAAGGCGTGATGTGGTCAGTCCTGTGACTCCTTTCTGTGAAGAGTGCGCGCCCGCTGTCGTGGCTGAGAGTTGCAGGTCATAATATATATTGGAAAGGGTGTCTGTTGTGTTGCCTTGCGAACCCATTATGGCTCCGTGGGCGGAAGCGTCATCCGGGTCCATGCAGATACCGGTTACGAGCGATGTGATGATTTTTCCTGTCTCGCGGTTTTCTCCTATCAGTCCGGCAGCCATCTTGGGTGCGTCTACTTTTCCCGCACCGAGGCAGTCGGCCACAGTCCCGGCGTTGTACCCGGCCACACCGCCCACACTGCCCATTAGATTGCGGCCAGGTGAAAGGGCTGAGATGACATCGTTGAGTATCGTTCCGTCGTTCTGACATCTTTCGATCATTCCGAGATTGGCACCGGCGATTCCACCGGCTGTCTGACGTCCGCAGCGTATCTCCCCGTTGTTCTGGCTGTCGAGGATCACGCCGGTCTGGCTGTTGAAGGCGACAAGTCCGCCGACCTCGTTATATAGACCTGTGACGGAGGCATTGTTGCGGCAGTTGATTATTGTGCCGTTGTTCTGACTGACAAGTGCGGCTACATGCGATCCCGCGATGACCGAACACGAGGCATCCATTGTGAGATTTTTGATCACAGCTTCCGGACCGGTATAGAGAAAGAATCCGGCCATAAGTGAGGAGGCACCGGAGACGGTAGGTTTCATTCCGTCGAGTTTCGCCCGGTCCACAATCCAGTTGCGGATGCAGTGGCCGTTTCCGTCGAAAGTACCGTTGAATGCTCCGTCGGCTCCTTGCGAGGAAAGACCGATGAAACCTGTGTCGCCACCCATATCGATGTCGGTGCCAAGACGGAAATATACACCGGTGTAGCGCATGGCCTGGAGGTCTACAGCATTGCGGAACGCCATCAGATCATCGCGTGTCCTGATGATATATGGTGATTCTTCGGTTCCGAGTCCTTCAAATTCGATAGGGGCGATCTTGAGCATGGCCAGTTTATAGTTGTCGGTTCCCTTGAAGGCTACCAATGTGTCGGTGGTTGCAGAAGTGGCGGTGATGCGGGCTATGCCGTTTTCAATTGCAAGTCCGTGGCCCTGTTTGGAATATTTCCCTCCTGTGTATAGGAGCCATTCAATTTTGTCGGGGGAGGATAGGGTGAAATTGTTTTTGACGGCTCCCACGTCGTCTCCGTCTGCAAGGAAGAAGGGTGACGAAGCCAGAAGACCGGCATCGGTGGTGGCGAAAGTTTTGAGAGCCGGGTAGTGTCCGGCTTCAAATACCCATATTTCCGGATTGAGGGACCCGACAGCCTCTCCGGACGCGAGTCGGGCGGTGGCCATTCCTCCTGTCTCACTACGCCGTGAGGAAGTCTGTGAGTCAAAGATAAGGCCTGAAATCTGAGCGTAGTCGAGGATTGTCTCTCCGGTGAATTCGTTGCGGAGCATTGAGTTGGGACATACAATGGTCCCGGTCAGGAGTGAATTGAGCACTTTGGGTTCGTCTGTACCTGAACCTACGCGCTTGGTCATCTTGCCTACCATTCCGGCAGTGGTCTTCGCATCGGGCGATTCAAGCCAGCCGCTCACCAGGCAGTCGGTAATTGTGGCTGCGGAAAGCATTCCGGCAATACCGCCGATGACAGTTGTGTTGCTGGAGACGGATGCCGACTGTATAGTGCCGCTGTTCCAGCATCCGCGCATTGTGCCGCGTTGGAAATATCCGGCGATTCCACCTATCGTCCCGGAGCCGAATCTGTCGGATATTGAGCCTGCGAAATGGCAGTTTTCCACCCTGACGGTGTCGCCTGCGTTGGAGCCTGCGATTCCACCTACGATGGCGGATTTCTTGTTGAGCACAATATCGGCGCGGCTTACACAGTCGAGGATGTCCCCGTTTGACAGGCCTATGATGCCTCCCGAGAAGTTGCCTCCATTGACGGTGCCGCTGAAACTGCATCCTTTTACTCGTCCGGAGGCATTGCCGGCCACTCCGCCTACATTGGCCGAACCCAGCGAGACATTGCCGTTGCGGACTGTCACGTTCTCGATAAGCCCTTTCGACTGCCCGACCGCTGAACCGACGTTGGTCTTTGTGCTGCTTACGGTCGGCGATTCAAGGATCAGATTGCGTATGCAGCCGTTGGCTTCCACTATGCCGAAGAGTCCGGCTGTGGCGTCATCACGCCGGTTTACAGTGAGATTGAATATCGTATGGCCGCCTCCGTCGTATGTGCCGTTGAATGTCGAGGCCGTCGCATAGCCGATAGGCTCAAAGTTAGGCACAGCTGCCATGTCTATGTCGGCTGTCTGCAGGAAATGTTTTCCGGTAAGAGCTTTTTTGGAGACAGTATATTTCCCGCTGTAGTTTACTGCCGATCCAAGAGTCTGCAAGTCACGGGCGGTTTCGATCAGAAATGGATTTTCGGCTGTACCCTCTCCTTTCAGTGAGAGTGCCGACGAGAAGGGCACGAACTCATCCGGAACGGTGATGACTGTCTTGTCAAGGAGCTCATAGACTGATTTCAGGGTAGTGGAAGATGCCACCGCCCATTTTTCCAGTTCGATACTATTCCCTTTCCATGTTCCGGGAATGCCTGTTGTCACAAGTTTATATGATTCCGGCGATACATAGTTTGTGACGGCATAGTTGTAGAAATTTGTCAGGGCTCCTGTTGACGACTGTCCTTGTGCCACTTGTCCGCGGAGAGCTTTCACATTGCCTGCAGAGTCTACAGTGAGCACTATGTCGGCTCCGTAGTTGTAGAAATTCTTGATGAGGATCTTGTTGTCGTTCTCTCTTATGAAGACCACGGGATAGTTTCTTGTGGTATCTTTTGTAAGGGAACGGTCGGTCATCGAGGCTTTTGCTGCCCACAGCACTTCCTTGTGATGTATGCTGGCATAGCCGCGGTGGTCTCCCTCAACGATGAATGCACCCCAGTTGCCGGTGGTCACAGAGCCGTCTGGTTGCAGGGTGAACTCCAGATTGCGGTCAGGATAATAGGCTTTCTTGGCGATGTCTGCCACGTAGAGTATGAAATCTCCATATTCAGGATCATTGAAGAGTTTCTGCGGAGCGATCGAAATCACGCCTCTGGCCGGATCGAGTGTGCCGTTGACGGTAGTGCCCAGGTTCATCAGATTGGTGATAGTGACGTTGTTTCCCTCAGTCTGTTCGATGTCGAGCCAGTAACGTTGGGCTACATTGGCGGTAGTATACCCTAATGCCATATATTTCCCTACCATCTTCCCGATGGTTGTCGTCACTTTTTGAGCCGGAGCCTTTTGTTTTGCTCCAGCATTCATGACAGCATGGAAATCCTGTAGCTCCGGAGGTTCTGGAGGAGCCGTTTCACTCAGCAGACTCTGGCTCATTAGAGGCAGAACTGCCAACACCACGCATGCAAGCGTCAGCCAATAGGACCATTTCAGGTGTTTCATAAAATTGATAGGTTAAAAAGTGAAGGTAAAAAAATAAAGATGGAAAATAAAGTGAATTCTATTGTACAAGTGAATGATTGCGCAAATTTAGTTAAAATTCGGTTACCCCCCCGAAATTAAGGTTAAAAAACATTAATTAAACACGTATTTCATATTAGAAAAACGCGGGCAGATTCGCATCTGTCCGCGCTCCGGATGGTTCAGCCTGTTTCACCATTCACTATATTCCGGTGGAGGAGAAGGAGAGAAAGAGAGGCGAGAGAATGAGAGAGGGCTGAATTCTGGTACAACTGTTTTACTCACTTTTTCACTTATTTCACCATAATCTTGAATGAACGTCCTGCGGCGCGTACAATGTAGACTCCGCCCTGTGCCACGCTGACGGTAGTGGCCGGACCGGAATAGACGGTCTGTCCCGACATGTCGGTCACGGAGACATTGCCGTAAGTGCCTTCAATGTAGATCTCGCGGCCGTTTGCGGTGACAATCACATTGTCGGCGTCAGCCTGCACACCCTCCACGCCAAGCAGATCGGTCGACTTGATGTTGACGAAACGGTTCCAGTAGGGAGCCTGTTTGTAATCCTCGATCGACTCCGACGGCACATACAGCGTTGCCTTAGAATATACCTCAGTAGGTACAAGTCCTCCATATTCATCATAAGATCCTTCAACGAAGGGGGGCATTTCCGCTTTACATACTATCTTTTGAAGATTAGTGACAGCATGTCCTATAAAACCCATCTCCTCCAGTCCGGAACCAAGTTCAAGGTGTTTAAGATTGGGACTATTGGCTAAATAATACCCAACTTTACGGACCGAGTTGGGGATGGAGAATTCTTCATATAGGCCGGGGAAACAATTTTTTCCTATTTCCTCTATCCCTTCTTCCAATGTTACTTTCTCTATGGTAGCCAAGGCAGAATAAGTATCAAAAAGGTTATTTCCAATTTTTTTGACACTGGCACCTATATACACCTCTTTTATGCTGGAAGTGAGTGCAAAAGCATACTCCGGAGTTGGGCAATTAGACATTATGGTGACCTTTTCGCTACCGCTTTTAAAGAATGAGTGGTGGCCCCATTTGGTCACACTGGCGGGAATAATAATTTCACTGCTTTCTCCTCCTATTCCGGAATACTCAAAAGCGTTGTTACCGATTGAGTCAGTTCCTTCTGGAAGATCGAATTTCCATAAGGATAGAGCATTCTTGAAGGCAGATGGTCCGATTGTCTTTAATTCTTTAGGTAATTTGAAATCAGATAATTTACCACAACTCATAAATGCTCCGTCATCTATTATGTGGATATTTTCCGGTAGTTCTACTTTAGAGAGATTACTACAGCCGGCAAATGTCTGTGCTGTGATTGTTGTCACTTTTTTGGGAATAGTCATTGATGTCAGGTTTTTGCAAAGATAGAATGCCTGACTGGCGATTGTGTCTACAGATAGAGGAATATTGATGGATTTTAGGGAAGATCCATAGAAAGCACCTCCTTGTATTTCCCGTGTGCCGTAGGGTATATCGTAAATATCTTTTTGCTGCCCGACAGGATATGCGATTAGTTTTTTTCTGTCTTTTGTGAAAAGAACATTATCTACAGTCATATAATTCTGATTTCCTTCCGCTACCTCTATTTTACTCAAAAGGGGACAATTCAGTAATATTCGAGGACCTATATACTCTATACTGGCAGGAAATTGTATTTCGCGCAATGACATACATGTAGCGAAAGTAGCCTGAGGGAGTGTTTTCACCCCTTCTTTTAGTGTGACTCTGTCCAGAAACAAACAGGAAGAAAATACTCCCTCTCCCAACTCTATACCGGCAGGGATTGTCAATGACGATATTCCAGATCCTCGGAACGCACTGTTACCGATATATTCCAGTCCTTCAGGAAAGTCTATTTCGTCAAGGCTTGTAGCGTAAAAAGCCATGTTACCAATTTTTTTTAGACTTTTGGGAAGTGAGATAATTATAATATCGCACGAATCAAAAGCATGGTCATTTATAGTTTCCACGTTAGAACCTATTTTTGCAATTAGATTATTTCCAGAGCCAAACAGAACATATTCAGGTATTTCTATTATTCCATTTCCGAAATCTATTTTTTCAATTTCATCGCAATCCCAAAATGCCTTTTCTCCGATTTCCGTTATTCTATCCGGAATATCGATATTCACTATTTTTGAATTTGCAAAAGCCCATTTGTCTATTTTTATACATTTCTCCGAAAACTCATAAGATAGACCCTCATGGTTTTGAGGATACATAAGCAGTGTTGTTTCGTCTTTTGAATACAATACTCCGTCAATGCTGGAGTAATATTTATTGGAAATGTCGACTATAAAGGTGGATAAGGCACTACAGGAGTAAAATACATTCGGAGCATCAAGTTCACACTTCATTTGCGCCGGAATTGTCACTGTGCCAAGTGAAGAGCAGCTACTAAAAGCATTATCTCCAATTTTAGTCAGCATGGGGGAATTGGGGAATTCTAATTTTATGAGCGAGTTACAAAGGTAGAAAGCGTTTGATCCTATTTCAATAAGAGAGCCGGGAAGAATTATGCCAGTTAGTTTATTGCAACTACGAAAAGCATTGGCCGCTATTCTTTTTACCATACAATTACCGAAAGGGCCGGGTGTCATGCCGGGAATGGTTATGTCTCCGGAATATGCTTCTTCACCTTCTGGAGGCGCGATCACTTCACAGACATTATCTTCAGCTATGCGGTACCAGATGCCGCCGGACTGCCAGGTGTCGCCGACGGCGGCGTGGAGTGGCTGGATGTGTGTGGCGATGACGATGCATAGCAACACGAGGTAGTTAATAAACTGTTTCATAAGCGTTGGGTTTTGTGCTCCGGAAAATCCCTGCCCGGATGCGGTTTGACTTTTGTTTGATTCGAGGTTGTCGTGGGATTTCAGCTCCGTTTCATTCGTAAATGCGGGAGCATCGACATCTGCAAAGGTATAGCAAAATATCTCAGAAAGAAGCTGAATTTGTAAAATTATATTAACGAAAAACTGACCGGATTCTTGAATCCGGTCAGTTTTTGGGGTGTAAGGTGTAAGGGTATAGGTAAATAGTTATAATAGGCCTTTCTTGTGGCGTTCGGTGGAGATTTTTCGATATTCGGCCGCAGTGAGTCCGGTGTTTTTCTTGAAAGCTGCCTGAAAGGTGCTGCGGGAATTGAAGCCGACCGATTCGGCAATTCCGTCTGTGGAGAAATCTCCCCATTCGCGGGGATTGTCGATGCGCCGGCATACTTCGCGGATGCGGGCGTTGTTGACGTAGGTCTGGAAATTGCAGCCGAACACTTCATTTATGACGAGGCTCACATATCGGGTGTTGCTGCCGACAAGCTGTGCGAGGCGCGTCAGGGAGAAGTCTCCGGAAAAAGGGGCATCGGTACGGAGTATGGTTTTCTCTATTTCGCGTGCCAGCCGGTTGCGTTCGGCGGCCGACATTATCTGTTTGGGGCGTTTGGCGACAGGGTCGGTCGATTCCAGTTGTTCCGGTTGTTCCTGTTCTTTCGATTGTTCCGATTGTTCCGGTTGAGGCTGAACCGATGCGCAACGGACATTGTCGTAGAGCATGTTGTTTCTCTCGCGGAGCTTCCGGTTGGCGGAGCGGAGACTATAGACGAAGAGTGCAAAGCAGAGAATCACTATTATCGCGGCGAAGATAACCCATCTGAGCACTTTCTGCCGATACTCCATGATTATCATCTGCCTGCGTATCTCTTTGTGGAGGTCATCGAATTTTATCTGTTCCAACCCTTTTGTGATCCGGCTGTTCCAGATGGAGTCTTTCAGCATCACGGCGTGGTGCATGGTCTCCTCAAGTTTTTGTCGTTCTCCGGTTTTCTGATATATGTCGGCGAGAGTCTCAAAAGTGATCTGGCGCAGTTCCCTCTGGTTGTAGAGCCAGGAGGCGCGGATCACGTCGAGAAATGTATGTATGGCCTCTTCATAACGGGCTTCCCTCATAAGAATTACCGCTTTTATAAAGAGCAGGGAGGCATAGTCTCTGGCATCTCTGGTGCCGAGACTGTCTGTGCGGTAGTGCGACATCAGGCGATCGAGTTTTGTCAGAGTCAGGGGTATGTCGCCCCGGCGATGACTCTCCATGACAGAATACATCTGTCCCGGAATGTCGAGTTCCGGATTTTTATCTCCGAGGAGTTTTCTGAGTTGCGGCCATTCCTCCTTTATCTCTATTTCCGGATTGACAAGACCGATGCGCACTAAATTTGAAAAAGCCCTCACGGCGATCTCATTGTCGTGCAGGCTGACAGCTGTCTGGAAAGCCTTTTTCAAATGGTCTACTGGCTCATGGATGTCTATTCCCTCCGGATCGATGTTGTATTCATATATCTTGTGCATCGCAAGATAATACAGCGGTCGCGCCGATTTTATGCCCCATTGGTTCTGTAGGGTGGTCAGTTGGGCGTAGTCCTGTAGACAGGCCTCATAGTTGATATAGGCCCAGTTGTTGGTTTCCCAACGGCCACACCATGCTTCGAAGCATTCCTTTTTCTCGCGTTCCGACATCTGGTCGTGGACACGTTCGGCCACGATGGTGAAGCAGAGCATGGCACTGTCGGGATGGCTAGTGTGGTAAAGAAATCGCCAACCGTTTTTGAGAAGGTCGGCGGAACTTGTGCGGAGGTAGCGTTGGTAATGGTCGGCCGGAGGAGGCGTGGAGATGGACGGCGCGGAGTCTGTCTGTGCGTGGATCGCTGCGGATGCAGCCATGAAGATGACTGACAGAAGAGTGCACAGGTGTAAAAGGCGAGGTAACATCTTAGAAAACCGTTTAAGAAATTTCTTTGGATATTCGTTGCTGAAAAACTGCTGGTTGAGACAACGGAGCGGAACAGGTCGGATAGTGAGGTATACCGACAGTTCCGCTCCGGTAAAACATATTATTTCACTGCGTGGAGGGCGGAGAGGATTACTTCGCTCACTGTGGGATGGCCGAAGATGATCTGGCGCATCTGTTCCAGAGTAGTGTCGCGGTTCATCAGGTCGGCGCACTGTTGGGCGAGGTCGGCAGCCTGCACTCCCATGATGTGGGCACCGATGAGTGTGCCGTCATCCTTGCGGAATATGAGTTTGCAGAGTCCGTCTGATTCGCTCATCGAGAGGGCTTTGCCATTGGCACGGAAGAAACTCTGGCCGGTCATGATCTCTATGCCCTGAGCCTTGCACTGGTCTTCTGTCAGACCCACCATGCCGCATTCAGGCACGGTGAAGACGGCAGAAGGCACAATGTCGAAGCGGATTGCATCTTCCTTGTCTTGAATGGCGTTGAGGGCCCGTTCCCCTTGGAACGAGGCCACGTGGGCCAGCATCATTCGGGCGTTCACGTCTCCGGTGGCGAAGATGTGCGGAACGTTGGTGCGCATATAGTCGTCTACCACGATGCCACGGGGTGAGAATTCCACACCTGTGGCCTCAAGGTTGAGACCGTCGAGTCGCGGAGCGCGTCCTACAGCCATGAGCAGGTCGGAACTTTCCACTGTCTCCTCCTTGCCTTTGCATTCGTAGGTCACGGCTATCCGGTAGTCTTCGGTCTGTTCGATTTTCTTTGCGGCCGCGGATGTGATGATCTTGATCCCCTTCTTGGTAAGTGTCTGTTTGAGCCGCTTGGCGATGTCGGAGTCAAATGGAGGCAGAATTTGCTTCATGAATTCTATCACTGTCACCTTCGAACCGAATGAGGCGAAGATGTTGGCAAACTCCATGCCGATCACGCCGCCACCGATTATGGTCAGTGACTCCGGCACATACTCGATGGCAAGCAGGCGTGACGAATCCATCACGCACTCCAGATCGTGACCTGGGATGGGGAGAGACTTCGATACGCTTCCGGTGGCGATAATGATGTTGTCGGCGGTATATTCCTCACCGTCGGCCACCACTGTGTCGCGGTCTTTGAAAGAGGCCATGGCCTCCACTACGTTCACTTTCGCGCTTTTGAGCATCATGGCGATGCCGGAACGGAGTTGGTCGGTGACTTCGGTCTTACGTTCCATTACCTTGTTGAAGTCGAGCGTGAAAGTGAAGTCGTCGATACCGAATTTGTCCGCTTCCTTGAACTGGGCCACGGCCTCGGCGTTGCGGCAGAGGCATTTGGTCGGGATGCATCCCTCATTTAGGCATGTGCCGCCGAGCTGCGAACCGTTGAAGAGCGTCACACTCATTCCCCGGCGGGCGGCGGAGAGGGCGGTCTCATAGCCGCCCGGCCCCGCGCCGATGATTATAAGGTCGCTGTGCATCTTACTGCTGTGCTTTGAGCGATTTGTAGGTCAGAATCGGGTTTTTGGCCGCACCGGTCTCGTCGAGATGACGCACGGAGGTGGTGAGCGGAGCATCTTTCACTGCGTCGGGGTTCTCTCGGGCTTCCTTGGCCACCTTGTGGAGAACTTCGATAAACTCGTCGAGTGTCTCGATGCTTTCGGTCTCGGTCGGCTCAATCATCATCGACTCGTGGAAAAGGAGAGGGAAGTAGATGGTGGGAGCGTGGAATCCGTAGTCGAGCAGACGTTTGGCCACATTCAGAGTGGTGACTCCAGTTGACTTGTCTTTGAGGCCGTCGAAGACAAACTCATGCTTGCATACGCCTTCGATCGGGAGCAGATAGTCGTTCTTGAGGTTCTCCTTGATATAGTTGGCGTTGAGCGTGGCCATCGGGCCGACATTGCGTATACCCTCCTTGCCAAGAGTCAGGATGTAGGCGTAAGCCTTCATCATCACGCCGAAGTTGCCGAAGAAAGTGCTGACGGAGCCGAGACTGTCTTTGCCGAAGTCAACGGTGAATTTCCCATCCTCGCCCTTGCGTACACGCGGGTTGGGGAGGAATTCGCGCAGATGTTCCACCACACCTACCGGGCCTGAGCCGGGCCCGCCGCCGCCGTGAGGCGTCGAGAAGGTCTTGTGGAGGTTGATGTGCATGATGTCGAAGCCCATGTCGCCGGGACGCACCTTGCCAAGCAACGGATTGAGGTTGGCTCCGTCATAATATAGGAGTCCGCCTGCCTCGTGCACGAGTTTGGCTATCTTAAGGATCTCGGTCTCAAACATACCGAGTGTGTTGGGATTGGTCATCATGATACCGGCGATGGTGTCGTCAAGCAGCGGCTTGAGGTCCTCGACGTCGATCGATCCGTTAGGTTTCGATTTTACCTCGACCACTTCCAGACCGGCAACCATTGCCGATGCCGGATTGGTACCGTGGGCCGAGTTGGGGACGATGACTTTGGTGCGTTTGTTGTCGCCGCGAGACTCATGATAACGGCGCATCACCATCAGACCGGTAAGTTCACCGTGTGCACCGGCGTAGGGGTTGAGAGTGAACTCCGCCAGACCTGCGAGAGAAGAGAGGGCATGCTGGAGGTTGTAGTAAAGCTCAAGCGCACCCTGCACGGTCTCCGGGTTCTGGAGCGGATGGATGGCTGCGAAGTCGGCCATTGCGGCTACTTCCTCGTTGATCTTCGGATTGTATTTCATCGTGCAGCTTCCGAGAGGATAGAAGCCGGTGTCGACGCCGAAGTTCTTGTTGGAAAGATTGGTGTAGTGGCGCACTACATCCAATTCGCTCACCTCGGGCAGTCCGAGGTCTTCTTTACGCATCAGGTCAGCCGGAATCTCTTTGAGACCGTCGGTATCGTAGCGGTCAGCCGGAAGTTCATAACCCTTGCGGCCAGGACGGGAAAGTTCGAATATCAGTTTATCGTAATGTTTCATTTCTGTGTCCTCCTGTCGTTAAGCCTCTTTTGAGATGATTTCTACCAGTCTGTCGATCTCTTCGCGTGTGCGCTTCTCTGTGACAGCAAACTCTACCAGACCGTCGCCAAGCACGAGCGGACCCATGAAGCCTTTCTCAAGCAACTTTTCGTTCACCTTTGCCATATCGGCTTTTGTGCGGAGTGTGAATTCCTTGAGGAACGGTTTGCCGGGGAAAGCAGGCTCAAATTTGCCTGTGGCCATCAGTTTGTTGTAGAGATAGTGAGCTCCGTCGCAGCTGAGTTTGTTGACCTCTTTCATCCCTTCCTTGCCCATAAGAGCGAGGTAGATTGTGGCATAAAGGGCCATAAGGCTCTGGTTGGAGCAGATGTTGGAGGTTGCTTTCTCGCGACGGATATGCTGTTCGCGTGCTTGGAGTGTCAGCACGTAGCCTCGTTTGCCATCGATGTCTTTGGTGGCACCCACCACACGTCCCGGCATCTTGCGGAGCATGCTCTTTGAGCAGGAGATGTAGCCGAGATACGGGCCGCCGAACTGGAGCGGCATACCGAGTGTCTGCCCGTCGCCAACAGCGACGTCTGCTCCCCATTCAGCCGGAGTGCGAAGCACAGCCAGAGTCGAAGGATCGGCATTGATGGTGAGGAATCCTTTGAGTGCGTGGATCTTGTCGGCAAAGCCGGTGAAGTCCTCGACTATTCCGTAACGGTTGGGACATGGCACAATCACACCTGCCACGTCGCCTGCCTCCATCTCTTTGAGGATGGCTTCCTGATCGCTGACCCCATCTTTAGGTGCGACTAAAGTGACAGTGATTCCGTGGAAATGCGCGTAAGTTTCCACCACACGTATCACTGCATCCGTGAGTGTGCCGGAAAGCACCACGCGGTTGCGCTTTTTGGCCGAAGCCACCATCATGAACATTGCCTCGGCAGTGGCGGTGGCACCGTCATACATAGATGCGTTGGTGGCTTCCATGCCGGTCAGTTCGCTGATCATGCTCTGGTATTCGAATATGTACTGGAGCGTGCCCTGTGAAATCTCAGGCTGATAGGGTGTATAGGCTGTATAGAACTCGCTGCGCTGTAGCAAATGTGCCACAGTTGCAGGCGAGTAGTGATCGTATGCACCCCCGCCGGCGAAGACGGTGAGCCGGCTGTTCTTTTTGCCAAGCTCTTCAAAATGACGGCGCAGTTCGATCTCGGTCATTGCTGAGGGAATGTCGTATTCCTCCTTGAAAATCACCTCCTGGGGAACGTCGCTGTAAAGATCGTCGACGCTCTTCAGTCCGATGCGGTCGAGCATTTTCTTGATGTCGGCCTCGGTATGCGGTATGAATTTGTTGCTCATTGCGTTATAAGAGGTTGTTTTGAAAGTGAAGGAGGCGCGTAGCCGTCTCCGAAAGTTATTCTACTTCCGCAAAAGAACTCGCGCCCCGTGTGGGTTTTGGATGAAGTAAACCGTGATTACTCTTCACAGATTTTTGCGTAGGCGGCTGCGTCGAGAAGAGTGTCGATCTCGGAAGGATCGTTCACTTTCACCTTCATGATCCAGTTGCCGAAAGCATCCTGATTGACAAGGCCCGGCTCATCCTCAAGGGCTTCGTTGATCTCAACAACCTCTCCACTTACAGGGGAAAGAAGGTCGCTGGCAGCTTTTACAGACTCAACTGCACCGAAATCCTCACCTTTTGTGACTTCGTCGCCTACTTCGGGCATGTCAACATAAACGATGTCGCCGAGAGCGTGCTGTGCGTAGTCTGTGATACCTACAGTGGCGATGTCGCCTTCAAGTCTAACCCATTCGTGGGAATCCGCATAACGGATGTCGTCTAAAATCTTGCTCATGATATATGGTTGGTATTTTATTTCCTAATCTGATTCCTAAAGCCTAATGCCTTAAAACCTTATTTCTTGTAATTCTTCTCGTAGAAGCGTTTCTTTACCACTTTGCCGGGGAAGGTCTTCTTGCGTATACGGATCTCAACCGGAGTGCCGAGTTTGTCGTATGGCTTGTCGACCATGGCCATTGCAACGCTCTTGCCGGTGGAAATCGATTTGTAGCCGGTAGTCACTTCGCCGATCTGCTTGCCGTCAGCCTCCACGGGATATCCATGGCGGGGAACTGCGGTGCCTTCAAGCTCGATGCCTACGATGCGACGTTTCACACCCTCTGCCTTCTGCTTTGCAAGGGCTTCCTTACCGATAAACTCGGGCTTGTCGAGTTTGACGAACATGCTGAGGCTTGCCTCGATAGGAGTGATGGTGTCGCTGAGTTCATCGCCGTAGAGGGGAAGACCCACCTCAAAGCGGAGAGTGTCGCGGCAGCCGAGTCCGCAGGGCTGTACGCCGGCTTCCATCAGTTTGTCCCATACGTTCTGTATGTATGCATGCGGGCCGTATACCTCAAAACCGTCTTCGCCGGTGTAACCGGTGCGGCTCACGATTATCTCCTCTCCGTCGATGTCGAATGTCTGGAAGTTGTAGAAAGGGATGTCTTTCACAGAAAGGCCCAGCACCTTCTCCACCGTCTCCTCGGCTTTCGGACCCTGAATAGCCACTTCGCCGTATTTGGGGCTTTCATCGATTACCTCGCAGTTGAATCCCTCGGCGTTGCGTTTTATCCAGTCCACATCCTTGTCGATGTTTGCGGCGTTGATCACAAGGAAATACTCCTCGTCGTTCACCTTATATACAAGAAGGTCGTCTACAGTGCCGCCGTTTTCGTAGCACATCATTCCGTAAAAAATCTGGCCGTCGGGCGCGCCTGTCACGTCGTTGACGAATATGTGGCTTACATATTTATATGCTTCTGGGCCTTTGATGCGGACTTCGCCCATGTGGCTCACATCGAATACGCCTACGTCATGACGCACTGCATTGTGCTCCTCTGTGATTCCTTTGTACTGGATAGGCATGTCGAAGCCACCGAAAGGCGACATAAGTGCGCCGAGCTTGACATGGCGGTCGTGAAGACACGTTTTTACGAGTTTCTCTTCCATTATTGTGTTATTTTCGCGAAATTGTTATCTATTCGGTCAATTGCAGCCGGTATAGACTGCAATTAGATATAAGGTTAAAATCCGCGTACGCGAAATTTTGCCCAAAGTTAGCCATAAACCGGAAAATACACAAATATTCTGCTTTATTTTTAGAAAACGGACACGCGGTCCAGTTGTAGGCTGGACCGCGGTCATACGTTATTAAAGAAGAAAATTCGATTATTTACCTTTGCTGGGGCCGTTGTTGCCACTATCTTCGTTAAGATTGGCCGCTGTGCGCTTCACATCGGCGGAGAGTGAGCCGAAACGGAATGATATGCCGAACCCAACATGCCACTGTGCATAATTGTATTTCATAGTGGTGCGCATTCCGGGGGCTTCTGTGGTGCGGTCACTTGTGTATCTCGGATTTATGAAGTTCTGGGCATAGACGTTGATAGTCAGGGCATCGTTTTTCAGGAAGGAACGAGATGCTTGCACACCATAGTAATGCCATCCCGAACCGGAGGTCTGGAGCATGATCCATTTTGTGCCCGCACCTCCGAATGCCGAAAGACGGAGACGGCATGGAAGCGTATAGTCGAAATTGGCGTTGAAATTGCCGCTCCATCCTGAGTGTGAGGCCTTAAGCTCCGGAGAAGAAGCCTTGTAGTCTTCATAATTCAGACCGGCATAGAGTGAGAACTGCATATCGGTGATGATGGTCCACTGGATGTACCCGTTGAGGTTACACCATTGATAACGGCCTATGTTGGCATAAGTGGAATTGAAGATTCCGTCTTCGATGAAGTTATATCCTTCAATGGAATTCTTGGTATAGGAATAGCTTACCCCGACGTTACCGCCTATCTTGCCTCCGTAGTTGCTGTATGTGAGCGAAACCTGGTTTGACCGCTGGCTATCAAGGTCAGGATTACCGTAGTCCACCTGATTGGTCGACATCTCATTGCGATAAGGGTTCAATTGCCACAGACTCGGACGTGATATGCGCATCTGATATGCAAGACGTAGGTTGGAGGCCGGTGTGAATTTGTAAGTCATCGAAGCATTCGGCACCACATCGTTGAGTATGGTGGTGAAGTCTTTGTAGCCCTGCGGCCTTATTTTGTAGTCCACACCTGTGTGCGTATATTCCCAACGGACGCCTGCTCGGCCTGAGAAATTGCCGAATGTACCTGTATAGGAAGCATAGAGGGCGAAGATGTCTTGAAACTGCACCATCTTCACATGTTCGTCGTCGGCAATCGCCATGTTGTCGTATGCTGTGCCGTAAAGAGGGTAGGAGTTGCCTTCGCCCCTCTGCAACTGGAGTTTTGCTCCGGCCTCAAGGGTGTGTTTTGAATTGAATGGGTTGGTATAGTCTATCTGAACAGTGTGACGGTCTGTTTCATTGTCGCGTATGTTTTTGCCCCATAGCCACGGTAGGGAAATTCCTTCAAGCGAATGCCTCTGTTGCAAAGAAAAATAGTCGTTATCGTTGTTATTATAGAGATATGAGGCTACGATGTGATGACCCTGTCGGCCGAATGTGTGTTGATATGAAGCTTGTCCGCTCAGTCCGAGATATGAGCCATGTGAGGTCCAGTTACGTATGTAGCTCCATTGTTTTATCCCGGATGCGGAAAGCGTCTCGACATTGTTGCGTGTATCCTGCCAGTTCAGGTTTTTGCCGAAATTAAAGGAAACGGTGAAAAGGTTGAGCGTGTCCGGTTCCCAGGAGAGATTGAAGTTTGTTCCGATATAGTTCCATTTGTTAGACATTTTAGACACCTGTCGCTGGGTACGGTCGGTCTCGGAAAGCAGATTCTCGTAGTCCTGTATGGAATAGGTATGGTGTGGCGGATAGATACGCGAATCGTTGTAATTGGCACCAAGCGATGCTGTGACATTTTTTATCTTGGTGCGTCCGTAGCCGCTTATTCCTGTATTGATCACATTGTGCCAGAGTGAGAAATTGGCCATGAATCCCTCAAGATTCTGTTTTCCGACAGTTACGATGTTCAGTATGCCTCCTGTGCCTTCGGCTTCATACTTTGCGCCTGGCTCCGTGATTACCTCGATTTTCTTGATAGATGCCGCAGGCATGGATTTCAGTATGGTTTTAGGATCACCCGAAAGCATCGGATCTTCCTTGCCGTTAAGGTAAATCTTGAAATTTGACTGACCCTTCACCTTTATATTATCCTCGGCATCTACCGACACCATAGGCACTTTGCGCAGCATATCTAGTGTCGAACTTGTAGTGGACGAAGGGTCTTCCTCCACGTTATATGTCAGGGTCGCGCCGTCGCTTTCAACAAGTTTGCGTTGTCCGGTCACGACCACTTCACCAAGTGTCTCCGAGTCTGAAGCAAGTGATATGGTGCCGAGGTCGGCAGCCGGACTTTTGGCAGTGATGGAGAAATGTCTTGACGTAGATTTGAGACCGGTGTATCCAGTCCGGAGGATATATTGTCCGGCTTTGTCGATATTGCTGCGGAAGCGTCCGTCTTGTCCGGCCGCGTCTATTGCGATAGGATTGATTGTGTCCGAGACAGTGTAAATACGGAAGGTCGCTCCCGGACAAGGGGCACCGTCTGATGCCTCCACGATCCGCCCCGTGACTGAGAAATCGGCACTGTGTACGGCTGAAGCTATCGGCAATACTGCCAGAAGTAGTAGTAATCGGTTCATCTAAGTCTATGTTAGTTGTATTTTTTGTTAATAAGACGGGACTAACGCCAGATTGTTACACAGGAATGATTAAAAAATACAAAAGAGTCCAAAATCAACCGTTAAGCAGTCGATAAAGGACTCTTTTATTTCTAATAGGTTATATCAGGGAACGGTGATGAGATCGTATTCGCGTGAGCCGATTCCGATCTTTACGGCATGTTCAAGTCCGGCTTCCCAATCTGTATCGGGATGCATTACCCGGAATTTGTCTGTACCCTCAAGAGTCTCGTGTGCGTGTGTGTCGTGGAGACAATTGTCGGTGGGAAGCACCGGAGCAGCTTTGACAAGATCGGCGCATGCCTGATCGAGCGCGACAGGATCGAAAGAGGCAAGTATACCGATATCAGCTACAATCGCGGCGTCGTTATGATTCCAGCAGTCGCATTCAGGCGACACGTTCATGATAAAACTGACATGAAAATTCGGTTTTCCGGCAATGACGGCTTTCGTGTATTCCGCAATCTTGTAATTCAGTCGTTCCGATGTGTCCCAATCAGCGAGCACGGCTCCTCCGTGCTGACAAAGAGCCACGCATTGGCCGCAACCCACGCATTTATCGTAGTCTATCTTTGCCTTTCTCCGATCGTCGAGATGAATGGCGTCGTGAGCGCAATGGGCCACGCAGATACCGCAACCGATACATTTTTCTTCATCGATTTTTGGCTGAGAATTGCTGTGAAGTTCAAGTTTGCCAGGGACGCTTGCCGCTCCCATACCGAGATTTTTGATTGCTCCCCCGAATCCGGCCTGCTCATGTCCTTTGAAATGAGTCATTGAGATTATCACGTCGGCATTCGCTACAGCAGCACCGATTTTCGGAGCTTTGCAGTATTCCGCGTTCTCAACAGGAATCTCTATCTGATCAGTCCCTTTCAGACCGTCCGCAATGATCACATCGCAGTCGGCGGAGATTGGGTTGAACCCGTTTTCCATTGCACTTTTCAGGTGATCCACAGCGTTCGAACGGCGTCCGGAATACAGAGTGTTGGAGTCTGTAAGGAACGGTTTGGCACCCGCTTTTCTGAGAACCTGGGCCATACGGGCGGCAAAGTTGGGCCGGATGTAAGCCATATTTCCAGGTTCACCGAAATGAATCTTGATGGCGACAAACTTGTCTTTGAGAGGCATTCCGGTCATCCCGGCCCGTGTGATGAGCCGCTCCATTTTGTCAGGGAGGGAGGAGTGGGGATTTGTCCGTAGGTTTGTGAAGAAAACTTGTGATTTAGCCATTGGAGATTGATTTTAGATATGCAAAGCTAATAAAAAATGTCTGTCTGACATTGGCATGCGACAAAAAAGGTATTCATTTCGGAAAAATTAGTAATTTTGTGCTTTGATGAACTATGCGTTGTATATATCCCGCCGGTTGTCGTTGTCGATGGTAGGAAAGAGGAGGTCGCCGGCCATAGCTGTGGCTACGGCGGCTGTGGCTCTTTCTGTCGCGGTGATGCTTGCCGCTGTCGCAGTGGTAGGTGGTTTCAAACGTGAGATACGTGATAAAGTGATAGGTTTCAATTCGCATCTGACCGTTTCCGCGGTATTTTCTGCTGACGGAGAGACAGAGACTCCGGACGGCAATCTTGTCTCACTTACTCCTACATTGCGTGATATACTTGATAAAGAGGAGTATGTGACCGACTATTCGCTTGACGCCGCCATGCCTGCGGTCATGAAGACTCCGACTGATTTCAAGGGTGTATATTTAAAGGCTCTTGAGGGAGGGACGGAACGGGAATTTATCAGTTCAAACCTGACGGAGGGCCGTATGCCCGACTGGGAAAAAGAAGCTGCCTCCGATAGTGCCGGAAGTGTGTTGCTGTCTGCCACAGCCGCCAGACAGCTTCGTCTTGATGCCGGAAACAGAGTGGACATATATTTTATATCAGACGGGATAAAGGTACGCCGGATGTATGTCGCCGGTGTGTTCAATACCCATTTTGAGGCATACGATAATGTGAGTATATATGGCTCCAAAAAAATTGTGGATGAACTTGGTGGCATATCGGCCGACAAGGGTACATCGCTGAAAATAAATACCGTCGACTTCAATCGTGTAGGGGAGTTTGGCAGAAGATTGTCAGACCGTCTGGCGCAGGCCTACGCCGAAGGAGAGGTATATCGCCCTTATAAGGTGGAGACAGCTCTTGACCGAGGTCGGGCTTATTTCAGTTGGCTTTCTCTTCTTGACACCAATGTTGTCGTGGTTCTTGCATTGATGACGATAGTCGGAGTGGTGACTCTGATTTCAGGACTATTGATCATCATTCTTGACAAAATATCTTTCGTAGGGGTGATGAAGGCTCTTGGAGCTTCCAACCGTGCTTTAGGCAGAATATTTGTTTATCTGGCTCTTCGGGTGGCGTTGACAGGCATGGCGATAGGAAACCTGTTCATGCTTCTTATTCTGTGGATGCAAAGCCGATGGCATTTTTTTCCGCTTGATCCGGACAGTTACTATATCGATTTCGTACCGGTGGAGATCAGTTGGGTGGACGTGGCTGTGATAAATGCCGGTGTATTTATTGTGATCTGGCTTTCACTTATACTTCCATCACGGTTTGTGGCCCGGATATCTCCCGCCGAAACTATGCGTTATGAGTGAGACTTAGAGGCTGTTTAAAAATGCCTCTTACTTTTTGGATCGGGAAAACTTTAGTAACCTTCACCGTGTTGTTATTTTTGAAAATACATTTATCATAACATAAATCACACTATGAAATTCACCCAACCCAAACTTCCGTATGCACCGGATGCTCTTGCTCCGGTCATTTCACAGACTACGGTCGAATATCACTACGGCAAGCATGAGAAGACGTACGTAGACACTCTTAACTCTCTTATAGAGGGGACCGAATATGCCGACATGCCTCTTGAGAAGATTATCACCTCATCGTCAGGCAAACTGTTCAACAATGCGTCGCAGGCCTGGAATCATATATTCTATTTCTTCCAGTTCGCCCCTGACGGTCAGAAGGAGCCTGGAGGTGCTCTTCTCGCAAAGATAGAGGAGACATTCGGATCTTTCGATGATTTCAGGAAGCAGTTTGAAACCGCAGGTGCCACTCTTTTCGGCTCCGGATGGGTATGGCTTTCCGCTGACGATAAAGGTTCACTGATAATATCACAGGGGCCCAACGCTTCCAATCCTATGACACAAGGTCTGAGGCCATTGCTCGTGTTCGATGTATGGGAACATGCTTATTATCTTGACTGGCAGAATCGTCGGGCCGACTATCTGCATCGTCTGTGGGACATAGTAGACTGGTCGGTGGTGGAGATGCGTTATGGACTCTGATTCGTTTCTGAGTCTATATTAGTCAAAAATATTTTATGCCGGACAACAGAAACCGTTCAGCATACGTTAAATTTACAGGATGTCATCTCACGATGGCATCCTGTCCACTGAAACTATAATTAAAATTACAACAGACATGCCCAACAAAAGAGAATTCAAGAAGTATGTGGAGGCACTCGGAGCTTCCGTCTGCGACGAAATGATGGTGGCCTACTATAATATTGAAGGAGTAGACCGCGACAAAATCCGTGAAAGCATAGGCCGGGTGCTTGGTGCAGTGGGCGTGGCCACTTCACATGCGAATATTTTCTTCGACAGGGGAGTCAAGGCTTTCCCCTCTGCTGCTGAGTATTCCAAAGAAAAAAGTAAATTCTTCCGTGCGTTGTTCCGTAAGATAGCCACAGACTTTTCTGCTGAGATCGATGCAGCTCTCAAGGAATTCAATGCGGCCATCCCTGCCGAGGTCAGAGAACGCCAGAGGCAGGAGGTAGCCCGATAAACAGAGGATACACATCTAAAAAAACCTTGTAAATGAGCCCGGCATTCTGGCGATATCTTCTGCGACTGATGCGATGGAATGTCAGCGTCAAAGTGCCGGAACGGAATAAATGTGTGATATGTGTGGCTCCCCACACGTCAAACTGGGACTTTCTCCTCGGCTACGCCGCTTGGCGTTCGCTGGGGAGACGGGCCTGTTTTCTGATGAAGGAAAGTTGGTTCTTCTTCCCGCTCGGCATTGTTTTGCGTGCTTTGGGGGGCATCCCGGTTCCTCGTAAACGGGGCGCGGATCTCACTACTGGAATTGTAAGACGGTTCAATGAATCGGAAAATCTTAATCTCGCTGTCACACCGGAGGGAACGCGCTCCCGGCGCGAGACATGGCGCAAGGGATTCCTGTATATCGCTTATGGTGCCCGGGTACCGATCCAACTTGGTGTGATCGACTACCGGACGAAAATTGTTTTTGTGCATGAGGAATATGCGCCTGCCGGCGATGTGAATACTGACATGGCATCTATCCGACGGTTTTATGATGCTTATGCCGATGCGGCCTTGAAACCTGAGAAATTCAGCCGCATATCATGAATATTGTCGGAAGTTGCTCCGACCTGAAAACTGTAATTGACTCTAACAAAATGAACGACCAGAATCTAAATGTAGCCCTGTTTCCGATGACAATACGGTGGGCCGACAAACGATCCAATCTCGATTCGCTTGAGGCCGTGGGAGCCGCTTTACATCCTGATACGGATCTGCTTATACTTCCCGAGACATTCTCCACAGGATTCCCGGCAGGCGACAAGGAGGAGATTCGTCCTCTAGCTGAACGTAATACCGGACCGACAATTGATTTCGTAAAAGAGATTGCAGCACGTCATAATATCGCTGTTGCGGGAAGTTTCATAGCAGACTCCGGGGGATCTTTGTATAACCGGGCTTTTTTTATAGAACCTTCCGGGGAAGAAACATTCTCTGATAAACGACATCTTTTCACTATGGCGGGGGAGGATAAATCGTTTTCCCGTGGTTATGACAGGATGTCAGTACGCTTTCGTGGGTGGAATATAGCCATGGTAATCTGTTATGATATACGTTTTCCCGTATGGTGTCGGAATGTAGACAATGAATATGATCTATTGATAGCCGTGGCCAATTGGCCAAAGGCGCGTGTGGATGCCTGGAACCGACTTCTGGTGGCACGTGCCATTGAAAACGAGGCTTATGTCTGTGGAGTAGACTGCTCCGGTACAGATCTAAATGATTATGAATACGACGGTTCATCGGCTGCGATTGACTTCAAAGGTAAGTCTATCGGTATGGAAGGGCCTGCGGTATCTGTAGGAGGAGAAGAGGCTATTGTTCATCCTCGTGTGATATATGCCTCGCTTTCTCATCAGAAACTTGATGCATTCCATACGAAGTTTCCTGCCTGGAAAGATTCGGATCGTTTCACTCTTGAAATATGAAATTAATGCGCAAATATATTATCTTCTTTTTTTCAGTTATTTCCATATTATGTGGATGTTTGTCGTGTACACGCACGTCTGAGAAGGAAGCCGATGAGGCTACCGCAATGCCTGTCTTGATGCAGGGTGACAGTAAATGGAGTTTCTATGGTGCCGACGGTATATTCCAGTATGAGGACAGCATTGACGGTGTGCCTTCACTGGTAATCAATGGTATATATAGCCTGCAAAACCCTGATGGCACATATTCCCTGTGGCGTGCCGGAGAAAAGCCGGAACTTGTAGAGGGGTGTGATCGGCTGATCAGTGTCGGCTGGAACAATGACAACCTGATACCTGTGTGTCGTCCGGGGTCACGCATATCAGTTATTGACCCGGCTGGTAGAAAGAAATTTGAGATTGGCCCTGTAGATGGTGCTGAAATCATGGAGACATCCATTGCATTTCATGATGGATATCTGATGATAATTACTACGGATGGGAAATATGGATATGTAGATAAATCCGGTAAAGTTGTAATCAAGCCCCGTTACTATGCTGCAGCTAATTTCGGTGAAGGTAGAGCTATGGTGGAGATTCCGGGTAAACGCCAGTCGGACCATCGTCTTTACAGATTCATTGGTCTTGACGGAGCGACGCTTTTTGATATTCCGGATTCAATACGTCTTGAGACTTTTCGTTATCATGACGGCAGGGTAGTCGCACGCACTGTTTCCGGACGTGTGGGTTTTCTCGAAGATGACGGACGTTTTAGTCCGGCTCTTCCTCAGGCAGATGGTGTGGGAAATTACAACAAGCGGTATTATGCGTTTGTCGCCGGAGGAAAATGGGGTGTCGCTTCTTTTGACGGCGATATACATATAGAGCCTGCTTATCAGACGATTGAGATGCTTCCTGATCAGTCATTTCTTGTTCAGGACGCAATGCGTAGATATCATGTGCTTGATCGCAATGGAATTGAGAAATTTGATTTTGAGGGTTGTTCATACGTGAGTTTTGCGAGGGGATTCGGTTTTATCTGCAAATCGTCAGGCGGCACTTATCTGCTTAACAAGAACGGACGACGTGATACTGACCGGGTGTTTGCCAAGGTAAGTCTAAATCGATCTGCGTCGAAAGTGGTTCGTTCGCAATGGTACAATCCTTCCGATATATATGCTCAGTTGCGCGACAAGATTTCACCATACGGAGTGGACAAGTTCAAGATAGGGATGCCGGCATACGTATTCTTTCAGGGTGATCCCACGATAGAACATTTGGTCAAATATTTTGAGCCACAACTTTTTCAAGATGGAAATACAATTAAATTCGGAGTTCAAGTGATAAGCGATCGTCCTCTGGCGCGTAAGATTCCTGGAAGAAGCGAGGGTTCGGAATATGAATTCGATAAGAACGCAGTGATCAAGATCGTCCAGATTGATATTTCGATGGAACATGATTCATGGCGTTCCGGACAGATTGATTTCGCCAATACTATGCGTAACAAGGGATATTCACTTGTGAAGGCTGTCGAGCGCAACGGTGTCAGTTATCGGTTGTATAAGGCAATGGACAATGAGATGCTTGTCTTTTATAGTGAACCACAGAAACGTGTGCGGATATATGTACTTGACGAGGACACTGCGGTAGATATAAAGCGTAGCGTATTCGAGGGTGCTCCGGGTATACCGGATCTTTGATTTGGTTTTCGGCAGTCTCTTGATATCAGAAAAGACCGGATGGCATATTCATCCGGTCTTTTCTGATATCAAGAGAGATCGTACTCAGTTGTTTCGGAACACAAGACTGTATCCTTCGCAATCGATAGTGATGGGATGTTCGCGGTCCACTTTTTGTGACAGGATGTCTTTTGAGAGCTGATTGAGCACAAGGCGTTGCACAGTGCGCTTCACCGGACGTGCTCCAAATTCGGGATCATAGCCGTCTTCCGCGAGAAGTTCCAGGGCTTTCGATGTGATATTGAGTGTTATGCCGTTGGATGCAAGCATTTTCCGGACATTCTTTACCTGAAGATCTACAATTTGTTGTATCTCTTTCTTGTTGAGGGGAGAGAACATCACAATCTCATCGATACGGTTCAGGAATTCGGGACGGATAGTCTGTTTCAAAAGATCGAGAACATCCTGTTTGGTGCGTTCCTCGGTTTCCTTCCGGTTGATGTCAGTCATTTTAGAGAAATTCTCGAGTATCATGGCCGACCCCATGTTGGAGGTCATGATAATGATAGTGTTCTTGAAATTGATGAAACGACCCTTATTGTCGGTAAGCCGTCCGTCGTCAAGCACCTGCAGAAGGATATTGAATACATCGGGATTGGCTTTCTCAATCTCATCGAAAAGCACTACGCTGTATGGTTTACGGCGTACGGCCTCGGTCAATTGTCCTCCCTCGTCATATCCTACATATCCTGGAGGTGCTCCGACAAGGCGGCTTACGGAATGCTTCTCCATATATTCGCTCATGTCTATACGTGTTATGGCGTCCTCGCTGTCGAACAGATATTCCGCCAATGCTTTGGCAAGTTCGGTCTTTCCGACACCGGTGGTCCCCAGGAAAAGGAATGATCCTATAGGACGTCTCGGATCGTTGAGTCCGGCTCTGGAACGACGTACGGCATCAGCCACTGCTTTTATGGCATCCTCCTGGCCGATCACCCTATGATGAAGTTCCTTTTCAAGATGGAGCAGTTTTTCCTTATCACTCTGGGCCATTTTCTTAACCGGTATACCGGTCCAGCGGCTCACTATTTCGGCGATGTCTTCGGAGTCTACTTCCTCTTTGATCATGGCTCCTTCGCCCTGTAAGGTTTTGAGCCGTTCCTGAATCTCTTTGTTTTCATCCTCCTTACCCTTTATACGGGAGTAACGGATTTCAGCAACTTTTGCGTAGTCACCTTCGCGCTCGGCACGATCAGCCTCTATTTTCAGCTGTTCGATGTCGATCTTGTTCTGCTGGATCTTGTTGATCTCGGTCTTCTCGGCCTGCCATTTAGCTCTGAGGGACTTCTCTGTGTCTCTCAGATTTGCGAGATCCTCGTCAATTTCCTTCAATTTGAAATCATCGCCTTCGCGCTTAAGAGCCTCACGTTCGATTTCAAGCTGTTTGATCTTTCTTGAGGCCTCGTCAAGTGCCTGAGGCATGGAATCCATTTCCAGACGGAGTTTTGAGGCGGCTTCATCGATCAGATCAATGGCCTTGTCCGGCAGAAAACGGTCTGTGATATATCGCACGGAAAGATGGACGGCGGCCACGATTGCCTCATCCATGATACGCACCTTGTGATGATTCTCATATCTTTCTTTGAGACCTCGCAGAATAGATATGGCACTCAACTCGTCTGGTTCATCCACCATGACTTTCTGAAAGCGACGTTCAAGTGCTTTGTCTTTTTCGAAATATTTCTGATATTCGTCGAGGGTAGTGGCTCCGATCGAGCGTAGCTCCCCACGTGCAAGAGCCGGTTTCAGGATATTGGCGGCGTCCATTGCCCCTTCTCCCTTTCCCGCGCCTACAAGAGTGTGGATTTCATCAATGAAGAGGATTATTTCTCCATCGCTTTGGGTCACTTCATTGACGATGGCTTTCAGCCGCTCCTCAAATTCCCCTTTGTATTTCGCTCCGGCTACGAGTGCACCCATGTCAAGCGAATAAATCTGTTTGCTACGTAGATTTTCCGGTACGTCTCCTCTTACGATACGGTGAGCGAGACCTTCGGCGATCGCGGTCTTTCCTGTTCCCGGTTCTCCAACGAGCATCGGATTGTTTTTGGTACGGCGCGATAGAATCTGAAGCACTCTCCGGATCTCTTCGTCACGCCCGATGACGGGATCGAGTTTTCCGCTTCTTGCTCTGTCATTCAGGTTGATGGCATATTTTGAAAGGGCCTGGTATGATTCTTCCGCGCTCTGTCCTGTAACCTTGTTGCCCTGACGAAGTTCGCGGATGACAGCTCCAAGCCCTTTTTCGGTCATCCCGAAGTCCTTAAGGATCTGGGAAGCCTTGCATTTTGTCCGTAGAATACCCATAATTATGGCTTCTACAGACACATATTCGTCTCCTTCCGATTTTGAGAAATCTACAGCCTTCTGAAACGCATCATTGGAATCGCGACTGAGAAAGACCTCTCCTCCGGATACTTTCGGAAGCATGGCGATCTCTTTGTCGATTGCGGCTCCTACCGGGGCCACACCTGTACCAAGTTTCTGGAATATGAAATTGACGATTGTCTCGCTTTCCAGAAAGACAGCTTTGAGTATGTGCAGCGGTTCGATTTGCTGTTGCCCGGACTGCCGGGTAAGCTCAATAGCCTTCTGCACCACTTCCTGTGACTTGATGGTAAAATTATTGAAGTTCATATTTAATTAAGGTGTGTGGTTTTTCTGTCTTTATTAACAATCGCCGTCCTCAATTGGTTGGCATCTTCCGGATGATTGGAATGCATTTGCCAGATGTGCCTGTTCGGACCAGTTGTTTCAGGATTTGACTGGAAGAATTTCGATCCAGTAGTCATCCGGATCATGGATGAAGTATATTCCCATATCGTGATTCTCATAACAGATTACGCCCATCTTGCGATGATATTCGCGTATTGTCGCGTAGTCTCCAGTTACTCTCATGGCCAGATGGCTTTCATTCTCACCGAGTTGGTAGGGTTGCGGATGATCGCGTAGCCAGGTAAGTTCAAGCCGGAATGAATCGTCCGGGGCTGAAAGATAGTGAATTACAAATGATCCGTCCGGAGCCTTTATCTCTCCCGATTTTGTCAGTCCCAACGCGTCGTGATAGAATTTTTCTGATTTTTCAATATCAGTCACGTCAATGTTGAAATGGTCGAATTTTGCTTTTATTTCCATGTTTTATGTTCAGGTTTTTGATTTTTAATCAGCCTCTAAGATTCCTACAATAACTGAATAGTCAGTCATTATCATAACATCTGGACGCGTAAAAATTCTTTTTTTAAGTCTGATGGTTGTATTTTTCAGGAAAACAGATTAAATTTGCACTATCGGGAAGCCAATATTCCGGTCAGGTTTGTTTACCTTTAGGCAGCTATAAGGTTTCGCATGCTTAACTGAAAGAATTCTCTGTACACGCATGGCTGTCTTTATAGGCTTACCGGATTCAAAAAATTATTATTTCTCAGATTATGAGCAAACCTTATGTAATCGGCATCGACATAGGCGGTACCAACACTGTCTTCGGCATAGTCGATGCCCGTGGCCACGTAGTGGCAAGCGATTCAATCAAGACTCTTAAAAATGCTGATTTCGATGACTACGTGTCACGCCTTAAAGAAGGGGTGAGTCGTCTTATTAGTGCTAATGATGCCGAAGAAAAGATTCAGGGAATCGGTATAGGCGCACCTAATGCGAATTATTATACAGGCGAAATCCTTAATCCTCCGAATCTTCCCTGGGGTCCGGTGATTCCTGTCGCAGAGAAAATAAGCAATGCGTTCAACGGTATTCCCGTAGCCATAACCAATGATGCCAATGCCGCGGCACTTGGCGAGATGACCTACGGTGCGGCCCGAGGCATGAGAGACTTCATCATGATTACTCTCGGCACAGGAGTCGGCTCCGGAATTGTGGTCAACGGCCAATTAGTATATGGACATGACGGTTTCGCAGGAGAGCTTGGACATGTGATTGTAAAGCGCAATAACGGACGTATCTGCGGATGCGGTCGCACCGGCTGTCTTGAGGCATATTGTTCCGCTACGGGAGTGGCACGCACGGCACGGGAGTTCCTGGAACTGAGAACAGATTCTTCCGAACTCAGAAATTTTCCGATAGACGAGATCACTTCCAAGGATGTATATGATGCCGCCATGTCTGGCGATAAGGTTGCAAAGGAGATTTTTGAGTATACCGGCACCATACTTGGTCAGGCGTTTGCCGATATGGTGGCTTTTTCAAGTCCTCAGGCAATCATCCTTTTCGGAGGTCTTGCAAAGAGCGGCGATCTACTTCTTAAACCTCTCACGGAAGCCCTTAACAAGTCGGTCATGCCTGTTTTCAGAGGAAAGACGAAAGTCATTCTCTCGGAATTGCGGGAGAGCGATGCTGCTGTACTCGGTGCCTCGGCACTCGGATGGGAAGCGAAATATCGTGCCGACAATCCCCCCGCGTCTCCCAAGGCCTCTCTTCCTGTGGAGGTTCATCAGGAATGATATTGATATGATCATTAGAATGAAGAGTCCTGAAAATCATTCAAGATTTTCAGGACTCTTGTCAGTAATGGAATTGATATGTGGGGTCAGATCATCACTTTGCGTCCGGCGACTATATACATCCCTTTCTCCAATGGGATTGATGTATTGCCTTCGGGAGCGACGAAGGAGATGACTCTGCGTCCTGTCATATCAAAGACATCTATCCGGACAGACGTCCCGGAATTGGTTATTACAAGAGAATTCCTTTCGCTTTTGATGACGAGGTTGTCCTGAGCGGTGGCAGCTGTGACGATATTTGTCTGGAGGAATGTGTCGGGCATCTGATATCCGGCAAGAAGAATTGCCCAGGTGTTGGTGGGATTCTCCACGGTTGAACCTCCGTAAAGAGTGAAAGCACGGTTGCTGCGCGCTGTGATAAATATCTCTCCGTCTTCCGGATTATAGGCGATACTCTGGCATGTTGGCATATTCCCTCCGGCCAGTGTCCATGATGTGGCAGGGTCGGACTCAAGAGAGGTGGCATTGTATGTGCGTAGAAAAACTCCGATGTTATTGTTCATCTGATATCC
The DNA here is from genome assembly GCA_947427285.1 of uncultured Porphyromonadaceae bacterium. Taxonomy (GTDB): domain Bacteria; phylum Bacteroidota; class Bacteroidia; order Bacteroidales; family Muribaculaceae; genus Lepagella. Next base: position 71,833 of record CANEHE010000001.1, read on the forward strand.
GTAGACATACACATTCTCGGGATGTTCCGGATTTTGGATCGCCTTGAAATACCCGGCGAGCATATTATATCCTGTGCCCAGAGAGACAGGATATGAGTCACGGCTGCTCACTCCCTTGACCCATTCGCCGGTAGTTGCGTCAAACTTGATTATGAAACCCTCACGCACAGAAGGAGTAGTAGGAGTGGAAGTGATTGTATGAGAGTCATCGGTGCTGAGAATACCGTCAAACATGCCGGTGAGCCAGAGATTGTCGCCATATACGGATATTCCACAGTTCTGGAAACCATATTTGCCTGAGATAGTCTCTCCTTTGATAGGAGTTATCCATTTAAGCTCCAATGCGGACCCGAGAGCCATAAGTACGGGGGAGAACTGCCCTTCAAGTCTGAATGAGCTGTTTGGGTTTTTGTAATAAAGTTCAGCACCTTCGCCAAGCATGAGAGTCTGGGCATAAAGTGTGCCGTTGTGCCATGTAAGGGCATTGAGAGTTTCGCTTGTGACTTTGCCGCTTGTCAGAGTGGTAACTCCTGAATTAATGTAGTCTCCGTCGGTCCCGCGGAGTTTTATCACATACATGTCTCCTGCGGCTGTCTGACTGTCGGAGGTCAGATTGTCGGCATTGTGAGGACGCAGATTCTGGTTTCCGGATGAATAATTGATACTGACTCGTGTACGATAGTTTCCTCCGAAATAGATATTGTCATCACTATCTACAGTAAGAGCGGGACAACTTATGGCATCCGCAATAAAAGTGGATTTTGCGGTGTCGTTGATACCAAATCGGTCTGCCTGGAAACTTTTGAGCCACAACAGTTCTCCGTCGGACGATATTCTGCCAATGACTATCTGATAGAATCTTTTGGTATCGGAAGTGTCATGCTTGAAGGGGAAAGTATGCGTCTGGCCTTTGCCGTCGACGAGTGTCACATCGTTCCAGAGGAAGTCGCCCGAGCCGCCGTCATCAGTGTTGCGTACTTTTGCAGAAAAAACCACACCTCCGTCGGAGAGAGGAGCGATATTTCCTTGATTCATTGCATAGTCGCATGTGGTGGAATACAATTTCCATATCGTGTTGCCTGTATGATCTGTTTTCAGTATACACAGATTGTTGTTGTGGCTTGTACCGGAGGAGGTGTAGTCTGCTCCCTGAAAGAGTACTTTCCCGTCGTAATATATATCGCGGACACTATTGGTGGTGCCTCCGATAAGATGCCAGTATACATTGTTGTCTGCACCGATACACACACCTTGTGATTGATCGCCGGCTGAGGTGGCACTGTCAAATACTTTTCCGAAAATAGACGTGGGCACATCTGTGGATGCAGAGCATGTGAACATGGCACCTGCCATCATAAGACTCCCGATCAGTTTGCTTTTTTTCATGATTTTATGGAATCGATTTTTAGATAAACTCTTGATTTTCGGATGCAAAATTAATTGTATGCCGTGAGGTGGGAAATACCATATGTAAGGTAAATTCCCAGATACGATTCCCTAAAAATGGGTATTGCCGACAAATGGATGGCTGACTAATTTTGCACACAGTTTCCATGTCATCAGCTCAATGCCGGCGACCTAAATCATGAATTCGTTCCAAAGATTGACCATTACCGCTATAGGTGTATTTATGACTATCATGGCTACGTATGGAGCTGAGTTTATTCTTTCCGGCTCTGTGCGGGAGAATCATACCGGTGACTCGCTTCCTTACGCCGTTGTGACGGCTGTGGAGGGAAAGAACCGGTTTACAGTCCAGACAGACTCAACAGGATATTATACGTTGAGGCTGCCTGTGGCCACGTATATGGTTACAGCGGAATTTCCCGGACTTGAGTCAAAGAAACATAAGATACGGATGGATGCTGCCGACCATATTTTGAATTTCTCCCTGCAGTCCCAGGGGAAATGGCTCCGTGAGGTAATGGTAACTGCCCGGGAAGGCGATGGACTCACATCGTCTTCGCGTATTGACCGATCGGCTATGGAGCATCTGCAACCGACAAGTTTCACGGATCTGTTGGAACTTCTGCCGGGTAATATTTCGCAGAATCCGGATATGGGCAAAGCCAATACCATCAATCTGCGTGAGACGGGAACCTTGGGAGCTACCGGACAAAAAATCCAGAACGAGGATTATGACATATCTTCTCTCGGCACGCTGTTTCTGGTGGATGGGGCTCCTATAAACGGGGATGCCAATCTACAGACCGTCGGCACTACCAGCGATACCCCGTCATCCGCGAGAAACATAACCAACAAGGGTGTGGATATGAGATCCATATCTACGGACAACATTGAAAGTGTGGAGATCGTGCGGGGTATACCTTCGGCTGAGTATGGCAACTTGACGTCTGGTCTTGTTAAGATAAATCGCATCAAAAGTGCAACTCCCTTCACCGCACGGTTCAAAGCAGACGAATACAGCAAGCTTTTTTCCGCAGGTAAGGGCGTTGCATTAGGTTCACACGAACATACACTCAATCTGGATATAACTTATCTCGATTCAAAGACCGATCCGAGGAACAATCTTGAAAACTACAAGCGTATCACAGGTTCGGCCCGCATGTTTCTGAAGTTTCAGAAAGACCGGTTCGGGGTCAACTGGAATATCGGAGGCGATTATACCGGATCGTTCGATAACGCCAAAGCCGATCCCGACCTTAATTTCAATAAGATTGACGAATACAAATCAAGTTATAATCGTGTCTCCTTCACATCCGACCTTGACATATCGCTGTTTTCACAAGCATTCTTCACCAATTTCAGTATAAATACATCAGCCAGTTATCAGCTGGATCGTCTTGAACGACATAAGAAGGTCGCACCACAGCGTGCATCCATCGCCCCGACTACAATGGAACCAGGTGTGCATCCGGGAGAATATCTTCTTGGCGAATACATAGCCGATTATCTCAGCGATGGCCGTCCGCTCAACATATTTGTCAAGGCAAAGGCGTCCGGTTTACGTTCCATCCGCAATCTAACCAACCGATATATGATCGGTGGGGAGTGGACTCTGTCAAAAAATTTCGGACATGGTCAGGTATATGATCTCAGACGTCCTCTTTCGGCCTCCTGGACCTCCCGGCCACGGGATTTCTCCGAGATACCTGCTTTGAATGTACTGTCATTTTTCATAGAGAACGAATCCATACTGCCGGTAGGAGCCAATATATTTACGCTCAGACTTGGGTTGCGCTCCATTCAGATCCCCGGACTCGACCGGCGTTATTATCTCGCAAACAGACCGTATCTTGATCCCCGCGTCAATCTGCAGTGGAAGACCGAGGATATCAGTACCAAAGAAGGTCCTCTTTCGTTCAGTGTCAGCGGAGGAGCCGGTCTGACTACTAAGATGCCCACTCTTGACTATCTGTATCCTCAGGAGTATTATGCGGATATAATACAGTTGAATTACTATGATACGGAGAAGCCTCGGGAACATAGTCTTGTGAGTCTGCGTACGTATATCAATGATGCCACAAACTACGATCTGCGTGCGGCTCGTAATTTCAAATGGGAGGCCAGGTTCGGTATACGTTGGCGGGGGAATTCATTGTCTGTGACATATTTTCAGGAAAACATGAACTCCGGTTTTAGGTATACTCCGGTTTTCTCCCCCTATTATTATCGAAAATATGACGCTTCCGGAGTGGTAAGCACCCACCTGACATCACCACCGGTTCTTGATAACCTTCCTTATGCAGACCAGAATGTGCTCCGAAGTTATCGCAGAGCCTCAAATGGAACACGTATATTCAAGCGCGGCATAGAGTTTATCGCTTCTACGGAGCGATGGAAAACACTCATGTCAAAACTGACTGTCAGCGGTGCCTGGTTCAAGACCACCTATTCCAATTCCCAGATGCTCTACTCTTCCATTACCGATGTAGTCAACGGTCAGGCAGTAAGCGACAAATATGTAGGTCTCTACAACTATCGGGACGGCCGTGTCACCGAACAGGTGAATACTAATTTCATGGTAGACACCCAGATTTCCCGCTGGGGACTGGTCTTCACCACTACCTTGCAATGTATGTGGTGGGTCAAGACTACCAGCATTCCGATGGAAGGGCGTCCGGTTGCATATCTGTGTGCCGATGACAGCCAGTTGCATCCGTACGATCAGGCAGCATCCGAAGATGCCGTTCTGTGTCATCTTGTGAAAACATACAATGATGATATTTTCAGGACAGTCAGAATCCCATTTGCCGCGTATCTTAATCTGAAAGCCACAAAATCAATCGGCAGGCATATCAGGATAGCGTTGTTTGTGAACAGAATAATTGACTGGCTTCCTGATTATCGCGCCAATGGCCTTCTCATACGTCGAGCCTCAAACGCGTATTTCGGCATGGAACTTAATTTATCAATATAATCACATTGTTATTTTTAAAAATGAGTGTAAGAAATCTTATCCCCGCAGCCATTTTCATCATCTTTACTATCTGGACTGCCTCATGCGACGAGCATCTTGATTCTCCAGATTCCGGTGCGTCCGTAGAAATCATTCTGGACTGGAGCGAAACTACTGATCCGCCTGAGCTTTATGATGGAAAAGTGACTATGAAAAATGTCAATACAGGTGTTCTTACCACCTATAGTCTGGATATGGCTGAAATAGAATCCGCTCCGGGACTGTATGACATATCGCTTGAGGCATCGGCCGATATGCCAAATGGTGTGAAAGCTGAGGTAAAGGCATTGAGTCAGTCGGTCACTATCAATGCCGGTATGAATAAAATCAAGATCACCCCCTTCTGCTCTGTGACCAATGATGATTTCATCATATCGGAGATTTTCTTTTCAGGAACTCTTCAGCCGTCCGGAAACCAGTATTATGGAGATGATTATGTGAAGCTTTACAATAATACCGATCATCTGCTCTATGCAGATGGGCTTACATTGTTTGAATCCAAATTCAAGACCACTCAGAAGTTCGATTATACTCCCGACATCATGGGGCAGGCCATGACTGTACATGCTCTGTATACTATTCCTGGTAATGGGAAGGAATATCCCGTCCAACCCGGTGAGTATCTTCTGATTGCCGATACAGGGATCGACCATAGAGTGATAAATCCTAATTCTTTCGACCTCTCGGATGCCGACTTTGAATGGTATGATTTATCGACCCAACCGGCACATCTCGACATTGATTCGCCTACGGTGCCGAATCTCGACAAGTGGTATTGTTATACTCTTTCATTTTTTATGTTGCACAACCGTGGCTTTTCTGCTTACGGAATAGCCAGAATACCTGTCGACCGGCAGCAATATCTCAATGACTACTGGTATTCCTACGATTACACCATTGTGGTTCCGGCAGGTTCTTTCCCAATGTCGCAGTCTGCCTATCGGTTGCCAAATGAATGGATTGTAGATGTGGTCAACTGTTCTGTGCAGGCTAAATATGAATGGAACGTGTGTCATCCCTCCCTCGATATGGGCTGGACATATTGCGGCACGATTGATCATGATAAAACCCGTTATTTCCACGCAGTGAGACGCAAACTCGCGGGTTTCTCACGTGACGGGCACCCTGTGTTTCAGGACACCAACAATTCCACCTCTGATTTTAATCCTTTTGTCACTCCTTCTGAGATAGAAATCCAGGGCACAGCTGTTGATATCAACGGTACTCCCTGCACCACCCGTACTTACGATGGTGTGACTCCTGTGGCTGCCATAAAATGAAGCGTTCCGCAACGATCTTTTCACTGATTATGGCATCCATGCAGGCTGTTTCTGCCGGTATAGACTCTATCCCGATAGAGTCACGGTCCGCACGTGAATATATCGGCTTTGCGGCAGTAGGAACTGGGCCTTATCTCAACCCTGCTCTTCAGACAGTGCGTCAGGATTTTTCTTTGAGCATGCTTACGATAGGATATTCATCCCGAACGGAGTCAAAACCTGTGATCTCAGCATTAGGTAGGGGTGAGCGTAAGGGCTTCTTCGATGCCCGGACATATCTCCATTTCGGTAAGTCTACGGTGTGGGGATCCGCAGGCTACGACAACGGTAAGGTTCTTGATATGCAGCTGTGCGAATCTCCGGATGTCGGGAAAGTATATCCGTATGCTATTGCCGATACCGTAGGAGGAAATCAGAAGATGGAGCGTTATCGGTTCAGTGGAGGGTATGCCCGGCATACAGATCGGATCTGCTGGGGTGTGTCCATCGGTTATGTGGCAGGCCTATATTACAGACAGACGGACCCCAGACCCAAGACTATCACCGGACAACTTGACATCTCGGCTGGATTGGCGTTCCGTGCAGGAACCTATCTCATAGGTCCGGATGTGGCTTTCGAACGATACCGCCAGTCGACAGACATCTCGTTTGTAAGCGAGATGGGCGAGTCGAAACTTTTCCATACCACCGGGCTTGGAACCCATTATATAAGGTTTGAGGGTAACGGAAGCAATGTTTTCAGCGATTGTTACACCTATTCAGCCGGGGTTTCCATGCATCCTGATAGTAGAACCGGTGTGTTTGCCGGTGGGCGACTGTCGCTGATGACCATGCGCCATGTGATCTCCGACCTTAATAAACTTCCGATGGCTAATGTCAATGAACGTGTCGCGTTTCTGCAGGCCGGATATATGGCAGAATCGAATGTTTGGAGTTGGAAAGCGTATGTGGAGGGAAGAATGTCCCGGCGGCATGGTAAGGAGAACCTTTTCGGAGATCCGACTTCCGGCTCATATCCCCAGCTTGGATCAAGACTCGCATACGCCGACAATAGTTGGGTTCTCTATGCCGGAGGTATATGGGAGTATAGAGGCAATCGATGGATGTTGTCGGCAGAACCATCTTTTGGATTGTCTCACCGTCTGGCTGTATATACCGCTCCTCACCGGAAATGGAAAGCCGATCATGCTGAGTTATCCTTTAAAATGTCTGTGATATGGAATCCTTTCCGGAGATGGATAATAGGAGGAAAGATCTTTGGAAGCGTGAGAAATTCCCCTGAGTCGGAGTTGACAGGAATACCAACAGACAGTGAGGACAGTTCTTCGCGTAAATTCAATGATGCGGTCAATAATGATTTCCGCAATGTGACTTCGTCGTTTCGCACTGCAGGCGTTTCTATGACTGTCCGGTTCGCTCTTTCCTCCAGATATATTCTGGCTGTTTCGCCATCTTTCATCCACGGCAGTCTTGCATCCGGAATTGTGACCAACGAAGGCAATCTTCTGGTGCAGTTTATATTTTGAACAAATATCTATATCTATGATAAAAAATTTTTCATTTTTTCTGGCAGTTGTAATTGCCATGGCCAGTGGGATTAATGTCTCTGCGGCCGATCCGGCTCTTGTGAGCGGGAAATTGTCCAATGGACTGAGTTACTATATCTATCGGAATGCGGACCCGGCCGGAAGAGCCGACTTCTTTCTTTCCTCTTCGATAGGATCTATTGTGGAGAAAGAAGAGGAGCGTGGACTGGCTCATTTTCTGGAGCATCTCGCATTCAACGGAACCGAACATTTTCCGGGGAATTCTATGATTGCGTGGCTGGAGTCGGTAGGAGTGAAGTTTGGTGAGAATCTTAATGCCTACACTTCGATTGATGAGACGGTCTATAACATCTCGAAAGTACCGATAGATAGAAAGTCGGTCATAGACAGTTGCCTTCTTGTGCTTCGCGACTGGAGTTGCGCACTTACTCTCGATGATGATGCCATTGAAGGGGAGCGTGGCGTAATAAAAGGGGAATGGCGTCATAGAAATAATGCTTCAAACAGACTGCTCCAGAAAGCGGCACCCAGGATATATGGGAGTTCTCTTTACGGACATCGGCTTCCGATGGGTTTGATGAGTGTGGTGGAGAATTCTCATCCTCAGGTCATACGTGACTTCTATCTTCGTAATTATACTCCTGACACTGAGGCTGTGATTGTTGTCGGAGACATTGACCCGAAAAAAATAGAAAGGCAGATCATAAAACTTTTTTCCTCCATTCCGGCCTCAAAAACACCGGTGTGTCCGGATCGCACTCTTGAAACAGGACAGCCGTTGACGGCAATTGCCGAGGCTGATGCGGAACAGTCAGTCGAGATGGTACAACTGTTTTTCAAACATCCCGTTTCCCGAAATCTATCCCCTCAGGAAGATGCAGAAATCAAGGCTGCATCGTCTGTTCTCGTATCAATGCTTGTGGAGCGTTTCGACCGCATGGAACTTGCTTCTGATGCAGCAGCTGTTAATATCGGTATCGGAGATACCCGGTTTCTCCTTTCCGAGCCTATGCGGGCATTGATTGTAAGAGGTAATGCCAGACCGGGTATGGTCCCGAAGGCTGTACGCGACTTCAACTATGAGATACGTCGTGTACGCGAACTTGGGTTTTCCGATTATGAATTTAAGACAGCGGTGGATAACCTTAAGGCTGAGACCGAGGCGGAATATGAAAAAAACAAGATACGCACGAATACTCATATTGCACGTCAGATCTCCCGGGCATTTCTTCGCGGAGATGAACTGACTACTCCGGTTGAAGAGCGTGACATGACACTTCAGGCATTGTTATCCCTGACAAAATCGGATGTGGAGGCTTATCTGAGAAGTATTGTCCATGCCGATGGGACCAATGCTCTTATCCTTCATTATTCTAAAGACCCTGAGTCTACTTCTCCAGAAGCTGAGGCCCGGTTGCGCAATGCTTTCTCAGAGGCCTCCACTCTTCCTCTTGAGGCTTACAATCCTGAGGCAACTCCAGTCTCCGTTCCTCTTGATGATCCTTTTCCCGGACATGTTGTAGCTGTAGACCCTTCCGGACCTTTCTCTTCTGAAACTGTTACTCTTTCCAATGGACTGAAAGTAAGACTGCGTCATTCAACGGACAAGCCCGGTCAGATCTATTTCCGAGGGACAGGCACAGGTGGACTATCACAAAATTACAGTGTGGAGACAGCCCCCTCGTTGAAACTGTTTAATGAGGCAATCTCTGTATCCGGAGCGGGAGAGATGTCAAATTCCGATATAAGGAGGTTTCTTCACGGAAAGGATCTCAAAGTATCCGTTATGGCCAGCAACACCGAGGAAACTATGGAATTTGCGGCATCGCCACGTTATCTTGAAGACGCTTTCCGTCTGCTGTATCTCAGGGCCACAGATACACGACCTGACACCGCCGCATTCCGTACATTCATGACAGGGAAGATCAATCAGGTTTCAAATAGAAGACGGAATCCGATCCAGACTATGGGTGATTCGATAACATGCAATGTATATTCGCGGCATCCGTTGGGATCACTTCCTTCCGAAGAGAAACTGCGCAAGGTGAACTACGATACGATAATATCAGTCTGGAAAGACCGGTTTGCTGATTTTTCCGACTTTATGTTTTATATGACCGGTGATTTCGACCGGGATTCTGTGATATCATTTCTGGAAAAATATGTGGCCGTGTTGCCGGTCAACGGGCGTGTAGAGAAGCCACGTGATATATGTTACCGGTTCTCACAGTCCAGGAACATTGGATTTTCACTTCCTATGGAGACTCCGGTATCTGTTGTCTATCAGTTCAGACATTCTCCTGTGGCATATTCCCTTGAAAACGTCATTATAGCTTCTACTATCGGACAGATTCTCAAAGCCCGTCTCCTCGCGGATATGCGGGAGGAAAAGGGATGGACATACAGCATCACCACTCACGGGTCGGTAACATTCGGAATGAACGGTGATGACCCGGCGGAATTCATGATGCCAGTATATGTGAAGGTCGATCCCGCTCATTATAACGAGGCGGCTTTGGTGATTGACACCACTCTCGATGCAATGGCTTCGGGCGACATATCAATGGCCGAACTCGACAAGGTGAAGGAATATATGCGTAAATCCATAAGAGACAACCGTAATGACAATGCCTACTGGTTGCTGGCACTTCGTCAGCTTGACAAAAGCGGCCTTGATATGGATTCTGGATATGAGGATATAGTCGATGCAATGACACCGGAAAAAATCAGCCAGTTCTTAAAGGAAGTTCTGGATAATCATGAAATCATGCGTATCACCATGACACCCGAAGGATAGATCTCAGTAAATCATATCTTACAGGTCTCGGAAAGCACGTATAAAGGATTTCCGGGACCTTGTGGTTATATGCGAAATAGTCAGTCTTTCTGCTGGGCTACTCCAGCACGCCCGATACGATAATATTTCTGCCGGAAGTCTTCCGGACGCAATACTTCTCCGTCAAATTCCACTATATCAAGATCGAGTGGGACTCTTCCGAGATTTCGGCATTCCTCATTGCGGCCGGCCTCAAGTTCCATCCGTTTCAACATCAGATTAAGTTCGGGATAGTCGGAATTTACGCGGATCTTTACCACTGCATTCATGTATGCCGGAGTGTCGGAATCTTTTCCGGCTGCCGGAGTCTCATAGATTGTTGAACTCCACAGGCTGTCTGTAGTCCGGAGAAGATGTGAGATGGCTTGTCTGACAGTCTTTACCCGGTCGCCCCAGTTGCTTCCGATACAGATGAAGGCACTGTGTAGTGTGGTTGGTTGATCGGCAGACATCATACCATTTTATCGTTTATGATGCAAAGTGATCAAAGTGATCTCTGGTGTGGCTCCAATCCGGAAAGGCATGCCTACCTCTCCACATCCGATGTTGACATATATCCTTACAGGAGTGCCGTCCGCTGCTTTTCGCTCATAGAGGCCTCCCCATTCCTCATATCGGTATTGCGAGGGAGACCAACGCCAATTGCCAATTTCTATCATGAACTGCATGGCATGTGTATGGCCGCTGAGAGTAAGGTCTATATTTGTCTTTTCAGACACTTCCTGTCGCCAGTGTTCCGGATTATGAGACAGAAGAATCTTGAATTTACTGTCGTTGAGATTGTCTGTGGAGTCGGAAGAGAATGAATATGCTTTTCCAAGATCTCCGTATGTATGGAACGGGGGTTCTCCCCAGTTTTCCACTCCGATCAATGCGATGCTGTCGTTGTCGCTGTATAGGAATACGCTTGAATTGTTCAGCATTTTCCATCCCATACCGGTTTGAAGATCAATAAGCTGTCTGTTGTTTTTATCCCGGTCGGCGGGATTTTTCCAGTCCATATAGTCTCCATAGTCATGATTGCCAAGTATCGAATATACGCCATGACGTGCATTAAGACGTGCCAGAACGTTGGTGAAAGGGAGTATCTCGTCAGTATGTCTGTTGACAATGTCGCCGGTAAACACTATAAGATCAGGTTTAAGAGCATTGATGGTGTCAACCATCTTTGAGACAAATCGAGTATCGTCGCCCCATGTTCCGGTATGTGCGTCTGAAAATTGTACGATACGGTAGCCATCAAAACTTTGTGGGATCTTCTCGGATGATATCTCCACACGGTTTACCTCTATTTTTTCGCGACCGGGAAAAGCACCCCACCACATTGCCGCGCATACTATTACTCCCAGAGGCAGACCAATGTATAGTCCGGATTTAAATGTGTTTCCACCCCATAGACGCGGGATACCTCCGACCATGGATAACAGCACGAATACTATCTTCGGGATATATACCGTGAGGTAGGAATAAAGCATCCACATCACTGGTATGATGTCGCTTTCTCCGCGTCGCGGTAGCATAAGAGTGATCAGGAGAAATATCCAGCATGCCATGGATAGGCTGATGTAGATTCGAGGCCATAGAGATCGCTTGCAGTTGCGTTTTAGGTCACTCCAGATATATATGTCCGTAAGAATGCTGATTGTGAACAGCACAATTGTCATTATGACGGGAATACGCATGGTCTGTTGCTGTTTTGTATTATATCAGATGGACCCTCCGAGAATCGTTTTGAGTTTGTTGCGCAAAGGATTGGCATACATTATGATAATCCTTTCGCGCATCCATTCCCGTTCTTCGGCTGTGACGTCGTTCAGGTCTATCTTATCGAGTTGACGGTTCAGATATTCCTCAAATCCGTTTTTCTGTTCATCTGTATACTTTCTGGCAAATCTGGACGTGTGCTCCAACATATCGAATGCCACATAGTTGATAGGGAAAATCTCATAACTGCGATGTATGGCCTGGTCGATGATGCAACATACGTGCCGTGCCGCTGTGTTGGTGTCCGGGAAATCGCCTATCTGATCCAGACGGCTGTTGATCCTTGGGGTAAGTTGGAAATGGACTTTTCCTTTGAACTGGAGCAATCCGGTTTCCATGGAAAACAGATCGTCACGTTGACTTTTCTTGAAGTTTGGGTCGCGACGTTTCAGAAGAAATTCACGGGCTTTCAGATAGTCGTTGGGATCATATTCATAGGAGATGGCGACCGGCATCAGATTGATTTCCTTGAGACGGTCCATGAAAACGCCTTCACCTCCCAAAGCCAGCATTTTCACCAGAGATTCCTGTGTATGGTCCGAACTATCTTTCGCACGGCCTTCACGTTGCGCGATCCAGATGGATTCATGCTTCTCCATTATTGTATGGTGGATATAAGCTGAAAGTTTTCTGGCTGCCAGAAGACCTTCGCGAAGGCCGGTGTTGCGCTTGACGATGAAACTCTTGTTTAGCCTTACAAGGTCGGCAATCCAGTCATACACGAGAAGATTGTCCCCTATCGCCACTTCTGTAGTAGGTAGATTATGGCGCAGAAAGGCCAGATTCAGGAATGATGCGTCAAGTACTATATCGCGATGGTTGGTTATGAACGTGTAGTTGAGGGAAGGGTTGAAATGCTTCACTCCTCCGATAGTGATTCCCGAAGTGGTGGTTTTAGCCAGCATCTCCAGAAAAGGGAACATTATCTGGTGTTGAAAGTCATATTTATTATGGATTTTCAGAAGGTCCTCGATTAAAGCTGGTACAGCTTCCGGGGGCATTGCATAACTCACCGCATGCAGAAATCCAGGCTCTTTTACGAGCCGTTCCATTTTATGTTTGAATTCCGCGTCGTCGTAGGGCGCAATGTCGTTGAATTTATAGTCTGAGAATTCCATGAGATCTTCTTGTAATTGGAGTTGCTTCCCTTCAGATTGCAAAGTTAACATTTAATTTTTAAGTAAGAGGCTGTTTAAAAATCATTGTTAGACGCAGAGTGGTGGATTTTTTGTTAAACCGCACTTTATGAGGAGGGAGCATATCGGGATATGTGACCGAGGAGTAAATGCGGATTAACGGAAAAGACACCATTCAGATGAAAACATTAAATTCTTTTAAAGAGGCTTTACAGGAATGCCTGCCGTTATTCCGGAATCTTTGCGCGTCTTTATCCCTTTGGCTCAGTCGCATAGCCCGCTATGCTCCTTCGCCGCAGAAATAAATCCATCACAAATCTTCCGGCTCTGCGTCAACAAGCATTTTTAAACAGCCTCTAAGAGTGAGAAAAGTCTTTTCATTCGTGATGATAAGGCTCACCCTTGAGAATGGTCATTCCCCGGTATATCTGCTCCACAAAAAACATCCTTACCATTTCATGATTGAATGTCATCCGCGACAGTGATATTTTGCTGTCGGCCCTTGAATATATGGCTTTTGAGAAGCCATAAGGTCCACCTATGGCAAATACGAGCCGACGTAATCCCGACAGCATGCGTTTTTGAAGCAGTCCGGCAAATTCTCCCGAGGTCATCTCTTCTCCCCGTTCATCGAGAAGACTGAGATGATCTGAAGATTCGATCCTATTAAGAATCAATTCTCCCTCAAGTTCTTTCTGTCGTTCCGGTGAATTCCCTTTACTTCGCTTCACATCAGGTATATTCTCTATGCGGAAAGAAATATAATGTCGAAGCCTCGCCACATATTTTTCCGTTAGTGACGCAATCTCTTTATCAGAGGTTTTCCCAATGGTCAGAAGCACAATTTCCATCTTTTTTGTTAACTTTGCACAAAGTTAATAAGAATCCTCTGAATTGACGAAATATTATGAAGACAAGAGACCAGCTTATAGATGAACTGTTAGACCTTGCTTTTGCCGAGGATCTTGGTGATGGAGACCACACAACTCTTTCTACAATACCTGAAGACGCGGTCGGACGGTCTCGTCTTCTGATAAAGGAAGAGGGGGTGATCGCAGGGGTTGATATTGCTGAAAAGATACTTCACAAGATAGACCCGGCTATCCGTTTTGAAAGAAATATTTCTGACGGCTCCCGGGTGAAACCGGGAGATGTGGCTTTTTATGCGGAAGGGTCGGTCCGTTCGCTTCTTATCGCCGAGCGTACGATGTTGAATATAATGCAGCGTATGAGCGGCGTGGCCACTATGACACGTAGATATCAGGATGAACTTGAGGGTTTGAAAACCAAAGTGCTTGATACGCGTAAGACTACCCCTGGGATGCGGATGCTTGAGAAAGAGGCAGTGAAAATCGGAGGAGGCACAAATCACCGTATCGGTCTTTTCGATATGATTCTTATCAAGGACAATCACATTGATTTTGCCGGTGGAATTGAAAAAGCCGTAAGTCGTGCGCAGAATTATTGCCGGGAGAAAGGCAAGGATCTGCATATCGAGGTTGAGGCCCGTTCGCTTGAGGATGTTTCCCGCATACTGGCTGTCGGAGGAGTGCATCGTATAATGTTTGACAACTTCTCGCCGGAACAGACCCGTCAGGCTGTCGCTCTTGTAGATGGTCGTGTCGAGACGGAGTCTTCGGGAGGTATTACACTGCGGAATCTTCGCGAATATGGAGAAACAGGGGTTGACTTTATTTCTGTAGGGGCGTTGACTCACAGTGTCAAAGGATTCGACATGTCCTTCAAGGCCGTCTGAGTTTATCTTTAATTTTACGTAATTTGGTAATATGTCCGCGACGGGATGCCTTTGTGCCTCTCAGTCGCGGCGTTCCTTTCGGGAAGCATCTATACGGAGCAAGATGAAAAGAAGGATAGTGAAGCCCCATAATGCTGACCCTCCGTAGCTGAAGAAGGGTAGTGGTATGCCTATCACAGGACAAAGACCGATGACCATCCCTATATTTATGCAGAGATGGAAAATCAGATAGGAGACAACACAGTAGGCATACACACGACCGAAAGGCGATCGTTGACGTTCCGCTATGTGGATAAGACGGAGAATCAGGGATAGAAATGCAATGAGCACAGCAGTGGATCCTATGAATCCTTCCTCTTCTCCGATAGTGCAGAAGATAAAGTCGGTATGCTGTTCCGGAACATATTTGAGTTTTGTCTGTGTGCCGTTGAGAAATCCTTTTCCTGTCAGGCCTCCGGATCCGATGGCAATTTTCGATTGATTCACATTATAACCCACTCCGCGCAGGTCATCCTCAATCCCGAGTGCCACTTTGATACGCATCTGTTGATGGGGCTGAAGTACATGCCCGAATACGTAATTTACGGAAAAGAGAAACAAAACCGATGCCGCTACAAATCCTACCGTGACCATAAATCTGCGGATTCGGTGGCGAAGCATGGCGATAAGCGTATAAATGCATCCGAGTCCGATGGTGCACAGAAAAAATACAGTACCATTGACATCTATTCCGCACAGTTCAAGTATTCCCGCAAGTATGCCGGCTCCGCAGAATCCGATTATTACGTTGCGGGCTATGATGATGTCGCGGCAGTAAAATATCAACATGAGCGCGAATATGGCCATTATGAGCACGAATACCGTAAACTCTCCGGCCGGTATTCCCAATATGAGAGGTTCGGTATATTTTACTGCGACTACAAAATATGTGATTGCTGCGACTGCCGCGCCGAGTACCATGCCGCTCATTCCCTCGCGATAAAGCACAAACACAAGTGACAGATACACCAGAGCCGACCCGGTTTCCCTCTGCATAAGTATCAGTGCCACCGGTAGCAATATGATGATCAATGCACGGAAATAGTTGCTCATTTTCGCGTTTAGCTGGAAGTTGTAGCTGTCGAAAAGTTTTGCCAGAGCCAGAGCGGTGGCGAATTTTCCGAATTCTGCCGGTTGCAGACTCACAGGTCCGAACACAAGCCATGAATGAGAGCCTTTGATGTTTGGAGCGAGAAATATAGTGGCAAGCAATAATAGGAGTACCATACCATATATCAGATAGGCATAAGCCTCATAAAGGCGGTAATCTATCAGTAGAATCACACATCCGAGCACAAGCGACAGACCGATCCATAAAATCTGTTTTCCTGAAAATTCTTCCAGGTCGAACAGACTTGCACTGTCGAAATCGTAACTTGCTGCGTAGATGCTGACCGCTCCGGCGCATACGAGAAGAAGATACAGTACAATCGTCATCCAGTCCAATGATCGGAATACCGAAACATTGGCTTCAGTGTTTTTTGACTCCACTTGACACTATCGTGTTAGAATTCAACATTCGTTCCTCCACTCCTTTCCTGGCTGGGGATATGGAGCCGTTAAGGTATCTTTCAATTATCAGACTGCCGATAGGCACTCCGAAAGTAGCTCCGAATCCGGCGTTTTCCACATATACGGCAACCGCGATCCGGGGATTTTTATAGGGAGCGAACCCCATGAAGGCACTGTGATCCCGTCCATGTGGATTCTGAGCCGTTCCGGTCTTGCCGGCCACTTCTATATCGGGAATGTTGGCTCTGCGGCAAGTGCCTCCGAGTACGGCCATTCTCATTCCTTCCGCTACAGTTTCGTAATATTCCTTTTTGATTTCAGGTTTATGTCTGGTGCGGAATGCCATGTCAATCACTGTGTCTGATACTTCTTTCACCACATGTGGCGTGTAGAAATATCCGCGGTTGGCTATCGTAGCGCAGAGATTTGCTATCTGAAGAGGTGTGGCCAGAACTTCGCCCTGACCGATTGAGATTGAGATTATGGAATTGGCACTCCAGGACGCACCTCTGAATGAGTCGCTGTAGAATTTTGCATTCGGGATGAATCCCCGGCTTTCTGACGGAAGATCAATTCCCAACCGGTAGCCGTAACCCATTGCAACCATGTAGTCTTTCCATTTTGTAAGCTGGTCGGCTGGTTTGGTCCCACGACGGTCGATCATGTTTTTCAGTCCCCAGCAGAAGTAGGCGTTGCAGGAAGTCTGGAGAGCGGGTTTGAGGGCTATCGGCGATCCGTGCCCGTGGCAACCTATACGGAGTCCGTTGACATATCCCCGGTAACATGGATAGGCCGTACCTGTGGTGACGATTCCTTCCTGAAGTAAAATCAATCCTTGTGTGGGTTTGAACGTGGAACCTGGAGGATACATCCCCTGTATTGAGCGGTCGTATAGTGGCTTGTAAGGATCACGCACCAGTTCGGCATAGTTTTTCCCTCGTTCCTTGCCTACCAACAGTGAAGGATCATAGTTGGGTGATGTCACCAGACACAGAATCTCTCCTGTTGACGGCTCGATGGCTACAATGGCTCCGATTTTACCTCTCATAAGTTGTTCGCCATATTGCTGCAGCTCCATGTCGATTGACAGTTTGAGGTTATGTCCTGATACTGGAGCCACATCATGTATGCCGTTTTCGTATTTTCCCTGAATACGCCCGTTGGCATCCTTCATTAGTATCTCCATACCCTTTTCACCACGTAGCTGTCGTTCATAGCTTTTTTCGATTCCGAGGTCTCCCGTATAATCTCCGGGCCGATAGTAACGGTCGCGCTCCACATCGGTGCCTGATACTTCCCGGATATTGCCGAGTATATTGCTGCCGGAAGGATAGCTGTATTGTCTTACTGTGCGTTTCTGAATGAAAAAGCCGGGGAAAAGATATAGTTTCTCTGACAGACGTCCATAATCTTCTGCCGATAGATGTGACAGAAGTTTCTGAGGTGTATATGACGAATACCCGGGATTTTTCCGCAGATTTTTCATTTCGGCCCATTTCTCTGAGAGTTCTTCACGGGTTATGCCAAGTACGGAACATAAGGCCGTTGTATCGAAAGGGGCCACATCCCGTGGGATGAGCATCACATCGTAGGCAGGCTGATTGAATACAAGAAGGCGTCCTTCGCGGTCGTACATCAGACCGCGTGCCGGATAGATGACTTTTTTCAGAAAAGCATTGCTCTCCGCGTTTTCCTTATATCTGTCGTCCGAAACCTGCAGATTGAACAGCCTTACAATATAGATGACGGCTATCAAACAGATAAATCCGGCAATCGCATATTTCCTTTTCTCAAGTACGTAATCTTTTCTCATTTGGTTTTTGATGCGAATACGTCCTGTAAGTTGTGTAGGTTGCTCATGTTTTCAACGTCGTTCCCGCCTGATCGTGATCAGGCTGTCAAGTCCCAACAGTAGCAAGAATGTCAACAGACTGCTTCCTACAGTCAGTAGAGCCACTTCTCTGATATCGGCAAAAGAGAAATATTCGATTGAAAAGACAAGGAAGGAAAAAATGCCTACCAATGTCAGCATATATTTGCAATATACGGCCATACCAAGCGTGATGATGTTTGGTATGATCTCTTTCATTCTGTCATCATGCTGTACGTATGCATAGAAGACAGGACGGCGGATTGCCGCTGTGAGAGTACAACTCAATGCGTTGAGCCCAGGTGTGTCGGAAAAGATGTCAACACTGAGACCCATCAGGAAAGATAGGGTAAGGAGTAGAATAAGATTCATGTTGACAGGCATCCTGATTATAAAATAGACCATTACTAATGGAACTGCCACACCAAACAATAGAATATGGTTGCAGATAAGTGTCTGAGCGGCCAGTAAGCTCAGAAACAGAATGGCTATATGTAGAGTTCGGTTGTCCACGGGGACGTAGGAGTTGTTTTCTTTGATTGTTGACGGAATGGTTATTGTTTTGTAGATTATTCCTCCTTTCGGTCGAAAGTTCGGAGTGAGTCAAGTTCTGTTTTCAGATTGTCCTTTATTATCCGCACAGTACCGAGATTGTTGAAGTCGGAGCTCAATCTGATTTTAAGTGTGAAGAAATTGCCGTCCGAGTTTCTCACCTGCGACATTACGATACCTACAGGGATTCCTTCAGGAAATGTGGTGGAAAACCCGCTGGTCACAATTGTGTCGCCGATATGGTATCGCGCATGGCGTGGAATTTCCTCAATCCATGCAGTGTGTGGATCGTTTTCTTTCCATGCAAGAGAGCCTACAAACTGAGTGCCCTTGAGCTTCACTGAGAAATGCTGGTCTTTCGTCAGCAGTGAGATCACGCGGGCTGTATGCTTTCCGCATACGTTGACTATTCCCACCACGCCGTTCTGGTCCACCACTCCCATGCCCGGGGCAAGTCCGTCTGCCTGTCCACGGTTGATGGTGAAATAGTTTCTCGGATGGCGGGTGCTGTTGTTGATCACAGATGCAGCCACATATCCGAATCTGGGGGGCAAACCTGAATATGCTACGCTGTCATCGATCATCGCACGGATATGTTGAAGCTCATTGGTGAGGTTCAGCACGCGGTTCTCCAGTTCTGCATTGCTGGCCTGTAGTGAGCGGTTTATCTCACGCAGATTGAAGTAGCCGGTCACTGTCGAGGTCGCTTCGTTGACAGTGCTGCTGACAGCATTGGCTGATGTAAGCCAGACTGAACGTTGGTAGGTATTGAAACTGAACAACAGGATAAGACTTACCAGCACATAGAATGCAAATACAAACCATGTGCTGTATCTCATCAGAAAGTTGATCAGATTTCTCACTATCAGCGGATGAGGAAAGAGAAGCGATTGATGTTCTTGAGAGCCACACCGGTTCCCTTGGCCACAGCGTGCAGCGGATCCTCGGCAATCTTGAATTCAATGCCGATCTTATCGGTAAATCGTTTGGCCAGACCGCGTAGCATGGCTCCTCCACCGGCAAGATAGATCCCATTACGGACTATGTCGGCATAAAGTTCCGGAGGAGTGACATCAAGGGCCGCCAGAACGGCTTCTTCGATTTTTACCACAGATTTCTCTATGCAGCGGGAGATTTCCTCGTAGGTGACAGGGACTTCCATCGGAAGGGCACTTGATTTGTTGGGACCGCATACGATGAATGGTTCCGGTGGATTTTCCAATACAGGAAGGGCAGAGCCAACGTTGATTTTGATTTTTTCCGCCATCGGAGCTCCTACTTTAAGATTGTGTACGCGCCCCATGTGTTCCTGAATGTCGGCTGTGAGGGTATTGCCGGCCAGCCGGATGCTTTTGTTGCATACGATTCCTCCAAGGGATATGACGGCAATCTCGGTTGAGCCTCCGCCTATATCGACAATCATGTTTCCCTGCGGAGCCTCGACGTCAAGACCGATACCCAATGCAGCGGCCATCGGTTCGTAGATCATATACACATCCCGGCCTCCGGCGTGTTCGCTTGAGTCGCGTACTGCGCGGATCTCTACTTCTGTCGATCCGGACGGGATGCAGACCACCATCCGAAGTGAGGGGGAGAACCAGCTCCATCTGCGTTTGGAGCTGACCATTTTCACCATTCCGCGGATCATCTGTTCTGCGGCGTTGAAGTCAGCGATCACTCCGTCGCGGAGAGGACGGATGGTCCGGATGCCCGGCGGTTCGCGCCCTTCCATCTGTGCGGCGGGAGTGCCTACGGCAAGGAGTTTTTCTGTTTTTATGTCGATGGCCACTACCGAAGGCTCGTCGACCACGATCTTATCGTTATGTATGATGATGGAGTTGGCAGTGCCGAGGTCCATCGCTATTTCCTGTGTGAATGAAAAAAGTCCCATTTTAAAATTGATGTGGGCAGATAATTTGGTGTTTTCAGTGGGGGGATTAATGGCGGAAGTGGCGGAACCCTGTGATTGTCATGGCCATTCCATTGTTTTCACAGAATTCTATGGATTCCTGATCGCGTATGCTTCCGCCTGGATGCACTACAGCTTCAATTCCAGCTTCTTTTGCGATCTCCACGCAATCCGGGAATGGGAAGAAAGCATCCGAGGCCATTACCGCGCCGGTCAGATCAAAACTGAACGAATGTGCCTTCTCAATGGCCTGACGAAGGGCGTCCACACGAGATGTCTGGCCGACTCCGGATGCCATTAGCTGCAACCCTTTCGCCAGAACAATTGAATTGCTTTTCGAATGCTTAACTATCTTATTGGCGAAAATAAGGTCTGCGATTTCTGTCTCAGTGGGCTTCCGGCTTGTCACTGCCTTCATGTCCTCTTCTGTCTCACTCTTCAGATCGGCTTTCTGACACAGTATGCCGTTTAGAGCAGAACGGTAGCGGACTGTCGGCAACTTTAGATCTTTTGCAAGGAGAATGATACGATTTTTCTTTTGCTTCAGGATTTCCAGTGCTTCCGGTGTATACTCCGGAGCAATGATCACTTCGAAAAATATCGTGTTGATTTTTTCAGCTGTTTCTGGAAGAATAGTGCCGTTGCAGACAAGCACTCCTCCGAAAGCTGACACCGGATCACAGGCTAAAGCTGCATCCCATGCGTCGGAGATTGTTTTTCTTGATGCCACTCCACACGCATTGTTATGCTTCAGTATGGCGAAAGTCGGTTGATCGAAATCGGAGATAAGTCCTACAGCTGCGTCGATGTCGAGAAAGTTGTTATAACTGATCTCTTTACCATGCAACTGAGAGAACATCTTTTCAAAGTCTCCGTAGAACCGGGCCTCCTGATGGGGATTTTCGCCATAACGGAGATGTTTGGTACCGTCTACGGCCAGGCGCAGGGCAGAAGGGTCGGCTGCGTCAAACCAGTTGAAAATCGTGCTGTCGTAGAAGGAACTTACGCCGAAAGCCCATTTTGCAAATTCACGACGCTGTTCAAGTGTGGTATGGGCCCCTTGTGTTTCAAGAAGGTGGTTCAAGGGTTCGTATTGTGCTTTTGAGGCCACAATGACCACGTCTGCGAAATTCTTGGCAGCCGCCCGTATGAGTGATATACCGCCTATATCGATTTTCTCTATGATATCCTGATCTGTGGCACCGGAAGCGACTGTCTCTGAGAAAGGATAGAGATCCACAATCACTAAATCTATTTCCGGGATGGAGTATTTTTCGGCTTGCGATGAATCGCCTTCATTGTCGCGTCGCATCAGAATGCCTCCCATCACAGCTGGATGCAACGTTTTTACCCTTCCTCCGAAGATTGAAGGATAACCGGTAATGGATTCCACGGGAGTGCATTCAAAGCCTTCTCCGCAGATAAAACTGTGGGTGCCGCCTGTGGAGTAAAATTTCACTCCTTCAGAAGCGAGTCTGTTAAGAATCGGGAGTAGCCCGTCTTTATGATATACCGAAATCAGTGCTGATTTGATTCTTTTCATGATTGAAATAGTTTGGAATAATGCGAGAAAATCCGATTATTTCCAGATGGCGGATGGCCTCAGGAAGCATAAAGGAACACCTTCTGCATTTTAGGCTGCAAATTTAACAAAAAAAATTGGCCTGTGTGGGAGGCGTAAAAAGTTTTTTTGATGAAAAATGTCCGGGACTTGTCAAAGCCTCGGACATTTGATTTTTCAAAGGTTATTTTTTATTGGGGGAAATAGGTGGTGAGAGCGTAGTCCACGCTTTCAATCAGATTGTCGCGCAAACCGTCTGGCTTGTCGTTCATTCCTTTGGCTTTTTCAAGATATGTCTTGGCTACTTCGAAATAATCGGTTTTCAGTTTGGCGCGTTTTTCGCGGGCTTCTGCGGAATTGCCTTCTACAAGATTCAGTTTCTCTGTACCGATCCGGAAGATACGGCTGGCTGCGCGGAGCAGAGTCTCATAGTCTACATTGGGGAGTGAGGCTGCCTTGCGGTAGGCTGCCTCTGCCTCGGCTTCCTTGTCAAGACGGTTGTAGGTGAATCCGAGAAGGCCATACAGGTTCGCATTGTCGGGATTAGCACTTATTTCTTTGTTGAGCATGGTCAGTGCCTCCTCACTACGGTTGTCGGCAATCATGGAATTGATCAGATTGTTGAGAAACACTGGCTGGGCCACTCCGAAACGAGCATATCCGGCCTGAGCGATCTCATTGATGTTTTTCTGTGCCTCGGCCTCAAGAGTGGAGTCTTTCTGAGCCATGTTCTGCCAGCAGGCAATTTCGTAGATGTATGCCTCGGGCTGCTCATAATTGTTTAGTCGGGCTTTCTTGAATGCCGCGGCACTTTCAGGAACTGCGTTGCCTGAATAAGCGGCCAGACCAGCATTGAAATATGCGGTGGCCCGTTGTTCCTGATTCACACTTTCTGCAGCTTTGGCGAATGCTGGAATCTCAGGCATGTCGGCATAAATCAGAAAAGCCTCGTAAGCTTGAGGATAATACATCTTCTGGTTGTAATAGTTGCCTCCCACGTTGAAGAAATCATTGACGTGTCCTACAACTGTATTGGCTATTTTTTTGGAATATTTCGGATTGACTTTTCCTTTTTTATCAGGAAGTGAGTCCAACGGAAGAGCCTGAAGCATGTAGCGGTAGCCATCCACAAGCATTTTTCCCATCTGGTTCGGGTCAACTCCCTGAGGATTGATGGCCGCTAATCCAAGAGATTTGTCGTATTCTTTGAACTGATTGTTACCCAGCTCAAAGAGCTGTTTGGCATCCATTGCTTCCTGGGCGCATACAGAGCCGGCCATGGCGGCAACGAGCGCGAGTGCGAATGTCTTTTTCATGTCGGTATGTGAATGTTTGTTCTGAATTCGTGTCGGTTGTTCAAGGGAAAGAGAGATACCCTCCTTATGTATGTCAACAACACGCGGAGGGTTTTTGTTCTGAACAGACCCTCCGCGCGGTCGCGGGTTTAATTATCGGATAGATTTTTTTCTTCTGTATTCTCCGAATTTCCTGGCGTTTCGGAGGCAGCGATGTCTGCGGCTTCGGTTTCGGTTTCGGAGATAGCCTCGGCCTTATCGGAAGCCAGTCGTTGCTGGGCGTCCAGATCTTGCAGCACCTCGTCATCTACAGTTTCTTCCGGATCTGAGTCCACTTTGCAGACAGATGCGATATGATCGCCACGTTTGTTGAGATCGATGAGTTTCACGCCCTGAGTGGCACGTCCCATGACACGGATTCCACTGACTGGAAGCCGCAGGGTTATACCGCTCTGGTTTATGATCATGAGATCGTTGGTGTCATCCACATTCTTGATCGCCACAAGACTGCCGGTTTTTTCTGTGACCGCCATGGTCTTCACTCCTTTTCCACCTCGGTTTGTGATGCGATAGTCTTCAAGTGCTGAACGTTTGCCGTATCCTTTTTCCGAAACTACCATAACGGTTTCCTCGGGGCTTCCGGTCATGGTGATCATGCCTACCACCTCGTCGTTGTCGCCGCCCAATGTCATGCCGCGTACACCTGTGGACATACGACCCATTTCGCGTACTGTGGACTCGGGGAACCGGATGGCCCTTCCGTCGCGGTCTGCCATTATCACTTCCGAATGTCCGTCGGTAAGGCGCACCTGTATAAGCTGGTCATCTTCGCGTATAAGGATGGCGTTGACTCCTTTTGCCCGAGGTCTTGAATAGGCCTCAAGAGATGTTTTCTTTATTATACCCTTTTTCGTACAGAAGATAAGGTTGTGCGAATTGGTATATTCCGGGTCGTTCAGGCCTTTCACACGGATGAAGGCATTGACACAGTCATCTGGTTCGATGTTGAGAAGATTCTGGATGGCACGACCTTTTGAGTTTTTGGCGCATTCGGGGATTTCATATACCTTCAGCCAGTAACAGCGTCCCTTACGTGTGAAGAAGAGCATGTAGTTGTGGTTGGAGGCAGGGTAGATGTGTTCGATGAAGTCCGAATCGCGGGTATCGCTTCCTTTCGCACCTACTCCTCCTCGGTGTTGTGCGCGGAATTCACTCAGAGGTGTGCGCTTGATATAACCGAGATGGGAGATAGTGATTATCATCTCATCGTCGGGATAGAAATCCTCTGCGCTGAAATCACCGGAGAACTGATTGATGCGAGTGCGTCTTTCGTCGCCATATTTGTCGCGGATCTCGATGAGTTCCTCTTTCATGACGTCACGACATACCGTGTCGTCGGTGAGAATCAGATTGAAATGCTCTATCTGACGCATCAGTTCATCGTGTTCCTCGTGAAGTTTCTCGATGGATAGACCGGTGAGCCGACCGATACGCATATCTACTATGGCCCGTGTCTGGAGGTCATCAAGGGCGAATCGTTCTCCCAGACGCTGCCGTGCGATCTCTTCAGTGCGTGAGTTTCTGATGATCTGGATCACTTCGTCGATATTGTCGACGGCGATCATTAATCCTTTCAGTATGTGCACTCTCTCTTCAGCCTTGCGCTTCTCGTAGATAGTACGCCTGATCACCACTTCATGGCGATGATCTACAAATGACTGGAGAAGTTCCTTGAGATTGAGAGTCTTCGGACGACCGTTGACGAGGGCGACGTTATTGACGCTGAACGATGTCTGAAGCTGTGTTAGCTTGAAAAGTTTGTTGAGCACCACACGTGCGTTGGCGTCGCGTTTGATGTCGATGGCAATGTGCATTTTTCCACGTGCCGAAGTATCGGTGATGTCGGCGATGCCATCGATTTTTTTCTCCTCGACAAGATCGGCGATGCTCTTCACAAGATCGTTTTTCACCACTCCGTATGGAATTTCCGAGATTACGATCGTGTCGTGATTGCCGTCTGATTCGATTTCGGCTTTTGCACGGATTATGATGCGTCCACGTCCTGTCATGAATGCGTCACGTACGCCTTGAGTGCCGAAAATCTCGCCTCCGGTGGGAAAATCCGGTGCCTTGATGTGCTCCATCAATCCTTCGACGTCCATGTCCGGATCATCAATGAGGGCAATTGAGGCGTTGAGTGCCTCTGTGAGATTATGTGGAGGCATATTTGTGGCCATACCCACGGCGATTCCTGATGCTCCGTTCACCAGCAGGTTGGGAATGCGGGTGGGCAGTACGGAAGGCTCCATGAGAGTGTTGTCGAAGTTAGGAACAAAATCGACTGTCTCTTTGTCGAGATCCTGCAGCATCTCCTCGCCCATGCGTGCGAGTTTGACCTCGGTGTATCGCATGGCTGCCGGGGAGTCTCCGTCGATCGAACCGAAGTTTCCCTGGCCGAAGACGAGCGGATAGCGCAGACTCCATTCCTGAGCCATGCGGACCATGGTGAAATAGATTGACGAGTCGCCGTGCGGGTGATATTTACCCATCACCTCACCGACTATACGCGCTGATTTCTTTGTGTCGCCGTTGAAGCGATTGCCCAGTTCGTTCATGCCGAACAGCACTCTGCGATGAACGGGCTTGAATCCGTCTCGGACATCGGGCAGGGCACGCGACACTATTACCGACATACTATAGTCGATATAGGCGCTTTTCATCTCCGATTCGATATTGATCGGAATTATTTTATCGTCTGGTTGCATCTTGTGTTTTTTGTCTCATACGTTTTGATTCCGGATGAGTATGGTTGACCTTCCGGAAGCGAGACCGGGACAGATGGATTCCCGGTAATAATGTGCTACAAAATTAATAAAAAAAATCGATATGTGAAAATATTATGAAAACGGCGTCATCTCCCGTATTGCCTCTTATTTGAAGGTGTCGGGAAGGTCATTTTCGTAAAGCACTGTGTCGCCGTTGCGAATCAGTGTGGAGAGAAGTTTCTGCGATTCAGCGAAGCTGTCCACGACATGTAGTCTTGACTTGTCGAAGCCGGTCGACATTATGCCCTCCACGAGGGCCTCGCGGTTGTAGGATCCTACGATGACGGCTATGTCGACGTTTTTACCGATATGCCGCCCCAACTCTTTGTTGAGTTCTGTCTGTTCTGTTCCGAGTTCGATCATCCCGGGGGTGACGATTATTCTTTTCCCAGAGGTGAAATGGGACAGAACATCTACTGCCATGCGTGATCCGGTCGGATTGGAGTTGAAGGCGTCATCGATTATGGTGACTCCTCCAGGGGTCTGGTGGATGCTGAGCCTGTGTTCTACCTGTTCTATGGCCGCCACCGCATATCGGATCCGTTCTTCCGGAACATTGAGATAAAGGGCCATGACTACTGCCCCAAGCAGATTGGCTATGTTGCATTCACCTACCAGACGGGTGGAAAGGGGAAGCCGGAAACCATCGGGTCCTTCTACTGTAAATGTGGTGCCCGAAGGGGTATACGTGATGTCTGTGGCTTTATAGTCCGCGCATTCAGGAGAAGCCACTCCGTAACGTAGTGTCTTGACGTTGTCGACAGGACGGGAGGCACATGCGTCGAAGTCGTTGTTGACCACAATAAGGCCATCGGCAGGGAGTGCGTCAGCAAGTTCGAATTTTGTGGCCTGTACATTTTCAATGGATCCGAATGTCTCAAGATGCATCGGGCCAACGGCAGTTATGATTCCTGCCTGAGGATGTACCAGATCGCAGATCTCTTTGACGTCTCCTCTCTGTTTGGCTCCCATTTCGCAGATGAAGACCTGATTGTAGGGTTTCATCATCTCACGTATTGTCCTGATGACGCCCATGGGGGTGTTGTAGCTTCCGGGGGTCATGAGGACATCATAACACTCGGACAGTATGCGGTTGAGGTAATGTTTTGTACTGGTCTTGCCGTATGATCCCGTGATGCCGATTATTTTAAGATCCGGCATGGAGCGTAATATAGCGGATGCCTCATTGTAGTATCTGCGGTTGATAGCCTTTTCCACCGGAGACAGGATTGCCACGGCGGCGATTACCATGGTCCATGAGAAAGTGGTGATAAGTAGCAGAATGCAGATGGCAATGCATATCGGATTGTCCCATCTGGAGAGTCCCGTTCCGGAGGGGATTACGGCTCCGCAGATGAAAGCGGCCGTCGCCAGAATGCCTGTTACTGAATAGATTCTCCATACCCTTCGGGTGAATACAAGGGGTTTCTTGTATTTCTTTTTCCAGATCAGACAGACTTTCACCAGTCCTGTCACGGCAATTGCTAATGCGGCAAATGACGGGGGTAGAAGAGTGGAGAGAAGCAACATCAGAAGGGCTACGTCGACGAGTCTCCAACCAGAGAACAGATGGCCGTCTTCAAGCCATCTGTAATAGCGGGAGATGCGGTAGCTGTTCTGTTGGAGCATCTGGATGTCGTATTTGAAGTTCAGGAGCATATAGGCTCCACAGACGACGTATATGGCAATAAGATATGCGGTTGGCATTGTTTCGGCTGTGTTGGGTTATGAAATGCTTGAAGATGTTTGTTGAAGTTCCTTTTTCAGAAATTCCAATATCACGGCACGGAAAGATCCGGGATTATCAAGAAATGAATAGTGACCACATCCGGGAAAACTTACAAGTCCCGCATCCGGTATAAGCCGCTCCATAGTATGTGCGTCGGAAATTGGTGTGGCGGTGTCTTGTTCTCCCCATACGAGCAGTGTGGAGGCTTTTATAGATGGCATCACATGCTTCAGATCTTCGTTGACACATCGACTCATCACAGCCCGCATTATCGGAGAGGACTGACGATAGTCGGCCGATCCAGCCTTACCTCTCCAGCTGTCTATTATTTTTTGTCCGCGATTCTTTCCCAGAATCAAGGGAAGCACTATTTTGGCTGTCTTGAAAGAATATACCTTTATATAATAACGGATGCTTCTTTTGGGTTTTATGCCGGCGGCATCTACCAGTATCATTTTTCGGATAGTATTCCGTGAAGCGAGGAGGAGAGCTATCCTGCCTCCGAAAGAATGTCCTATCAGCACAGGACTGGATATTCCAAGTGCCGTTATAAACTTTTCTACAAGTCTGGTGAACGCGTCTACTCCCCATGCTTCCGGAGGCTCCTGACTTTTACCGTGTCCGGGAAGATCAAGGTTGAATACATGCATCCGGTCTTTTACTATATCACGGATAAATCCTACAGTCGTGTGATCGCATCCCCAACCATGCATGATTATGATAGGCTGCCCTTCGGAAGGGCCGCACTCCTCATAGTGGACTTTCACTCCGTCGATGATGATCTCTTTTTCCATTATCGGGTATGGAACCGTAAAGGGCATATTGTCCGGCTCCGAAAATGCAAAATTACAAAATTTATCCGATAAGGCAAATCCCATTTCAGAGAGATTATCGCTGTATGCCCGTTTGTGAAATTTCGGGAAATAAGAGAAACTGTTGTGGCATTTAGATAGTCTGATTGGAGTGGAAGGAGTTACAAGTTGGAGATAAATTATGTCTGTTAAGGAAAAAATAGGTAACTTTGTGGTTCAGTTGTAAACGGACATTCGTTTTTGGATGTCTCGGGATGTCTGAAAGGAAATAATGGAAACAATAGTCGACTACCGGAAGGTGGACATATCACGCGCCGAGCGCATTGTTCTCAAGGAAGTGAGCTTTACTTTGGAAAAAGGGGAGTTCTGCTATCTGGTGGGACGTGTGGGCAGCGGCAAGAGTTCGCTTATGAAGTCCATGTATGGCGAGGTGTCGCCTACTGGAGGAGAGAAGGCGGAGGTGATGGATTTTGATATTCTCCGTCTCAGACGCAAACAGATACCGTATCTTCGGAGAAAGACTGGTATTGTGTTTCAGGACTTTCAGTTGCTTCAAGACAGGTCGGCTGCAGCCAATCTCCGGTTTGTGCTTCAGGCTACGGGTTGGCGTTCGAAGAGAGATATTGACCAGCGGATAGAGGAGGTTCTTGCTGATGTCGGCATGCAGAACAAGAGTTACAAGATGCCACATGAACTAAGCGGAGGTGAGCAGCAGCGCATAGTTATCGCCCGTGCTTTGCTCAACAATCCGGATCTTATATTGGCCGATGAGCCGACGGGTAATCTTGATCCTCAGACAGGGTATCATATCGTGCAGTTGTTGCATAGTCTGGCTGCTGAAGGACATACTGTGATGATGGCCACTCACAATCTTTCTCTGGTGGAGGAATTTCCTGCCAGAGTGCTTCGTTGCGAGGATAAAAGGCTTGTGTGCGATCCTTGCTGATGCCTTGGGGGTTGGATTGGAAAGAAATACTGTGACTGACGCCTGTTGGCGTTGGAAGCAGTTGCAATGGTTATATTAAATGGTTAATATTAAATGGTTGAGGAAGACCGGGCTGGGAAGTCGGGTCTTCCTGATTTCAGGCGGAACAATAAATTTGTGCTTTTGGATTGTTATAAGGAATGTATGAACCAAAAAATATAACGACAATGGAAACTGTATTTCTTAATGGCACTCCCATGCACACAGTGGGTGAATTGCCGGTAGCGGGCAGTATTGCTCCAGACTTTTCACTTACCGCCCGGGATCTTTCAGACATCTCACTTCACGATTTCAAAGGTAAACGGGTGGTGCTTAACATCTTCCCGAGTCTTGACACAGATGTGTGCGCTGCCTCGGTGCGTAGATTCAATCAGGATGTGGCTGATTATCCCGACACTGTAGTGCTTTGTGTCAGCAAGGATCTTCCTTTTGCTGCCGAACGGTTCTGTACTGTCAATGGCATCACCAATGTAGAGACTGCATCTGCGTATCGTTCTGACTTCGGTACAGCTTATGGGGTGGAACTTGCAGACGGCCCGCTACGTGGTCTGTTTGCCCGTGCCCTTGTGGTGATTGATAAGGACGGTCGAGTACTCGGAACGTCGCTTTGTCAGGAGACAACCGAAGAACCGGATTATAATTTCGTCAAAAAGATTCTGGAAGAGAACACCTGACCGATAGAATGAAAAATTATTGCCCGGCTTCTGAATTTACCTCAGGAGCCGGGCATTCTATTGTCTGGAATCTCTATATTATCGTTCGAAACGAGGTGCCTGGAGGAATATTCCGAAATTGATTCCGAAGTTCCAGTTGCGGCGCGGGTGTGACAGATAGTTGCAATATATGGAGAGGCTGGCAAACGGGAAGTTGTAGACTGCGGCAATTTCACCGATGAAAGCAGACTTGCGAAACCATCCGTTGTAGCCAAGAGTGCCGTCTGTCAGTCGGATTGCGTTGCGGACAGGAGCAAACAGATAGAAATCACCTCTGAGTTGCATGTTGCCGAATGGCTTGAAAATGGGCATGACACCTGCGGCCAGGTAATTGTCGGCTCTGAAAGCCTCGTTGAAATAATTTTGTGTGGAAGGGGTAGGAGCGAATGACGGTGCGCTTATCATGGCGGCAGTGTAGTCCTGACGATGGTGCTGGAAAGTCGCCGCACCCTCGGCCTCAAACCCGAGGATGAACTTTCGGCCTAATGGAAAAAAACGTTTCCATTCCGCCTCAAGTCTTGCCTTGGGAAAGGATGTGTATGGGATTCTGTCTGATGATTGTTTCGCAGGAATCTGTTTGCTGTGTTCCAAGGCACCAAACAGCATGGCACTGAATCTGTGGCCCTGCGAAGGATACATTATCCCGTCGAGTGTGTCGTCTTCATATCCTATTCTTATTGCTGCTATTTTATACTGGCTTTTGTCGCGATCTGTATGGGCATAGTCGGTGGTTCCGGCGGGGTAGTATTTATCCCATAAGAATGCATATCCTATATAGGTGTATATGCGCGAGGTCCGGCTGAGTTCACGTGCATATTGCAGCCGGATGTATGCCTGATAATCGGAAATGAAAGATGGAGAGGAATTCTGATAGAACAATTGTTCGGTGGAATAGAATTTCTGTCGGCTGATCACTCCTGTCAGACGCAGATATGAGGGGGAAAAGGAGGGCAGCGCAAATTTCACGTTTGCCATACCTGCGAAGTATGTCTGTCCAAGCCATCCGCTGATGTCGGCATCGAGAGAAAGGAACCTAAGTGTATGGTAGCCGAAACCAAGATAGAGCATGCTGTTGGTGGATGAAGAAATCCATCCGCCGATCCCGATGTTCCAGCTGTCTTTGACTGTTGCCTCCAGAAGGAGAGTGGTGGAGTCTTTACTGAAAACGGCCTGTGGTACAAGATTGCTGAGTTTTCCTGTCGAAATGGCCTGATAGTAGGCTTTTTGGGTTTGCTCCATATCGAAGGGATAATTTTTTCCCCTGTCGAAAAGGTGACGGATGTAGCTTGCCTGTCCTGTCGATGCACCCTGCACGGCGACAGAGTCGAACATGACGGTCGGTGTGCGGGATGAAAATTCTTTTCGCTGCAGCTTGACATCGGAAAGAGGACGCGTTACATTAATCCGTCTTTTTATTGAGTCCACCATCTGCAAGCCTGCCCGATACCCTATGGAGTATATTTCCCGGGCTTTGTCGAAATCGAGAACTCCGAACTGTAATACAGGTACCTGAATCTTTACACCCTCCTCAGGTGGAAGACTGTAATCGTTGTTCTGGATAATCATATCTTCCAGTTGGCTGTATATATTCCCCTGTTGTGGTTTGGTGTCGGGTCCGGAAACTGACACACCGATTATGAAGTCGGGCTTGAAGTCCTTTCTCATTACGTCTACTGGGAAATTGTCGTATATGCCGCCGTCGTAGACTAATACTCCATCCATTTTTATAGGTTTGAATACCAATGGGAAACTCATAGATGCCCTTACGGCGTCGCCAAGAGATCCTGATCCGCATACTATTTTCCGTTTGTGATATACATCTGAGCATACGCATCTGAAAGGCACCATAAGATTATTGAAGTCCTCGCCGCATTGCTTGGTGTATTTCGCATACAGGCGTAGGAATTCCATATTCATCGGTATGGGCGAGATGAGATTGGTCGGAAGCATGTTCATGGAAAATAGTGTGGAATCACGGAAGTTGAGGTTTATTCCTACCCAGCGCGGACTCGGATCGGGCATGGAAAACCAGTATTTATCGGCTGGATTTACAGTGCCTGTGCTCCAGTAGTGAAAATCGGGGGCAGTAAAGAAATTCATCATGCTGTCTGGCGACCAACCGCAGCTGTAGAGACTTCCGACAATCGCTCCCATAGAAGTGCCGGCAATATAATCGATGGGAATTTCCGCATCTTCCAGTGCTTTTATGACACCGACATGGGCGATACCTTTTGCACCGCCTCCGCTGAGCACAAGACCGACCGACTCCCTTTTATTGGAATTTATGGCAACAGTGTCGGCAGATATATCTTGCGCATATCCCTGAATTGATGTCAGGATAAATG
The DNA here is from genome assembly GCA_947427285.1 of uncultured Porphyromonadaceae bacterium. Lineage (GTDB taxonomy): Bacteria > Bacteroidota > Bacteroidia > Bacteroidales > Muribaculaceae > Lepagella. The sequence continues at coordinate 104,719 of CANEHE010000001.1, forward strand.
TCAGAAGCAGTGGAATCAGTTTTCTGGGCATGGTTCGGTTGGATGTTGTGTCATGTATGAATCTTTGAAGCCGAGAAAATACAATACTCCGTCAATGCCGATGGTCGATATGCTTTGGGATGCGGAGGCTTTTACCTTTGGTTTGGCATGGAAGGCTATGCCGAGTCCGGCTTCAGAAAGCATCGGAAGATCGTTGGCTCCGTCGCCCACTGCTATGGTCTGGGCGATGTCGATGTTCTCCACTTGTGCGAGTAGTCTCAGCAGGTCTTTCTTCCGTTGGCCGTCGACAATATCGCCGATATAACGTCCGGTAAGTTTACCGTCGGGATCAATTTCCAGTTCGTTGGCATATACATAATCGAATCCGAATTTCTGACGCAGATAATTGCCGAAATATGTGAATCCACCTGATATGATCGCGGTTTTGTAACCTGAGCGTTTCAGAACCTTCATCAGTCTTTCTACACCTTCAGTAATGGGAAGGGATTCCGCGATCTGCTTCATGACGCTGATATCAAGGCCTTTCAGAAGGGCCACTCTTTTTCTGAAACTTTCCTTGAAGTCTATCTCGCCACGCATGGCTGACTCGGTGATGGAACGGACTTCTTGCCCGACCCCTGCATGTTCGGCAAGTTCGTCGATCACTTCAGTGCGGATAAGTGTCGAATCCATATCGAAACAGATGAGCCGACGGCTACGCCTATACATATTGTCTTCCTGAAGCGATATGTCGAAATTCAGGTTAGCGGCCAGTTCCATGAAATCTTTCTGCATGCTCATCCGGTCAGCTGGATTACCTCTGACTGACAGTTCTATGCATGCTTTTGCCATTGGTTGTTTGGCGTCATCCAGTGGCATGCGTCCGGTAAGACGCCGGATATTGTCTATATTCAGTTGCTGCTCAGCAATGATACGGGTGACATGCGAGATCTGTTCGGCTGTCAGTGTGCGCCCGAGTATAGTGATGATATACCGGTTCTTACCTTGCATACCTACCCATTTGTCATATTCATTCTCAGGAACGATGCTGAACTGTACCTGAACGTGCATGTCGGAGGTGGTGAACAGTAGTTCTTTAAGAATCTCGCCACTTTTCAGACTGTCGGTCTGGAAAAGTATTCCCAGAGCGAGAGTATGGTGTATGTCGGCCTGACCGATATCAAGAATCCGAGCATCGTGTCGGGCAAGGATATCGGTCAGCGCGGCGGTCAGTCCCGGACGGTCAGGTCCGGCGATGTTCATCAGTATTAGTTCCCGTTTTGTAATTTTAGTGTCGGAAATGGAAAACTTTGTGTCAGACATAGTTCGTTTATTGTGGATTTTAGATGACGTATTATATTTAAATTGGTTATTTTCTTTGGCCAGAGGATGGCTTTATTCCATGTTTCTTCCCAGACCGGCTTCCAGAAGATTTTTTGTTGACAGCCGATTTCCCTGATTTGACTGTTTCGGCCTGATATGCAGCGTCTTTGTAGTTTTGAGCGGCTGCTTTCATGAACCATTCCACAGCTTTTTCTTTGTTGCGGGTCACTCCTTTTCCGTCACGAAGCATGCAGGCGTAACGGTATTGACCTTCGGCATTTCCGCGTGAGCCGGCACGCCAGAAATATTCAGCTGCTATGATGTCGTCCTGTTGCACACCTTTCCCTTCAAGGAACTGCCGCCCGATCTCTACCATCCCTTTAGTGCTTCCGTTACGGGCCGCTTTACGGAACCAATATGCTGCTTCCTCATCGCTCTGAGGGAAACCTATTCCATCCCGATAGAGTGTGCCGATGTCGAATTCGGCCTCTACATTGCCTGTACGGGCAGATTTCCCATACCATATTATTGCTTCTTCAAGATCCTGGCCTACTCCGGTACCGGTCTGATAACATACGGCAAGACGTCGCATTGCCTCACCGTCGCCCATAAGGGCAGCGTTATGGTAGTCAGCGAAATCCTGTGCTCGTATCACGACAGCTGAAGGTTTTTCTGCGATGATCGTGTCCGTATTTTGGGCGACGACAGCCATTGTGCCGCAGATTAGCGCAATGGCCATTATGACTGCTTTATTCATATAATTTTTTTCAGTTAAAACAAACCAGAAAGGAATTGTATTGATGGTGGGTCAATTCGGCATGTTCCAGACGTATATATTGATGTCTATTTGTCGGTGTATGTCGGTGTATAATAACCGGTTTCGTCAACGCGGACGATGCCGTTGTCGAGTAGATGTTGCAGATGTCTGAAAGCCTCCGGAGTGACTGTCCCGAATGTCAGTGAAAACATTGCCAGCGAGAATCCTTGCGGATGCAACTGGAGATATTCTTCCACCCGGACAGATATAAGTTTTGTATCGGGGACTTTTCTTTTTAGGTCACGGCATACATCACATTTTCCGCAATCGCATGCATTGGTTTCGCCGAAATAGGAGAGCATACGGCTGACACGACATGAGGATGAAGAATAAGAGTAGTCAATCATAGCTTCCGTGCGCGATGCCATGACTTTTTGGCGTGTCTCATACACGCTTTTGGGTATGATGATATGTTCTGTCTCTTCCCGGGCTGTCGGGAAATAGATGTAGGGCGTACGCGTTCTCGGTATATAAGACACCACACCCTGTCGGGAAAGAGAGATCAGGGTCTCGCAGACTTCGGGTTCGGACAACATGGCATCCGAAGCCAACTTTGATTCGAATATAAATACATACTCAGCGAACAGTCCGGGATAGTCTCTTAATGCCGCTGTCAGAATCTTTTCTGCGTTTCGGTCGGTGGCTGCATGATAAAGTTCGTCGCGGTCAACCAGTATCATCAGCCGGGATCTGGTCTCTTTTTCCTCGATATATTCGATCAATCCGGCACGTGTCAGAATTCTCAGAGCCGCTTCGCATCGGGTATCGTCAAGTTTGAACACTGTACAGAATTTCTGAAAATCGAATTCACGCAGAAGGCCGTACCCGCCTCCGATCTCAAGGCCGAGAAATATGCATACTCTCTCATATATCTTGGCGATGAAGTCACGTGACGGAAAAGCCTCTGTGACATGGCGTCGCAGAATGGCTTTATCGCGTCTTCCACGGAGTAGTACGGCGTATGAAGGTATGCCGTCTCTTCCGGCCCGTCCCGCCTCCTGATAATACTCCTCCAGAGAGGGAGGATGATCATAGTGGATCACGACACGTACATCCGGTTTGTCGATGCCCATGCCGAAAGCGTTTGTGGCTACCATCACACGTATATTCCCGCTTTTCCAGCTGTTCTGACGTTCCTCCTTCACTTCAAATGGCAGACCTGCATGATACCAGATGGATGAGATCCCCTCCGAAAGAAGGGACTCGGCTATTTGCCGGGATCGTTTTCGGCTTCTCACATATATGATCGCCGATCCTTGTGTGCGGTTGAGGATATGCAGGCATTCGTTGATTTTAAGGTCTGTGGGACGGACAATATAACTGATGTTGTCTCGTGCGAAACTGTCCCGTATAACGGCACTTTGGGATTTGAATTCAAGTTCTCGACAAATATCCTCGGCCACAGAAGGGGTAGCGGTGGCTGTGAGTGCGAGCACCGGTGCGTGGGGAGCCACACGACGCAGTTTCCGAAGTCCCAGATAGGATGGTCGGAAGTCATAACCCCATTGGGATATGCAATGAGCCTCATCTACAACAAGTAATTTTATAGGTAGATGACGCATTTCTTCAAGAAAACGTAAATTGTTCAGTCTTTCCGGTGCGATGTAGAGAAAATTGCAGCCATCGTTAGTGAGTCTGTCCCACGCCATGCGTATTTCACGTGAAGTCATGGCTGAATGGAAATACACTGCTTTAATCCTGCGTCGGCGTAAATTGTCAACCTGATCCTTCATAAGTGATACGAGAGGCGTGACTACAATCGTAAGACCTCCATACCAGAGACCCGGTACCTGAAAGGCGATTGATTTACCCCCTCCGGTAGGCATCAGGCCAAGAGTGTCGCGTCCGGCTATCGCCGATTCTACAATCTCTTTCTGAAGGGGACGGAAAGTATCGAATCCCCAGTATCGTTTCAGAATCTGCTGTGGATCCATATATGTCGGCATGAGACTATTACCGTTTCTCGGATAGACGTATGTCTCGTATCATCAGTTGGATGCTGTCTGTGTTGGATCCGCGTCGTGTCTGTTCCAGAGTGTAACAGATATCAATGGGCTTGTGGGCGTGTATATGTTCGAAATAAGGAGCCATATTGAAGGCGATGGCATTCATCACACGGCTTGTGCTGTTGTCTTCAAGTTCAAGTTTTATGTGCTCCATACTTTTGCCTACGAGTTTGCTTGTCCCGAAGTCGAACACATTCCGTGTCATGAATACAGGCTTCTGATTGCCTGGCCCGAAAGGATTGAACTTTTTGAGAGAGGCAATCAGTTCCGGTGTTATGTCGGCGAATTCGATTTCGGAGTCTATTTCAATTTGAGGCGACAGTTGGTTAGGTTGTATATGGTCTGAGACATATTGTTCGAACTGTTTGCTGAACTCTTCGATGTTTTCCTCCCGGAGAGTGAGACCGACCGCGTATGTGTGACCTCCGAAGTTTTCAAGAAGAGATCGGGATGCATTGACAGCGGCATAGATGTCGAATCCCTGCACAGAGCGGGAAGATCCGGTAGCCATTCCGTTTGAGAAAGTAAGTACTACGGAAGGCTTGTAATAAAGTTCGGTGAGACGTGATGCGACGATGCCGATGATACCTTTATGCCAGTCCTTGTTGTAGACCACAATGGATCGTTTTCCTTCTATTATGCCTATATTGTTGGCGATTAGCTTGTTCGCTTCCTCTGTTATCCGCTTGTCAAGCTCTTTCCTGTCTTTGTTGTATTGGTCGATGGCCTTACTTTTCTCATAAGCGTCGTGAAGATCGCGACACACGAGAAGATCGACTGCTTCGATGCCGCTCTGCATGCGTCCGGATGCGTTTATGCGCGGTCCGATTTTGAATATCACATCTGATATCGTGATGTCTTTGTTGGTCAGCTTACACAGGCGTATGATACTCCTGAGTCCCAGATTAGGGTTACTGTTGAGTCTACGCAGTCCATGATATGCCATGACACGGTTTTCTCCCACGATAGGGACTATGTCGGCTGCTATGCTGACTGCCACAAGGTCCAGAAGTGATTCAAGTTCGTTGTGGTTTGTCAGTCCATTGCTAAGAGCAAAGGCCTGCATGAACTTGAACCCGACTCCGCATCCGCTGAGATGAGGACAGGGATATGTCGAGTCAGGCATTTTGGGATTTAGGATAGCTACTGCCGGAGGGAGTTCGTCATCAGGGACATGATGGTCGCAGATGATGAAGTCAATTCCACGGTCTTTCGCATATTGGATTTCTTCGATGGCCTTGATGCCGCAGTCAAGTGCGATGACAAGTTTTACGTCATTTTCCAGGGCATAGTCGATGCTTTTGAGTGAGATTCCATATCCTTCCTCATAACGGGTGGGGATATAGTATTCGATATTGCTGTAATAGTTCTGCAGGTATTTGTATACAAGCGCGACAGCTGTCGTGCCGTCCACATCATAGTCTCCATAGACCATTATCCGCTGTTTGGATCCCATGGCTTTGTTCAGTCTGTGAACAGCTTTGTCCATGCCGTTCATAAGGAATGGGTCGTGCAGATCTGATATTGCCGGAGCGAAAAACTGGTCGGCCTCTTTCTTTGAGCCTACTCCTCGTCTGAGCAGTACCTCGGCTACGGGTCGGAGCATGGCGCATGTAGGCATCAGCTCGTCGGCTTCCTGACGTTGCTGCAGAGTGAGCGGCTGATAGTTCCATTTGTTTGTCATATATCTGTGGTCGGGAAAGAGGATATGAAGATAGGTGAAGGCTGTGTGAGATTGAGGACACAGGCCAGGGGAAGCCGAGGAATGAGAATTTGCAAAGATACAAAATTTTAGCGGAACATACAAATGTGATATAATCCGGAATAAATGTGTTAAGGTAGTAATATAAGTATATAAGCTTGAATTCCATCGGATTGAATGTGCGTGTCCGAAATAATTGCAGTCATCTATTGACTTGGGCGTGAAAATGTTGTATCTTTGCAAGAATATGGAATTCAAACTGACATCCGAGTATTGTCCTACAGGCGATCAGCCGGAGGCAATTGCCGAACTTGCCCAAGGTGTTGAGCAGGGAGTGGCTGCACAGACGCTCCTCGGGGTGACTGGCAGCGGTAAGACGTTCACCATGGCAAATGTCATCAGCCAGGTGCGTCGTCCTACGCTTATTCTCTCTCACAACAAGACACTTGCGGCGCAGCTTTATAGTGAATTCAAGAGTTTTTTCCCGGAAAACTCAGTACAGTATTTTGTGAGTTACTACGACTATTATCAACCGGAAGCATACATTCCTTCCACTCAGAAGTATATTGAGAAGGATCTGATGATCAACGATCAGATTGAGAAATTGCGTCTTTCCACCGTGGCAGCCCTCCTGTCCGGTCGCAGGGATGTGGTGGTGGTCTCGTCAGTGTCTTGTATATACGGTATGGGTAATCCGGAAGACTTTGAACAGAGCGTAGTCAGAATTGCTGTCGGTGACAGATTGTCGCGCAATGCCTTTATGCGCAAATTGGTTGATTCACTCTACTCCCGTTCGGAAGTGGAGTTGGAGAGTGGCCAGTTTCGGGCTAAAGGGGATACAGTCGATATAAAGTTGTCTTTTGAAGACATTCAGCTTAGAGTGCTGTTCTGGGGCGATGAGATAGAAAGTATCCAGACAATAGATCCTTCCACTGGTCTGGTGCTTTCAAAGCTGGAAGGATTCAATATATATCCGGCCAATATTTTTGTGACATCAAAGGAGCGTGCATCCCGTGCGATTGACCAGATAGCTCTGGATCTTGGTGCACAGGAGGAATTTTTCATCCGTGAAGGGAAAAGTCTTGAGGCTGCCCGTCTTCATGAACGGGTGAGTTATGATCTGGAAATGATACGTGAGTTGGGTCATTGTTCGGGGATAGAGAACTATTCCCGTTATTTCGACGGCCGTGAACCTGGAATGCGCCCGTTCTGTCTGCTTGACTATTTTCCGAAGGATTACCTTACCATTGTAGATGAGAGTCATGTCACTCTGCCCCAGATACGCGGAATGAACGGAGGGGATTTGTCCCGGAAAATGAATCTTGTGGAGTATGGATTCCGTCTGCCTGCCGCCATAGACAATCGTCCTCTTAAATTTGATGAATTTGAGAGACTGACCAATCAGGTGATATATGTAAGTGCGACTCCGGGCGACTATGAGCTGCAGAAATGCGAAGGTGTAGTCACTGAACAGGTGATACGTCCTACCGGTCTGCTTGATCCGGAGATAGAGGTGCGTCCTACCGATTGTCAGGTGGATGATCTCATGGAGGAGATCCAGCTGTGCCGGGAGAGAGGGGAAAGAGCACTTGTCACAACGCTTACAAAACGTATGGCCGAAGAATTGAACCAGCATCTGAATAAATTCGGTGTCAACAGTGCATACATACATAGCGATGTGGAGACACTTGACCGTATCAAGATTCTGGACGATCTGCGGGTAGGCATCTATGATGTCATTGTAGGGGTGAATCTGCTTCGCGAAGGACTCGATCTGCCTCAGGTGAGCCTCGTCGCCATTCTCGATGCCGATAAGGAAGGATTTCTGCGCAATCACCGTAGCCTTACCCAGACCGCAGGTCGAGCGGCCCGCAATGTGAACGGCAGGGTGATAATGTATGCGGATAAAATCACCGACAGCATGCGTCTCACTATTGACGAGACTGAGCGCAGACGGGCAAAACAGATGTTGTATAACGAGCGTCATGGTATCACTCCTACCCAGATAGTGAAGTCTTCAGATTCGTCCGATCTTCTGGAACTTTACGGCGATTCTTCTCAGGAATCCGGACAGAAGACCTCTGGTAATCAATCTCGAGGAATTAAGAAGAATGCAGAAGCATCTTGTCCTGTACCTTATATAGAGGGAGTGAATGACCATTCCAGAGCGGCGGAACCTGTCATGGAATATATGGGAGCCGCTGAATTGCGCCGACGAGTGGCCCGACTTCATGATCTGATGGCGGAAGCGGCCCGAAAAATGGAGTTTATTCAGGCCGCGCAGTATCGCGACGAACTCATAGAGTGTCAGAATCGTCTTGAGGCTCTCGGGGAGGGAGAGGACAGATGACTGATGCCCATAGAAATGGATTATCGAAGTACGAACGGCGTTGGCTCCCGACATCACGTGATGAGATGAACCGTCTTGGCTGGGATCAGGCTGATGTGATTATTTTTTCCGGAGATGCATACGTGGATCATCCCTCTTTCGGTGCTGCGGTGATAGGTCGTTCCCTTGAAGCCGCCGGTTATCGGGTGGCCATTGTGCCTCAGCCGAACTGGCGCGATGATTTGAGGGATTTCCGGAAACTTGGACGGCCGCGTCTTTTTTTCGGAATATCAGCCGGAGCGATGGATTCGATGGTCAACCACTATACCGCTAATCGTCGTCTTCGTCATGATGATGCCTATACACCAGATGGCAGACATGGGATGCGTCCTGATTATCCGACCATAGTCTATTCAAAGATTCTGCGTGAACTTTATCCCGATGTGCCTATAATAGCCGGAGGAATCGAGGCATCTCTGCGCAGAGTGGCACATTATGATTACTGGCAAGACCGGTTGCGCCCTCCCTTTATACTTGATACTTCCGCTGATATGATCGTCTACGGTATGGGAGAGAAAGCAGTCGTTGAGCTTGCGAAAAGACTCGATGGAGGGGAGTGTATATCGGAGATAACCGATGTGCCGCAGACAGTTTTTATTTCTGCAGGATCTTTATCTGAAGGAGCTGACGATGTGATACGTCTCAATTCATACGAGGATTGCTTGCGTGACAGGAGAAAGCAGGCGGCCAATTTCAAAGTGGTGGAGGAGGAATCAAACCGTTTTGAAGGGCATATTGTGATTCAACAGGCTCTTGGCCGATGGATAAGAATGAACCCGATGTATCCTCCTCTTTCCACTGAAGAGGTTGATGCGTCTTTCGATCTTCCGTATACACGTCTTCCCCATCCGCGTTATAGGGGCAAACGGATTCCGGCATACGAGATGATCCGGCATTCCGTATGTATGCATCGCGGATGCTTCGGAGGATGTGCTTTCTGCACCATATCCGCCCATCAGGGTAAGCATATTGCGTCTCGTTCGAAAGAATCCATTTTGCGTGAGGTAAGGCAGGTGGTAGCCATGGAGGACTTCAAAGGGTATATTTCAGACCTCGGAGGTCCGTCCGCCAATATGTATGGTATGCATGGACGTAATCTGAATATGTGCAGAAAATGTGTCCGTCCTTCGTGTCTGTATCCGGAGCCATGTCCGAATCTTGACACAGATCATTCCGGATTGCTTGACATATACCGCACGGTAGATGCCATTCCAGGTGTTAAGAAAAGTTTTATCGGCAGCGGGGTGCGCTACGATCTGGCAATGCATCATACAGGGCGTGCGGAAGTTGACGCCGCAAACCGAGAATATATACGTGAACTGTTATGTAACCATGTCAGCGGGCGTCTTAAAGTGGCTCCGGAGCATACTTCATCTAAGGTGCTTGCAATGATGCGTAAACCCGACTTCGGCATGTTCAGGAAATTCAAGCGTATATTTGATGATACCAATCGGCGTTATGGTCTGCGCCAGCAACTGATACCGTATTTTATCTCCTCTCATCCCGGATGTCATGAACTTGATATGGCGGAATTGGCTGCGGAGACCAAGAGTCTTGATTTTCATCTTGAACAGGTACAGGATTTTACTCCTACTCCTATGACGGTTGCGACAGAAACATATTACACCGGATATCATCCCTATACGCTCAAACCGGTTTTTACTGCCCGTACTCCGGACGAGAAACTCGCTCAGAGGCAGTTCTTCTTCTGGTACAAGCCAGAGGCCCGAAAAGGTATAACAGATGCGTTGCGACGTATGCACCGGCCGGATCTTATCCAACGGCTCTATGGTCAGAATAAAGTTGAGGGACATAAGGGGAAATCAAGAGAAGACTCTCGTCGATCCCGGAGGTGAAAAAATTTGTACATGTCGGAATTTTTCACTACTTTCGCGCCGCAAACGGCTTATGATGTAAGACCTTAAAATCTAAATCAATTATTATATGAACAAAACCAAACTCGCCATGAGCACGCTCATGTTTCCCGCTTTGCTTGCTGGATGCGGACAAGGCAATTCCGGCAAGACTGTTATCGAGCAGCCTTCGGTGGAAGTGGTTGATGGAATGTTCTCCGCTGAAGTGCTTGAAGCACTCGGACGCGTGGGTAATGCCACTCCTTCTCCCGATGGCAAGTATGTCATCTTCACTCTCAGCTACGAGAGTATTGCTGACAATGCTTCTAATGCGGAAATCTATCGCATGAATGCGGACGGCACTGATGTCAAAAGACTTACAACTACTCCTTCATCGGAATCGAATCTCCGTTGGATTGATGGAGGAAATCTTATCGCTTTCATAGCTAAAGATGATAAGACTGAGAAGCCTCAGGTATTTACCATGAAACCTGACGGCTCCTCCATGACTCGTGTCAGCAGCGTGTCTAATGGAGTGATGTGTTTTGAGATTTCACCAGATGAATCGAAGATTGTGTTTGGTGCTCCCATTGATGCTGACGACAAGGATCCGGCTCTTTTCGAGGGCCTTCCCAATACTACGGGCCGTGTTGTGAATGATCTGATGTATAAGCATTGGGATGAGTGGGTGACTGAGATTCCTCATCCGTTTGTGGCTGACTTCAAAACCGGTTCTGGCTATCAGGTGGCTAATGAGATCGATATTATGAAAGGTGAGCCTTATGAATGTCCGATGAAACCGTTCGGAGGTGCTGAGACGTTCGCATGGACTCCCGACAGCAAACAGCTTGTGTATACTTCCCGTAAACTCAAAGGTAAGGATTATGCGTTCTCTACCGATTCGAATCTGTATCTTTATGACCTCGCTTCGGGAAAGACCGAGTGTCTGACGGAAGGAATCGAAGGCTATGATACGAATCCAGTGTTCTCGCCTGATGGCTCGTCGCTTGCATGGCTTTCCATGGAGACAGCAAAGTTTGAGAGCGACAAGAAGCGTCTGATGGTGATGGATATGAAGACCCGCACAAAACGCGATCTTACCGCTGACTGGGATTATTGGCCAGAGGAACTGGCATGGTCTCCCGATGGCAAAGGCATATTCTTCGCCGGATACTATCAGGGTACAAAGCCTGTGTTTAAGATTGATGTGGCTACATGTGCCATAGATACACTTGCTTCAGGAGTATGGGATTATGAGGGTGTACACCCGATCAGCAACAATGCCGCCATGACGCTTCGTCACAGCATGAGCCGTCCGAATGAGATATGCCTTGCCTCCAAAGGACAGGAACCCAAGGATCTGACATCGTTCAATGCGGAATTGCTTGGCAAGTGCAAGCTCGGAAAAGTGGAGAAAATGATGATTCCCACTACTGATGGCAAGGAGATGTGCACATGGGTAGTACTTCCACCGGATTTCGATCCCAATAAGAAATATCCTGCCATCCTTTATTGCCAGGGTGGCCCGCAACAGGCTGTCAGCCAGTTCTGGAGCTATCGCTGGAATTTCATGATCATGGCTGCACACGGATATATAGTTATATGTCCTAACCGTCGCGGTCTGCCTGGCTTCGGTACAGAATGGAACCGCCAGATCTCTGGTGATTACGGAGGTCAGAACATGAAAGACTATCTCTCTGCAGTGGATTATATGAAAGAGAAGCCCTACGTGGACAATGAACGTATTGGTGCTATCGGAGCCAGTTACGGTGGCTTCTCCGTATATTGGCTTGCAGGACATCATGAAGGCCGTTTCGCTGCTCTTGTGGCTCATGCCGGAATTTTCAATATCGAGGCCCAGTATCTTGAGACGGAAGAGATGTGGTTTGCTGACTTTGATCTCGGTGGACCCTATTGGGAGAAAGAGAATTCTGTTGCTCAGCGTACGTATGCCAATTCTCCCCATCGTTTTGTTGACAAGTGGACTGCTCCTATTCTGGTTACAGTAGGCGAACTCGACTATCGTATCCTCGCTTCGCAGGGTATGATGGCTTTCAATGCTGCCAAGATGCGTGGCCTTGAGGCCGAAATGCTTGTTTTCCCGGATGAGAATCACTGGGTGCTTAAGCCTCAGAATGCGGTTCTTTGGCAGAGGGTATTTTTTCAGTTCCTTGATAAGTATCTCAAAGCTCCGAAGGCACCTGTCAAAGAAGTTTCGGAGGAAACAGATAAGAAGATATGAAAATGAAAAGTACAATAACGTTGTTCCTGTCGGCATTGATGTTCATTCTCGCATCATGCTCCGCTTCGGATCCTGTCGATCAGGCTTGCGATATACTTGACAAGGCCTCCGAACAGGTGAAGGAAGCCTCTACAGAGGATGAGGCCAGAGAGATTGCCGATCAGACAGCTTCGCGTCTGCGGGAACTTCAGCTTGACCAAAAGAAGCTGACATCTGCGGAACAGGCCCGTCTTACGAAATCTATTGTCGGTTTCATGCAGGCGGCTATGAGCTCGAAGATAGACTTTACCAAGCCGGAGGCAGCTACTGTGCTTGACCTTCAGAGTAATGAATAGTTTTGAGACGTATGACCGATATAGATATGTTCATATGTGATTCCTAAAAATTAGTTTAATAAAATGGCCTCCAGGAAATTCTGGAGGCCATTTTATTATTGTTGGGAGTGTGAAAGAGGTAACGGGCATGTATATTGCCCTTTCATCCGTGTGATTTTGCCGTAAGCCACGGCATGTACGGGGCAAATGTGGTAGCATGCCAGACATGAGACACATCTGATGTCCCATTTCGGATGTCCTTCACTAATCTCGATGTTGCGTACGGGACATACTGCGGCGCATCGTCCGCATCCGATACACGAGGAAGCCCAGTGCCACCTGGAAGTGTTGATGCCCCATCGTGAGAAAAGCGGATAGATGAGATGGCTTTTGAGCCAGGGAAATTTCCCACGGATTACATCTATTTTCCAATTGGCGGATTTTATCTGTCTGCCAATTTCATCCACACGTATCTGGGCATATTCAAGTTTGTTGGCGCAAACCTCCTGAGAATCCACGTCGAAGCCAGGAAGCAGAACATACGTGTTAGGCATTGTCACACTCCAGGCACCTGACATGTTCAGACCTTTTGCTTCAAGTTCTTTTTTTAGCATTTCCGGAGTGAGACCGGTATCATCCCCGCAGGTACAGACTGCCCATACAGGAATAAGATGGGTTTTTATGATGCCACAGAAACTGTCGGAGAGGCGTCTGATAAAGTTCAATACCAGCGGTGGAACTCCCCACGAATAAACAGGAAATACAAAACCGAGCTGAGAACCTTCAAACAGAACCTCTTCGGGAATGGAGGAGGGGATGAAACATGGTTTTTCATCAAGAATATCAGCAAGTCTATAGGCCGTGAATCTGGAGTTGCCGGTGCCGGAAAAGAAAAAAATCATATATTCAGGGAGAAAAGGGGAGAGATAAGTAATTTTACAGTGATACGAGACGGAATATTAGCTCCCGTAGCAAATCAAATTCATTGCGGACTGAGCCGATACCTTTTGATTGGCAGTCAAAATCCCGTATAGCAGACACACATGAAGCACTCTGACGTAGGCTGTAGAAACGCATCGCAGTCTTTAGCTCCCGGATGGAATATTCGTTTTTTGCCCCTATGGCAGCCATTATTGCCTGGTCTGTACGCTCTTTAAGGCACTCTACGATAACAAGACGGCTGTAGAAATTGAAGAGCAGGGCAACCGTGGCCACAGCTGGATGCTGACGTGGACTTCGAGAGAAATAGTCCACTATTGTCATTGCTTTTCGATAGTCTTTTACAGCGAGGGCCGATGTCAGTTCGAAGTTGTTGAAATCTTTGCTGAAACCGGTATGACGCTCCACCATGTCGACTGTGATGGTCTTTGCAATACCTTTCTCGGCAACCGTGATCTTATCAATTTCGCTGAATATCTTGTTAAGTTCCGCCCCCTGTAGCTCTGTCAGCATTGTGATTGCCTTGTCATCGATTCTAAGTCCGCGGGAGGAGCAATAATCGCGTATATGAGGAGCAATGTTGTAGTCTCTTACACGGTCGGAACGGAAAACAATCCCTCCCCCGGTGTTGACGGCTTTGGCAAGTTTCGATGAGGCTGAGAGTGCTTCTCCTTTATAGGCAATGGCCAATATAGTTGAGGGAACCGGTTTTTCAGCGTATGAGGCAAGACGCTCAAGACGCGTTTTTGCCCTGTCCATGGCTTGTGCCTCTTTAAGAAGCACAAGTTGGCGTTGACCTGAAAGTGGAAACTGGCGTGCGGAGGCCGCCACTATATCAATGTCGGCTTCAGCTCCATAATATGTGAATATGTTGAAATCACGGTCAGAAGGTTCTATCGCTTTATCTTCAAGCAGTTCTATTATCTGGTCGATGAAATATTCTTCCTCTCCAGACAGAAGATATACGGGTGCAAACTCTCCTTTGCGGATGGAGGCTGCAATGTCGCGGAATGACACGGATGACGTTGCTTTAGTTGTTTTTGCCATAGCGTAGAGGAATTTGACGGCCCCGTATGAATCTTAAGCAGAGGATGATAGCTCCGGAGGTGAAAATAAGAGATATGAAACTTAGCCAGAGTGTATCACCGGTTCCCCATGTCTCAATAAAATAACAGTTGTGTCCGCGGAGTGCAAGCCAGGTAGTGAGTACCACTACGCTGTTGTTTATGGCATGTGCTGTTGCAGAAAGCCATATCGAGCCGCTCCATAGATAAAGATATCCGAAAAATGCTCCTAATAAAAGTCTGGGAATAAATCCGAAAGGCTGGAAGTGCATGATACTGAATACAAGGGCTGCTGTCCAGACGGCTCCTTGCGGTGACATGCTCGGCCCTATGAGTATTTTTTGTAGGGCTCCCCGGAAAAAAATCTCTTCGGCAAATCCAGTCAGAACACCTACTATGATTATCCCGGCTATAAGACCTCCGGGACTGGTAGTGTCGAGCATGGTGTCGGTAAATCTCCCCGCTTCGTTTTCCCATGCCCGGAATGTCTTATCAATGCTGTCAGGAAAACGGATCCCTTCGTTGAGATTTATTATTTCATTTAGCATGGGGAGGGCTAATATAAGTGTCATTATTGCAAGTATGATGTCTGTGCAGGACACTCCTGTGCATGCTCCTAAATTTTTCCATGGCGTTCGAGAACCTGTGAGACGGAATGCTAACCAGGAAGGAAGAATAAAACCAAGCATGGCCTGAAGAACTGATTGTGCCAGAAGAACTGCGCGTTCATTGCCGGATAGGAGAGTGGCAAAAGCCTGCCCTGCAAGCGATGCGAGACACAATCCTAAAAACAGCATTCCTCCAAGTATGAGAAGGCTGACAGTACGGGATGGAGTTGTGCGGAAGTCGGATGCTGGATTCATCTGTCAATTGAATTCCTTGCGTGTGAAAACGAAACTGCGGCCGAGATATTTTTCCCGCACAGTAGGATTGGCCGCCAATTCCTCGCTGGTGCCTTGAAAGAGAATCTTTCCTTCGAAAAGCAGGTATGCCCGGTCGGTGATGCGAAGTGTCTCCTGTGCGTTATGGTCAGTGATAAGAATACCTATATTTTTTTCTTTGAGTTTGAAGACAACGGATTGTATGTCTTCCACCGCGATCGGGTCCACACCGGCGAACGGCTCATCAAGCATTACGAATCTTGGATTGATGGCCAGACAGCGTGCTATCTCGGTACGTCGCCGTTCTCCTCCTGAAAGTCGGTCGCCATAATTGTGGCGGACCTTTTCAAGGTCAAATTCCTTGATAAGGCTTTCAAGTTTCTCACGTTGGTATTCCCGGGATGTGCCGGTCATCTCAAGGATGGCACGTATGTTGTCTTCCACGCTCAGCTTGCGGAAAACGGATGCCTCCTGAGCCAGATAACCTATGCCGAGTTTTGCCCGTTTGTATACAGGGTAACTGGTAATATCCTTATTGTCAAGATATATTTTTCCTTCGTTGGGCGTTATTAGTCCAGTTGTCATATAGAAAGTAGTGGTCTTCCCGGCTCCATTGGGGCCGAGTAGTCCTACGATCTCTCCTTGTGTGACATTGATCGACACATGATTGGCTACAGTACGCGAACCATATCGTTTTACGAGATTGTCAGTGCGGAGTATCCCTTTCTCTGGCGTTTCAGTTATGGTTTCGGCTATGACTGAATTTCCGTGATAATCGGAGATCGTCGTGTCTGTCTCCTCGCGTAGCTGCATGTCTGGGACAACCGAATCGATATCCTTGCGGATCTCTTCATCCTCACGCTGTTGGATTTTAGATTGTTTTCGATTGAAAATATTCATCGTCAAGATTTTGAAGATGGAAGAAGTGAACGGATATAGTCGGTGAGAAGTTTGATGGCTACCCGATTGTTGCCACCTTGAGGTACAATCAGGTCGGCATAACGTTTCGAAGGTTCGATGTGTAGTTCATGCATCGGCTTCAGCGTCTCCTGATATCGGTCTATGACCATTTTAGGAGTACGTCCTCTTTCAACACAATCGCGCTGGATGACCCGGATGAGACGTTCGTCCGCGTCTGCGTCCACAAACACGCGTATGTCCATCATATCCCGCAGTTCCTTGTCGCATAATACAAGGATTCCTTCCACTACAACTACCTCCCGGGGTTCGACGTGGGTCGTCTGTTTGAGTCGCGCACAAGTTAGAAAATCATAGACAGGCATCTCTATGGGGATACCGTTTCTCAAAGAGCGGAGTTGCTGGCAAAGCAGTGTCCATTCGATGGAGGCAGGTTCGTCATAGTTCATCTTGAGGCGTGTCTCAAGAGGTATATGGGCATTATCTTTATAGTAACAGTCCTGAGGCATCACGGCCACTTCATCTTTGGGCAGGGATTCGATGATTTTCCGTACCACCGTGGTTTTGCCACTGCCGGTGCCCCCGGCTATTCCGATAACAAGCATCTTTTGTGTTTATGAATTGATTGCGGTGAGATTTTTCAATTGACAAAGTTAATAATAATCCTGTGTACAGACAATATCTGTGTCGAAGTTGAAATTGCAAACTTGTTTACCTGTTTGAATCAGGACATATTAGTTGTTGGATATATCAGCTTTTTCCGAATAATTTTGTAACTTTGCCTTTCAGTATTGGTCTCCGTATCTTTTTTCGCCGGTACGGAGCATCCGATTCTTCTTTCAATCAAAGTATGAAGCTTTTCAGAATCATCGGACTGGCTGTGCTGGTATTGGTATGGATATGGTTGTGCCGCATTGTGATTGTGGCAGGCGGCGTGACTCTCCGGAGCCTGTTTCTTGTGGTTGCCTCGGGCATCATAATATTCGTGCCTTTATGGCGTAAGTATTTTGGCCGTGAGATGAAAGACAAAAAGAGATGAATACCGGACTTGAAGCAAATTTAACCATGTCACAGTCAGAGGTCGGGGATCGAAACCCTTCTCTGCTCGACTCCATCAATAATCCTTCCGATCTGAGAAAACTTGATGTCAGTCAGTTGCCGCAGGTATGTCGGGAAGTGCGCCAATGTATTATAAACCATCTTTCAAGCAATCCCGGTCATTTCGCATCAAGTATGGGAGCTGTCGAGATAACGGTGGCTCTCCATTATGTTTTTGACACGCCTCAGGACCGGATAGTCTGGGATGTGGGTCATCAGGCTTATGCCCATAAGATCCTTACCGGAAGACGTGAGCGGTTCTCTTCATTGCGGAAACTAAATGGTCTGTGCGGATTTCCCACTCCGTTGGAAAGTGAGTACGATACATTTACCGCAGGCCATGCATCCAATTCAATATCAGCTGCTCTCGGGATGGCGATAGCCGACAGCACTACTCCGGGCCGTGAGAACCGGAAAACGGTCGCTGTCATCGGTGATGCATCAATCAGCGGCGGTCTGGCATTCGAAGGACTCAATAATGCGTCCAATAATCCGAATAATTTGCTGATTATCCTCAACGACAATGATATGTCGATTGACGATAATGTAGGTGCTCTTCACCGTTACATGACGGAACTTACCACCTCTTCCCGATACAACAGATGGCGCGACAAACTGTATCGCTTCTGCAAGCGGAAGGGCCTTATAAATGAACGTGGGCGTGGAAGACTTTTACGCTTGAACAATTCTCTGAAAGCGTTCATCTCCACACGTCAGAATATTTTCGAAGGACTCAATATCCGTTATTTCGGTCCATTTGACGGGCATGATGTAGGAAAGATCGTGAAGGTTCTCAATGAGATCAAGAATATGGAGGGTCCACGGATACTTCATCTTCGCACTGTAAAGGGGAAAGGGTTTGAGCAGGCCGAGAAAGATCCGGCTACCTGGCATGCACCTGGGAAATTTGATCCTCTTACAGGCGAAAGGCCGAGGAAAGTGTCAGGAGGCGTGCTGAATTGGCAGGAAGTATTCGGACGTACTCTTGTGGAACTGGCAGAATCCGATGAAAGAGTTTGCGGTGTCACAGCCGCCATGCCTTCCGGTACGTCCATGAATCTTATGCTTCGGGCATTTCCGTCCCGAGCTTTCGACGTCGGTATTTCCGAGGGGCATGCAGTTACATTTGCCGGTGGTCTTGCAGCTGCCGGTAAACGTCCTTTTGTGGCCATATATAGCTCATTTCTCCAGCGTGCGTACGATAATATAATCCACGATGTCTGTATACAGGGTTTGCCGGTATGTTTCTGTATAGACCGTGCCGGAATAGTAGGTGAGGACGGAGTGACGCATCACGGACTTTTCGATCTGGCCTATCTGAAGTGTATACCGGGTCTTGCAGTAGCTGCTCCTGCAGATGAGGAGACCCTACGTAATCTCATGTATACCTCGCTTGAGATCTCTTCCCCGCTTGCCATACGCTATCCGCGTGGTAAGGCCACATCTGCGGAATGGCATACTACATTCAAGAAATTGTCTCCGGGTGAGTCACGTGTAATGCGTCCTGATCCGGAAGCCACAGTGGCGGTTGTGGCTGTCGGTCCTGTGGTTCATGACGCTGTGCGCGTGGCTGATATTATGTCGATGAAGGGCAAACATGTGGAGGTCCACGATATGATATGGGTTAAGCCTCTTGATACGAAGCTGCTTGACTCTCTTGCAGAGAGAGTGGATGTCATAGTCACTCTTGAAGATGGTGTCCGTTCCGGTGGTCTGGGCGGCAGTGTCAGTGAGTGGGCCGCAGGATCATCTTGCGCTCCACGAATTGTTTCTCTTGGTGTGCCGGACAGCTGGGTGGCGCATGGCACTCCTATGGAACTAAGGGAGTCTTGTGGCTACGATCCGGCAGGCATAGAACGCACTCTTGAAGATGTTTTTACCCACCTCAATACGTCACCAACGGAATGAAGATAATAATCGTAGGAGCCGGAGAAGTAGGTACGCATCTGGCTAAGATGCTCTCTAATGAAGATCAGGATATAATTCTGCTCGACAACGATCAGGACCGTCTTGACGTCATAGATTCCAGTTATAATCTCATGACATGGAATGGATCGCCGTCCTCATTCCGCACTCTTCGTGACATCGGTGTGCAGAATTGCGATCTATATATCGCCGTCACACCATACGAGACACGGAATCTAACCTCATGCGGGATTGCACGCAAACTCGGTGCCGCCAAGACTGTTGCCCGTATCGATAGCGATGAATTTCAAGAGCCCGACAACAGCGCGGTTTTGCGATCCTTGGGAATTGACTATCTCATATATCCTGAAAGTCTCGCTTCCGAGGAAATACATACAGCTATGCGCCATAACTGGGCGCGTTATTGGGGTGAACTCCACGACGGGGATCTGATTCTGATAGGAGTGAAGATACGCACGGAATGTCCTATTCTCAATTGCAAGCTGCGCGATCTCCCTGTCAAGGCCCATGACTTCCACGTAGCGGCTATCAAGCGTAACAACGAAACAATCATTCCTTCCGGTAATGATGCCATACTGCAGGATGATATAGTGTATTTTATAACCACGGCTCCGTATGTGGAGGAAGTTCGTGAGTTATGTGGCAAGAGAAAGAAGACCATACGCAAGGTGATGATAATGGGAGGAAGCCCCATCGCCCTCAGATTCGCATTGGATTACCACGATCGTTATCATATAAAAATTATTGATATCGACCGTGAGCACTGCGAACAGCTTGCCATGATGTTGCCTGACTGTGAGATACTTGTTGGTGACGGTCGGGATATAGAAGTGCTCCGGGAGAACAACGTAGGCCAGTATGACGCTTTTCTGTCGCTTACTGACTCTTCTGAGACCAATATTCTTGCTTGCCTTACTGCCAAGGAATTCGGAGTGCCGAAAACCATCGCGGATGTAGAGAACATACAATTTCTGTCGCAGGCCGAGAATCTTAACATAGGCACTACTATTAATAAGAAACTACTCGCCTCAAGTCATATCTTCAAAATCCTTCTTGATACGGATCAGTCGAGTGCCAAATGTCTGGCTCTGGCCGATGCGGAAGTAGCTGAACTGAAAGTACGGGAAGGTGCCAGAATCACGAAGGCTCAGGTAAAAGATCTCAGACTGCCATACGGAATGACTCTCGCCGCTCTCGTACGCGACGGACGGTGTGAGATGGTAGGCGGATATACCCGTATTATCCCTGGCGATTATGTAGTGGTGTTCTGCCTGTCAGGGTCAATCCACAAGATTGAGAAATGGTTCTCATGACAATTGCACATATCTGCATTTACAAGTGGCGTTCAAGAGTAAATCATATATAAATATCCGGATGCTCCTTCGTGTCATCGGCTGGCTGCTGATGATAGAGGCCGGATTCATGTTGATACCTTTGGTTGTGGGTCTCATATATGGCGAGCATGAGACTCTGGCGTTTGTTCTGTCACTCGGTATAACCGCTGTTGCCGGTGGAGGGATGATGAGCCTTCGCCCTAAATCCAGAGAGATGGGGAAGCGTGAGGCCATATTGCTCACCGGAATGACATGGGTCATACTTTCGCTTTTCGGTATGTTCCCGTTTCTATTCAGTCATACGCATCTAAATGTGACAGACGCTTTTTTTGATACTATGAGCGGCTTTACAACTACCGGGGCTTCTGTGCTCAATTCGCTTGACGGCGTATCAAAGGCAGTGTTGCTTTGGAGGTGTGTGATACAATGGATCGGGGGTCTCGGAATAATTCTTTTCACACTGGCGGTGGTTCCTATGCTGAATTATCAAGGCGGAATGCAGCTTTTCAATGCTGAAGTGACAGGAATCACACACGACAAATTGCGTCCTCGTGTAAGTTACACTGCCAAAGGACTCTGGATGGTTTACATTGCCCTTACAGCCCTTCTCATACTTCTCCTTTCATTTTCGAAGATGGATATCTTTGATGCCGTATGTTACGGTCTGTCCACAATGTCTACCGGGGGCTTCTCCACTTCCGATATGTCGATAGGAGAGTGGAACTCGCTGTATGTTAAGATTGTCGTGATTATCTTTATGTTCCTCGGAGGTGTCAATTTCACTCTAATATATCGTTGTGTGACCGGTCAGGGAGTGAAAGTGTGGCGAAACACTGTCTTTCGGGTATATGTCGGAATTGTTGTCGTATGTTATTTATTGCTGTGTCTTAATCTTGTCATGCGGGGACTTGTCCGTTCGGTAGACGATCTGACGGTAGATCCGCTCTTTCAGGCAGTGAGCATCATCTCGTCGACAGGCCTGACAGAGCCGGATTTCAATGATTGGGGACCGTTGGCGGTTGTGGTGCTTATAGTCATGATGTTTATGGGGGCGTGTGCGGGAAGTACTTCGGGAGGAGCCAAACTCGACAGGCTTGTGGTGCTGTTCAAATTTTTGAAAAATGAATTTTATAAAATGATGCATCCCAACGCTGTCACTACAGTATGTATCAACGGTAAGGGAACTTCTTATACTATTGTTCAGAAAGTACTCGCCTTTCTGTTTCTATATGCAATTGTCATTATTGTCGGTGCTGTGGCTCTCATCATTCTGGGACTTCCTCTTTCCGATAGTTTCTTCTGTGCGTTGTCTGCCATATCAAATACGGGACTTGGAACTGATATAACTGGAATAGGAGGGAATTTTGCACTTCTGCCTCCGGCTGCCAAATGGATTCTGGCTTTTATAATGCTTATCGGTCGTCTGGAACTTTATACTATTCTTCTACTTTTCACATCATCTTTCTGGCGTAAGTGAAATTTTTTTGATTCCGATAGCCCGGATGTCGTTCTTTTTTGCTATTTTCGCAGTTAAAATACACACTGACCATGGAACGACGAAATCTCATAGACTCTCTGTGTGCACGTACGGGTATCTCGCACGATGATGCGGAACGCCTTACCGATGCTTTTCGTGATATTGTGTCAACACGTGTTTCCGAGGGCGATTCGGTGGCTCTTCCGGGTTTCGGAACGTTTGAACCTAAGAAACGTCTTGAGCGTGTCGCAGTCCATCCTGCAACGGGACGTAAGTTATTGATACCTCCTAAGATTTCGCTTGTATTCCGCCCTTCTGCCATTCTAAAGCAGAAAGTCAATAACTCTAATGCTGACGAATGAATATATGGACCGAAAAGTCACATTCCCGGAGTTGGCCGCTATGCTGGCCTTGCAGACCTCATTGCCTCTTGACGGTTGTGAGGCCTATCTGCGTGAGTTTATTGCGTTGGTCACTCAGAGTCTGACTGAAGGTGAGACGCTTCGCATCAAAGGATTCGGTACGTTCAGACTACAACCGATAGGGGCCAGAAAGAGTATAAGTGTCGCTACCGGAGAGGAGGTCGAGATTCCAGGTCATAACAGGATTGTGTTCATTCCGGCCAAAGAATTGGCCGAAGAGGTGAATGCTCCGTTTTTGGCATTTGAGGCTGTGGAGATTCCCGATGGAGCAGATGAATCCGCTATGTCCGATAATTCTGATATTAGGGAAACTGTGGGAACGGAAGAGATTATAGAAGACAATATTCAGGAAGATCTTGTATCAGAGGAGGAAGATTCTGTTTTTGATATAAATCATTCTGTCAATGAAATTTCCCGGGCCCAGCAGGTAATAGAGGAAAGTGATTTTATTTTTACAGAACAGGAGCCGGAAGCGGGATTGGTCCCGGATATTGAGCCTGACGAAAATATTCAGGATTCTGATAATTCCTCTGCCCCCAGTGTTTCCGAATCTCTTTCAGAATCAGAACAGTCGGGACCGATTGTATGTAATGAAGTATTGCCTGATCAGATCGTACAGCCGATACCTCCGGTCAGACGCCATAGTTTTCTCAAGGGCTTCCTCTGGGGTATTGTAGCTGGAATTGTGGTCTGTGCAGCCGGTATCTTGATAGGTATTGCTGTCATTGAATGGCAACTTAAGCATTCTGAAGATCCAGCCCCGGCGACACCGGTAGCAGTCGGAGTTGTTCCGGTACCTGCGCCTACTGTCGGCGATGTTTCCGATACATTGAATTCCGATACAATAAGTGTTCCTACACAGCCTTCGGATGTGGAAACACGACAGTCGGAATCCGATAAACCGGTATATGACATTGTGACCAAGACACGTTATCTGACAACGATGGCCAAAGATCATTATGGGAATTATCATCTCTGGCCATATATCTACGAAGAGAACAAGGCAATTCTGGGACATCCGGACCGCATACGTCCAGGTACGCGTGTACGTATTCCTTCGCTTGAGAAATATGGGGTTGATCCGACTAACCCTGCTGATATCACCGAGGCCAAGCGCAAAGGTGCCCGGATATATTCCCGTTATCGCTGAATGAAATGAAAGAGACAGAAAATATTTTGGCAAACTCTCTCTATCTTGGTATAGACATAGGAGGCACCCATACTGTTTTCGCCATTGTGGGTCCGAAAGGCAAGATTCTGTGTCGCGGAGGAATCCGCACTACCGACTACTCGGTTTTCTTTGATTTTGCAAAGGCTCTCAGAAAGTCTGTGGAAGCTCTTGCTCGAGAGGCAGGGATAAATATCACCTGTATCGAAGGAATAGGGGTCGGTGCGCCCTGTGTAAATGCTCTCACCGGTGTGGCAGAAGGTGCTGTCGATCTTCCATGGCCGTCGCCTGTGCCGTTGGCAGAGACATTGCAGAATGTATTTGGCATTCCGGTCGGAGCCGCCAACGACGCCAATGCTGCGGCGATGGGGGAGATGTATTATGGAGCATGTATGGACTATGATGATTTTATCATGATTACTCTCGGCACGGGAGTGGGATCGGCCATAGTGGCCGATGGAAATATGATTCTGGGCAAGCGGGCATTGGCCGGAGAGTTAGGACATTCCATCGTGCGTTATGACAGCGACCGTATGTGTAGTTGTGGACGTCGTGGATGCCTTGAGATGTACTGTTCTGCCCGCGGGGTAGTTCTTACGGCCAGAAAAATGCTTGAAGCCACTAAAGAAGATTCGTCTTTACGCTCAATCCCTTCTGATACACTTTCTGCGAAAGATATATGTCTTGCTGCAAGTGCCGGAGATAAGATTGCCATGGATACAATGCGCTTTACTGGAGAAATTCTTGGAGAGGCGTGTGCGAATTTCACGGCGTTCTCATCACCGGAGGCTTTTGTGTTTTTCGGAGGTGTAGCCAGAGCTTTCCCATACTTTAAGGACGCGATGATAGAGTCATATAGGCGCAATCTGCTTTGGGTCTATAGAGATCAGGTGAAATTTCTGCAGTCTGACCTCCCGTTTGATGACGCAGCTCTTCTCGGTGCGGCCGCTGTGGGACGGCGTGCGGCACTAAAGACTTTCTGTCCTACTTGTTAGTAACATCGGTCGGTTTCGATTCGGTCTTTTACATTTATCTGATAAATCTTTGAGTCATGTGCAGATTTTTTGCCTCGATTGTACTGTTATCATTTGTTCTGCCGTTGTTCGCTTATACGCCTTCTGCGGAGGTGTTGGAATCACGTCGCCAATTTGCAGAAGATCGATTTGGAATTTTCATCCATTGGGGTATATATTCCATGTTCGGTCAAGGGGAATGGTACCTTAATTATGGACCACGTGCCGACGAGTATGCCAAGGCGGCTTCGGGTTTTTATCCGGCTGGCTTTGATGCATCGGAATGGGCGGACGCCATAAGCGGTTCCGGTGCGAAATATATCTGCTTCACAACCAGGCATCACGATGGGTTTTCAATGTGGCATACGGAACAAAGCCCGTATAATATAGTCGATGCCACACCATTCCGGCGGGATGTGCTCCGGGAGCTTTCCGAGGCATGCCGGAAGAAAGATCTGAGTTTGCATTTGTATTATTCCCATCTCGATTGGATACGCGACGACTATCCGCAGGGACGCACAGGGCATACCACCGGCCGTGATTCTTTGCGTGCTGATTGGCCGCGTTACCGGGAATTCATGGATCGCCAGCTGACAGAACTTCTTACCGGATATGGGCCAATACGTGCCGTATGGTTCGACGGTTGGTGGGATCATGACTCTGATTCCATCCCATTTGACTGGCAACTCGACACCCAATATGAGCTTATTCATAAGCTGCAGCCTGCATGTCTGGTGGGAAACAACCATCATCAGACTCCCTTCCCCGGAGAGGATATTCAGATTTTCGAACGGGATTTGCCAGGAGAAAACACTGCCGGGTTGTCTGGTCAGGAAATAGGAAAGTTACCACTGGAGACATGCAATACCATGAACGGGATGTGGGGATATAAAGTGGTAGACACAAACTACAAGGATGCCAGAACTCTTATCCGTTATCTTGTGCGTACTGCCGGAATGGGTGCGAATCTGCTTCTTAATATCGGTCCGCGTCCGGATGGCCGCCTTCCGGATCAGGCGTTGCAGCGTCTGCGGGAGATAGGAGAGTGGATGAAGGTATATGGAGAGACGATATACGGTACCTCCGGAAGTGATTTTAAAGCGGACTGGGGCACATCCACAAGAAAAGACAACAGACTTTTCGCCCATATCATGACACCATCCTCGACTGATATTTTCATACCTGTCAAGGAGAAGGTCAAGGACGTGCGATTTTTCTCTGATCCATCAGTAAAATTGCGACACAAGAGGGTTAAGGATGGAGTGCGCCTGAGTCTGGATTCCGTTCCCGATGATATAGATTTTGTTGTGGAGCTTATACTTGACCGTAAAATATAATTCTATACTTACTATCCAAAAAACAATATTACGTGTCTGTGAAACTTGAAATATGTGCGGGAGGGATTGACGATGCAATTGCAGCTGTCAAGGGTAATGCCGACAGGATTGAGCTATGTTCCGCCCTTTCCGAAGGAGGTCTGACGCCATCGGCTGCAGCTGTTGGTATGGCTGCGGAATTATCTATACCAGTCAATGTCCTGATACGTCCGCGTAGTGGCGATTTTATCTATTCGGCTGCAGAGGCAGAGATGATGGAACGTGACATACGTTTTGCTCTTGAATCAGGCGTCTCCGGAGTGGTATTAGGAGCTCTCACTGCTGATGGTGATGTCGACATTCCTCTTTGTCGCCGTCTGGTAGGTGCCGCACGTGAGGTAAATCCGGATGCAGATCTTACTTTTCATCGTGCGTTTGATTTGGCTGCCTCGCCGTTTGATGCTATTGAAAAAATAGTTGAACTTGGTTTTCATCGTGTACTTACATCGGGGCAGGCCTCTACCGCTCTAAAAGGTGCGGCATTGATCAGGGAATTGAAAGAGCATGTAGGAAGTCGGATTCTTCTTATGGCTGGTGCCGGGGTCAATCCGGCAAATGCCGCAGATATTATATGTCTCAGTCATGCGGATGAACTTCATGCTTCGGCACGTTCGCCGTTGTCATCTCAGATGGTAAGTTACCGCAGAGGGGTATGCATGGGCTCTTCCGATACAGAAAATGGATCAAGACTCATTACTGATGCCTCAATTGTAAAATCTATAAAAAACGCCATAGATTGTCTCTCATGAAAAAAGTCGTATTTTCAGTCATACTTTGTGCCTCTGTTATGCCTGTAGGTGCCAGAACTATCCTTACTCTTACAGCCAGAGCAGACTATGAATCGCGCATTTCTACCCAGAAAAGTCTCGCATCGAGACTTTCTCTCCACAAAGCGTCCGAAGGTCCGGAACGCGAAGCCCTCCAGTTTCTGTATGCCTATATGCCAACTTCGGATGTGCTCGACTATTCGGATTCTTTCTATCTTGAAAATATACGAACTTCGCTTGAAGCTGCCAGCGAGATGCCATGGGGTGATAAGGTGCCTGATCGGGAGTGGC
This sequence comes from uncultured Porphyromonadaceae bacterium, assembly GCA_947427285.1. Taxonomy (GTDB): domain Bacteria; phylum Bacteroidota; class Bacteroidia; order Bacteroidales; family Muribaculaceae; genus Lepagella. Next base: position 132,018 of record CANEHE010000001.1, read on the forward strand.
GACATTTTGTCCTTCCGGTAAGGGTAAATAATGAGAATCTTGACCTTTCTCGTCCGGCTTTCTATGCGGAGTTGCGGGATCGGGTCAGAAATCTGTCGATGGCAGAAGCAATTCTTGAGGTCAATCACTGGTGTCATGAGAAAGTGGCTTATCAACCCTCGGATGCAAGGACCTCTTCTCCTCTTGCCACTGTCTGCAATGCTTTGGGACGCTGTGGAGAGGAGTCAACATTCACTGTCGCGGCATTGCGGAGTGTAGGTATTCCGGCCCGTCAGGTCTATACTCCCCGATGGGCACATACTGATGACAATCATGCATGGGTTGAGGCATGGGCTGACGGTAAGTGGCATTTCATAGGTGCGTGTGAACCGGAGGCTGTGCTCGATCTCGCATGGTTTAACGCTCCGGCTTCCAGAGGTATGCTGATGAATACGAAAGTCACAGGAGCTTATGATGGGCCGGAGGAAGTGTTGTCGTGCAATGCCAATTATACTCAGATAAATGTCACCTCAAACTATGCCCCTGTAGATGTGAAGCGTGTCTTGGTCTATGATGTCGCCGGACAACCTGTGAAGGGCGCGAAAGTAAATTTCTCGCTATACAACTATGCGGAGTTTTATCCTGTCGCTGTCAGGACTACCGACTCCCGCGGATATGTGGAATTGACTGCCGGGTTGGGTGATATGATAGTATGGGCATCCGATGGCTCTCGTTTTGGACTGGCCAAGACGGAAAATGGAGATACGCTTCGCTTGACTCTGGACAAGGATGCATCTTTTCGCGGGACATTGTCATTTGACATTGTGCCTCCTCATCAGTCATCGAAATTGTCGGTGGTGGATCCTGTACAGGCTGATATTAATGAGCAACGTAAGTCTCGTGAAGATTCCATCCGTGCTGCCTATACCTCGACCTTTATCTCTCCGGACTTGGCGGCTGGGATATGTCGTGACCTTTCTCTTCCGGACGAGGCTGCTGAACTTATTGTGAAATCAAGAGGAAATCATCGTGTCATTGTAGATTTTCTCAGACGGGTATCTCCAGGACTACGAAAAAAAGCTGTCACACTTCTTTCGGTGGTCAGCGAAAAGGATTTGCATGATATAACTCCGGAAGTGTTGGATGACCATCTTGCAACTCCCGATCTTCCTACGCCTCTGTTTGCGAAATACGTACTAAGTCCAAGAGTTGAAAATGAGATGTTGACTCCATGGAGATCTTTTCTCAGGTCGCACATATCCGATGCGCAGGCTCTTGCCTGGAGGCGTAATCCCCGCTTGCTGGAAAAGGAACTTAAGGACAGAATAGAGATAGATTCCGTATGGTATCCGGTCGGATTCCGTACTTCTCCCGCTCAGACATGGATTTCATCTGTCGGGGATCCGTTGTCACGCTCGATTCTATTTGTCGCCATGGCGCGCAGTATAGGAATTCCAGCCCGTATCGATCCAGTTACTCATTCTACCCAGTTCGCCGACAATTCAGGTAATTGGTGTGATGTCTTCATCGGTGCACGTAGAGATGACAGTCCTTTGCCGAAAGGCAAACTCACTATTGACTGTGAGAATGTTTCCCGAGAACCATCATATCTTGCACAGTTTACTATTTCAAAAATTGAGGAAGGGATGCCTGTATTGTATGAATTTGGCGATTTTGAGCCGTTGTCTTCGGTCAATTCCCGTAGTGAGGCTTTGACTGCCGGTCAGTATGCTCTTGTAAGCGGCCAGCGGCTTGCTGATGGCTCGGTTCTCGCGTTGACCAGATTTTTCGGTGTGATACCTGAGATTGACAATCGGGTAGCTCTTGAAATACGGCAGGATACTTCCGCATTACAGGTAATCGGTTCGCTTGACGCAGAGACTCTTTTCCGACCGTTGGATTCCGATGATAAGGTCTCCTTGATTTCTCAGGCCGGGCGTGGTTATTATGTGGTTGGTATTGTAAAACCAGGTCATGAACCAAGTGCGCATGCTCTGAACGACATTTCCGTTGCCGCAGAATTGCTTGAGGCAACAGGACGCAAATTGATTCTTCTTTTTCCGGATGAGGAAGCAGCTGCCCGTTTTGTTCCATCCGACTATGGTCCGCTTCCTTCCAATGTTATACTTGGCGTCGATTCAGATTCCGCAGTCAGCCATGGGCTACGGAACGGACTTCAACTTTCTTCCGAGGAATTGCCGGTAGTTGCAGTGGCCGATTCTTTCAACCGCATTGTTTACGTCAGTCAAGGTTATACTATCCATCTCGGAGAAAATCTGGCGAAGATTCTTGAACGTCTTCGGGAATAATATTGAACCCCGATATAATATAATGTTGCAAGGCAGAGAGATATGATTTGGACTCTCTGCCTTGCAGCTATTTGTTAGCACTCGATTATCTGTCCGTCGTAGGCCGGTTGTATCAATGTCACGCCTTCAATCTGAGTGCATGCCGTTTCTAATCGTTCCGAAAGTCGGGCATGAGAGGGTGCTTCATGGCAGAGATGTGTGAGCCATGCCTGCTGGGGACGAAGTCGCTTTATCACACATAGAGCCTCGTCGATGGTCAGGTGTGCAAAGTGTTCTCGATCACGGAGCCCATTTATAATCAACACTTTCAGACCCTCAAGTTTGCACATCTCTGAATCGGGAATTGTCTTTGCGTCAGTAATGTATGCAAAATCTCCGATTCTGTATCCGACGATAGGAAGCTGACCATGGTTTACGCTGATAGGTATGATTTTCAAGCCTCTTAAAAGAAAAGGATGGTCATCTATAATCTGAAAATCAAAGCGCGGCACTCCGGGATAAAGATTCTCTCTGAAGCAGTAATCGTAACGCTTACGGAGAGAGGCGGCTACATCCTCACGTAGAAAGACTGGAAGGTCTCCTTCTATACAGAATGGACGTAAATCGTCGAAACCTCCTACATGATCAGCATGATTGTGAGTAACCAGTACTGCATCAATACCGGTTATATTGTTTTCCAGAGCCTGTTTCCGGAAATCGGGAGAGGCGTCAATGAGCAGACGGAGCCCGTGAGTTTCCACATATATGGAGGCTCGTTGACGTTTGTCGTGCCTATCAGTAGAACGGCATACATCACAGCCACATCCTATTTCAGGAATACCTTTTGAAGTACCTGATCCAAGAACAGTCACCCGGATACGGGTATCAATATAGTTCACTTCCGGGTGCAGTCTTATTCCGAATTTACTGTTTACTGTTTCTTCAATTTTATTCGCCAGGCGGCATACATCTGAAGCGGTCGCACTTCCGGAGTTGACTATCACAAGCGGTTGCATATCCCACACTCTGGCACCACCTTCAGACACACCCTTAAGTCCGGCATGGTCTATCATCCATGCCGCAGGAAGTTTCACAAGATCGTTGCTGAGCTCATAACAAGGAGTATCCGGACGGCGGCGTAACACTTCCCCCTCGTAATATGCACGGCTTACCACCGGATTCTTGAAAAAGCTGCCTGCGCTACCGATGATTTCCGGATCGGGAAGCTTATCCGCCCTGATACGTTCCACCTCCTTTTTTACCTCTTCTATGGTAGGAGTATGACCCAACCGGGTATGAAGTTCCCGGAGTGGTCCGTATGAGAGATTGGAGGCTGTAGTAGAAGGGTGTAGACGGAAACTTACCCGGACTACATAGTAACGTCCTTTAGCCCCATGTTTGAAGATAGAGTCCCGGTAGCCCAACCGACATTCCGATGCCATGAAAGTCACGGTTTCACGTTTCTCGATATCAAAGCATTCCACGGAGTGAAGTGTGTCTTTCACCTCTACACCGTATGCTCCAACATTCTGGACCGGCGCGGCTCCGACCTCTCCTGGTATGCCGGCCAGATTTTCCAGGCCAGCCAGGCCCTGGGCCACACACCAGTCTACTAAGTCGGTCCATCGTTCCCCGGCTCCGGCTATCACATACGCAGTCTCGGGATCACGGTCATAACGGGTAATACCTTTTATCGCCGAATGCAGTACGAGTCCGTCGAAGTCAGAAACGAACAAAAGGTTGCTTCCTCCGCCGATATGTAGAATCTCATTGTCGGTGAACTCGGCGGTACGCGAGATCTTTGTCAATTCCTTGACAGAACTGTACTCGGCAAATAATTTTGCACGTGCCGGGCTCCCAAAGGTTGTGTATGGTGTGAGATCGTAGTCTTTCTTGAATATACTTTCCATTATATGGCTAAAGGTGTTATGTATGTTTGAACTGGAAGGACCGGTCATTTCAGAAGAGTCACCAGTAGTCCGTCTTCGAAGCGTAGAAACAGACCGTTGTCATATTGCCAGATATCAATGGCGGAGTTGTGGTCATGTCCGGAGTCTACGTTAGTCGGATTTCCTAAGGAGAGACGACATTCCTCTTTGGTCATACCTGTCTCTATTCTGCCTTCCTGAATCATTTTCCAATGCTCTTCGCTGATGGCCGGATAATTTCTGCGGGGATCTGTCAGACTGAACAGTTTTGCAAACGAACGGCTCTCGTGTGTGCCGTCGCCCATATTCATATATTGTACCGACAAATTTCCGTCAGTGTCTCTTAATACGACTCTGAGGGGAAACACCATTGTTCCAGGTTCTACTCTTGCTACAGTCAGAGGTACGAACTTACGTCCCGAGATGCGATTTCCGGAAAGATCATACCATAAGGAAGTCTTTATCCATAGTTCTTTCTCAGTCATCAGACGGTCGGCACGTGCCACTGCATCAGCATCAATGAGCATTGGCAGATCATGTCCTGTTACTTCATCCGTCATCCTTTCCGGCTCTTTTCCCACCGGAAGCCTATAGACTTTTGTTCCGTCCGAGAATAATATTACACCTTCAAGGCTTCCGTCGGGACGTCTGCGGCTGTCAAGTCCGGCATATCTGAGATGTCTGCCTGTCATTCCGGAAGTGTCTTCCGGAAATTTGCCGGCCGGAGGTTGGTCAAATAACAACGGCAGTCTGTTGTCAGAGACAATAAATACTTTTCCCGGTTTCCAGTTCTTAAGGTATGTTTTACCTATCTGATTCAGAAAAGTGTCTTCAGGCGTTTTAACCATCAGTTTTCTGTCTTCCCGGCTTATGTCGATCCGTTTTGTTCCCTCTATGCCGGTAAAGCAGCCACCTGAAGGAAGCAACAGAAGAGGAAGTGCCGCCGCGGGCAGCCCCCTCTTCAGTTTATTTTTGATTTTGTGGGTATTCATTTAGCGATGCTTCTCAATCCAGTGACGGGCATTCACAAAAGCAGTGAGCCACGGGGTGAGTGCCTCATTTATTCTGCCTGTAGGGTAGTGGCCGCACTGCCACGGGAATATGGCACGTTCCAGATGTGGCATCATGGCCAGATGCCTGCCGTCCGCACTTGTGAGTGCTGCTACAGAACCTCTTGAACCGTTGGGATTGCCCGGATAAGTGCCATAGCTGTATTTGGCTGCGACATGATAATCGCTTATCTGTCCGGGCAGCTGGAATTTCCCTTCTCCGTGTGCCACCCATATCCCGAGACGACTCCCGGCCAGATTTTCAAGCATCACACTGTTGTTGGTCGGGATGTCTACTGTCAGGAAGGCGGATTCAAATTTCCCGGAATCGTTATGGTGCATCCGGGGTTTGTTTTCCGCATCGGGGGCGAGGAGACCAAGTTCCATCATTAGCTGGCAGCCGTTGCATATTCCAAGCGACAGAGTGTCTTTGCGGTCGTAGAAGCGGTCAAGAGCTTTTCTGGCTTTGTCGTTGAACAGAAATTGTCCGGCCCATCCTTTCGCCGATCCAAGTACATCGGAATTGGAGAAGCCACCGCAGAACACTATCATGGACACATCCTCAAGAGTTTCACGTCCGCTTGTAAGATCGGTCATTGTCACGTCTTTCACATCGAAGCCTGCCAGATAGAGACTGTATGCCATCTCACGGTCTCCGTTTACACCTTTTTCTCTAATTATGGCAGCACGGACATCTGATTTTCCAGATCGATATTCTTTTAGCCCCAGACTTTCAAAAGTGCCTTTGAATCCCTCGGGCATGCGCCAGCGGACAGGTTGTTTCCCGAGATTGCGCAGACGGGATTCCGCGCATTTGGGTGCTGTCTGATCCATATCAAGGAGGAATGATGGCCGATACCACTGACGGCGCATCGCTTCTATAGGCAATTGGATTAAAGTATCTCCATGCTCGATGGCCAACATACGGTTGTCATCTTTGCCGGAAAGAGTGGGATGTCCGATTTCTATGTATCTTACCTTCGCCTGATCAAGCACATCTTTGGCAAGTCTGATGTTGTGTTCCGAAATCTGAACGACGATTGCCGGATTTTCCGAGAAAAGAATCTTTACTATGTCGGTGTCATCGAATCCGTTCAGATTTATGGCAAGTCCCCCCTTTGTGTTGGCGAATACCATCTCAAGCAGGGTTGTCACAAGACCTCCCGCACTTACATCATGCTGGGCGAGAGTCAGACCGTGCTCCAACAGTGTCTGTATGGCAGTGAACGCGCTTATAAAATATTTCGGATCAGTGACAGTGGGAGCTTCATGACCGATGCTGTTTAGAGACTGTGCGAAGGCAGAACCTCCGAGTTTAAGTCTGTCGAGGCTCATGTCGATATACAGCAGCCGTGATTTTTCAAGTTGCACCACGGGTGTGGCCACATGTCGCACGTCACGCACTTCGCCGGCTGCCGATATGATTACTGTACCCGGAGCCATTACTTTGCGGTCTCCATATTTCTGGGTCATGGACAGCGAATCCTTTCCAGTAGGTATGTTTATTCCGAGAGCACATGCGAAATCGGAACAGGCTTTCACTGCCTCATAGAGGGCTGCGTCCTGACCGGGATTCTTACATGGCCACATCCAGTTTGCCGACAGGGATATGGATTTCAACCCATTCTTCATTAGTGCTCCGGAGATGTTGGTCAGTGCCTCTGCAATCGACAACACTGATCCTTTGGCAGGTGAGATAAGGGCTGCCTGCGGTGCATGACCGATAGATGTGGCTATTCCGGAACGGCCGTGATAGTCAAGCGTTGCCACTCCGCAGTCGCTCAGCGGAAGCTGAAGTTCTCCCTGACATTGTTGTCTGGCGATACGGCCTGTCACGGAGCGGTCTACTTTATTCGTAAGCCAGTCTTTGCAACCTACGGCCTCAAGTCCAAGGATATGTCCCACATATTCTTTTACGGCCTCAGGAGAAGAGGAGTACTTGACAGGGGCATACTCTTTTTGTACACGCCTGTCACGCATGACTGTTTTTGGTGAATTGCCGAACATGTCAGTCATGGCAAGATCGATAGGGCGTCTGCCGTCTTCCTGTTCAAATACAAACCGGTTGTCATCCGTAGTTTCCCCCACTACATAGAACGGTGCCTGTTCACGTTCAGCTATCTGGCGCACTTTCTCCACGTCAGTATCCCGCATAACCATTCCCATACGTTCCTGACTCTCATTGCCTATTATCTCCTTTGCCGAGAGAGTGGCGTCACCTACCGGTAGTTCTTTCATATCGATTTTCCCGCCGGTGGCCTCGACAAGTTCCGACAAGGCGTTGAGATGACCGCCTGCGCCATGATCATGTATGCTGACACATGGATTGCTTTCCATTTCGGCCAGAGCACGGACTACATTACTGACACGTTTCTGCATTTCGGGATTGGCACGTTGCACCGCGTTCAGTTCGATTGCATTGGCATATTGGCCGGTTTCCACCGACGATACCGCACCTCCTCCCATTCCGATTCTATAGTTGTCGCCTCCGGCCACAACCACTTTCATTCCAGGTTCCGGAGTGCCTTTGACCGCATCTTTCAGTGTCCCGGAACCGATGCCTCCGGCAAGCATGATCACTTTGTCGTAAGCCAGTGTCTCTCCGTTTTCCTCATGTTCGAATGTGAGCACCGATCCACAGATAAGCGGTTGCCCGAATTTGTTGCCGAAGTCGGACGCCCCATTGGATGCCTTTATGAGAATCTGCTCTGGAGTCTGATAGAGCCACGGGCGAGCCATTGGTGCGCCGCATTCCCAGGGACGCGTTTCGTCAGGGCGCGGATATCCGGTCATATAGACTGCTGTACCGGCGATCGGAAGACTGGCTTTTCCACCGCCCATGCGATCACGTATTTCTCCTCCTGTACCGGTGGAAGCTCCATTGAATGGCTCTACGGTTGTCGGGAAGTTGTGTGTCTCGGCTTTCAGCGAGATCACGGTATTTATCTGGCGTTCCTCAAAATAATCCGGTCGTTCCGGGTTGACAGGAGCGAACTGCATTGCCTCCGGGCCGGCCACGAAAGCCACATTGTCTTTGTAGGCTGAAACCAGACCGTTGGGATTCTCTTTGGATGTCCGCTTTATCATTGAGAACAGCGAATCTTTTTTCTCCTCGCCGTCTATTATAAATGTACCGTTGAAAATCTTATGGCGGCAATGTTCTGAATTTACCTGTGAGAAGCCGAAAACTTCCGAGTCGGTAAGTTTTCGTCCCAGACGGGCTGACAGTTCGCGGAGATAACATTTTTCCTCAGTGGAGAGAGCCAGTCCTTCCTGACGGTCGTATTCGTCGATATCGTCAATCTCGATGATTTCAGAAGCCGTATTGTCTACTGTGAAAATGTCCGGGCCAAGTCCGTTGTAAAGCCGCTGGAGCATCAGATCGAATGACGGTTCCGGCAGCAATGATTTCTCATATTGCTCTATGCGTTCCACTCCACATACTCCCATGTTTGCTGCCATCTCAGTGGCATTCGTGCTCCAAGGAGTGATCATTTCCTTGCGAGGGCCGATAAACCGGCCTTTGATTCTACGGCTCTTCAATGCCGTGGCTCCTCCGAAAAGCCAGATCAGCTTTTCAAGGTCGGTGGCAGAAAGCTGTTCTTGACTGTCTACAGCAAAAATGGTGAGACTCCCTTTTTTGAAAAATGTAATCATCTGTCGGTGTCAAATATAATGTTTGGCTAAGAGCTGGCTGTCCGTAAAATCAATGACAGTTTGTCGCCGTACCGTTTCATAAAAGGTGGCGACTCAGCCTCTAACAAAATGCAAAATTAACGAAAAAATTCAATCCGGGAAAACTTAGAATCCTTTGGCTGTCTCAGAAATCTATACCTACCCGGATAGTGAACATGGCTTTGGTCTGATGTTTTTTCCCGATATATGATATGTATGCCATTTCGTTGTCATCGGGATCATACTCAATATTATATTGTTTTATAGAGGAACCGCGAAGCGTAAGACCAATTCCCAGATTCAGATTCATTCTTCGCCCCCAGTTGAAACGATAACCCACAGTAGGAGAGAAATATATTCCTCCGCCGTCGCAACAATTGTAACCGATACGGAGATCCCCCAAAGGGGTGAACTTGCCCCATGTCTGGTCGGTTCGTACCTGTGCGAACACGGGAAGTGTCCAGAAACAGAATTGAGTGCTTTTCTCCACCATCAATCCCGCGCCGACAAACAGATTTGGATTGAGCTGATAACCATGGGATGTGGAGACTCCGGTGAACCATACTGTCTTGCGGGAGCCTTCAACCTGTGGGTATGAAGTGATACCGTTGTCCCATTCCGCGAATCCTCTGTAGCCCCGTTGGGGTGAGCCTGCAAATGCAGATACTGCAGTCAAAAGGATTAGAGATAAAGTTAAAATAGATTTCTGCATTATGATATGAGATTTTGTAGTTTGGGTATATGATACAAATATTGTATGGATATCAGTGCAAAATTAGTGAATTCCGGGTTGGTGGCGAAAAATATTTCGTAAATTTTTTGTAAAAATTTTGGCGGATGAGAAAAACTTACTAACTTTGCAGCGCAAACGCGGGTCAACGGAAACGTTAGACTCTCGATTGTAAATTTAATTGTTAAATTGGTTCCATGTCCGAGTGGTTAGGTACCGGTCTGCAAAACCGTTTACACCAGTTCGAATCTGGTTGGAACCTCAGTAGGAAGGCCGCGTCGTAAGATGCGGCCTCCTTTAATTTTACATGATGTTCCCATTGTATGGACAGGTGTCGTTATATAGAATTGGCAATGGGGCTACCCATATCAAGGTGAAAGAGGGTTAAAGCTGTTTTTGGGCTTTGTGGGGTATATAAATTTTTTATACCTTTGCACTAAGAATATAACATACACTCATGAGCAACATTAAAGATAAAAGGATTCTTCTTTCGGCAGAAATACCTGAAATGCCGGAATTCCAGAAAGGAATCCGCCGCGCACCAGACCGCGGATACACTCTTACTCCCGAAAAAACCATCACTGCCTTAAAAAACGCACTCCGTTATCTCCCAGAGGAAATCCATGAGCAAGTGGCTCCTGAATTTCTTGAGGAATTGCGTACTCGCGGACGCATATATGCATATCGTTGGCGTCCCAAAGGACAGATCAAGGGTAAACCCATTGATGAATATAAGGGAAAGTGCATTGCCGGAAAGGCTTTTCAGGTAATGATAGACAATAACCTCGACTTCGATGTGGCTCTTTATCCTTATGAACTTGTAACTTACGGAGAGACGGGACAGGTATGCCAGAGCTGGCTTCAGTATCGTCTCATCATGAAATACCTTGAGGAGATGACCGATGAACAGACTCTTGTAGTGGAGTCAGGACATCCTCTCGGACTTTTCCCTTCACGAAAAGACGCTCCCCGTGTGATCATCACCAATGCGATGATGGTCGGAATGTTTGATAATCTCCATGACTGGCATGAGGCCATGCAGATGGGTGTGGCCAACTATGGTCAGATGACAGCAGGCGGTTGGATGTATATCGGTCCGCAAGGTATTGTGCATGGTACTTTCAATACGCTTCTCAATGCCGGACGTATGAAACTTGGCATCCCCGATGATGGCGATCTTCGCGGCCACCTTTTTATCTCTTCCGGTCTCGGAGGTATGAGCGGAGCTCAGCCTAAGGCTGCCGACATTGCCGGTGCCGCCTCAATTATTGCTGAAGTAGATGCCTCACGTATTGAAACCCGTCATAGTCAGGGATGGGTGCAGAAAGTCACTGACAGCATTCCCGAAGCATTCGCTTGGGCAGAGGAGGCTAAACAGAGGAAAGAACCTCTTTCGATTGCCTATCATGGCAATGTCGTGGATCTTCTGGAGTATGCGGTTGAGCATGATATAACTGTGGAGCTTCTCAGTGATCAGACAAGCTGTCATGCAGTTTACGAGGGTGGCTACTGCCCGGCAGGTATATCTTTTGAGGAACGCACCGAACTTCTGCACAGCAATCCGGAGGAATTCCGCCGTCAGGTGGATAAGTCTCTCCTTCGTCACTTTGAGGCAATAAAAAAGCTGGTGGCAAAAGGAACTTATTTCTTTGATTACGGAAATTCATTCATGAAAGCCATTTACGATGCCGGGGTGAAAGAGATTTCGCGTAATGGCATTGACGAGAAGGATGGATTCATCTGGCCTTCGTATGTGGAAGATATCATGGGGCCCCGTCTGTTTGATTTCGGTTATGGACCTTTCCGTTGGGCATGTCTTTCCGGAAAGCATGAAGACTTGGTCAAGACTGACCGTGCCGCGATGGAATGTATAGATCCGAACCGCCGTTATCAGGATCGTGACAACTACAACTGGATTCGTGATGCGGAAAAGAATGCGCTTGTGGTGGGCACCCAGTGCCGTATCCTTTATCAGGATGCGATGGGTCGTCTGAAAATAGCCCTCAAATTCAATGAGATGGTTCGTAACGGTGAGGTTGGGCCGATTATGCTTGGACGCGACCATCACGATGTGAGTGGTACAGACTCGCCTTTCCGCGAGACTTCCAACATCAAGGACGGATCCAATGTCATGGCGGATATGGCAGTTCAGTGTTTTGCCGGCAACTGCGCACGTGGAATGAGCCTTGTGGCTCTGCACAACGGTGGAGGTGTGGGAATCGGGAAATCGATCAATGGCGGTTTTGGAATGGTCTGCGACGGATCCGAACGTGTGGATGAGATTCTTAAGAAAGCGATGCTCTGGGATGTGATGGGCGGTGTGGCCCGTCGTTCTTGGGCACGCAACGAAAACGCCATGTCTACTGTCAAGGAATGGAATGAGACCCAGAGTGACAACGGTTTCATGATAACAGAACCGTTCATAGCCGATGAGGCATATCTCAAGAAACTGATAGAGAAATGAAAACTATGGGCAATCTGATAATTGACCATGCGACAGTTGTGACTCCTTGCGGACATTCAGCCTGCAAAGGAGTCGCAATGGCTGATCTTACTACCATCAAAGACGGATGCGTGATAGTGCGTGACGGGATGATTGAGCACGTCGGGCCAAGTGTCGATGCACAGGAACAGAAATCCGAAGCCCGGTCTCATGGATTCACTTATATGGATGCCGGGGGCTGTGCTTTGCTTCCAGGGTTTGTTGACAGTCACACGCATCTGATCTTCGGAGGTTTTCGTCCTGATGAATTTGAATGGCGTCTCAAAGGTGACACATACATGTCGATCATGGAGCGTGGCGGAGGAATCCAAAGCACGGTCAACGCTACAAGAGCCACTTCCGAGGACGAACTCGTCAACCGTGCCCAATGGTTTCTCGACCGTATGTCGGCGATGGGTGTCACTACAGTAGAAGCCAAAAGCGGATATGGTCTCAACACAGAAACGGAAGAGAAGATGTTGCGTGCCATCCGACGTCTTGCTGATAAAGAGAGGCAGCCAATCCGTATTGTCTCTACTTTCTTGGGAGCGCATGCAGTACCGAAGGAGTATGCCGGACACACGGATGAATATGTGGATCTCATCATCAATGAAATGTTGCCGCGTTTCAAGGGGATGACAGATTGTTGCGATATTTTCTGTGAGAAGAACGTGTTTGAGATCGAAGAGTCGCGTCGTCTTCTTAAAGCGGCAAAAGAGATGGGTTATAAGCTCAAACTACATGCCGACGAAATTGTACAGCTGGGAGGTGCTGAACTAGCCGCTGAACTCGGTGCTCTTTCAGCCGACCATCTTCTCCATGTGAGTGACGCCGGGGTGGAAGCGATGGCTGAAGCCGGTGTGGTGGCGACACTTCTGCCGTTGACGGCATTCACACTGAAGGAACCGTATGCACCGGCACGCAAATTCATTGATGCCGGAGGAGCCGTGGCTCTCGCTACAGATCTGAATCCAGGTTCATGTTTCAGCGGTTCCATCCCTCTTTCAATCGCTTTGGCCTGCATCTATATGAATATGAGCGTAGAGGAAACGATTACGGCATTGACACTCAACGGAGCCGCAGCTATAGGCAAAGCAGATGAGATAGGTTCCATAGAGAAAGGGAAGCGTGGAGATTTTGTAATGCTTAATACGGATAATATCAACATATTGCCCTATTATGTAGGTATGAACTGCGTGAAAACCACTATTTTCGGTGGACGCGTGGTATGTGAGAATCCCTGATTTGGGTATTAGAAATCAGATATTAGGACTTAGTATAAAATTACAACAACGATATGGATAGACTTGAAACTTATGCAATCGGTTCGTCGGAACTTACCTACGACCTGATAGAGCGCATACTCAATGACAATACGAAGCTCGTCCTTTCTGACGAGGCACGTGCGAAGATAACCAAATGTCGCGAATTCCTTGACCGCAAGACCGACGAAAACACGGTGCCTATCTACGGAGTGACGACAGGTTTTGGATCGCTCTGCAACAAACATATCTCACGTGAAGAGCTTTCCACACTTCAGGAAAATCTTGTGAAAAGTCACTCATGTTCGGTTGGAGTGCCTGTCGACAAGACTGTAGTGAAACTGATGCTTCTCCTTAAGGCGCACGCTCTTTCCATGGGATTCAGTGGTGTACAGGTAGAGACAGTGGAGCGCATACTTGACTTCTACAACAACGATGTCCTTCCGGTGGTCTACGACCGTGGGTCACTTGGTGCCTCCGGCGACCTTGCTCCTCTTGCCAATCTTTTCCTTCCGCTCATAGGAGAGGGTGAAGTTTGCTACAAAGGTAAGGTCATCAAGGGTCAGGAGGCTCTGAACATCTTCGGATGGAATCCGATCAAATTGAAATCCAAGGAGGGTCTTGCGCTTCTCAACGGCACTCAGTTCATGAGTGCGAACGGCATCAAGGCCTTGATCGACGGCTGGCACCTTGTCAACTGCTTCGATCTTTTTGGTGCGATGTCGCTTGAGGCTTTCGATGGACGTATCGAACCGTTCTGGGATTGCATCCAGCAGGTCCGTCCTCATCGCGGACAGATTGAGACCGGAAAAGTTTTCCGCAAACTTCTTGAAGGTTCTGAAATCATCAAGCGTGAAAAGGAACATGTGCAGGATCCTTATTCGTTCCGTTGCATTCCGCAGGTTCATGGAGCAGTGAAAGATGCCATGCATCATGTCACAGAAGTCCTTCACATCGAAATCAACTCTGTTACTGACAATCCTACAGTTTTCCCTGACGAGGATCTTGTAGTGAGCGGCGGTAACTTCCATGGCGAACCAATAGCTCTTGTATTTGACTATATGGGTGTTGCACTTCATGAGCTCGGCAACATATCCGAACGCCGTGTGGCACAGCTCATACTCGGACTGCGTGGACTCCCGGAATTCCTGGTGGCTCATCCGGGTCTCAATTCCGGTTTCATGATACCTCAGTACGCTGCTGCCTCGATGGTGAGCCAGAATAAAATGTACGCTTGGCCAGCGTCTTGCGACAGTATTGTAAGCTCAAACGGCCAGGAAGACCTTGTGTCGATGGGTGCGAATGCGGCCACGAAACTGCACAAGATTATCGCCAATCTGAAATATATAGCTGCCATAGAACTTATGAATGCGGCTCAGGGGATAGATTTCCGTCGTCCGCTCAAGTCTTCACCTTACATCGAGACTGTCATGAAGGCTTATCGCGAATGTGTACCTTTTGTTGACGAAGATGTTGTGATGACTGACTATATCGCTGCCACGATGCGTTTCATGGATTCTTTCCGTGTCGAGATAGATAAGGAGAACTGATTCTCCTATCCGAATGATATAATTAACCGGAAGGCTGTATTGTATACGGTCTTCTGGTTTCTTTATACACTGCTTTTACATGGATTGATATTGAATAAGATTGTTTAATTTTTTGATTATTAGTAAACTCCCCCCCGATTAAAAATAAAAACGTGAAAAACATTTGCATATATTGCGATAAAAACACTATCTTTGTAAAATTAATTCTGTTTGTTCACATTCACTAATCAATCATAATCATGAACAGATTTTTACTGTCTACAGCTTTAATGCTAAGTGTCTTGGCAGCCTCTGCGCAGGGCACCATGACGCTGACTACGGCAGCAGAACCCGGGACCAAAGTAAGGGTTCTGCCGAATGCCATGTCCGCCACTCAGCCGATTACTATCGATTGGGGTAATGGTGTCGAGATGAAGTACACCGTGGATCCGAAGGCTGCGGCCTACAACCGATGGATTGACGGGACCATCGAAGGAACTACAATCAAGGTGAAGGGCAACCTTACCGAATTTTCAATGAGTGATGCCCGGCTTACTTCCGCTACTCTGGAGATGATGGCCTCGCTTAAAAAGCTGGAATTATCCAAAAACGAACTCACATCGTTCAAGATAATGACGCCCACTCCTCTTGAGAATCTGAATCTCAGTTACAATCGTCTGCAGAATTCTCCTACGGTGCTTCCGACCATGACTCTGGAGAATTGTGGAGGAACTCTGACGAATCTTAATCTCAGCCACAATACGGACCTTGAATGTCTTGATATGCGTGACCTTAGTGTGCTGGAGTATCTCACACTCAATGACTGTCCGCGGTTCGCCTCGATATTCATTTGTTTGCCTGAAGACAAACATACCTCTCTCAGAAGCATTAATATCGAGAATTGTTCCCTTTCTCATTTCTATCCTGTAAATCTTCCTGCTCTAAGGACACTTTCTCTTGGTAATAACATCCTTATGAGTTCGGCAGATGACGAACCGTTTGTTCTTGGTGATTATCCGGAACTTACAAGACTGTCTGTCAATGGAAACAAAGGGATCAAGAATCTGGATGTGACGAAGTGTACTAAACTGGAACAACTCTGGATTGATTCCTGCGCGTTCACGACCATCGATATATCGCAGTGTCCTTCTCTGATCCTACTCAATTGTGCTGCCAACAATATCCGAACGCTTGATTTAGGCAACAATACAAGTATCAAATCGCTGAATGTCAGTGGTAATCCTATGACAGAACTTGACACCGAACCGCTCAAGAGCCTCACCGATCTTAATATCTCAAATACACAGATTAGCTTTGTTAATCTGATGAATGCATACTATCTTCAGACATTCACGGCATCGAACTCAAGAATAGCTTTTGTGGATTTCAATGGTCAGCAGCCTGGACGTATGTCAAAGATCGATATGAGGGACTGCAAGGAGTTCACTCCGGAATCAATGAACTATACCCTTATGACTCTTCCAGAATCCAAGAAAGTATATTCGACCAATCTATGGCTTGCCGGATCAAATGCCGAACATGCCAACGTCGCTTATGCCACCGGATCCGATCTCCACTGGCTTTGCGATGTGACCGGTGACGGCACTGCACAGAATTCTCCTCTGACAGTATCCTTACAGGATGCCACTGATACGGGTGAGAACAAGATTGGAAAAGTTGAACGTCTTTATCCCTTGATGGCATACAGTATGGAGTATGATCTGGACGTTATGCAGACTTCCGGAGGCAAATTTATAATATGCCAGTGGCAGCCCATGTATTTCCAGACTATAAAAAGTGTCGGAAACACAGCTCTCAAAGGTGTGCCCATCCACATCTATCCTTATCCTGAAGAGGGTAAGCGTTTCAAAAGTGTAACAGTAGATGGTAAGGAGATTTTCTCCCGTTGGTTTATTGTCAGCGACAATTCCACAATCAAGGTCAACTTTACTGCTGAAAAGCAGTCTATTGCATTTGATGTCAAGAAAGGTCAGGATTTCACATTCCTTGTCAACACAGCAGAAAACAACGGTACTGTTGAAGTTGACTGGGGTACAGGCACACGTATGACTTATACCGGCCAGCGTCAATATAATACCGGATATGCTGAAATCGGAGGCACACGTATCGACGGAACAGCTGCTGCCGACAAAATAACTGTATATGGTGACATTGCTGCAATCGACATTTCCGGTTTCGGTGATGTTGCCGCTGATTTCGGGCTTTGGGACAATCATGTGACTGGCGTAGACCTTACCAATTGCCCGGATCTTAAATTTTTCAATGCATACTGGAATCCGATATCTACAATCGATCTCAGCCAGAATACCGCGCTTGAAGTGCTTGACCTGAGTTTCACAAATCTTAAGAACATCGATCTCTCCGCCAATAAGAATCTTCTTTATCTTGAGGCGTATAGTGACGGATTCGGCGGAGGTGACGGAATCGACATGATTTCTTCTATCGACCTCACAAATCAGCCGATGCTGCAGTATGTGAATCTTAAGAATCAGAATCTTACATCCATTGATCTTACAAAGGCTACGTATCTTCGTTGGCTGAATCTCAATGGAAATAAAATGACAAGTATTGATGTTTCAAAAAATGTCAATCTACAGGATCTGAATCTTGGACGGAACAAACTGACATCGATCGATCTTGCGGCTAATCAGAATCTCGTTGATCTTATTCTTGATGATAACGAACTTACGGTCATTGATCTTTCTGCTAATACAGGACTTAAATCCGTATATGTCGGCAACAATGCCATAAAATTGTTGGATCTCAGTGCACTAAAGGGGCTCCAGCGCATAAGCATAACTGGCAATGGACTGAATCCGGATGAGCTCAACGATATCTACTATAAACTTCCTGTCAGAGTAGATGACGGTAGCGACGAGGATTCGAAGCTCAGTTACAATCTCCTTGTCTATCAGGCTGGAGACAAAGTAGCCAATGAAGCCACACGTGCCGACTCCAGCATCGCGGAAGACCGTCAGTGGACACCTAATCAGGTGGGTTCAAACGGTGGTGCCAAGTATGCTTATCTCGACATCCTTCCCGCTTCATACGGTTCCTTCACAGTGAGCGATGAAAAGGGGAATACTTACAGACATGGCTCTCGTGTGCCGAAATACGAGCCACTTACCATAACTGCCACTCCTGATGATGGATATGTATTCAAATCTTATTCTCTCAATGATGAGGGGGAAATACAATCCACGAAGTTTGATATGCCTGGCATATATACCAAACTTAAAGTCAAATTTGAAAAAGGCGACAGTGGAGTATCTGTAGTTGATTTGGAAGAAGGCGTATCTGTACGCACTATCGACGGTGGCGTGGAGATTAATGCGGAAGGTTCGGAAGTTTCCATCTATACT
Organism: uncultured Porphyromonadaceae bacterium; assembly: GCA_947427285.1. Lineage (GTDB taxonomy): Bacteria > Bacteroidota > Bacteroidia > Bacteroidales > Muribaculaceae > Lepagella. The sequence continues at coordinate 150,323 of CANEHE010000001.1, forward strand.
GCTGCTGGCGTATGTGTTGCCAGTGGTAATGTGGATGGCAGAGGATTCTTCTCGTTGTCGACAGGATTCTATATTGTCCAGGTTTCCACAGACGGTAATATTACGACAAAGACCATAATGGTGAAATAATAATTTTAATCTCAGAGCGGGAAATATCCGATGAATGTCGGTATACTTTCCCGCTCTGTCTATAATTTATAATTTTATGAAACAAACGTTACTCACTACGCTTCTCACGGTAATAGTGGCGTCTGCCGCTCCCTGTGTATCCGCTCAGAAAAGCGTACCGTATTCGTCCGATCTCGGCATCAATTATGTAGTTGATTCGGAGTGGACCAGAGTCAACAATGGCGATCGGAGATCTAAAGGTTTTGAATTTGACGGTAACGCCGACTGTTCGACTCCAGGAACCACCGGTGCTGTTGCTCATAAATATGATTCAAGTTATGCGGCTGATTGCTGGCTTATCTCACCGGCAATCGCTCTCAATGCCGGCACACAATATACTGTATCGTTGTGGACCAAGACACGAGGCAACACAGAGACTGAGAAATTTGAGATATGTGCTGCGACTTCGTCTGAACCTGTCGATCTCAAGAATGGAACCATTCTCATGCGCAATGAGAATTATCAGCATTCTTCGGATTTTGAGAAGCAGACAATGACCTTTACTCCGACGGTTTCCGGAAATTATTATTTCGGAATACATTGTTTCTCTGATCCGGATATGTATGATTTCTCTGTTACTGGATTCTCGATTTCCGGCAATGGAGGTGGAACACCCGTAGATCCGGGACAGAATGAAAAAATACTGCCTTACGAGTTTGATTTTTCCGATGCTGATGCATTTGCTGCGGACTGGACATCTGTCTCAGGACCTTTGGCAGGTGTGACTTCTCCGTGGAAACATAATTCTTATATAAATGTCGCAGAGTTTGAAGCGCAAGGTAAGTGTGAGGACAACTGGCTGATCTCTCCGGCCATCTCTTTCCCGGAAGCTGGCACATATATGCTCAATACAACGTGTACCGTCTATGGGACAATGGATATTGCCATAGGCAGCGATAATAAAAATACGGAAACTTTCCGGACTATCCATGCTGTAGCTGATGCTGCTTCGTTTGAAGAGCCATATACTATTGGTTTTACGGTAGATGTGCCGGGTGTATATTATATAGGATACCATGTCAAGGCTGCCTCCGGTTCATACATGGGATACCGTGTACATTATATGAAAGTCAAGGCAGACAAACCTGTGCCTGCACTGATTACAGATCTGAAGGTTGTTCCTGACGCTGAAGACGGTCTTTCTGTACAACTTTCATGGACCAATTCGAGTGTTGACCAGAGCGGCAATCAAATAGATGCCTTGACAAAAGTCGAGTTATACCGTAATGGAGTAATGCACAAGGAATTTACACAGTATGCAGCCGGTTCGGAGGGATCATTCACAGATCTGGTGCCGCAGTCAGGGGTATATTCCTATTATGTTCTGGCTTACAATGCAAATGGAGCTATAGACAGCGAGCCTGTAATTGTATCAGCCGGTTTTGTGGGACATCCTACAGCTGCCTTCCCGTTTGATTTCTCTACGTCGTCCGCTTCTGAAGAGGATATGGCCAAGTTTACCATATTCGACGCAAATGCCGATTCTCATACATGGTCGGTGGTAAAAGGGATATACTCCACTGATTTCCAGTCGACACAGACCGGTACGGGTGAGGCTGATGACTGGCTGGCCACTCCGTATATAAACCTTGAAAAAGGGTATTATCGTATGGAAGTGAACATAGACGCACGTTTCAACAGTTATGAACTTGGATTTGCCTCTTCACGTCGCAACCTTCCCGGAATGTTTGTAAAGTGTCTGGAGATAAACAATGAGCAGAATTACAGCTATCAGACAAAAAGTGTGGTGTTGGCGATTCCTTCGGATGGAGAATATGTTCTTGCGGTGCATCATGTAGGTCGTACGGAATCGTCGGCTTATCCGAATGTGAAACTGAATAGGATCTCTCTTTCGGAACAGGCTCTTCTTCCGGGTATTGCCACTGAACTGAAAGTATCGGAAGTAGAAGGATCAGATAAAATACAGGCTCGTATCGAATGGACTAATCCAACTATTGATAATGCGGGACAACAACTTGATCCTGACATGCAGTTGTCAATAAAGATTTCACGTGACGGCACAGACGTGGTGACATTGCCTGCGTCTGCTGAACACACACCTGGGAAAGCTGAAAGTTATATAGATTCCACACTTACCGAGGGTGGTGAATATACATATACCGTCGAAGTCAGCAATGTCAACGGTTCCAGCGAGGAGGAAGTTCCTTCGGCAAGCTGTTATATAGGTCCGGCTCTTCCGGTTCCATATTCGGTATCGGATTTCAATGATTGGAAGTTTATCAATGAAAATGACAACTGGTATAAATGGGAAGTAGATGAGACCTCAGGATCCGCTTCCTGGTCCAAGTTATGGGGAGATCCCGAAAACGACTGTCTGCTCTCGCCGTTTATCCAGATAGAGGCAAATACCCTATATGAGGTGACTGTAGAGGCTCTTGCTTCCGATGGAGATATGGAGTGGAAGCTGATGACCGGTAATGCAGGCAAATTTGAATCGTTGATGAATCTGACATCTGTATCAACTCCTCAGGGGGAGAATGCCGTTGTACATACATTCGATCTGAACTCTTCACAAAGTATGGCTGTCATGGAGTCTGATACTCCAGCTGAAATTGCCATTGAGCCGGGGAAGAAGACGTTTGCGATTGTTCCTTCCAAGATAGGCAAGCTGACAATAAATTCATTCAAGATTGAGAAAAGAGAATCGGTAGGAGTCGAGACAATCTATGCTTCAGCCGGGACGATAGAATTTAAGAATGGCATGATCTTCTTTGCAGACAACACCATGGAGGTGAGGATCTATGATATTGACGGAAGACTTATATGTCATCAAGCCAGTGCGTGTGCTATTGATACATCTGTATTGCCTTCAGGAATGGTTGTAGTCGTGGCTGTGACTCCGGAAGGGATGGATGTTCTTAAGATCGGTCTTCGATAACAATAAAATATCTCAACGCGATTTGTCAGAAATCGTAAAAGAAAGAGGGAAGACTTCTTCGGGAGGTTTTCCCTCTTCATTTCTTATAATTTTTGGGATTCTAAAAAAACACAAAGAAAAATTTGGTCAATTTGGAAATAATGTCTAACTTTGCACCGTCAAAAAGATAGACACAAAGTCAAGTGGACGACAGGCCATTTGCGAAATTTGTAGACTGCCTTGTGGTGTAATGGTAGCACACCGGATTCTGGTTCCGTTTGTGAGGGTTCGAGTCCTTCCAAGGCAACACAAAAACAGCCGAAGTTACTTCTTGTAGCGCGGCTGTTTTTTGATTAAATTATATGCCTGGATCAGGTTGTACTATCTGTTTAACAGTCATTTTTTAACAGCCTCTAAAAGAATAAAACTTCCATGCAAGATCAACTTTCACCAAAGGCGGATTTCCGACGTAAGCCGGAATGGCTTAAAATAAAACTTCCGAGAGGGTTCAAGACTTCTCAAGTGGTCGGTCTTCTCAATGAGAAACATTTACATACGATCTGTTCTTCCGGACTTTGTCCGAATCGTGCCGAGTGTTGGGGTAACGGTACCGCTACTTTTATGATAGGAGGAAATATCTGTACGCGTGGTTGCCGGTTCTGCAATGTGGCTACGGGTCGTCCGTTACCCCTGGACCGAAAGGAGATTGACGACATTGTGCGCTCTGTCAGTGAACTTGGTCTGAAACATGTGGTGATCACATCGGTAGACCGGGATGATCTTCCTGATCTGGGCGCGGGACACTGGTCTGAAATGATCCGTTCGCTCAGACAAGCCTGTCCGCAGACCTCCATGGAGGTACTTATCCCGGATTTTCAAGGCCGTAAGGAACTTATCGAACAGGTGGCGGCAGAGGGGCCGGATATTATATCCCATAATATGGAGACGGTTCGAAGGCTTACTCCTTCGGTACGCTCCAGAGCGACATACGATTGTTCGCTGGAGGTGATCCGGCATATATCCGAACTTGGTGTGAGATCTAAATCGGGGATCATGCTTGGGTTGGGAGAGACAAGGGAAGAGATTATCCAGACAATGGACGATCTTCGTGAAGTCGGCTGTGAAGTTATGACCATCGGTCAATATCTGCAACCTACAAAGAATCATTATCCGCTTCAGGAATATGTAATTCCTGAGCAGTTTGCAGAGTATGGAGAGATTGCTCGTTCAAAGGGATTCAGGCATGTGGAGAGTGCCCCGATGGTGCGCTCCAGTTATCATGCGGAACGCCATGTGCATTAATCGGAATGTTTTTCAGATGTTGACTGTAACTGATTTGGAGTTGAAGCCTTACCGCGAGGTATGGGACTTCCAGAAGAGATTGCAGGAGGAGCTTATCGCATCGAGGGAACTGACGGATGCGGAGGAACGGCTTCTTCTGGTTGAGCATCATCCCGTATATACTCTCGGTTTTCACGGATGTGCCGACAATATGCTTCTTTCCGAAGAAGAATTGGCCAGACGTGGTATTGATTTAGTAAGGATAGAGCGAGGAGGAGACATCACATTTCATGGGCCCGGCCAACTTGTGGTTTATCCGATAATAGACTTGTCCCGTCATGGGCTTGGTGTGAAAGATTATGTGACCCTTCTGGAGGAGACGGTAATACGTACGCTTGGTGTCTATGGGATAAAAGGGGAGCGTGTGGATGGTGCTACTGGAGTATGGGTAGGGAAAGATACTCAGCGTGAGCGGAAGATATGTGCGATAGGGGTGAAGTGCCGTCGGTTTACCACTATGCATGGTCTGGCTCTCAATGTGAACACCGATCTAAGTTATTTTAATGCGATCAATCCCTGCGGTTTTATTGACAAAGGAGTGACTTCAATTGCAGCCGAGATCGGAAATACATTGCCAATGGATGAGGTAAAGGAATCCCTTTCCCGCCATTTCATTGAGTTGCTTCATTGAGAAGCCTTTCGGCTTCGGCAAGGTCTTCTGGAGTGTCTATGCCTATAGTAGGATAGTTGCTGGTGGCCACCTCTATCGGAATACCTGCCTGCAGCCAACGGAGTTGTTCAAGACTTTCAGCTATTTCCAGAGATGACTGCGGAAGCTGCGTGATTCTCTGGAGTTCATCGGCCCGATAGGCATATATACCGATATGGCTGTGGAATCTGGCCGAGTCAAGCCATTCTTTCCATTCCTTTCCGCGGATGTAGGGTATTATGCTCCGTGAGAAATAAAGTGCCTGCATGTTGTCTGAGAAAATTACCTTTACAAGATTTGGATCGAACAATGCTTCAAATCCCTTGGATGGGTCGAAAGGCCTTACCAGAGTAGCGATTCGCGCATCTGGACGTGAAAGGAATATCTTTTTTAGACTTTCAATCTGCTCAGGTCGTATGAAAGGTTCATCTCCCTGTACATTTATTACCACATCCGCATCGGAACCAGTTTTGCGATACGCTTCGGCTATACGGTCGGTGCCGCTTCGATGATCGGCAGAGGTCATCACACACCGGAAGCCGTTATGCTCCACACATTCACGGATACGTTCGTCGTCAGTGGCCACTATCACGTTGTCCACAGCTTTACTGACCTGTCGTGCCACGCGGACAATCATCTCGGTTTCACCGATTTTTGCAAGAGGTTTGCCCGGAAATCTCGAAGAGGCATAGCGGGCCGGTATGATGGCGATAAATGATGGTTTCATATATTATGTCAGTTTGATTCTTGAGAGGGGAGTGGGGAATCTTTTTGTGTTTCTTTTATTTTATCGAGTGCGTTTTTTAGCCATGCAGGGACTATTGCAGCCCCTATTGCAAGATATAAATAATAGGATATGATGCGCCAGAATACGGCTAATATCAAGGCCAATCCTGCCGTTGAGACCAAGTCTCCGTAATATTCCGAAAAAAGCCATTCACTGAGTCCTGATCCTCCTGGTGTGGGTGATACCATGAGCACGACCCATATCACAAGCTGTCTGGCAAGAATCGTCCATGCATAAGGATCGTCCTGAGGGATAAAAGCAAGAAAAAGAGCATTTACTACAAGGTAACGCGATGTCCAGGACAGAGCCGTGCCCATAAATACTTCTACCCAGAAGCGGAAAGGCTTGCTGCGCAGTTCTGTTGAAGTGGATACCATGCTGTCGCCAAGTGAGGTGGCCTGATTCCGGAAACGTCGGAGAAATTTGATGGAGCATATTTTTACCAGTACTGACCGAATCCATAACGGCCTTACGATAATACCGAGAAACAGTACAAGGGTCCAGAGGAAAAGTGCTCCGTATATAACCCAGAAAGTAAGTTTTATTCCATGAGAAAATGATGTCGCACCAGAGGCAAAAAGTTCTGAAGCGGGTGTGAAAAGCGCGACCAAAGGACATGAGATCACGAAAAACAGTTCATCGAGAAATAAAGTGGTCATCATCAATGTGGTCGCACGCCCGAAACTTATTCCCTGACTCCATAGGAAAACCATACCGAGCGAACTGCCCCCTACCGCCGAGGGGGTGACACACGATGTAAATTCGCAAAGCATATCCACTTTCCATGCTTTTGGCCAGGAGAGTTGCCGGTCGGTGAGCGCACGGAACCGCCATGTCAGCCCAAAGTCACGTCCGAACATGCACAGAAAAGCCACAAAGATGAACAAAATTGTGCGTGGCGTGATCTGTATTGAACGCCAGATATCCAACAGGTCTTCTTTTCTTGCATCATGGATGAACATAAGGACCACTACAGTCAGTCCGATTGCGACAGGAAGAAGAATCTTCCATGTTGCAAATGTTTTTTTTGATATTTCGGGAGTCCGGGATGGATGTACAGGACCGGATGCTTGTGGTTGGGTCATGGTTCTCAGAGATTATGTGTTCGGCGTAGGAGAGATTCATATCGGTCGGCTACTTCGGCCACTACATCTTCCCAACTGCGGACAATAGTCTGTTTGGCGCGGTGTCCGGCAGCACGGATAATTTGTCGATTGGCAGCCAGACTGCGTATGAGGGTGGCATATTCCTCTGAAGTGGGACCTGTGAGGAAACCGTTCTGCGGGTTTCGAATTATTTCTGAAGCTGTTGATCCTTCCGGAATTATGGCGGGAGTCCCCATTGCAGCTGCTTCTCTCACGACAAGCGGGGCGTTGTCGTAGAGTGATGGAAAAAGAAACAGATCGGCAGCGGCATAAAAAGTTTTCAGTGCTTCCCGGTCTGCCACCGTGCCGTGGAATTGAGTACGGTCGGAAACTCCGAGTCGTTTCACAATTTTACGAAGGTCCTGGGCAGCATATCCGGTGCCTATAAAGTCGATCCGGAAATCAATGTCGGGCATCAGGCGTGGGAGAGTGTCAGCAATAATTCCGATTCCTTTTTCCCAGATATGTTGTCCTACAAAGAGTAGAGTCAAGGTGCTGTCGGCGATTCCGAGTTTAGTTCTCGCCTGTTTTTTCACTCTTGCTATATCAGAGTCAGGTATATCTGCGAAATCGATACCGTTGTCTACTACTGTCAGCGGACCTTTGTAGCCATATTCACGCACTGTCGGCTCTACCGATGCCTGGGGAATCCATACCTCGTCGCATGAATTGAAAAAATCGATGATACGATTCATAATTATATCCACGAACCACGGTGCCCGGGGAAATGAGTGCAGGAGGTCGGTACGATATTTGGAATGGAAAGTTCCGATCAGAGGTACCCGATGTCTTTTCTTGACATAAACAGCCAGTCTGCCCGATGAGAAAGGACAGTGGGAGTGTACAAGCCGAAAAGGTGTCCTGTTGAGTTTTCGCCAGATGAACGGATCCAGACGTGGATAACCATATCTGTAAGGACGCCGAGAGAAGATCGGAAGGGAGAAGTAGCGCAATACATCGTAGCCACAATCCACTTTGAGGGGATTCCATGGTGTCACCACACATGGATTCTTACCCATCGCCCCGAGCCATCGCACATAATTCTCTACGGTTAGTGTCACCCCGTCAAGGATAGGGGGGTAGCTGTCGTTGAAAATACCTATGTGTCTGATCTGTCTTTCGGTTCGGTCTGTCATCTGTAAGTTGGAGACGTGGATAGTGGAATGTCTTTTTCTCTACAACAAGTGCGGGAATGTAAAGGTTAGTGGGACGGTTGGTTTTCAGAACCGGAGGACCTGGAATTTCATGTCTGCGAGATTGAACGTCAGAAGTCTGTCTGTCAGAAGCTCTCCGGTCTGTGTGATATATTTTATGGCTTCAGTTGCCTGAATGGCACCTATTATGCCCGGTACAGTACCAAGTATACCTGTTATGGAACAGGGAAATGCCCCTTCCATTCCCGCTTCAGTGAAGATCTCATGATATGGTATGGAGCATGGAACAAATGTCGTTGCCTGTCCCTTGAATTCGGAGACTCCACCGATACAGCAAGGTTTCATTGCTTTGAATGCCTCTCGGGATGTGATGAATTTTGTAGCGGGATTGTCGCTTCCGTCTATTATAAAATCGAATGTGGGAAAAAGGATAGAAGCGTCTTGTTGCCGTACTATATGGGGAATCTCAACTATAGATATCTTAGGGTTAAGATCACGCAGACGTCGGGCCAGAGTGGCGCATTTCGGCTTTCCTGCGTCGGAAGTAGTATACATGATCTGTCGCTGGAGGTTGCTGATATCAATTGTATCGAAATCAGCGATGGCGATTTCGCCCACTCCGGATGCGGCAAGATAGGTCGCGGCTACATTGCCAAGAGCTCCACAACCTATGATAAGTATCCTGGCTTCCAGAAGCCGCTTTTGCCCTTCGATTCCTATTTCAGGAATAGAGATTGTACGGGCATAACGGATTCTGTCTTCTGATGTCATACTATTGTCGGAAAAATGACAGCAGTCATCCCATGCAATTGAGTCAATGCTCTGTTGCGGTGAGGACTGCTGTCAAGAGGTAATCGTTGGTTTGTATGATTTTAACCGCAGTGCCAGAATTTTCTTACCAACTCAAGCATCCCTTCGCGGTCGTTTTCAAGTTCCTTGCGGAGACTGGCATCGTCAAATGCACGTAGTTTGCGAATGATGCCGTCTATCATCTGCGGAGAGAATACATCGTAGCGTTCGAAAGCCTCCCGATGCTTCTCAAGTGCGTCTGCGGACGACACACAGCTGTCAGGCAGGGATTCAAGTGATTCAAGTTTGGCACGGTTTTCTTCGTTGTGGATATTCACACTCACATACATATCCTCGGCGCGTTTCAGGGAGTCTTCCATCTCAAACCCGATGCGGGCACCTACCACCATGCCGGAGATCAGCTGATATACGTCGGCCGATCCATCGGCACTGCGCAGTTCCACAGTCTGCTTCTGGGGGGCTTCCGAGATGGCGTCGGCTTCAAGGGGATTGGCTTGCGAGCACATGTCGTTTTCTCCTGTCCATCCCAGTGGTACGCGTACAAGTACCGAACGGTTACGGTCGCCCCAGCATACCGATGTGGGGGCTTCCTGATGGGGCACGAGGCGGAAATAGCTGGTCGGAACTTTGTTGCCCATCGCGGTTATGGCGGGAGCGTATGTCAGTATTCCGGCGATTGCCTTTTTTGCCACGTCGCTGAGTTTCCCATTTTCAGTCATCATGTTGCGATCTCCATCCATAACTTTGAAATGGATGTGAAGTCCGCTTCCGGCCTTTCCTGCAGTGATTTTTGGAGCGAAAGTGACATCATATCCCTTTTTCATGGCCAAAGTGCGGATGATCCATTTTGCGATCATGAGATTGTCTGCCGCCTGCATGGCAGGAATCGGGAGGAACTCGATTTCATTCTGTTCGAAAATCTTTCCGTCGATTGTGAAGTTGCCTACTTCATTGTGTCCATATTTGATCTGGCCACCTGCCTGTGCGATGAGAGCCATGCATTCGGCACGGAAGTCGTTGAATTTGGCATAGGGGGCGGACTCATGGTAGCCTTTCTGATCTGATGCAGGGAAAAGCCCTGAATCGTCGGAGATGACATAATATTCCAGTTCTCCCATGGCGTAGAAATCATATCCGGTCACGTCGCGGAAAGCTTTGCATGCTTTGCGTAGAGTCTGTTCCGGACTTGACTGGAGCGGAGTGCCCTCTTTGTCGAAGAAAGACGCGAGCATTGTGAGAGTCGGGATTTCAGCGAACGGATCTACAAACGCTGTGGAATAACGCGGGATCACATACAGATCGCTGTTGCCGGCCTCAATGAAGGGAAACAGACTTGAACCGTCGACACGCTCACCGTATGTGAGGATGGAATCGAGATACTCCTCTGAGTTGATCACAAAGTTGAGCGTTTTCAGACGGTTGTCGTCGGCCGGGTACATAAAGTTGACCATCCTGATTCCGTTTTCCTTGACAAAGCGAATGATGTCAGCCTTGCGGAATTCCGAAGGCTCTTTTCCTAAGAACTGCACCACTTGATTGTGGCAGAGGGCGATTTTAGAATTCATGGTGGTTGAGTTGATTTGATATTCTAAGGTATGTTTTGAAGTACCGCGAAAGGGGCGGCTCATCAGTGGAGAGGGGTTGCAAAGTTACTCCTTATTTATTTGTCTGCCAAATTTAGAGGATGGTTAAATTCCGACGTATTGAAAATTCATATATCGCGTAGCAGATCGGCCACTACAAAAGTGGAGCCTCCTACATAGATTATATCATTCGCTGCCGCCTCTTGACTGGCAGCTCTCCATGCATCGGCAACATTGGGAAAGATCCGGCCCTTGATCCCGGATGCACCACAGATTTCAGCAAGTCTTTCCACGGGAAGTGCCCGCGGAATGTCTGCGTTTGTAAGATAGTATTCAGCATCCTGAGGGAAAAGCCGGATGATATTGTCAATGTCTTTGTCGGCCACAAATCCGACCACCATACGTAGTCTCCCTCCTGGCCTGGCATCCATAAGCCGTTTAAGTCTGTTGAAATTATATGACAGTCCGGCCTGATTGTGCCCGGTATCACATATTGCCAGAGGGCTTTCGGACAGTTTCTCCCAGCGGCCCCGCAATCCGGTTGTCTTGACTACATCGGCAAATCCTTGTCTCACTGCAGTTGCCGGTATTCTGAAACCTTGCTTACGCAACATGGAGAGGACACACATTACAGTAGCGATGTTTTTTCGTTGATAGTCTCCTACAAGAGGGCTTATAAAGTTGCCTTCTGTATCACTCTTACAATGTAAACCGTCAGGATATTCTGAAATACTCTTGATGTGATTTTCTTCCTGTGCGAAATGTATGGGGGCCTCACATTCGTGGGCCTTATCGATGAATACCCGTTTCACTTCTCCATCGGCTTCCCCGATCACTACGGGAATCCCGAATTTTATTATGCCGGCTTTTTCTTTAGCGATTTCAGGAAGAGTCTTCCCGAGAAACTGCGTATGGTCGAAGGAAATGTTTGTGATGGCACACGCATCCGGAGTAATTATGTTGGTGGAATCAAGCCGTCCGCCCATCCCGACTTCTATGACTGCCACATCGACTTCGGAATATGCGAACCAGTCGAATGCCATCATCATCGTAAGTTCGAAGAACGAGGGTTTCCCGTCATAGCCGGATTCACGGAAGCGTCTGATGAAATTAACCACCGCCTCTTTTGGAATCATTTCTCCGTTGACGCGTATTCGTTCACGGAAGTCCACAAGATGAGGTGATGTGTAAAGCCCGGTGCGGTATCCGGCTGCCTGTAATATGGAAGCCGTCAGATGAGAACATGACCCTTTGCCATTAGTCCCAGCGATATGAATGCTCTTGAATTTACGGTGGGGATGTCCGAAATGTTCGTCCAGACGTAAAGAAGTTTCAAGTCCGGGCTTATATGCGGCTGCACCTACACGGGAAAACATCGGTAGTTGACGGTACAGCCAGTCAAGTGTGGATTGATAATCAGTTATCGTATCAGAGTCCATATATCAGGAAACCGGCAATGCCAGCCATTACAATTACAATGATGGGATGAAGTTTTATTTTTTTGCCGCGCCAGGGAATGGGAAAATACACAAGGCAGAACGAAGCGACACATATACTGATATTTACAGCAAGTTGCCAATCAATGCCATTGGGATTGAAGTTCGGTGCGTTCATTAGCATTATTGCGGCTGATGCGATAAGACCGACCACTACGGGACGCAGCCCCGAGAATATGGCCTTGATGATTCCGCTCTCCTGATGGCGACGTATGAAATGAGAGGCGTACAGTACCAGAAAAAACGATGGAAGTATCACGGCGAGAGTGGCGAGTACGGATCCGAGAATTCCCCATGCCGGGGAGGAAAGGGTCGGATCTACGCTATGGGGTGCCACATATCCTATATATGTGGCTGAATTTATTCCGATAGGCCCCGGAGTCATCTGTGAGATCGCCACAATGTCAGTGAACATCTGTTCGGAAATCCATCCGGGTCCGACTACGGATTTCTCTACCAGCGACAGCATGGCGTAACCTCCTCCGAAACCGAAGATACCTATTTTTAGATAAGCCCAGATTAGTTTGAGGTAGAAATTCATTGTCTGTGTTTTAGATTTCGATGTGTGTAAAGGAAATATAGATATCCTCCGGCAGCTCCGAGGAAGATGTATAGAATAGGATTGCTGATTACCCCTATATTCAGTGATATCATGAGAGCCACTACAAGCGGAATCCATACAGTCTTTAGTGAAAGTTTGGCCGCCTTGGCTGAAGTGAGCACCGGTGCGACTATCAAGGCGGTCACAGTTGGACGAATACCCATGAATATGCTTGAGATCACCTTATTTTCTTTGATGACATCCGGAGTCAGAAAAATTGCAATAGCCAGAATTATCAGGAAAGAGGGGAGAATAGTGCCGATAGAAGCAATGGCACTCCCACGCACGCCACGGAGTTTGTCGCCGACAGCTGTGGCTATGTTCACTGCCAGAATTCCGGGAAGAGACTGGGCAACTGCAAGCAAGTCGAGAAAGTCATTTCGTTCTATCCAATGATGACGGTCGACAATCTCACGTTCGATGATGGAAATCATTGCCCATCCTCCCCCGAATGTGAATGCCCCGATCTTAAAGAAAGAGGAAAACAGTTGCCAATTGATATTTTTTTTCTCTATTTCTTCCGGGATTTTTGTTTTGCTATTCTGCATGAACCGAAATATTTTGGAGGGTTATTTATATCGGGATGCAAAATTAATAAAAAAACATCTCCCCCGACAAACAGTTCATATATTTTGCCGTGGGGGAGATGTTAAGCGGGGATTATGTAGAAAGGTCAGGAATTGGCGTTGAGCACAGGTGTGGCTGGTTCGTCAGAGCACAATACTACCAACAGGTTGCTTACCATTTCTGCTTTTCTTGCCTCATCGAGTCTGACAATTCCTTTTGTCTCAATCTGCGACAGAGCCATGTCTACCATGCTTACGGCACCCTCTACGATTTTTTCACGTGCGGAGATGATGGCCGAAGCCTGTTGGCGTCTGAGCATCACGGCTGCTATCTCCGGAGCGTACGCCAGATAGTTGATACGTGCCTCGACCACTTCCATTCCAGCCATTGCCAGACGTTCGTTGATTTTACGTTCAAGCAGTTCGTTGATGTGTTCGCTGCCGTCGCGGAGTGTCATTTCATCAGTATCGCCTCCGGTTTGATCATAAGCGAAATGTCCGGTGACTTCTCTGAGAGCTGCATCACTCTGGATGCGGACAAATTTCTCAAGCGCGACGTTGTTCACTGTGCCGGATGTGGCACCAAGCGATTGCGAATCAAGATCGAAGATCACGCGATAAGTGTCTTTGATTTTCCACACAAGCACCATACCTATGAGCACCGGGTTGCCTATCTTATCATTGACTTTGATAGGATCTATATCCATATTACGTATGCGCAGCGATAGTTTGCGGCGTGTCATGAATGGATTTACCCAGAAATATCCCACTTTCCGGCAAGTGCCTTTGTATTTGCCGAAGAAGATCATCACACGTGCTTCATTTGGTTCCTGTACGAAATAACCTACCATTCCGAGGATCAATATTATGAAGAGGGGAATGTTAAGACCTACAGAGATCCATAGATTGTCTTCACCTCCCGCTATTATGCACAGGGCTATTAAAGCCGGTATTAGCACGAAAGTGAAAAAGATCATGGCGAAGCCGTTGATTGTCCATCCGGAATATTCATATTCCATGTTTTTGTTGTTCATAATCCTGTGTTTTTAGTTTGTATTTTACAAAAGTAGTAAAAAAAGTTGAATTATTTCGCTGTGTTCAAAAATAATGCGAACTTTGTGAAGAAAATAATTGCTCTATCTTTGTGGAGTAAAAATATATTGATATGACAGAATTTTTGATAGAATATCGTCTGGCCGGGGTAATGGTAGGTCTGTGTGCTTTCCTGATAATAGGATTGTTCCATCCGTTGGTTATCAAGGGAGAGTATTATTTCGGTCGCAAGTGTCGATGGTGGTTTTTGGTAGCTGGAATAGTTTTGTTAGGTTGTTGTATCGCTGTTTCCGATGTTGTGTGGTCTGCACTTCTTGGTGTTGGTGCTTTCAGCTGTTTCTGGAGCATAAAGGAGATCGACGAACAGGTGGAAAGAGTCCGGAAGGGGTGGTTCCCAGCAAATCCGAGACGTAAATCGTCCGATTCCCATAGAGACGGTGATATGCGGATAAAAAAATAAGTTATTAATATGCACTTCGTTTTCTGAGAAAATTATAGTTTGAAAAATCTGGAATTTGCCGTAGGATGAAAATATCTACGGAGTGGAATGTTGCTGAAATAAAATAACGGATAGTTATACAAATCGATACGGAATAAGATTCATAATTTATAAATTCTGAATTTTTTCTTTATAAAAACTTTGTATTGATATTGGTATTCATTATCTTTGTGGCGCAAAAATGATGGGGCTGTCAGGCCTACGTCAAATGAAAATCCAATTTTTAATCGAAATACAATATCATGGAACTTCCGTTTTCAGAATCCTGGAAAATCAAAATGGTTGAGCCGATTCGCAAAAGCACGCGTGAAGAGCGTGAGCAGTGGCTCAAAGAGGCTAACTACAATGTTTTTATGCTTAAATCGGATCAGGTCTACATAGACTGCATCACCGATTCGGGTACGGGCGCGATGAGCGACCGCCAGTGGGCAGCCATGATGACAGGTGACGAGGCTTATGCCGGGGCGCGTTCTTTCTTCGAACTCAAGGACACTATAACCAGAATCACCGGTTTCGACTATGTTATCCCTACACATCAGGGTCGTGCGGCCGAGAATGTGCTTTTCTCGCATCTTGTGAAACCTGGTGATATTGTCCCTGGTAACTCACACTTCGATACCACCAAGGGCCATATCGAAAGCCGTAAGGCATTTGCTGTCGATTGCACAGTGGACGAGGCTAAGAACACTCAGCTTGAGGTGCCGTTCAAGGGGAATGTTGACCCTAAGAAACTGGAGGCTTGTCTTGCTGAGAATGCCGACAAAATCCCGTTCATTATTGTCACCATCACCAACAATACAGCCGGTGGTCAGCCGGTGAGCATGGCCAATCTCGCCGAGGTGCGTAAGATCGCTGACAAATATAACAAACGTGTGATATTCGACTCCGCACGTTTTGCCGAGAATGCATATTTCATCAAGACCCGTGAGGAGGGTTATGCCGACAAGACAATCAAGGAGATTTGCCGCGAGATGTTTGCTCTTGCCGATGGCATGACAATGTCGGCCAAGAAGGATGGTCTTGTCAACATGGGTGGTTTCATCGCTACACGTTGGGAGGACTGGTATGAAGGCGCAAAGAAATACTGTATTCCTTTCGAAGGCTTCCTTACATACGGCGGTATGAACGGTCGTGACATGGCCGCTCTGGCTGTAGGTCTTGACGAGAACACAGAGTTCGATATGCTTGAGACCCGTATCAAGCAGGTTGAATACCTTGCCAAGAAACTTGACGAATATGGTATTCCGTATCAGCGGCCCGTAGGTGGTCACGCAGTGTTTATCGATGCCGACAAGGTGCTCGACCGCATTCCGAAAGAGGAGTTCCCGGCCCAGACACTTACCGTGGAGCTTTATCGCGAAGCCGGTGTGCGTGGCTGTGAAATCGGATATATACTTGCCGACCGTGACCCTGTGACCCGTGAGAACCGTTTCGGCGGAAATGACTTCTTGCGTCTCTGCATCTGCCGTCGCACTTACACCAACAATCACATGGATGTGATCGCAGCTGCGCTTAAAAACGTGTACGACCGTCGTCATGAAATCACACGTGGCGTGAAGATCGTATGGGAGACAGAGCTTATGCGTCACTTCACCGTGAAACTTGAACCTCTTGGATAATAAAATTGAGTTACATTCATAAATGTAACATATCGCAATAATTCCCGTATAAAGGGTGTCGGAGAATCTACAGCGATATCCGACACCCTTTTTCTAATGAAAACAAAATTATGAAACAACAATCAATGTTTATCTTACGGCGTGTGGCATCCGTAATGGCATGTCTCCCGCTTATCGGGTGTGTGTCCTGTGTCGGCAACAGCCAATGGGTCTATAACTCGGTCAATCCGTCTTCCACTATCACAGAGCGTACATTCGTATTGGCTCCGTTCACTTCGATTGATGCTGAAACCATGGTAGATGTGAAGATCTCTCAATCGGAAAATCAGAACGTGGTACTGTCCGCTCCTTCGAACTATTTCCAATATCTTGAAGTGAAAGTTATCAATGGAGTGCTCACGATATCAAATCCAAAGAAAGCAAATCTCCGTGACGTGGAAATGACTCTTACAGTTTCTGTGCCACGGCTTTCTTCTGTGAAAAGTTCAGGTACCGGTGACATTGATTTTATCGGACTGTTTGTGACCGAAGATATGAAAGCAATCTCTTCCGGTACAGGTGATATAGAGGGGCAGATTAAGGCAACTTCCCTGGATTTGAAGAGTTCCGGCACGGGCGACATAAATATCACGGCTGTGTCAGGGCTTACTTCAATATACGCGACAACCACAGGTACTGGAGATATAACTGTTGCCGGTTCTGCGGAAAAGGCCTTCTATAAATCTTCCGGCACAGGCGATATAAAGGCATTCCGGATGAAAGCCGTTGATGTCGAGGCCTACACTTCCGGCACAGGAGATGTGGAATGCTACGCCACGGGCAGTTTCTCAGGATCAGCTTCCGGAATGGGAGATATTGAGGTGAAGGGAAATCCGGCCAGACGAAATTCCGAAAATAAGAAGGTCCGTTTCTCTGATTGAATCATTTTCCCTCCGGTGTCGTGACATTGGTTTCCGATGTGGATCCGGAAAGCTCTTTGTTTATATCAATTTCTTTAGGCACATCTGAAGGAGCCATTGCCGATGGTTCCGGAGCGGAAGATTTAGGCATCGGATATGCCGGGTTATCCGGCGATCCGGTGTTTGCAAACATCGGATATGGCAGTCCGAAAAGCACATCTGCATTTTTGCCTGGACTCAGGTAACCGTCAATGATAGTGTCACGTCCTGTGGGATTCTCAAACACATACAGATGGAACCGGAACAGCATTGCGGCGACATGTTCGAACACCGCACTCTGTATGGCTTCGTATTGGGTCCATGCCGAAGTGTTGGTGAAGCAATACAATTGCAATGGAATGCCGGTAGCTGTCTGGGCCAGAGTGCTGACAAAACAGGTGTCGGATGCCACATGCGATATATGGGGATGTGAGTCGAGATATAATTTAAGATATGCCCGGAAAACCCCGAGATTGGTATCTAATGATCCGTCGGCAAGACCCTCGGGATTGTTTACATTGCATTCCTTCCCGTTTCTGCGTTGATCGATCTTTTTCTCGATCCAGTCTTTGAGCAAAGGTATTCTGGCATATTCCGCCAGCATACCGTCATCCGTGGGCACCACACTGTCTGCATCAATCATATACGAGCGGTCTATTCTTCGGGTATTGCTTATCTGCATGGAGCGATAGTTGGTGAAGGATCCGCTTACCAATGTGTATGGAGGCACGGTTGTGATTGTCTTGTCCCAATTTTGGATTTTTACTGCGGTCAGGGAGACTTCTGTCACAGTGCCGTTGGCATCTGTGCCATGTACTTTGATCCAGTCTCCTACGTGAAGGGAGTCATTTTCCGACAATTGCACTCCGGCTACCACGCCCAGAATGCTGTCTTTGAACACAAGCATCAGGACAGCGGCAAACGCACCCAGACCAGCCAGGAGGGTTGCAGGTGATTTGTCGACTATAATGGCTACTGAGATTATTGTCACGATAATCCAGATGATCCCTTTTACCAATTGTACGAGACCTTTTAGCGGAAGTCGTCTTTTGTTTTCGCGCGAGTCGAAATGCAGCCACATTACGTCGACGAAAGTATTGACAGACTTCGCCATTATAAACACTATATATATCCAGGTAATGCGTGTAAGCCATTTCCCGAGATCAGTGTGTGTGGAGGCAAAAGTGAATTGGATGAAGATAAGAAAAACTATGGCCGGAATTATTCGTGCGACTTTTGGAAAGAAATGGTTCTGGGTCAGATTCTGATAGAAATCACCTTTAAGTTTTTTCCCCAAGAGATTCACTATGCCGATGGTTATCCACTTCACCACGTATCCTATTCCCAATGCGATTAAAAACACTACTGCGGCATATATCCAGAGAAATAGAGTCTGGTGATGCTCTAGCCCTAAGAAATCCAGGATTCGGTAGACCAGATCCATTATCCAGGTGGCGATGGTGTATGTACTCTCGTTCCGTGCGATCTCCACTGTGGGAAGACCTTTGGTGCCGGAGGTTACTGATTGCAGAAGTATTGGTGTCAGCATAAGGAATATTTGTGGGTTATGACGGTCTCCAGACTTCAGGGTCGGCACCGTCTTACATATATTTGGGTACAAATTTTTGTATGCCAAAGTTCACGCGATCGAGAGATGGTAGTCAAGTTGTGTTTTTTGCACGTATAAATATAGTGTGGCTAATATGTTGATGATATAATTGTTAGCAATCCATTAATAAAAATTAACAAATGGCTTTGACAGTGCTTTGCACATACTTTCTTGCTATGTGCAAAAAATATTCCCGGGATTTGAGTTGGTATAACGATGTTAAATATCTGATGATCTGTATAGTAGGATGTGGGGTGAGTTCTGTTTAACATAATTTTACTAAATTTCTTGGTCCAAAATTAGGAATAATCGATTCTAATACGTAACTTTGGAAAGTGGCTTCGGCCAAACCTTAAAAAGTATTAAACATTGAAAGAACAAAGCAGTAATGGAAATTACTCTTGCCATACTTAAACCTTCCGCCGTGGAGCGATGCCTCATTGGTGAAATCATATCCAGAATCCAGCGTAAAGGTCTTGTGATATCCGGTATGAAGATGATGCAGTTGGACGAAAAGATTCTTCGTGAACATTATGCTCATCTTGTAGATAAACCTTTCTTTCCTTCCATAGTCAAATCCATGACAGCAAGTCCTGTAGTTGTTATGGCTATCCGTGGCGTGGAAGCTGTGAGAGTGTTCCGGGAGATGACTGGCGTGACCAATGGCCGCAACGCTGCTCCAGGCACGCTTCGCGGAGACTTCTGTATGAGCGGGCAAGCTAATATCGTGCATGCCAGCGATACGGTAGAAAATGCAAAAACGGAGGTTGACAGATTCTTCCGTCCGGATGAGATTTTCGACTGGTTGCCCGCAGATGTGGATTATTACTACGGTCCGGATGAACTTGACAATTGAAATTTATAGATTTTTCAACCATAATAGCTGAAGACTTTCGCTCTCTTCTCAACAAAAAAAGATAGTGATGACTTTTAATAAGATAATTACGCTTGCCGTGGCTGCATTTATCGGCATTACTTCGGTCGGCGCACAGACTACAAAGAAATCTTCCCATTCAGACGCACATCGTCGTCTTCTTGCCAATCAGGCAAAAACTTCCGACCAGATCCGTCTGGTGGAAAAAAATTCTTTCATCGACCTTATCGACGACATTGAGCCAGAACCTGACATTTACACGGAAGGATGGAACAGCAAACGGGTGAATCCATTCCGTGAGGCAGATGTCCCTAACAGTTATACGCTCAATGTGGCCGGTGCGGCCATGCCTGTAGGGCACTCCTCGATAAGAGTTACCTCAAACTATGGCTATCGTGCGAAATTCGGTCGGATGCACAAGGGTATTGATCTCGGTATACGAAGCAATGACACGATATATGCGGCATACAGCGGCAAAGTCCGTCTCACAAGCTATGAGGCTAAGGGATATGGTAATTATATAATTCTGCGCCATCCTAATCAGCTTGAGACTGTATACGGACATCTCAATAAAATTCTGGTAAAGCCGGATCAGGTGGTCAAAGCCGGTCAGCCTATCGGACTTGGAGGAAGCACGGGACGCAGCACTGGCCCTCACCTCCATTTTGAGACCCGATACATGGGGTATGCCATCAATCCGTCTGCCATATTTGATTTTGCAAACAAGACAGTCCATACGGATACCTATAGATTCAGCAAAAGCACATATACCAAGCCTCGTAATTTCGCACCTAAGCGTGATCTGGCCAAGTCAGAGACAAATCCGTATCAGAGTGCTGACAATGTGGCTTCCAGTTATACTGTCAAATCTGGTGACACAGTTGCCTCTATCGCCCGTTCATACGGTATGTCCGCCACTACTCTCCGTAAACTAAACGGAATGAAACAGACCGACAAGATAAGAGTAGGGCAGGTATTGAAACTCAAAAAAGATATATGATGACATTTCATTGTCATTAGTGATTCTCTTCATGCGTCTTCCTTTTGGGGAAGACGTTTTTTTTAAAGCTTGTTTAATAATCATTTTTAAATCACTTCTTATCACTAAAACAGCTTCTAATATCATTGTCGATGGCAATTGTCATGCATAATAAAAAAGGCACATTTATGAAAAAAGGAGATAAACACCGGGATAGTGTTTACCTCCTCTTTTGATTAAACAAGGTTTGTAAACCTTAGAAATGTCACTCGGTATAATGCGGTGAGTAAGAAGTGGAGTTGGTCAGATTATTTATTTTTACCATTGAAGCGTATTGGCCTACTAACTTATTTCCATATACCGCATACGGCGTAATGTTGATGTCATTTGAAAATGTCACCTGTGAGTCGGTTCCTACTGTGCAATCGTTGAAGTTCAGAGCCAAATTATAACTATTGGTGATACTCAGATTTCCGACAAGACAACCTATGCGGATATAGTCTGAAGTCTTACTCCTATTGATAGTGATTGGACCGTTGTTGGTAAAGCGACTTAGGATTATATTCATGTTGCTTTTTCTCATGGTTGAGAAATTACCGGCAATCCCACCCACATAGATTGAACCGCATTTGTTTTCCGGATCATTAACTATGATTTTTCCGGTATTAGTCAGATTTGAGAAATTGAATTTTCTGTATTGTAACCAGTTGTGGACTGCCACCAATCGGCAATAATACCTCCTATTTCTATAGAAGGATACTGGCCTGCGGGCGTAGCTGTAAGAGTGCCGCTGTTGGAGCATCCGTCAATATCTATGGTGCCGTTTATATTTGCCACAATCCCTCCGACTCTGGAATTTCCATAGATATTACCTGAATTGGAGCAATTATTTATTGTATGGATCAAACCGGTAGATGATATCTCTGCTACTATTCCTCCAACGGTCGCTCCTCTCAGTTCACCATCATTCATACACTTTTCTAAAGTGACGTTGCTGCTGATATGTCCGATCAGTCCTCCTACTTGGGAATTGCTGTTATCAGAACTGATCATGGCGTGGTTTTTACAATTTGAAATAGTAAGAGGCATATTGCCTAACGATAATGTCGCCACGATTCCACCCATATAATAATGGGCATTTCCTCCGTAGATACCGTTGACCGTACCGCTGATCTCAACGTTATCTATTATCATTTCTTTACCTGCGCCAGTCGATATTACAGCGATCAAGGCGGCCCCTCTGGCATTGTCAGACACAATCTTCAGATTTTCTATTTTTGTAGAGTTTTCTGAATCGCTCACTTTATATTGATATATCAGAGGGTCTGAGAGTCCGGAGATAGTATGACCGTTTCCGTTTATGCTTCCGGAGAAAGGTTTGTTGGCTGTACCAAGCGAAGTCCAGGCTATGCCTGTCATGTCTATGTCGGAGGAGAGCTCCAGTGTTTTGCCTGAAAAGTCATCATCATTATTTACTTGTGTGTAAAGCCACTGTAGATTATTGGGCGATGCCAGTTCATAATTGCCTGCTTCATTCACTTCCGGTTCTATGGCCTGAACAAGTGTGCCTTCGAAAGCCGGGTTGATCTCAACGTTGAAATTGTTCTGTGTGGTCAGAAGCGAGCCGTAGATGTTAGTCCGGTAGTTCTGGCGCACCGGTGTCGACGCGAGGTTGAGTGTGTTCACTGTCGACGCGCCTGTCTTGCCGCTGATCGTGTATGTCGCGTCGATGAGATTTGCTGTCTCACCCTCTGTCGGGGCCACAAGCAGATAGTTCATCTCGATGTAGCTGTAACCCGGAACCGGAAACTCGTCTGCCGGAAGCTGCGAGAAGTCGGCGATCCCGAAGCTCAGGTCTGCCGCCTGGGCTGTT
>CANEHE010000002.1 GCA_947427285.1 uncultured Porphyromonadaceae bacterium
GAGCATCTGACTACGGATCAGAAGGTTACAGGTTTGAATCCTGTAGGAGTCACTTTTTCATAGCATATATTTGAGATTTTGGTGCGTCCGCTAAAGCGGACGTTTTTTTATTTGATGAGTTATCTATTATTGGATAGGAATCATAGTCTTTGCCGTTTGACGAATTTCAGTTAACTTTGCATCTGTATTTCACATCCCGTTGTTATGGGAAATATATATCATTTATGAACCACAACCGATATATGATGCGCGGAGTCTCTTCCTCCAAGGAAGACGTGCATAACGCCATAAGAAAACTTGACAAGGGACTTTTTCCTAAAGCTTTCTGTAAAATCATACCTGATGTGCTCACCGGATCTGAAGAGCATTGCATTATAATGCATGCCGACGGTGCCGGCACAAAATCAAGCCTCGCATACGCTTATTGGCGTGAAACAAGCGATATGTCTGTCTGGAAAGGGATTGCCCAGGACTCGCTGATTATGAATATCGATGATCTGCTTTGCTGTGGTGCCACTGACAATATACTGCTTTCCTCCACCATCGGACGCAACAAGCTCCTTGTGCCCGGCGAAGTCATATCAGCCATAATAGAAGGGACCCAGGAACTTATCGATGAGCTCAGACAACATGGGGTAAACATCGTTTCCACTGGAGGCGAGACAGCCGACGTCGGTGATCTGGTACGCACGATTATTGTGGACAGCACAGTCACTTGTCGTATGAGACGCGATGAAGTGATCGACAATGGGAATATTCAGGCAGGTGACGTAATTGTTGGATTGGCATCTTTCGGACAAGCTGTATATGAAACTGAATATAATGGTGGAATGGGTAGCAATGGCCTTACGTCTGCCAGACATGATGTATTTTCAAAACTTTTACTTGATCGTTATCCAGAGACATGCGACCCGGCAGTACCTGACGATCTGAAATATTCCGGTTCATGCAAACTCACTGATTTTGTGGATGATTCTCCTCTTGATGCCGGAAAACTTGTATTGTCCCCGACACGCACTTATGCCCCTGTGATAGCTGCTGTGCTGCGTGAGGTGCGAGGAGAGATCGACGGCATGATTCATTGTTCCGGAGGGGCTCAGACAAAGATTCTGCATTTCTTAGGTGATGGATTGCGTGTGATAAAGGATAATCTTTTTTCTGTTCCGCCACTATTCCGGCTTATCCAGCGCGAGAGTGGATCTGATCCCAGAGAGATGTACTCAGTATTCAATATGGGACATCGGTTTGAAATATATCTTAAACCGGAAAAAGCAGATCGAGTGATTGAAATATCCAGAAGTTTCGGTGTGGATGCCCGTGTGGTAGGCCGAGTGGAGGCAGATCCGCGACGTGGATTGACAATCAAGTCAGAATTAGGAGAATTTGAATATGCGTGATAAATTTGTATCGGAAAAATTTGGCCGATTCGCATAAAGATAGTAACTTTGCACTCGCAAAGGGGAAAGGGCGTTGCCCAACTCCAATGCAGACAATATTTTGGCGGGATAGCTCAGTCGGTTAGAGCGTCGGATTCATAACCCGGAGGTCCCGAGTTCAATTCTCGGTCCCGCTACGAAACCTCTCCATTATTATGGAGAGGTTTTTTTAATGACCTTTCATATAGTATGTGGAATATTTATAGAAAAATAACAGTCAGACTACCGAGATAGTCTGACTGCCAAATTCAAATAAGCTGCTTTTCAGATCCTTATTACCAGATCACAACACGTTCAGACTCGGGTCGGAACATCGGCTGACCCTCTGTGATGCCAAATGCTTCAAAGAAAGGTGCGATATTGCGTAGGGAAACGTTTACACGATTTTTACCTAACGAATGTGGGTCGGTTTTGGTACGTGAAAGTATCTCCTCATCGCGAATATTGGCCGCCCATACGTTGGCATACGCAAGATAAAATCTCTGTAGTGGTGAGAGTCCGTCGATGTCAGTCCCTTTCCCATTGATGGCATCAAGATAGGCTGTAAGGGCCACACGAAGGCCGCCTTGATCGGCAATGTTCTCACCGAGAGTGAAACGACCGTTGGCATGCACACCGGGTGCCACTTCAACTGCATCAAACTGTGCTGCAAGTTGGTCTGCAAGTTTCTTGAATTTTTCGGTATCTTCCGGCTGCCACCAGTCATTGAGATTTCCATCAGTGTCGTACTGGCGGCCTGAATCATCAAATCCGTGGGTCATTTCATGCCCGATAACTACTCCGATGGCACCATAATTGCAGGCATCATCAGTTTTTGGGTCAAAGTATGGAGCCTGAAGTATTCCGGCAGGGAAGCATATCTCATTTGTAGTAGGATTATAATATGCGTTGACAGTCTGGGGTGTCATGTGCCATTCATCGCGATCAACAGGCTTGTTAAGTTTATCAAGATTATCCTTCTGATACCAGAGAGACGCCCGACGTACATTTTCCATAAAGGAAAGAGAGGGATCGACACTGATACCGGAATAGTCTTTCCATTTGTCGGGATAGCCGATCTTGACAGTAAATCCAGCAAGTTTCTCGTGTGCTTTCGCTTTCGTGGCATCGCTCATCCAGGTAAGATTATCAATATGTTTTCCGAGAGCAATGCGCAGGTTTTCCACCAGACTTTTCATATATTGTTTGCTCTCTTCCGGAAAATATTTGGCAACATAAAGCTCACCGACAGCCTCCCCGAGCATTGAATTCGGAATTGACATGGCACGCTTCCAACGAGGTTCCTGCTGTTCTTTCCCGCTCATGACACGGTCATAGAGTTCGAATGATGCATCGTAGAAATCATCGGACAGAAGTGATGTCGCTTCTGTAACAGCGTCCACTATCATGAGGTCTTTGATTTCGCGTTCTGTCAGAGAAGGTAGAATCTCACCCATCGCCTTCATGAATTTCGGGGAGGAGACAATTATTTTCTTGAGATCTGGAGTGCCGAGATTGCTGAAATATGCATTCCAGTCAATAAATGGGAACTCACGCTGTAACTTAGGAATATCATATACATTGTAACGTGCCTGAGGATTACGGCGTTCCTCTCGTGTCATCTTGGCCTCAGCCATACGACGCTCTGTCTTTATGAGCGTGTTCCAGATGCGATCGGCATCTTCGGATGATTTTCCGGCAAGGGACATGACGGTCTTTATATACTTTTCGTACGCCTTCATGATCTTGTTGTTTGTCTCGTTTGTCTCAAGATAGTAGTCTCTATCCCCAAGACCAAGTCCTCCCTCCCCGACATGCATCACGTTTGAGTTGGAATCTTTTGAATCTGTTCCGACACCGGATCCGAAAAACGGATTGTCAAAAAGGAGGTACTCGTCTGTAAGAAGTCTTGCAAGATCTTTGGTGTCTGCTTTCTCGATATAATCGAGAATCGGACGCAGAGGTGCAGCCCCCTCCTTATTGAGGCGTGTGCTGTCCATTGCCATGGTATAAAGATCACTTACTTTCTGAGCATTGGTTCCTTTAATCTTCGCATCCGGATGGGATGCAAGATTCAGGATAAGATCTTTCAACTGTTCTCTGGCATTTTCACGCAATTGGTCGAAAGTCCCGAAACGGGCATATTCGGCCGGTAGGGGATTTGCTTTCATCCATCCTCCACATGCATATTGATAGAAATCTGTGCCTGGACTTGTATTGACGTCAAGATTTGCTTTCTCGACTCCATGTCCCCCGGCAGCGAATGCCAGCATTGGTGTGACCGCGGCAAGCGAGATGATTTTTTTAGGTAGTTTCATTTCCTGATTGTTATATGGTTGATTCATAAAATATCAATATTTGAAAATATAAGATTAAATTATTCTGTATAATTGTCGAGTTCGGCTTGGGCGAGTTCCCATACAGACATTGCATTTTCAAGGCGTTTCTGATCTGTCTCATAACGAGAGATAATTTCCATCGACGTGTCACCTGCACTGATAAGGGCTTCCGTTTCAGCTTGTGCCCGTTCCAATTCAGATACAATCGCTTCCGCCTCCTCCACTTTCTTACGAAGCCTCCGCAATGTCTTTTCCCGCTCCCGTTGTTCTGCGTATGTCAGTTTGCGTGATGTCTGGGGCACAGTCTCATTCGAAGGAGTCACCACTGGACTCGCATCAGAAGAGTGCTGCGGCGACTTGGAAAGCTCAAGCTCATGCAGTTCGGTCATATTCCTACTCCTGAGGAAGTCATATATACCTCCGAGATTCTCACGCACTTTACCGTTTCCGAACTCATATACTTTCTCCACCAGTCCATCAAGAAAATCGCGGTCATGACTCACCACTATGACAGTCCCGTCAAAATCCCGAAGAGCATCTTTAAGGATGTCCTTTGTTTTCATATCAAGATGGTTGGTGGGCTCGTCAAGAATAAGAAGATTGACCGGTTCAAGAAGAAGACGGATCATTGCCAGACGTGTTTTCTCTCCTCCGGACAGTACTTTCACTTTTTTGTCGGAAGCTTCCCCACCAAACATGAATGCACCAAGAATATCCCGGACTTTGGTACGCATATCTCCTGTGGCCACATGATCGATGGTGTCAAATACAGTCATCTCTCCATCCAGAAGCTGTGCTTGGTTCTGGGCGAAATAACCGATTCTTACATTATGGCCTATTTTCAGTGTTCCGGTAAAAGGGATCTGTCCCATGATGCATTTCACCAAGGTGGATTTCCCTTCACCATTTTTTCCTACAAAAGCCACTTTCTCCCCACGTTTTACTGTAAATTCGGCATGGGAAAACACCTGATGTGAGCCGTATGCTTTCCCTACATCCTGCAAGACAAGCGGAAAATCACCACTACGAGGTGCCGGAGGGAACTTAAGACGCAGACGTGAAGTGTCGACTTCATCCACCTCAATGGGAACAATCTTTTCAAGTTGTTTGATCCGGCTTTGAACCTGCACGGCTTTAGTAGGTTTATAGCGGAAACGTTCAATGAAATCCTTGATATCAGCAATCTGTTTGCGTTGATTCTCAAACGCTCTCATCTGCTGCTCGACCCGTTCCTTGCGAAGTTCGACAAACTGTGAATAGTTTACCTTGTAATCATATATTTTACTACAGGAAATCTCAATGGTGCGTTTACATACGTTGTCAATAAAAGCCCTGTCATGACTGACAAGTATTACGGCACGTGCTTTCTGCGAAAGAAACTGTTCAAGCCATTGAATCGACTCAATGTCAAGATGATTCGTGGGTTCGTCAAGAAGGAGAACATCTGGACGGCGCAGAAGGATCTTGGCCAGTTCGATGCGCATGCGCCATCCTCCGGAAAACTCACTCGTGGATCTTGAAAAGTCTTCGCGAAGAAAACCAAGTCCGAGAAGCGTACGTTCTATTTCAGCCTCCATATTGCCGGCATTTTCCATGGCAATACGTTCGTTGAGAAACTCCAGGCGATCAATCAGACCTCTGTATATATCGCTATCGTAATCATTGCGTTCTGCAAGTGCAGCTGTTACGGTTTCAAGTTCCGCCTGTCGGTCCAACCGTTGATCAAACGCTTTTTTAACCTCGCTGATTATTGAAGTTTCGTCTGCCAATTGCATTTGCTGGGGAAGATAACCTACAGACAATCCATCTGACATGGAAACACTGCCTGAAGTGGGTTGTTGGAGTCCTGCAATTATCTTCAATAGAGTGGATTTTCCGGCACCATTCTTACCGGTCAGAGCGATTTTATCATTTTTGTTGACTACGAAACTTACATCCGAAAAAATCGGACGTACAGAAAATTCTACAGTCAGATTATTGATCGAGACCATTGTTCAAGCCGAAAAGATTTGAATTGTAATAACGTTTATCTCCAGTGACATCACAGCCGACGAACGGAGGTTCAGTCCATTTCTCCATACCCTCTGGAAGTTCAACTTCAGCGATACAAAGATGAGAAAGAGAACCTAAAAATTCATCAACTTCCCATGTAAGTCCTCCGAAAGGAACAATATGACGGATTTTATGTATCACATTACCACGACACATTTTCAACATTGCAGATGCATCTTCGTATGGGATTGAATATTCGAATTCATCGCGAGTATCACCGATGGTTATTCCTTTCACCGTAATGAAGCCCTTGTCGCCATAGATTCGGACACGGATAGTAGCACGAGGATCCCTACAAAGATATCCCTGATAAATTTCAATCTGGGATATCTGCAAATCTCTCCACGAATTATCGACAACAAGATACTTATGTTCTCTCTCTTTCAAAGGTAAGTGTAATTTTGAGCCGAAGCCCACGTTATTATATAATGCAGTTCAAGCATGAACCACGATGCAAAAATACGAATTTTAATGCACACTGACAAGCCCGGATATTACCGGTGGTTCCGGATTTTTTTTGCCTGCGTGCTACTGATAACGACAGGTTACACTGCAGTCCATGGACAGGAAATGCCCAGAGAGGTCAGAGGTCTTGTTATGGACTCGGTCACAGGTGAACGTCTTCCGTTAGTAAATATATATGTCGAAGGATCGGATGGGGGATGTCTGAGTTCGGAAGACGGTACATTTCGTTTCCGTTCACAACATCCGATAAACAGACTGATAATAAGCTCAATGGGATACAAGAGAAGAGCGGTGGATATACATCCCGACAGTGCCTTGTCGCTTCGAATCCTCTTGACCCCGGCGTCTGTGACTCTTGTCGAAGTGACTGTCGATCCTCGTCGACGCAAGTATTCAAAAAAGAATAATCCGGCTGTGGAGCTTATGGAGAAAATACGTAAATCATATCCCTTGCATGATCCACGCGATTCGGATTATTACAGTTATGACATATACGAAAAAATGGTTGTCGGTCTTTCAGACTTCCATGTGCCGGATTCCGGAAGCTGGTCCGCACGTAAAATGCCTTTTATACGTGACTACATAGACACTGTGCCATACGCAGACGGCCCTGTGCTTAAAATCAGTGTGAAAGAGAAAACATCCACGCGTCTGTTCAGCAA
Organism: uncultured Porphyromonadaceae bacterium; assembly: GCA_947427285.1. Classification (GTDB taxonomy): domain Bacteria; phylum Bacteroidota; class Bacteroidia; order Bacteroidales; family Muribaculaceae; genus Lepagella. Next base: position 6,934 of record CANEHE010000002.1, read on the forward strand.
CGGAGACCACAAAGGAAAAGAGATTGTGACAGGACAATTCACTGCAGGTATAGACAAATCATTCAATCAGGCTAACATTCAGGCAGCACTTGAAGACACATTTCGGGAAATAAGCATTTTCGGCAATGACATTACGATTCTGCAGAATCGTTTTGTCAGCCCATTGTCAGTAATCGGAGCGAATTATTACAAATATTTTCTGGACACGGTCTCCGACGGAGGGAAGCGACTTCTGGAACTTTCATTTGTGCCTCATAATCCGGAATCGATGGGATTCAACGGGAAAATATGGGTAGAACAGGGAGATTCCACTTATTTTGTGCGACGGATCAAGATGCGTGTGCCTAAAGCTGTGAATCTAAACTTTGTAAAAAATCTATACATAGACCAGACCTTCAGACGGGATGACATTGGCAACCGTCATCCTGTATCAGACGATATAACAGTTGAATTTCAGCTTCTTCCTGGCACTCAAGGCGTATACGCCCGTCGTCAGACTTACTATACAAATCATTCCCACATTCCCCATACCCGTTTATCAAAGTTTTATAATGAGACAGGCAATCGTTTTATACTTGATGAGGCGGAAGAACGTGACGAAATGTTCTGGAGTCAGAGACGGATGACCGAAATGCCACAAAGCGAAAGGGAAATGGGCAGTCTGATATTGAAGTTGCGCAAACTTCCTGTATTCTACTGGGGAGAGAAAATTCTGTCAATTCTTGTCAACGGATATATCAAGACGGGAAACAGATCAAAATTCGATTTCGGTCCTGTCAATACTCTTGTCAGCACCAACAAAGCGGAAGGTGTCCGTTTCCGTATCGGAGGAATGACTACGGCCAATCTATGTCCCTGGTTGTTCGGACGGGGATATGTGGCGTATGGCTTAAGGGATAGGAAATTGAAATATCAGGCAGAAGTGGATTGGTCGTTTGTACGTAAAAAATATCATTCAAGAGAATTTCCGATGCATCTTCTGAGAGCCGAATATCAATATGACACAGACAGGATAGGCGAGCACTATCTGTTCACTAATCCGGATAACATCTTTCTGTCTATCAAACGTAAGGGCAGTTTTCTTATAACTTACCGTACTCTGGCCAGACTAACCTATATCCGGGAATTTCCATTTAATCTGTCGCTTCAGGCTGGTTTTCGTTTTGAAAGACAGGAATCTACCAAATGGGTACCTTTCGAACGAAATGACGGTTCATTGGCCAGAAAATATAGTCAATCGGTATTTTTTCTGACTATCCGGTATGCCCCGGGAGAAAAATTTGTGCAAAGTGCGTCAAACCGCGCTCCGCTAAATCTTGACGCTCCAGTGTTCCAGATAACACATGAGTTTGGACCAAGAGGCCTTTTAGGAGCAGCATTCACACTCAATAAGACAGAATTTTCTTTTCAGAAACGATTCTGGTTTTCTTCATTCGGGTATCTTGATGCTGTAGTTAAATACGGGAAATTATGGAATCCAGTCTATTATCCCGCTCTTTTATGGCAAAATGCCAACCTCAGCTATACAATACAACCGGAATCATACGCCTTGCTCAATCCAATGGAGTTCGCGATGGATCAATATGGATCCGTTGATCTGAGTTATTTCGGCAACGGTATATTATTCAATCGTCTACCTGGAATAAAGAAATTGAAACTTCGTGAAGTATTGACATTTCGTGGATTTATGGGTCATCTTTCCTCACACAATAATCCTACATTGAACAAAAGTCTGTATCGGTTTCCATCTGATGCCAATGTAGGATTAATGTCGGCCACTCCATATATGGAGGCAAGCGCAGGGATAGACAACATTGCCTCTGTGCTTAGAGTTGACTATGTATGGAGACTCACTTACCGGAACCGGCCATATATTGACCGTTCAGGCCTACGTGTCAGTCTTCATTTCAGTTTCTGATTGCTGTCATCTGGATTAATCTTTTTGAAACGTATGGAGCTAAGAGTAAACATATCCTTAACTTTAGGTGAAAAAGACAAAAGAATGACAACAGCTATCACTGATATATATATCAGAACTATATTACGGAGAATGCTTGAATTATCGAAAGCATATTGTCGGGGGTCCTCAACTATTTTCTGAGACAGAAAATCATCGTAGGGAAGAGATCTGAGAGTACTTTTCCATACGACCGTTCCATCTTCAAGATACACTACTGCAGGGTTTCCTCTGGCAATCTCCTTTATAGTGGTGTCCTCAGAAGTATATATCGGATAACGAGCGAGGGAAAGGTCTTTCCACCGACTGATTTCCTCGGAAGAACCAGATACTATTGCAGCGAATCCTATCCCATGTTCCTGCGCAAAACCCTGCATCGAATTTATTTGATAGGACGAAGCCGGACTAACTTCTGAAATATCCGGCATAAGAAGTAAAAACTGTGCTCCGCTTTGTTCCACGACCTGGGATGTGATGTCGTTGTCATCCATATCTGTTACAACGAGATTACGTCCATCTCCGCTCTTCTGGGACAAAGGACCTTTTGCCGGTAATTCTTTACGTTCCACGAATCTCCATCCTTCAGATTCGTCCGGTAGTTCGTCATCCAGACCAAACTCCTTGCTTATACCATCTTTTTCATATATGAAACTGAATTGAGGCTCATGCGCCTCATCGGTCAGATTTATCAATGGAAGACCTATTTTATACGGACGATAATCTATAAGCGGTTGATAGAAATATCCTATGGCACCAACGACGCCGACAAATGCCACATCGGCTACGAATCCCAACCATTGCAGGGAAGGAGTTATAAGCCAGTGGGTTCTTCTGTTATGAATTAAAAGCCATACGACTGCACCGCAAATTCCTACGTTTTTCCAGAATGTGGCCCAGTTCGATATCACAAGTGCATCTCCGAAACATCCGCAATCCGGGACCGGATCGTAAATCGCAATCCAAAGAGTCAACGGAGTCATGACCACCATCATCAATGTTGCCATTACAGGAGCTGCTTTTCGGAATGAACCAGTGACAAGAAATGCTCCGGTAAGAAACTCAAACATACAGAGCATCGTAACGCCAGCAAACACAAGACCTTCACCTATGTCCCAGCCGAACACTGCCAGATAGTCGTTGAACTTATAGATTGTCCCCCATGGATCGATGGCTTTCACAAAACCGGAAAAAAGGAATACACCTCCTGTGATTAACCGGCAGATCCATGTTATCAGATCTTTAATACGGGTTCGTGTCTTTATACTTGACATAACTTGATAAAATTCATTTATGTTTCAAATGAATCAAGGCGAATATCGCATAATTTATCATATCCAGATAATTGGCATCCACGCCCTCTGATATTCTGGTTTGTCCATCATGATCCTCTATTTCCCGCGTGCGGAGCAATTTCTGTAGTATTATGTCCGTGATGCTTGCCACACGCATGTGACGCCATGCTTCGTCGTAGTCATGATTCTTCGCCATCATAAGCCCCATCGCTTTGGATATTTCAGCGTCGTAGAGTTGCAATGCATCATTGGCTGGAATTGGTTCTCCGCATCCCAGTCGCAACTGGATAAGCCCGATAACTGCGTAGTTGACTATTCCGACAAATTCGGATTCCACGCCTTCGTCTACACACGCCTTTCCTTTCTCCTGTATGGAACGTATGCGCATGGCCTTGATATAAATTTGATCTGTAAGACTTTCAGGTCTCATAATACGCCATGAAGTCCCATAGTCATATAGTTTCTTTTCAAAGATATCACGGCAAACGGCTGTTGCCTCCTCAAACTCCTTATTCGTGTCTGTTTTCATTGCTGATATAAATATTAGAGGTGATTTAAAAATCCGTTTTCTTCTTTACCGTTCAATCCCCACGATAATACATCTGGAGATAACAACGTGCGATGAAGTCGGAATTTTCCGCTACAAGAGCGGTATCGTCCGTTTGCGGGAAACGTGCATCTGGGAGCCATCCCTGACGCAGTGTTTCAAGCAGAAGATCCGACGGACAACGCCCTCTCTCCGTAAGTAACTGGAATGCCTGTGACCTGGCAACTTCCGGATCATAATAAGTGTTGAAGGGAGCGGCAATGCTCCGGGCTACATCGGAAGCCACAAGCATTCCTTTCTCAGGATGAACCATTATGGCAAACCATCCTGACTTTTCCAGAGCTGACAGATGTTTCTCTCCTTTTTCCCAACCAAGTATATCAATAAAGAAATCATTCATCTCCTGATATGTCTTAAAAAAGACGATGTTACGTCCATCTGTATGATCCATTACTTTAACATAGTACGGATGAAGCTCTTCAACAGTCTTTTCCTTTTCTCTGACAGGCGGCAGTCGGTGATCGACAATGAGATGGAGCCACTCATTCATGTGATAGGCCAGAGGTCCAATTGTATCCTCCTTCATGGCTTGGTCAAGTTTTTCTCCGATCGCCTCCAAATCATCACCATCCAATTCAGGATCCAATAGAAGATTGTGCAAGGAAAGCGCAAATGCCGGTGTCATTAGGTAACAATGGAGAAAAAGCCATGATCCCAATCCATATAAGGACTCTAAATCCTCAGGATTATTCATTTCCAATTCATGCGCCATCTGATAATGCTCCGGTATGGGGGCATCATCATAACGATGATCCAACAATTCATAACAACTCTCCGCGAGACCCTCAATTCTCGGGTCCAACGGATAGATGTCACGTTTATCGGCATCGCTCATGGCGATAAAATACCATATTAGAAAGCGGACATCCTCTGGATTGATTTCATAATCGATATAATTCTCATCTGTTGGAAAAAACGGAAGCGTCCGACCTTCATACAATCGTCTATGCTGGTCAATGAAGGCGTGCCATATTCCGGCGTCGGCGATCACATCCTGATAGTAACCTGTAAGACACAACGCAAGTTTACTGACAACATCCGGATGTAGCCATTTTGCCGCTCCCGCTTTATTCATAGTCCGGACCAAATCTGTCATCACACCTACATAAAAGTAATCAGAAGGTCGTCTCTCAGGACCACCGGGCTGTGAAAGCATAAAGCTTGTTGACAATTTATCTCTACTATTCATTCTATTAGATCATTATTATTAAATAAGCACTTTATACCATAAAGCTATGCTTTAACAAAAATGTTCTCCACAAAATCATTCTGACTTGGAGAAAAAACTATTTTGTCATTTTTAAACAAATTATCAAGGCTTCCCTGTTTTATCAGTTCCTCCGGAGTGCCACTGATTATCTTCCGGTCAGATGTGAAAAGTAATATTCCAGACGCCATACGCAATGCCTGGCTCACATCATGAGAGGAGAACAATATTGTTTTGCCGCTACGCGCAAACATCCTTAAGAGCGATAGAATTTCGATACGTGCTGAAACGTCGAGAAAAGAAAATGGCTCGTCAAGAAATATTAGTGGGGTATCCTGTGCAAGTGCTTTGGCAATCATTGCTTTCTGCCGTTCTCCATCCGATAGTTCGGCAACATAATTACTGCTCTTATGCGCAATCCCGACCCGATCCATGGCTATCTCTGCAATTTCTTTGTCATGTCGACTCAATCTTCCGAAAACACCTGTATGGGGATGCCGACCAAGTTGCACCAATTCTCTTACAGTAAGTCCTCCGGCAAATACAGGGTCCGTGGTGACTATTGAGAATATATGTGAAAGTTCCTTACGGGTATAAGTACAGAGAAGCTTTCCATTCAATTCCACTTCCCCTTTTAATGGAGGTAATTCTCCTGTGATAGTCTTCAATATAGTAGACTTTCCGATTCCGTTGGCTCCAATCAGAGCTGTGATGGACCCGGCAGATAATGTAAAACTCAAACCTGAAGCTACTATGTTACCATTGTAGCCCACGGTAAGATCAGAGATTTTTACGGCTGGTTGGTCTGTCATCATACTAATTGAAATATCGGATTTTGCGTCGATTTACCAGTATATACAGTATAACAGGGACGCCAGCGAAAGGGGTCACTGCATTTATCGGCATCACTCCGGTTGTCGCAGGGATCACTGTAAGCACACTGCACATTAATGCCAGAGTCCCTCCGCAAAGTATCGTCGCTGGAATCAGAATGATATGGTTTGATGTCTTAAAAATCATTCTGGCGATATGCGGCACAGCCAGTCCTATAAATCCTATAGGACCGCAAAATGCAGTTATGACAGCTGTGAGTAGTCCTGCCACACTAAGGAGGAGAGTACGTAGACGACGTACAGAGTATCCCATATTGGCTGCATAACGCTCTCCGAGAAGAAGTGCATTGAGAGGTTTTGCAAACATTAATGATAACAGCAAAAGAATTCCTGAAGATACAAGTACTACAGGCAGTTCACGTACGCTGACACCTCCGAAACTACCTAATCCCCATACTACATACGACTTTACACCTTCAGCCGGAGCAAAATAATTAAGTAGTGAGATGACAGATGATGCTATATAACCTATCATGATTCCCGCAATGAGGAGATGTGCCGCGCCTCGTAATACCGAAGAAAACAACAGAAGAAAGAAGATGACAATTCCCGCACCTATAATGGCTCCGACTATAGTGGAAATATATTGCAATACTCCTGGCACTGCGACTAAAGTCCCTCCGGAAAGCATTACGACTGCGACTCCAAGAGAGGCACCGGAACTCACACCGAGAATAGACGGCCCTGCCAATGGATTCTGAAAAGTGGTCTGAAGCATTAATCCAGCCACCGACAGGGACGCTCCGGCAAAAAGAGCGGTAAATGCCATCGGAAGACGGGATTCAAGTACGATTATTCTGTATACCTGATCCACACTATCTGAACCCGTCAATACTTTAAGGACATCTGCGGGAGGTATATCCACAGTTCCGTAAAGCATTGAAGCGAAAACCATCAGAAGCATCAATATGAAGATCAGAATAAATCGCATGATTTCGATATATGTTTATTTTCCCATGGGCATGAAATATCGAAGTTGACCTTCGGTTTCCGGATGGAAAATGAGAATGTAGTCCTGTAGAAGCCGTTCCGGATGATATGGAAATTCTTCAAAGAGGGGAGTGGTCTGTGTATCGGCATAATAGACTCCCCCTCTGTCAACAGCCTTGAAATAGGCATAACGTGAATCCATACCGATCAGTTCCTCTCGGGTGAGAGTCTTGCCATAAAGTTTGAGTAGCCATATATCGGCATCGCTTCCTTTATGAAGCACTTCTTCAAAACTCAAACTCAGGGAACCGGTACTTTTATCTGTGCTCCATGGATATTTTCCTCCGGCATCCTCTATTATCCGGGCCTGATAACTTCCCCCACCGGGCACATACCATACTCCCTGATACATATTTTCTGCAAGCACCTTGGGACGACTGGAGTATTGTTTCGCCTGCTCCTTAAGCCGTGTGTATTCCTTTTTGACTGATGTGAATATACTGTCTGCTTTCTGTTCCTGTCCTACAAGCATTCCGATAAACCTAATCCATTCAGCTCTGCCCAGCGGATCTGCTTCAAGATTATCTGACATCCGTATAAGTGGAATACCAGACTTGTCAATTCCCTTTACATCCATCCCTTCATATATGGAGAGGAGAATTGCATCTGGCGACAATGAGGTCAGACGCTCCCCGGATGGTCCGGAGGAAGGCCCTAAATCAACGATACGACCATTCTTTATTCCATCTTTAATGAATGGTTGAGAAAAATATTCAGCGTCAACAACTCCTCTTATTGATTCCAGTTCACCAAGTTCATCCAGAGCACCGGCAAAAATAGTGGAGAATATCACCAGATTGGTCAACGGAGTGCGTAAAACTATTCCCGGAGGAAGTGAATCTGGCAATGATGTAGTCTTTGGGACAAGAATATATGTCTCATCTACCAAGTTGGAGTCTTTGGGATTCACAACCTCGGCCATGCGATAACCATCACACTGTTTCACCCGTATAAAGCGGGCATGCTCCATCATATTTTCACCCTTAAGAGATTTGCTTCCTGAAGAATGACAGCCGCCGATAAGCACGGAGGCAAACAACAGGGAGAAAATTACAATAATGTTCTTCATTGTATTAAGGTAAGATATCGGTTAGATAATTTTTTCATTGAAGCATGGAAACAGTCTCTTCGATAGTCAAAGTATGCTGTTTTCCCGTGACCATCTCTTTTAGTGTAATTCTGTCTGAATTGAGTTCTTCTTCTCCCACAATACCTACAAACGGGATTCTTTCAGCATCTGCCATGCCCATCTGCTTTTTCATTTTAGCTGTATCTGGATAGAGCTCAGCTGATATGCCTGCCTTACGGAGCAACTTAACATATTCTGCTGCCTTGGCAGCCTCTTTCTTCCCAAAATTCACAAACAGTATTTTTACCGATGAAGAAATCTCCTTGGGGAAAAGATCAAGCTGAGAAAGGACGTCATAAATACGGTCTGCACCGAAACTGATTCCAACTCCAGAAAGTCCCGGCATACCGAATACACCCGTCAGATTGTCATATCTTCCTCCTCCGGAAATACTTCCGATAGTCACATCCTTAGCTTTTACTTCTATAATAGTACCCGTATAATAGTTGAGTCCTCTGGCAAGCGACACGTCAAGGTCCAGTTCACATTTATGACCGCGTTCCTCAAATCCGGAAATCACTTCCCGCAATTCCTCGACTCCTCTCATTCCGGTTTCCGACTTCCCAAGCAATTGGGACAGGATCTCAATCTTGTCATTGTTGGTGCCTGCAAGTGTGAGAATCGGGCGCAATGCTTCTACTGCCTCCCGCGAAATTCCTTTTGCAAGAAGTTCTTCGTTAACTTTTTCAAGTCCGATTTTGTCGATTTTGTCGATTGCCACCGTTATATCCACAATCTTATTCGGTTCTCCTATTATCTCTGCTATGCCAGCCAGAACTTTTCGGTTGTTAAGTTTCAACTGCACGTTTATTCCAAGATTATCGAATACGGTGTCCGCAAGTTCAAGGAGTTCTATCTCATTGAGAAGAGATTCAGAGCCGACTACGTCTGCGTCGCATTGATAGAATTCACGGTAGCGACCCTTCTGTGGACGGTCGGCTCGCCATACCGGTTGCATCTGAAAACGCTTGAATGGCATCTGCAATTCATTTCTGTGCTGCACCACATAACGTGCAAATGGAACTGTCAGATCATAACGTAGACCCTTTTCACATATTCTGGGAGCAAGACGTCCAGACTCGACGTTTGTCAGTTCAGACTCGTCGATTCCTTTGAGAAAATCTCCTGAATTGAGAATCTTGAAAAGAAGTTTATCTCCTTCCTCTCCATATTTACCCATAAGAGTTGAAAGATTCTCCATGGCTGGAGTTTCAATCTGTTTATATCCGAATAATCGGAAAGTTTCTCGTATGGTGTCGAAAATATAGTTACGACGTGCGGTCTCCTCAGGAGAGAAGTCGCGAGTGCCTTTCGGTATACCGGGTTTCTGTGCCATGATCTTTTATAAGTATTTCAAGTTACAAAATTAATAAAAATCTTGTTAACTTTGCATTCTTACATAATGACTATTCCGGATCCAATGGATCAATAGTGTTCTCAAACTAATTTTTAACTTAAGGAATTAATCTAAGCGTTTATGGAAACGAAAATAATTTTTTCAGAGGCAATTGTAGATAAAGCACCGGACCTTAAGGTTGTCGCCATATCTGCCGATATTATGAATATACCAACACCCGATAGTCTGTCGGCAGAAGTTGAGAGAGCAATCGATGATATCAGATCTCGTTATAGCCTTGACCATATCAACAAGCGGCCTGCTATCTCTGCGACACGCGCAGTCTACAAAGCCCTCGGAAAAGAACCCAACCGTTATCGTCCATCTGCTGAAGCTCTATGTCGACGTGCTGTAAATGGCAAAGGGCTTTATCGGCTGACTGCAGCTGTTGATATTATAAATATCATCTCGATGATCACCGGATACAGTATCGGTGGATTTGATGCTGATAGAATTGATGGTAATTTTCTTACACTTGGAGTTGGCAGAGAAGGGGAGGAATTTCATGCCATAGGGCGCGGACTTCTCAATATCGCCGGAATGCCTGTATATCGTGACATGACGGGACCTATCGGTACTCCTACCAGCGATGAGGTGCGCACAGCTCTGACAGAATCGACCAAGAAATTATTGATGATTATAAACATGTATGGGTTAGAGATGTCGGTCGATGAAACCATCTCCATGTCTGTTCAGTTGCTTGAAAGATATGCCTCGGCAACGAATATACAGATTACTATTTTCCCGGAATTAGGGGATGTGGACATATTGTGAGCACAGACTTTTTGCAAAAATAAAATGACCTTTGAAATACAAAAGTCAAATATTCACATAGAAGTATTGATAAATCTATTTGTCAGTGACGGTTGAAAATTCTGCCAAACAATCCACGTTTGTCTTCCGGCTTGATATGGACCCTGATGCTGTCATCTTCCTTTCCTAGAAACAGAATATGATTCTTAAAGACAAAAGCCACAACCTTGTCAAATTCAAGTATTCCGGTCAGGCTTCGTATTAGGAAACGACGAAATGGATTGAACTCCTCCAGATTCCCGATTATCACCTCTCCTGGTTCGGACACAGTGATAGTGTGGTTATTCCGCAGCAGATTCACAAAATGATCCAAGTTTAAGTCTTCCGGTTTCCTGTTAGGCTTCTTGAATTTTTTGTAGATTTCCCTTATTACTTGTTCGGTAATCATACTTTCAGGAGGAGCAGACAGAGTATTTCGTCTACCATAGATAACATCCGTTCCAGCAAAAAGTTTTAAAGAACCTCCAATTTATAAATCAATCTCTAATGCTGTATGAACCTATCTATTTTGTGATTTGATATATAGATAAGAAATAGCGAAAAGAGAAGCAGACCCCTCAAATGAAGTCTGCTTCTTTTATTGTCAATATGTTTATCCGAGGAAGCTCAGCAGTACACCGGCAGCGACTGCTGAACCAATTACGCCTGCCACATTCGGACCCATGGCATGCATCAGCAGATAGTTATTCGGATCATACTCCAATCCGACATTGTTTGAGATTCTGGCCGCCATCGGTACTGCAGAAACACCCGCATTGCCGATAAGAGGATTGATCTTCTTGTCTTTGCGCAGAAATACATTGAACAACTTAACGGAAAGTACTCCCGCAGAAGAAGCTATCACAAAAGCACAGAAGCCGAGTCCGAAAATCAACAGAGTGTCGACTGTAAGGAATTTGTCAGCCTGTGTTGACGCACCGACTGTCATTCCAAGCAGTATAGTTACAATATTAGTCATGGCGTTGCTTGCCGTGTCGGCAAGACGTTTCGTTACACCGCTTTCACGAAGCAGATTGCCGAAGAAAAGCATACCCAACAGAGGAAGACCGGATGGCACCACAAAACAGGTGAGGATGAGACCTACGATCGGGAAAATGATTTTCTCGTTCTGTGATACCACACGTGCCGGTTTCATCTTTATCCGACGTTCTTTCTCTGTTGTGAACAGCCGCATCAAAGGAGGTTGGATAAGCGGGATCAGAGCCATGTAGGAATAGGCCGACACAGCTACTGCGCCAAGAAGTCCTGGATTCAGCTTTGAAGTGGTGAAAATGGCAGTCGGTCCATCAGCTCCTCCAATGATAGCCACACAACCTGCGGACAACGGGTCGAATCCACAAAGGAGTGCAAGCATGTAGGCTCCGAAAATACCGAACTGGGCACATGCACCTATGATCATCAGTTTCGGATTGGCAAGCAAAGCCGAAAAGTCGGTCATGGCACCGATACCAAGGAAAATCAGAGGTGGATACCATCCACGTTCCACACCATTGTAAAGAATATTGAGCACAGATCCCTCCTCGTATATACCGATTTCCATACCCGGCTCAAAGGGTATGTTGCCGATAAGCATACCAAATCCTATCGGGACAAGCAGAAGAGGCTCAAAATTCTTTTTAATCGCGAGATAAATGAAAAAACAGCCGACAGCCAGCATGACAAGATTTGTCCACTCGCAGTTGGCGAATCCGGTGAATTCCCAGAATGCGGTAATTGTCTCCGACATGAAGTCACCGAATGTATGTTTTGCAAGAAGTATCATGATTGTTGATATTCCGGTTAGGTTTCCTGAGAGTGGTTTACTCTATAATCATGATATCCGTGCCTTCAAGAATGGCATCACCCACACCGACACAGATTTTTTTCACTGTACCGCCTACCTGGGTATGGACATCATTTTCCATCTTCATAGCTTCAAGCACACATACGGTATCGCCTGCGTTCACCGTGTCTCCGACATTCACACTCAGGCTCATGATAGTTCCGGGTAGCGGACTCTTCACTGCAGATGCTGCTCCAGCAGGAGCTGCCGGCTTGTTGATGACCTTAGCACCTGTTTCTGTGCGTGGAGCAGCCGACGGGCGTTTGACAGCCGAAGATATCGCAGCGGCCTTAGGTGTCTGATTCTCGTCAAGTTCAACATTGTAGTGGGTGCCGTTGACCACTACTTCAACCTGATTATTCTGTATGTCACCGACACCTACATTGAATTTGATGCCGTTGATTTTATACTTATATTCCTTCATCTGATGTTATCGTTTTAGAAGTCTTGTCATTTCCGGGTCTCTCCGCAAGAGTATAAGACCGCTTGACAATGGTTAATTATTTAGTGGTGTTGCGGCGGAGTTGAGGCACCTCGCGCAGATTATATATTTTAGAATTCCAAGGAGAATATGCCTTGCGCATCCGGCGGATTGTAAGAATCGTATCTTCAATGTCATGACGCTGGTCAAGATGTTGTGACACGGCCATTGCAATGGCTGCTATTACCTCACCTGAATCGACATCCTCATGGTCTTCGCCGGCTTCCTCTTTGGTGAGACCTGTGGCCTCCAGTTTTTTCTTACTGAGAAGAGTAGACGATATCTTTCCGAAACCGAGGAAAAGGATGCTGAGTACAATCAAAGCCGCAAGCACAATACTCATGGCGATGATGGTGATGGCACCTCCGAACGAATCATTCTCAGCTGCATTACGCGCCTTCTCCTCCTGAGTCATTTTGCGTGCGATCTCGCTTTCCTCCACTGTGTTGACCTCAGCACTCGGAGTCCAGTCGGGGTTTGTCACCTCAATCTGGCCATCCGGGAGGTCAGCCACAACTTCAGTAGCGGGCTGCTGTTCGGCAGAACTTTCCGCCGGGGCAGAATATCCCGGCAGAAAGGCCATGCTGACAGCCGCAGTCAATAAAATTTTTTTAATCATTTTTTGATGCGGGTTAAAATAAGTGTTCGAAGTTTACAGAGGAATATTTCCGTGCTTCTTCGCCGGATTTGTCTCCTTCTTGGTGGCAAGCATCTGAAGCGCGCGGATCACGCGGAAGCGGGTGTTACGCGGTTCAATCACATCGTCGATGTAGCCATATTTGGCTGCCTGATAAGGATTGGCAAAAAGCTTGGTGTATTCGTCCTCCTTCTCTTTCTTGAGAGCTGCAGGATCCTCGGCACCCTTGAGATCTTTTGCGTAAAGCACGCCGACAGCACCTTCCGCACCCATAACAGCTATCTCGGCCGTAGGCCATGCATAGTTCATGTCGCCACGAAGCTGCTTGCAACTCATCACGATATGGCTGCCACCATAGCTCTTGCGAAGGGTGACAGTCACTTTAGGCACTGTTGCTTCTCCGTATGCATAAAGAAGTTTTGCACCATGTAGGATCACACCATTATACTCCTGACCGGTACCGGGGAGGAATCCAGGCACATCGACAAGTGTCACCAGAGGAATATTGAAGGCGTCGCAGAAACGGACAAAACGTGCACCCTTGCGCGATGCGTTCGAATCAAGCACACCGGCAAGCACCTTCGGCTGGTTGGCAACCACACCGACGGCCTGACCATTCATGCGGGCAAAACCGATCACGATATTTTTCGCATAGTCACGCTGCACCTCAAGAAATTCTCCGTTGTCCACTATGGCACGGATCACATCATACATGTCATAGCTGCGTTTCGCGCTGTCGGGAATGATTGTATTGAGTTCGTCAGACAGACGGTCAATAGGATCATTGCATTCCTGAAGCGGAGTCTCCTCCAGATTGTTCTGGGGGATATAGCTGAGAAGCTGACGGATGATCCGGAGAGCTTCCTCGCCGTCTTCAGCAGCGAAATGGGTCACGCCGCTCTTGGTGGAATGAACAGAAGCACCACCAAGCTGTTCCTGACTTACATCCTCGCCAGTCACTGTCTTAACTACTGTAGGACCAGTAAGGAACATGTAGGAAATCCCCTTGGTCATGATTGTGAAGTCAGTCAGGGCAGGGCTGTAGACCGCACCGCCTGCGCAGGGGCCGAGAATAGCCGAAATCTGGGGAACAACACCGGAAGCAAGAATATTGCGTTCGAAAATCTCAGCATATCCTGCAAGAGCGTTGATTCCCTCCTGAATACGTGCGCCGCCGGAGTCATTCAGACCGATGACAGGGGCACCCATCTTCATGGCAAGGTCCATCACTTTGCAGATCTTCTGCGCCATGGTTTCGGAAAGAGAACCACCGAAAACAGTGAAGTCTTGTGCGAAAACATAAACAAGACGTCCGTCAATTGTGCCATAGCCGGTGACAACACCGTCGCCGAGGAAATGTTTCTTGTCCTGACCGAAGTTGGTGCAACGGTGGGTGACAAACATGTCAAGTTCCTCGAAACTGCCTTCGTCGAGGAGCTGTGCGATGCGTTCGCGGGCTGTATATTTGCCGCGGGCATGCTGCTTTTCAATAGCTTTTTCGCCTCCGCCGAGACGTGCCTCGGCGCGCTTGTCAATAAGCTCTTGAATCTTTTCTTCTGCCTTGCTCATGATATGGGAAGTATATGAAAAGTATTGAAATTATTTTTTATATAAAATTCAGAAGCGGGCCTCCCGCTTCTCAGGGAGGTCCGTAGGTCTGTAGAGGTGGAGATTGTTATTTTTTGCCGGATCCTCGCAAAGCTCTGTGAGAACTGCTTCCGTGCATTTGGGATGGAGGAAAGCGATCTGCAGACCGTCAGCACCTTTGCGTGGGGTCTTGTCAATGAGTTTGATTCCTTTTTCCTCAGCCTCAGCCAGAGCATTGGCAACTCCATCTTCAACAGCGAACGCCAAATGGTGCATACCTCCGCGACCGCCGTTCTTTTCGATAAACTTGGCGATGGTGCTTTCCGGACAGGTGGGCTCAAGAAGCTCGATTTTAGTGTCACCTACCTTGAAAAAGGCTGTTGTCACTTTCTGATCCTCTACTACCTCTTGTTTGTAGCATTTGAAGCCAAGCACATTCTCATAGTACTTGATTGCCTCTTCAAGATTGGGAACAGCAATACCGATGTGCTCGATGTGTGAAATGTTCATCTCTATTTTAACGTTTGATGTTGTTAGACAAATTGTTTATGTGTCAATAGAGTGGACTGTCAGAACGAACCACTCAAAATTTCGCGCAAATTTACAAATTTTTTATCATACACCCGCAACATATACTTTAATTAATCGGACTTAAACGTAATTTTGCGTAGAAGTGCTATAAACAATATGATTTTTATCTTCAATTCAAGATATTTACAGACAATCATTGCCAGAAATTTTAAAGTTTCCGGCAATGATTGTCTGGGTTCAAAGAATATAATCAGTAGTTAGAAGCGATCTCTTCTATAGCGGCATCAAAAAGCCGCCATTCGCCTGGCCTGTCTATGTCTGCCTCCATTAGATCCATGATATCATAATAGTCACGTTCCGGAAAATCTTCCTCATCCGTAATACGGACAGAAAGTGTGGCCGGATCTATCTCAAGCATCGAGTTGTCGGAATATGCACCGTCGCAAGATGCAAATTCTTCAGCAATCTCTGCTATTTTTTTCTTCAGTTCCTGATTCATCGGTATCTATATCAGTTTATTCTTTCGTTGTGCTTTCGGATTGATCCTCCACTGAATTCTCCTTTTCAGGAGCAGCGGTATTCTGTGTAGAATCAGCGTCTTTCAATTTCTCATCAAGGCTATGATAATCAAATTCAAGTTTATCAGCCCCTTGTACGTAGCTTACAGATATGGTGCCTCCTATTTCACCTTTGGAATTAAGCCTCAACATCAATTCCGCAAGTTCATCCTCAAGATATTTCTGAATTGCTCTCTTCAACGGGCGCGCTCCGAAATTCTTATCATAACCCTTTTCGGCAATGAAATCCTTGGCCTCAACAGTGAGTTTGAGATCGAATCCCAACGCACTGACACGCGAAAGAAAATCCTTTAGCTCTATATCGATAATTCGGAATATATCCTTTTTATCGAGCTGATCGAACATTATTATATCGTCCACACGGTTGAGGAACTCGGGAGAGAAGGCCTTGTTTAAAGCCTTTGAGATCACTCCGTGAGCCATATCCTTGGCATCGCCACCGGTATTGAATCCGACTCCGCTCCCGAAATCCTTGAGTTGTCTTGAACCGATATTACTGGTCATGATAAGTATCGTGTTCTTGAAATCGATTCTTCTACCCAACGAATCCGTCAGACGACCTTCGTCCATTACCTGAAGAAGAATATTGAATACATCCGGGTGAGCTTTCTCAATCTCATCAAGAAGCACCACGCTGTAAGGACGGCGACGCACTTTCTCCGTAAGTTGGCCACCCTCCTCATAACCGACGTATCCCGGAGGAGCTCCTACCAGACGGCTGACTGTGAATTTCTCCATGAATTCACTCATATCCATACGAACGAGAGCATCGGAAGAATCGAAAAGATATTCCGCAATCTTTTTGGCAAGCAATGTCTTTCCTACTCCGGTAGGGCCAAGAAACATAAAGGTTCCTATAGGCTTATCGGGGTCTTTGAGACCAACCCGGTTTCTCTGGATAGCCTTGACAGTCTTCTTAATGGCATCGTCCTGACCTATCACGGACCCTCGGAGGGCATCGCCCATCTCAAGAAGACGAGCACCCTCCGCCTGAGCAATACGTTGTGTAGGAACTCCGGTCATCATGGCCACAACCTCCGCCACCTTCTCATCGTCTACCTCCCTACGATCATTATCGAGTTTATCTTCCCACTCCTTTTTCAGAGTCTCAAGCCGTGATTTTTCCTCTTCTCCTTTGTTGCGCAAATGAATGGCAAGTTCAAAATTCTGAGCCTTGACGGCGTCCAGTTTCTGCTGATTCGTTGCGTCAATCTCCTGTTCAAGTTTCTCTATCTCCTCAGGCACAAGGATATTGGTGATATGCACCCTTGAACCGGCTTCATCAAGCGCATCAAGTGCCTTGTCGGGGAAATTCCTGTCGCTGACATAACGTTCGGTAAGGCTGACGCAGGCTTTAAGTGCTTCATCAGTGTAGCGGACATTATGATGATCCTCATACTTTTCTTTTACACGTCTTAGAATCTCAAGAGTCTCGTCAGGAGATGTAGGTTCCACTATCACTTTCTGGAATCTGCGTTCAAGTGCTCCGTCCTTCTCGATATTCTGACGATATTCGTCGAGAGTGGTGGCTCCGATACATTGGATTTCACCACGGGCCAACGCCGGTTTCAACATATTGGCGGCATCCATTGTGCCTGGAGCCCCCCCGGCACCCACAATGGTGTGGATCTCATCGATAAAAAGTATGATGCCTGGATTCTTGGAAAGTTCATCAAGAACGGCTTTGATGCGCTCCTCAAACTGACCCCTATACTTTGTTCCCGCTACCATACCGGCCATATCCAGACTGATGACACGTTTATCGAAAAGAACCCGGCTCACCTTGCGCTGATTTATCCGCAAAGCCAATCCCTCCACGATAGCGGATTTTCCTACACCCGGTTCTCCTATAAGCACCGGATTGTTCTTTTTTCTTCTGGAAAGGATCTGGGCAAGACGTTCTATCTCCCGCTCCCTGCCTACCACCGGATCCAGTTTTCCCTCAGCGGCGGCTTTGGTCATGTCAAATCCGAATTTGTCAAGTGCCGGAGTGTCCGATACGCTAGTGTTGCCCTTACGTGCACGTCCTGATGTCTGGGATGAGCGGCTTTTGTCACCGAAGGGAACGGGCGGTTCGTCGTCATCTTCGTCATCATCAATATCAGCAGCTGCAGACGTTTTGGTCGGTTCCTGACCGAGCACCTGGATTGAAATGTCGAAATTAAGATAACGTTCCTTGATATCCTTTAAGAACTCGCTGTCCATCGAACGACTGTCATGAATTAGAGCCAAAAGAATATGTTCACCAAGAATAGTCTGGGCATTCATCTTTCTGGCCTCGGCCGTGGCAAGCTGTAGATGACGGATTGCAGAAAGAGCGATCCTATATTGTTGCTCAAAGAGGGTAGTA
This sequence comes from uncultured Porphyromonadaceae bacterium, assembly GCA_947427285.1. Lineage (GTDB taxonomy): Bacteria > Bacteroidota > Bacteroidia > Bacteroidales > Muribaculaceae > Lepagella. The sequence goes on from CANEHE010000002.1 coordinate 25,204, forward strand.
GCCTCACCGGAAGGTATATTTTCTATCAGATGGTTTTCAAACTCCTTAATCAGTTGATCTGTATCGATATTCAGCTGACGGAGAATCTTGACCACCGTGCCTGAAGAGTCTCGCAACGCACCGAGTAGAAAATGTTCAGATACAATCATAGGAGATCTGAAACGTTCTGCCTCAGCCTGCGCTCCTTCAAGCACAGAATTAAACTGTTGTGAAAAGTCGTTTCGCATTTATATTGACTTAATTTATTTCTGAATTATTTGCTACCATCAAAGAATGATGTCACGGTGTTGTCACATTCCCAATTTCATTCAGACAAAATATATTCTGAGCAGATTAGAGCGACATACCATATATATAAATGGCTTTTTGCATCTAATGTTTTGCAAATGTCGTGCCAAAACATCCGACACATTATGATATCAATTGTTTTTACAAATTTGTTTTGATTTTTTGGGAATGTTTAAATTACATTTTAATACATCATCGGTGTTATATTATAGGTTTTGGCACGGATTTTGATATGGTTTAGAGATAGCCGCACGATCTCATCATACGGCTTGATTGTTGTAAACTAAAAAATAACATATATTATGGCAAAAGGAAAAATCGGGGTAACGACAGAAAATATTTTCCCCGTTATCAAAAAGTTTCTTTACAGTGACCATGAAATCTTTCTTCGTGAATTGGTCAGCAACGCCGTGGATGCGACTCAGAAACTCCGGACTCTTGCTGCTTTCGGAGATTTCAAGGGAGAACTCGGACAGCTCGATGTGAATGTCACCGTCGACAAGGATAATGGCACTCTTACGGTAAGTGACCGTGGCATCGGCATGGATGCAGACGATATTGAAAAATATATCAATCAGATAGCATTTTCAGGTGCAGAAGAATTTCTGGCAAAATACAAAGATACGGCCAACAGCATCATCGGACATTTCGGTCTCGGATTCTATTCGGCATTCATGGTGTCTAAAAAAGTTGTCATACGTTCACTGTCTTACAAAGATGAAGCAAAAGCAGTGGAATGGACATGTGACGGGTCTCCCGAATTTGAAATGAAGGAGATCGAAAAAGATTCGCGCGGCACAGATATAATTCTTTATCTTGATGATGACAGTAAGGAATTTCTTGAGCAATCACGTATAGACACCCTCCTTAAAAAGTACTGCCGATTCCTACCTGTTCCGGTAATATCAGGAAAGGTAAAGGAATGGAAAGATGGCAAAATGGTAGACACCGACAAAGACAACGTAGTGAATACCACTGAACCTCTATGGACAAAAAAACCTGCGGATCTCACGGATGAAGACTATCTGAAGTTCTATCATGAACTTATGTCCGGTCAGGAAGATCCCATGTTCTGGATCCATCTTAACGTCGACTATCCGTTCACTCTCACTGGAATTCTATATTTCCCGAAGATAAAGACTAACATAGATATCCAGCGCAATCGAATACAGTTGTATTGCAATCAGGTCTATGTCACAGATCAGGTGGAGGGAGTGGTCCCTGAATTCATGACATTGATGCAAGGTGTCATCGATTCTCCCGATATTCCTCTCAATGTCAGTCGGAGCTATCTGCAGGCAGATTCGCAGGTAAAGAAAATTTCTTCGTATATCTCAAAAAAGGTTGCTGAGAAGCTGGAGAAAATGTTTTCTTCAGACCGCAAGAACTATGAAACCAAATGGGATGACATCGAGGTATTCATCGTATACGGAATGCTCACTGATGAAAAGTTTTGTGAAGCTTCCAAAAAATTCTTCCTGCTTAAAAATACAGAAGAAAATTATTTCACTCTTGATGAGTATCGAAAACTTGTCGAAAGTGCGCAGACAGATAAGGACGGAAATGTCATCTACCTGTATGCGACCGACAAAACCGCACAGTATTCCTACATTCAGGCTGCCCGCGAAAAAGGGTATGATGTACTACTGATGAACGGCCAACTTGACCAGCATCTCGTAGGTTTGCTTGAAAGCAAACTTGACAAGACTCGCTTTGTGCGTGTTGACTCAGATATCCCTGAAAGACTGATTGAAAAAGAAGATAAAACAGATACAGGTCTGGAGGGATATGAAGCGGATGTGGCTGTAGGACTTTTCCGTAGTCGTCTTCCTGAAATGAAAGACGCACAGTTCATCGTAAGTCTTAACTCCCTTAAACCAGGGGACGCTCCTGCCACTGTGGTTCAGAATGAATATATGCGTCGTATGAAAGAGATGGCTGCCATGCAACCGGGCGGGGGATTCTACAGTCAATTCCCAGACAGTTATTCACTGGTAATCAACACTTCCCAACCAGCTGTCAAAGATGAGATACAGAAAGCTACCGATGCTCTCAAGGAGACTGTTGAACCAACATTTCATAAAATCCAGAATCTGAATAAGGAGATAACAGCTCTTAGAGACTCCATGAAACCTGAAGCTTCTCAAGAGGAGAAAAACAAAAATCAGGAAAAAATAACCTCTCTTGAAAAAGTGGTTTCCGAACTCCGGACAAAGAACGAAACATCCATAAAGGAATATGCATCCAGTCAACCCAAAGTGCTTCAGATCATAGATCTTGCACTTCTGCAGGCAAATCTGCTCAAAGGAGAGGCCTTAACTGATTTCATTGCCAGATCGGTAACGCTCCTGTGAAACAATAGATAGAAACAATAGAAACAACAGAGGGGATCCGCACGCGAATCCCCTCTGTCTGCTTATAATGACCGAAGAAACTATCTAATCTTATCTCACAATAACTTTACGTGAACCTACCACATATATCCCTTGTGGCAATTCGGTAATTTCAGATTTCTCAAGTCCAAGACCTACAAGAGTTCCGTCGAGTCTGTATACATCCGCTTTCCCTTCAATGGCTGTCACTTCATCGACAGATGCGGGAATATCCACAATCTCAATTCTTGCTTTTCCATTGGCACCATTCAGAGCCGGGAGAGAATACGGATGGAAGGCATAGTCTGTCTTTTCCTCTCCGCCATTTATGGAGTAGATAATCTGTGCACACTTCCCATTTGGGATTGTCACATTGATGACAGCCTGTTCTTCCGGACTGACATAATATGGGGCATAAGGTTTGTCGGTAGTCTGGTCAATAGCGAGATCTCCGAGAAGTTCCACATCACCGACAAATGTAAATTCCCAAGAACCGAACGCAAACTCATTCCACTGTGGGGCACGCTTGAACAGATTGGCGGCCTTGTCATTTACCGAAAGAGTTATTCCTCCTATCTGACCGGGAGCAAACGCATATTTCGAAAGGGTCATCGGTTGGTCTGCCCTCACGTCAAGACGTGACAGAGAAGTGCTACCGTAGAACTGACCGCTGCAGATATCGGTAATTGTTCCAGGGATGGAAAGAGAAGTCAGTTTGTCTGCAATTATAAAGGCCGCACTGCCTATCCGTCTGAACTCTACTACACCGTTTGTTTCCGGTACTTCCACCTCTCCTTCAAACTGAGAATACTTTGGAGCGCAAAGCTGTACGAAAGTAACATTATCAGTACGGAACGCATCATATACAAGTCCATTCTGTTCCTGACCTGCCGCATAGACTGTAAACGGCCATTTACCGGAAACATCAACTTTCTGGGATTGACCATCAATCGTTTCAGTATTAGTAATCACCCAGTAATATTCTCCAGGCATCTTGATAGTACTATTGACAGAGAATGGACCTATCCCAACAGTCATCACAGAGTCTGTAAGGGCAAACGGGTTAAGCGTAAGTGCTCCGAAAGACTTGTCATCTGAAGCTCGGAAAATGTTTATGCTGAGTTGTGTGGTCACAGAACCTGCAGAAGGATTCGTCTTATGCAGGGTACAATTCAGTGTTACCGCATCCTTGAAATCAACAAGTCCGGCTGTCACATTATCCACATATATGCTGTGACCTTTAATATCAACCGATTCACCATTCTCAAGTTTCAATTCATAAGAATTATCCACAACAAGATTGTCTGCCTGAGTGACACGAACGATATAATCGCCAGCCTCAAGTCCCAGTATGCGTGCAAAATCAATTCTCTTGGTAATTCCAGAAGGAATAGAAAGGTAGAACGGATAGGAACGAATAACCTCCGTAGGATTGGATGATTTAGCAACTTCGACTCTTACAGTGCCTGTGAAATCGTCAGACATGTCAACATTTGTGACATCTATACCGAAAACAATAGGTAGATTGCCATATAATTTTTCTGAAGCAGGTAGAAGGCGGCCGGGAACAAGTTTACCGGTAGGCTTTACGTCTGAATTCGAATATGACACGTTACCGTTGGATTTGGACACGGATATATACTGACGTGTGCCGTATGGCGACTTGACTATATTCCATTCATTTTCGTCATTGCCTCTATAGGACAGATATAATTCATAAGATCCATCCGGGACAGAGGATGGTATTTCAAAGTCCATAGCAGACCATCCATTAAGAGGAGGAAGATCTACCACCTCATCAAACATTTGATAATCATATATCTTAGAGCGATCATTCAAATCTATCAGTCTTAGTCCGATATACAAACTGGCAGTATAACCTGTAGGATTGTATACGAGTCCATCTGTACCCCACAGCATTTTGTCAATCCCGTTCTGTTTCTCATAGCGTATTCCGTCAGAAGCCACCATTAGAGTCTGGTTTTTCTGAACACCGTCAGTGCGCTTTATAAGTCCTGTGTATATGCTTTGGTTGGAATTGTAGCCGCCGTCATAAGATCCGATTCCACCTGAACCCGGGTTAAGGGAGAACAGAAGGAAATAACCGTCCTGATAGCCACCCCAACCCCAGTTGAAGTGGAAGTAGCCATTGCCTGCATACCCGTCACAAACGAATGCATGTCCCCCTTGAGAAGACGATCCGCTGTAATATATCGGCCGGCCTTGGGCAATCTCACTATAGACCAGATTGTCCCATTCTGCCTGTGAATAGTATTCACGTAGATGATACTTCAGACTTGTGGCATCATAGCCGAAATTGTAGGTCCACGCTGGACCTACATTGAAAGAATATGCTCCTGAAGCAGAAGGACTGTAATTCATATTGACACCCATTCCACAGTAACGCATCAGACGTGCTACCGCCATACCTTCCTCTTCGGTATATGATCCTGTATAGGAATCAAGCATCTTGTCCCATTGTATATCCACTGTTAGTCCACTGAAATCAAAACCGAATGCAGTTCCCTCCGGTCTCAGAGGCCAATTGTATACCTTCATCACCTGAGCCATGGCAGTGGCTACACATCCTGTCACCGATCGTTTGCCGCCGACAAGAGGACATACATTATTGTATGGAGCATCCTGGTTCCAGGTAGTTTTGGTTATAGGCTCTACAGGCATACGGCTTGGAACCTCAGACCTGACTTTGTCATTGCCCGGATTTGATGAGAGATATCGAGATATCTCGTCCCGGCAATTATCAAGCCACCATTGCATGTTACAGGGTATGTGGTCCGGGTCAAACTCTCCTGTTGTGGAATAACCAAGTACCTGAGGGAGACGGTCATCCGCACTCACGATCGTATAACCGGCAGCCGGTGTATTTATCACATAGAAACAATTTTCATCGGCAGCTTTTGCTATATAAGCCACTTCAGCCTTCGTCGAAGAGCTGACTGTCTTAAAGCGTCCTGGAGCTGCCTTACGGAAAGCCATGGCGATTTCAATCGCCTGATTACCGTCGACAGGTGCAGCCATTCCTGTAAGCGGAATAAAGGCCGCTGCAACGACACCTGTTGCAAATAATCGATATTTCATATTTTATAGGTTTGGTTCTGGTACATTATTGGATAATAAATTTTCTTTTTCCGACTATATAAATGCCTGGAGACAATGATTCAATCTGAGAAGACGTTGCTTTTTTAATCACAAGAGTACCATCTATGCGATACACATCTACCGGCACATCATCGGTTATTACTCCTTCCACGCCGCCGCTTCCTCCTTCTACAGATACAAGCACATTTCCGGTGCCGCCCTCAAGTGCGGGGAGGTGTATTTGAGTCTGATCGCGGAAAGTGCCGCTTTCGCCTGCAGAGGTAGTGTAGGATACAACAACAGTCTGAGATTCCAAAGGTTCGATTGTGAATGAAATCTCCTCTTCAGGAGATACGTAATAAGGAGAATACAACTCTCCGGACGAAGCCGTGGAAAGGCCGGAGACTATTCTACAACCATCGGAAACCACTATATTCCAATGTCCGAAATTGAATCTGTCCCATCCCCCTGTACGTTTATATATATTGGCACATCCATAAGGCACACTGACGGAAACTGATTTCCATGCGTCTTCTTTGAAGGCGTATGGAGAAAGCACTGGAGGTGTGTTGCCCCGCATATCCAATGATAATAATGCATCAGCACAATAAAATTGAGCTGCGCCTATTTCCTTTACTGACGACGGGAGAGAGAGACTTTCAACTTCAGACGCAAAAGTAAACGCATCTGATTCCAGGCCGACTACCTTATTGCCTCCTGCCATCTCGGGAATAACGACTTTTCCGGTATAACCGCTCATTTTAGGAGCACGGACTGTCGCTTCGCCGGAAGATAAGCTGAATTCCATCTGTTGTCCTTCCGATAGGGTCACGGAATATATTTCGGCAGGATAACGCTCACTGATTGCAATGGCGGATGAACCGGTAGGAGTGAAATAGATCTGCCACTCATACTTTCCGGGAGAAAGTGAAGACAGGTCAAGCGCGGAAAAACGGATATTGCGTGCCGCAGTAGTAAACGTATAAGTATTTTTTGAAGACCAACTTTTGATAGAAGATGATTCACCTTTTCGGAACAGTCTCATTGTAATTTTTCCACTTTGAGCTGAAATATCTGCCGAGGTAGGGATGACAGTAAAACTCAATCTCGCACCATCCGTTATATCTACTATATTGGGAGAGACTCCAATCGCACGAATCTGAGCGGAAGCATCAATACCTTCAGACTGTTCTTCAGACAGAGTCAAAGATAAGGGACTGCCCATAAGTTCCCTGCCATCTACAGTCACGTGAATCAGATAATTTCCTGGAGCTGTATCAAATGTGGATTCCACTTCATTATGTATCGAATACCCCGCAGGAGCTCTCATGACAACATCCTCACTCCATATCCTTTTTTCAGGAGCGATCGCAGATGTGAGATACATGGAAAGAACTCCATTGAAATCAGTTTGTCCCACATTGGAAACAATGGCCTGGGCATAGAACGGTTTATTTGACGGAGTTGTCTGGTTTGCAAAACGGATACCGTTCAGTATAAGATCCGTGACATTTCCATCTGAAGCGGAAGAAATAGAGATCTTGCCTCCGACGACACGACAAAGAAGTTTCTGAGGAGTTCCGTATGGAGCTTTCGCATCAATCCATTCTTCCGAAGACTGATCACGATAAACGATATTAATATCATACTCTCCATCCTGCAGATTGTCTGGCAATCTTAATGTCAGCTTCTTATACCCATAATTCGGTTTCAACTCAGCTGAAAAAGGCGTGAGAACCGAAGAATACGAAACACCGTCTTTCCCGGAAATACGGAAAGAGATCTGAACTAACGAAGTATATGAAAGTGCATTCTTAAATATTCCCTCCGTATCGGCACCTGTTTCAAAAGATACAGCCCACTCGTGTGCCCCGGATTCTGATGCGGCTTTTGGATATCCAGTCATCACCATAAGTGTCTGCCGCTTTCCATCGGGGTCTGTCAGCGGACGTATACCAGTAAAGCATCCCTGTGACGAATTGTAACCGCCGTCATAAGATCCTATTCCTCCCGAAGACGGATTCAGGATAAACAGACGGAAATAACCGTCCTGACTGCCTCCCCATCCCCAATTGAAATGGTAAAATCCGTTGCCGCCATATCCGTCACATACAAAAGCATGGCCCCCGGTAGGAGTACGACCGTGGTAAAGCACCACATGTCCCTGCTTCAGATCGGAATATATCATATCTTCCCATTCGCGCTCCGAGCAATAGTCTCTAAGATTATACCGGATGGAATTGTCATAACCGAAATACTCTGTAAGAGCATTTCCAGTCTTGAAGGTCTGTGCTCCACTTGAGGAAGATGCATAATCCATGTCTACAGACATTCCGCAATTGAGCATGAGAGTAGCTACCGCTTTTTTCTGTTCCTCGGTTGCTGTTCCGTTGTAGGAGTCAAGCATGTTCTTCCAATCAAACGAAGTACCGCTGAAAGAGAAATCGCCACGCGAACCCTCTGCTTTCAATGGATGGGAATAATGCTTCATTACCTGTGCCATAGCAGTAGCCACACAGCCCGTCACACTAATCTCTCCGGTATCCGGATCAATCGGACAAAGCATGTTGTATGGGGCATCCTGATTCCATTTGGTTGTAAGCGCAGGCGACAGCGGAACCATATCCTCAGGCCGTGAAGAGGTATATTTATATGGAGAAACAAGGAATGCATCGATCTGACGGACATACTCATCAAGCCACCACTTCATGTTTGGAGGAAGATTATCATGATCGAATGTTCCGGAATCTGAATATCCAATTATTTCCGGAAGACGGTCGTCTGCCGATACCATGACATATCCATTTCCTGAATCACCTCCTATCACATAAAAACAGTTTTTCCCAGTTGATGACATCGCAGTATATTTAACGGTCAGATTCTCTGTATATCCTCTGGCTTTTCTGACAGAAGAATCTGAAAGAATGAATTTCCGACCTATCTCAACCGCATTCTGTGGAGACAAGGAAGCCGCACTGACTTCAATACAGATAGCCAGCTGGAATAAAAATAACAGATGTCGACGTGGCATGAATTTCTATTTTATCTTTTTAAGACGTTTGAAATCGTTTAAGCATGCAAAGATAATATAAAGATTCCGGATAATCAAACCATACAGATACATCAGCCGCGTTCATGCCAGGAAGAGGCATAAACGCGGCTGATATATTATCTATAATAAAATTCAGAAGCTGAACTGAAACAAAGCATCCACGCGGTTGGCGTTGGCGTGCGCGCCATTGAAGTTGATACGTTTTCCCATTAGATATTCCGCACCTACCTGAATACGGGAAGTGATGTTCCAGAAAAGATTGACCGCACCGTAAAGTCCTTGCTTGTACTCGGAATCGTTCAGATGTTTTTTAGGGCAGTATCTCATGTTGCCGAATGCCGCGCATGCAAAAAGATTCGGCAGAAAGTTATATTTCACACCTGCTGTGATCCCGTATGATGTCGGGGCATACATTTTTCCGGGCATATCATAATCACCAATAAGATCATAATTGCCGATGGCCAGATCACCCTGATAGGAAGCCTGTCCCTGACCGGCGGAGAAACTGGCATAAAGTGTAAGTGGATTAAAAACTTTCCACATACCTGATACCATCGCTCCCCATCCGACAACGTTTTTATTTTTCGATGTGATAAGATCCCGGTATGACATCACACGTAACAAACCGCTAAGACGGATATGGCTGAGTCCTTCGTCCCACTGATACTGGACCATCGCTGCAAGATCCGGCACATAGTCCGGACATTTTTTAGTCTGCCCATCGATAGCATCGATGTAGCTTTTAGGAAATTCGAATGATCCTCCGACTGTCCATCTCTCCTTAAAGGTACGCATATATCTTATCAATACAGAAGTTCGGTCGATTTTACCGTTGGGACCTGCTCCGTCGATTGTCGGTGCAAGTGCCGACGGATCACAGAAAGTTGAGGTTGCATACCCCACAGTAAGGTCGTTAAGTGTGACATAAGCCTTTTTCAACTTAAATCCGATATGTTGATACCCGTCGAAATTACCTTCTATATACGCTTTGAGATGCCCCAATCTGGGGGTATGTGCCATAATGGTAAGGAAAAGTCCGGTACCGGCTGGCGTAGCGTCAAGCTTCCTTTTGGCTGATGGATCTTTGGGAATAGTTATCATATATGGAGAGAATCCGTTTGCCGGAACCGAACCGCTCCAATCAAACCAGCCTCTCATACGGACCAATCCTCCAATTCCCATAGCCAGATTGGCATTCTTGCTTATAAACATGAAATAAGGTGCCTGGGGATCCTGAAAATTACGGAACTGATCGGCATAAAAACGTCCGATAAGCGAATAGATAGAATCTGACTTATCTTTCATAACAGGGTCCGAAATGTCGATGCCGACCAGTTTGGTAGATTTTACCAGTTTTTCCTGATGAAGTTTCTCTGGGAAAATGACTGCCGGAGGCAGGTCAGTAATAGTGTCAGCAAAAGCACAGACATAAGTGATCAACAATATGCCCGGAAACAGCCATCTGGCAACATGTGTTTTCATAGTTCAAGTGGAATATTATTATTATTTCAACACTATGAAAAGCAAATAGGTTTCAAGCAGGCATAAATAATTTGAGCCAGACGGAGAATATCTGCTTCTTCTGCTGGCTCTATAATTGGTGCAAGAGTACTGGACTATCAGTCGATATATCGTCTTGTGATGTCTCCGAAAGAATCAATTCGCCGGTCACGCAGAAACGGCCACCATTGTCTTACATTCTCCGAACGCGATGTGTCTACCATTACACATGCTTCTTCCGATCTGTTTTCAGGAGCTATGAAAAGTATCTCCCCCTGGGGGCCCGCCACAAAGCTTGAGCCCCAGAAATCAATGCCGGAAGTCTGGCCGGAAGGATCTTCCTCAAATCCACATCTGTTGACAGAGATAACCGGTATGCCGTTCGCTACTGCATGTCCGCGCTGCACGGTGATCCAGGCATCTCGTTGTCGTTCCTTTTCATCGGCTGTGTCATCTGGATTCCATCCTATGGCTGTGGGATATATAAGGAGTTCCGCCCCCTTCATGGCCATCAGTCGGGCTGCCTCCGGATACCATTGGTCCCAACATACAAGTACACCGATCCGTCCAAGAGAGGTGTCAATAGGATTAAATCCCAGATCTCCGGGAGCAAAATAGAACTTTTCATAAAATCCCGGATCATCCGGAATGTGCATCTTCCGGTATTTGCCAGCAATATTTCCATCGATATCGAATACTACCGCAGTATTATGATAAAGTCCAGGAGCACGACGTTCGAAAGCACTGGTGACGAGCACAACACCATTGTCAGCTGCCGCGGCCGCATACATATCGGTAAATTCACCAGGGATCTCACTGGCCAGACTGAAATTATCCACATTCTCTGTCTGGCAGAAATACAGGGAATCGTGAAGTTCTGACAATACGATGAGTCTTGCTCCTTCTGCTGCAAGATTGGCTATTGCAGAAAGATTGCGGGCCTGATTTGTTTCCACATCGGAGAGGAAAGAGTGCTGTACTACTCCTATTTTCAGATTTTTGACTCGTTCGGATCTCATAGATATTTTTACAATTCAAATATGTTTTGGTTAAGAGCACCTACGGGCAATTGCATTGTGGCGCAATGAAGGGAGCCGTGTTGCCGCAGCAGTGTCCGGCAGTCCACTTCAATCACACGATGTTCCGGAAAAGCGATCCGCATAGTATTGACTGCCAATCTATCGTTAAGAGGATCTCCATACGTGGGCATAAGTATATGCTCATTAACAATCAGGTAATTGGCATACGTGGCAGGAAGTCTTGAACCATCGACAGGATCAAAGACAGGAGAGGGGAGAGGAAGCTCCACAAGATTGAACGGTTTCCCCTCGGCGGTACGGAAAAGTTCAAGCTGTGCTCTCATTTTCAAAAGTGATTCGAACTGCGGATCATCGATGTCGCGGCAACCTGTGAAGATAATGGTGTCATCAGGTGCGAGACGGGCAAGGGTATCTATGTGGGAGTCTGTATCATCTCCTTCAAGTGCTCCGTAATCGAGCCAGAGTACATGTGTCGCGCCTAACTTTTCATATAGAATCTCGTTTATCTCATGCTTCGTCTTGCCTCCGTTACGGTTTGGCGACAACAGACACCTTGAAGTTGTCATTACAGTCCCTGTTCCGTCGGACTCAATAGATCCGCCCTCAAGCACAAAATCGCGATGATTGCGATAAGCGGAACGTATGAGCACATTTCTTTCCGACAGCCCAAGATTAACCAGATTGTCTTTATCTGCAGGAAATTTCAGCCCCCATGCGTTAAAGCCGAAATCCAGACACCGTAACTCACCGTGATTCTCAATGTGGATAGGACCATAATCCCGGATCCATGTGTCATTGAAGTCAATTTCTGACAGGCATATCCGTTCATTATCAGCAATCTGCCGACCCAATGCAAGACGTGCTTCGTCACGATCGCGACACAATACCACAACATATATGCCTGTAGAGAGTAGTGCCTCGATCAGCTTTTTGTATTGTAGTATAGCCTCCGAAAGAATATAGTTCCAATCGGTAGCCTCAAATGGCAATGCAATCAGAACTGCCTCCACAGGCTCCCACTCAGCAATAAATCTGCGGGTAGTGTAAGTTTTATCCATAACCAATCGGTTCGTCATTTCAGGTCAGGATCGTCAAGCACATCCCATCGGCTTTCCTCCTCCTCAATATATCGGTTGCAATATTCTATATATCCCTTGCGTTCGGACAGTCCCTCGCGACGACACCAGTCACGATATTCAAGCCGAAGCATTTCGTCATCATATATAATGCGCTTAAATTCGCTCTCGGCAATATCGACAGAGCGATGCTGACAAATGAGCGATTGCATTAATTCCAAAAGATCGTTCATAAGAATTTGAAAAGCGGATAAAACGCCTCTTGAAAAATTTTTTCAAAAGTACAACAAAATTTCCATACGTAAAAGTTCCGGAACAAAAAACCTTTTATTCACAATAGGTAGAAAGTAAAACAGGGAAGTGTCTCACGACATCTCCCTGTCTACATGAAGAAACTAATTATTTTATATGCTATTGCTAATTTCTGATTATTTTCGGAATTTTCGCTTGAGTTTTGACGAACTCTTTCGTTTTGCTGAGCTTTTGCCCCGTACAGAAAGCGGAGTATCTCTTACACAACGTATGAAGCATCCACTGCAATAACTCTCCGATTTACCTGGGGCCCATGCATCCTGATTATAAGTATTGTAATCGTAAGTCCAATAATTGAAATCCCATGCTGATGGAGTTGCGGAAGTCCTACACCAATAGATGGCACCGGGACTCTCAAACAATCTCCAGAACAGTGGTCTTAAGTTCAATTCAGCTCCGGTAGGGTATTCTTCGCTTCGACCGGCATATCTAAGGGTTCCACCTGCATCATTGCTACCTGAGATCCCGCTGCCTTTTCTATGTCCATATCCAGAGGCCCCGATGGGAAAGAAGATCTGTGCGCCAGTTATCTCATTGTAAATAAAAACACCACGCATTCCTTTGTTTTGACCATTCCCTCCTGTAGGCTGGTCATAATAATATCCATAAGCATCCTGTACGGGAAACTGCACCTCACTTGAACCATCAGCATATAGTACCCCGTATGCATATTGAATATTATCTTTGTTCCGGAGGGATGCAAAATCCGCTCCATCCGCCACACGTGCAGATATGTTGTCAATGGTGGCGTCTGTCCATATATTTGCATTTATATCCGGAGAGATTTTACTCCATATTTTTTCTCCGTCACCGCTGGTTGTAGGATAAATCCAAAGATTCTTATTGGTTATATTTTGGCCAAAACGATAACCTTCCCGTCTGTTGTTCGGTGCGTTGATTGCATCTGACCAGTTTGCCCATCTGAACATCGATCCTTCCTCGACAGGACTTTCTGCACGCGTTGTCTGGTTTCTCATATTGAATGAATACCAATATGGTGTTCCCGCCATAATTGATAGCGGAGCATAACCTTGTCGTACGAAAATGACATGTTCACAGGAAAAATTATGATACCGGATTCTTATCATCGCACATCTCACAGCATTCGGATCTGTCAGTGGTTTGTCAGGTTTATAGTTGAATTCGATTAAAGAACCCGTCTCACCATATATTCTATTTCCGATTTTTTCAGACTCCCCTGCTTCGCTCAATTCAACCCATGATGAATTTGGTCCGATAACCTCTGCATACCAGGGACCTTCTGATACAAATGGGCTGAAATTTCCCTTGGCATCTTCAAGGATGGGAGGTGTCTGGCTTTGCAAATGAGTAAGAACCACATGAAAATTTTCGTCACTATCATATTTACGCCATATACCCTTTGGATTAACAGTTCGACGTACCTGATAAACGGTCACAGTATCCTTATATTCCTCATATTTTTCACTTACCGGATTTTTCAGAGAAGCTTTTATCTCGACAGTGGCTTTGCGACAATATGCGTCAAACGGATTATTGCCGGTAAAGCCGGTAGTAGTTATCAATATCTTGGCACGCGTATACATTGGCATGAGCAATGTGACGCCAGGTTTGCCGTCATCATTGGCTAACACTTCGTATGTGCCATCTGTCGAGTCCGGATACTTTTGGATTTTTGTATCATAATTTCTCCATCCCCGTTTTTTGTCATTATAATAATCCCGGTTTCCGGTACTGGCATTATTATATTTCCCACCATCTACGGTTTGAATATTAGTGATATTTCCTGTATTCCGAAGAGAAAGAAAACCGTTCCACGGTTTTTCCGATGAAGGAGCTCCGGTATAATAGACCGTTGCCGGAGCATCTGTGGGAAACCAATCGTTGGTAAGGATTCTTGCCTGAATCTGTGAGTTAGGCTCAATCTCTCCGTTTACCTGTACAGGCATACCTATTGTCTCACCTATACCGATACTCTTGTCATATAGGTAGGATATATAGTAAGGATTTGGGGCATCAATCGACGGAGTAGGTATATAGTATTCGATATGCCAGTCTACATCGTTGGCATATTTATTAAAATGAAGAGTAACCTTATAGTGACAATTGCGCATCACGTCATAATTGTCATCTATATTCTGTCCCAGCATGAAGCGGTAGGTTATGGGCGCGTTACCCATGTGTCCCGGAATATTGCTCACATAGTGGGCCTTTACTTCAATATACGTGCCGTTGGGCATTTTGTCTCGCCAGTCAGGATCATCAGGGTCATTGCTGTTCGGGCTGTCAATATCGCCATTATCGTCCGCATCCTGTTTTTTTGATTCACCTTTACCTTGCATATTCTCAAAGAAAAACAAGGCGTTGGCTTCATCAGAATGATCACTTCCCTTGAAGCTATTCTGATACGTTCCTTTCATTATACGGTTTTTCCAATCAGGTCCGAATGCGGATTTCGGAGGTCCGTCTGGATATGTCTCACGGTCATAATAATATTCCGTCTCCCCCTCTTCATAGACATCCGCAGCGGAATTTGCCTTGGAATTCTTTCCCAAATATGCAGTCTTGTTTACATTGTGGACAGTGACACTTTTCAGATAGATATATACATTGTCAAGCAAGTCGCGTCCGTCATAAGCGACCGTCACTTTGGAAGCGGCTCGACGCACCCAGGCATAAAGAGTGGTATTGGGTGCCTTTATGGCTATCGACGGAGCTGCAAAACTGTCATAATTCACATTCCCGTTGCGTTCGCTGGAGTCAAAAAAGCCAAGCATCTGGTTGTTGGCAAGTATATCCCCCGGATTCCATGTAAGCTGGATATTCAGAAGATCATCGATGTTGGCCACATCCTGAAGTTTGGATGCACTGACATTGGCCACAGCATACATCTTGTAGCGACCGTAGTGCAAGGGTACAGGAAGCGTGAATCTGACACGCATTGTCGGGTCTTCAGTTGTCCCTTTATTGTCGGGGCGGCCGGAATTGTTTTCCGTAGTCCAGTTCCCTTTCGGAATCGGATAATGCGCTATCAGCTCGCCATTAGGTTTGAATATGAAGACGTCAAGAGTATTAATGATACCAAGAGTGTCACCCGGGCTACGGGTATTGCCGAGATCAGTGCCTGAAAAATTCTGGAACACTGCCTCCGCGCTTATTATAGACTCTCCGTCTCCGAACTCATCCTCGGGACGTAGCAGTTCGTCAACGCATCCGGATAGTCCGAATACGAGAGTCAGCAACATGAATATCGGGATAATTCTTGTTTTCATAGAAGTCATGAATTCTTTTTTCACAGTCCGAAAACGGGATCAAGTTTTACGGAAAGATAGGGGAGGACGGTGACAGCCATATCGATGGATTGCGACTTCGTTACCGTTATCGCCACTTTCACATGTGTGTTACGTGGCAAGGATGGAAGATTCGGCAGTTTCGCGACTCCAACGAAATCCGGATGGTCGGCAGTTCCTCCATCGAAATTTACAGAAACCACGTAACCGGAAGTATCGTTTGATTCCGGAAGATATACGTATGGAGTAAAGGCAAAAGTCTGACCGGCTTTCAACGGAAGGGTAGTGGTCGTTGGAATCTTGAATGTAAACGGATTCAAAACCGTGTCAGAAGGAGTGTCATAATCGGTTATAAACCGACCGTTATAGGTGTAATCCGTCGGTTCATATTTCGTTGGTTTATAGACGGTGTTGTGCGGAAGAAGATACTCGCGGTCTGACATTCCCGTCACGCTTACCGAACTTATATAGAGAGGAGAGGGCCCGAGATCGGTAACACCTTTGAGTTCAAACGAGAATTTGACAGCAGCACGAGTTACAAACATGGAAGCCTGTTGGTACAGATCAGCCTGAGTCTCAGGAACCTTTATATCCATGTCGAAAACCTCACTCATTGGGATATAGGTCTTTTGTGCTCCTGAATTATCGTAAAGCCATCCCTGTGAATTAGTATTAAGGATGATACCATTTGCCTCTTCTGTAGGGAAATACGATTCCTGTCGTATTGCAGTGAAGTCGTATGGTACAGCCTCTTCATTGGCGAAAAGATATACTTTCTTTGCCTCACCAGCCTTGACAATAAATGTCAAATCATCAGGTGCCTGTGGGAGACCGGTTTCTGTAATATTCAGAAATCTATTGTATTCTACCTCACCATTCGGGCGGACTATGATCACACGAAGCGTTTTCATCTTCTCATATTCCGTAGCCGGAAGTTCAAATCCGATGGAATCATTCTCCTCAAATACGGGATATGCTTCTGCAACCTTTGTAGGTGATGGGAGCATATCGTCGAGTGCACGTACCTGCAGGGTCAGATAGACAGAGCCTTCTGGCAATACGGGATCAGGGCCGTCGGGACCATGATGGGCACATCCGCCTGCCATCAGGCCTCCGAGAGTCAGCACCGTTCCATATATCACTTGTTTAAGATTCATGTCGTATGTCTGTTGTCGGAATAATGGTCTTTGGATTGTCAGGTAGGATTCAGAACTCGATATTATTAATCCTTACCGGATGATCATTTATTATTATGGAGACTTTTACCCATCGGTAGTCCGAGTCGAGAAAGAAAATCATATTCCATGTATTTTCCCGGTCAAGGTATTCCTGAGGTTCTATCTCATCCTTATATTCATTGCGGAAAGCGAGCAAATAGCGAATAAGAGGTATACTCATCACAGTGCGTCCCTCATCAACAGTCTTTATGGTCAAGGTGACATTGTCATCATCCATGAAACGTGAAAGCCCAAACTGTGCGAAAGCGGCGATGGTCTCAGTGCCATATTGGTTCAGTCCCATATTCAGTTCTCCTCGATCGTAAGGATGGAATGCAGTAGTACCCACCGGGATTATATCATTCCTGTAGTTGAAAAGCGTGTTGTCTGCCTCAACAGTGTAAGCAAACGCCTTGTCCTCCACCGGATCACCGTTTATCTGCTGAAGAATCACCCGTACCTCATTGGTGTCACGCATCATCTTTACCGTGCCATCGGTATAGTCGAGAGCATCCTCGTCTATGATGAGACTCAGACGGCCATAGAAAAGTTTATGCAGAGGAGTACCGATCGGAGCCGTAATGGATGATGCGTTCATCTGCACCTCAAGATTCTCCAGTCTGTCAGGAATATCGGCCTTTGTTCCTCCTTCGGTAAAATGGAACGAACTTTCAGGACAATCCATTCCTCCGTATGCGACGAAAGTGTATTCCCCGGCTGGAAGGTCTATTGTCATGCGATAATCCTCGGCGCTTATCTCGGGAGCCGATGCTGTCCGTGACGCCACAAAGTTGCCATTGGTGTCGTAGATCAGAAGCGTCAGGCAATCCACCTGTGAGGGGAATGCATTGGCATATTCCATATTATAGTCATAGACAAATCTCAGGCGTGCCCCCTGATTACATTCCGGGAGGTCTTCGTTGATCATGCCGCACGATGAGAGTCCCGCAACAGTGGCAATAGCCAGTGCTGTCCTGAGACCGCGCAGTATGTATGTACCCTTCAATATCATATCTTACGTTATGATTCAATGACTGAGACACGAGGTCTCCTATCTGTTTCTTGTACCCTGCGTCCGGTTCAAGGGGCGCAGGGTTAGTTTTAAGTATAAAGTACAGAGTATTAAGTACTGAGAGTTGAGATTCTTTTTATCAGAACTCAATATTGCTTATACGTACAACCCAAGGAATTACCTCGCAGGTTACAGTCATGTATACGTCCGGCTGTTCGTCCGGGGTATCGGGCTTCGGCTTGTCAGGATCGTTGGAAGGAATAAGTGGATGACCGAGCTGACCGAGTTTTGTCACGGCAAGCTTGTAGACATTGTTGCGGACAACAGAGAATTCCATCGGACTCATTATACCGTTGAAACCATTGTCATTGTGGCGGTTCCAATAGTAATAGTTGCAATAGTAACCCCAACCTTCAGTTCCATTGGACGCTTCATAGATAGTTACATTCTGTGCTACAAGAGCCTCCTTATAAGCACCATTTGCCTTATAGAGCCCCCAGACACTGTTTGAATCAATGTCCAATGGGTCGGTATAGGTTACAGCACCTTTATCTTCTCCGGCCTCGACAAGAGTTACAGTATAACCTGTACCGCCGTTTCCAAACACAGCACGATAGAGCGAGCTGGAACGATTCCATTCAACATTGGTGCCATTGATGGTGACAGCAGAAGCGACAGCGGCATCATAGAGATTCTGCATACCTGCGTAAAGATTGCCACGGAACTGGATAAGAATAGGAGCATTGGCACCTTCAAGTATTCCACCGACATTATTGATGGCATTATAGAGAGCCTTGCGTCCTTCATCAGTAGAAGAATTGCATGCTTCGGTAGCCTTCATCTTACCAGTGAAAACTACACCTGTCGATTGTCCGTTAAGCTGTTCGTTTACGTCAGGAATAGTATTTTCAGTAGCATAACGCCATATTTTATATTTTTTGTCACCGTAGAGATCGGAAGGACCTGCAAGCACATCTGTGATCTTGGAAGTGTACCACTGTGCGGGGGTCGGATTGTCATTTGTGTCGAAGAAAGAATAAAGGAAGTAATTTCCGAATCCGGTCGTGATACCAGCCTTTTTCTGGGTAGCGTATACATCAACTACATAGTTTCCGGAATTGGCAATTACAGAACCATCGGCATTGAATGTCCAGGGAAGTTCTGCTCCACAGAGTGTGGCACCTGTGTTCTGTCCGTTAGCTGAAACACGCTCCAGATAGTAGCTGCTGTTGCCGAGATTGACCATAGCCATATCGGTCAATGTGATATTTACAAGCGCATCACCCTGGGAACCGTCATTGTTGCGTGCAAAAACCACATTGTAGGTATTGGCCTCAGTACTTTCAGGAGATCCATCCCTAAAGTCGAAACGGGCAGCCATACGATGCACGTATACAACACCGCGATCGGTGGCATTGTCCACCTGATTGGCTGTACCCTGACTGTTCATGCCGGAAAGATCAAACGGATTTGTCTCTACAGTATATGGATTCCATGCGGTAAAAGTTGCAGGAAGCTCTCGTTCGGCTATGCGGAAATTCGACATAAGGAAGCTGCCGCCATTTGCCGTAGACCAGATAGAGCTGTCATCATTACCTGTCAGTTTATAAGTCTCGTCAGTCCATGTAGTATTGCCAGGGGTAAGAGCAGTTACTTTGTCACGGAGATCCTGTGTCGGGTTGCAGAATACAAACACACAGATCTTCTGGGTGAAGTCCGGGCTATTGTAGTACGCCTCGATTTCAGCTTTGGAGAACTTACCGGTGGAAGCATATCCCTTGTTGGTGCCGGAATTTATGGGCGAAAGTTTGTTGTTACCAATAGTAGCATCCGAAATGAATGCATACTTCCCATCATCTGTCTTTCTGGCAAGAACGAGTAGCACCTCATTCACATTATTTTCTACCGTGGTACCGGGTTCGGTTCCATCGTTAGAGGAATCTTCTCCATTGGTAAAGCTACGTGTGCCGTTACCGATATTAGGGATGATGTTGAGATGCATGTATACACCCTCACCATCGTCTGGAATTTGTTGCTGCCCCGGAGTGATATCATCACTACACGATGCCAACATTCCGAGTGCCATGGCCGAATATAGCCATTTGCTGTAATGTTTCATACGAAATTGTTGATTGTTATTTAGATTGGAGTTTTAATATTTCTTATTATCAATTGTTCTTGCAGATACGAATCAATCATTGCTGATAAATCTGACGGGAGTCTTATGTCGTTGAGCCGCTTTGATTGCCTCAATGGCCTGTCCCGCTTCAGGCAAATCCTCCTTTTGCGCCTTTTCCAACATCGATATCGAAGCGTCGTAGTCTTTCTTAAGAGCCAATAGTATTCCTCTGGCATAATTGGCCTGCGGACCTGAGCCGGAACGGGAAAGATATTTCTCGGCACGTTCATACTGTCCGGTAGACATCGCGGCATTGGCTGCATTCAGATTGGCCACGGTATCGTTGGGGAACATCCTCACGGCGATATCGAACACCTCATCAAACTCTTTGCTCCCCGCAGGATAAGACTGGGCAAGAAGATAGAATTCTTCCAGACTGAGGTCTTGCGGCCGGGATTCCATCACATGCTTGATTTCGTTGACATCCGTATATTTCCTGACAGTATATGTGATCACATAATCGGTATGTCTTAAGGCCGGATAGATGTTTTTCAATATGTACGCGTAATCTACCGGGAAACGCTGTTTGAGAAGAGCATCCTTACGGTCCGGTTCAATATCCTGTGAGATCAAGGCAAGCATGGCATCACGCTGGGGAAGGAACGACACCTCAAGCGAATCACGCAGTCCTTCCCAATCCTCCGGTTCAAATGAGGTGGAGTATACAGACGCAGGGAAATCATACTGCCGTCCCACATATTCTCTGAGAGCCTGCGTACGTCCTTTGGCAAGCCGGACATTATTATTGTATGGTCCTTCCGGAGATGCGAAGCCTTTGAGTGTGATCTGCTTCACTTTGGCATCAGCGTTCCCCTTGACGGCATCGATAGATTTGAGTATCTTCAACAGTTCCTGAGGATTCTTTCTATAGTCGGGATAGATCTCGGTACGGTTTACCGGAAAATCCACATACGCCTGCCCTTTCAGATTGATAATTTTCTCGCCCGTAGCCTGAGGTCTGGTATATAGATAATGAGGCTCATATACATTCGGACGATAATCAATCCTGGCTACCGGAGTGGTCTCGGGTTCTCCTTCCGGACCGCCGCAACATCCAAGTTCCCTTTGGGTGAATCCGAGTGTCGAAGTTTCCATCCATGGAAGATATTCAGTGCTCTGAGAATATGAGACAG
This sequence comes from uncultured Porphyromonadaceae bacterium, assembly GCA_947427285.1. Taxonomy (GTDB): domain Bacteria; phylum Bacteroidota; class Bacteroidia; order Bacteroidales; family Muribaculaceae; genus Lepagella. The sequence goes on from CANEHE010000002.1 coordinate 46,753, forward strand.
TCTCTCCCTTGCCTGCCCGATAAAGCAGGTTCGGCTCACCTGGGCCGTCATTCCGCACGTTGTAATAATACATATTCTTCCCGGCGATCATAAGAGAGGGGAGTTGTACCGCCTGTGAGCTGTCGGCACTCCATATAACCGGAATGATTTCTATCTCTCGGTTCAAGGAAAGTTTAAAGTCACAGGGTCTGACTTTCATGCTCACATTGAAACGGGAACCGTCGCGTCCGGCCTCAATATCCGATATATGAAGTTTTTCCACATTCTGGGCCTGAGACGCAAAAGCGACTGCCAATACAGCGGGAAATATCCTTAAGAATTTCATAATGAAGTCTTCAAAACGTTTAATGGAGTCTTGGAAAAAGGACTTAGAAGAGATATACTATATTCAATGCGGCTTTTGTCGGTCCTACATAATTATGCACACGGTTTTTGTCAATTTTACGCCCACATGTCTTGCAGGGATATGTATCGAAACGAGTATATATCCAACCGATTCCGATTTCCGCTTCCACATTCCAATGCTTTGCCACAGGCCACGCGTATCCGTAGGCGACTCCGGCCCCGACACCCCAGCCCTGATAACGCTGATCTGTCAGTCTGGAGAGATCGCTTCCGAGAAAATTTGTGATTTTGTTCCCAAGACGACTGAAATTATATTGACCACCCAAAGCATGGAAGCCGAGAAAATGGCCGCCAAATCGTTCACAGAACCAATATCTGGCCTCAGGTTGCACAAGCCAATGCTTCCATCGATGCCCGTCACCTATAGTCCATGCATTGACTTGTCCGCTAACATCAAGAGTCCATTTAGGAGCGAGCCCGATTTCTACTCCTATATTCGGATCAAGGAGAGCATCCTGAATGAGATTGGTTTTCAAGGCTACGTCCTGAGCTTTAACAAACCCAATGCTAAAAACCAGAGTGATGCCCACGAGAATTGTCTTTAGCCTATTCATCGTATGTTGATGTTGAATCTATATGTCGATATTTTACCATTGTGAGGCATCCCGAGTCAATTCCAGAGATTACCCTAAGTTAATCTTATTGTTGCGTTTGTCATTAAATCCTGACAGGCGATACAATGTACTTGAATTATGTCGAGAAGAGAGAATGACAAATAATAAATTTGCCATCAGTGTAGTTCGGTTATAGAAGAAAGGTCGTGTTGAGGCGATATCTTGTTATGGATCAATGCAGAAACATTAATCGAGAATACGAAGAATCCCCACCATTCTCCAGTTTATTATCAAACTGAATGCAAAAGTAGTTTATTTAGATGTAAACTCCAAGTTATACCCCCCCCAATTTTAATATTATTTAACTACATAGTTAAATAATATTAAAGAAAGGAATGAAAATCGTTTATTTTCGGTTATATACCTTGATACACAGCGCATTGAATGTCAAGCTGACATCTCCATTCTGGGTTGATATAGACTTTACGACTTCCCTCAGAGAAGCAAATCTTCCAAACGACCCTCCTACACCGGTATGATTCAGATGAAGTAAGGCTTTCTTGGCATCTGAAAAAGTAAGTTCGATCTTAAATTCTTCCGTCTCCACATTTCCAAACCATCTTCCAGCAGCTTCTATTAGTTCATCCTTCCGAATATAAAGCATAGGAGAGGGGCGGAAACGATCAAAAATATCAAGAGTCCCTGGTAAAAAAGTGGAACATACAAGAATCCCATCTTTATTCAGAAGTCGACTACCGTTTTCAAAGAAACGGATCGGGTTGCGAAACCATTGGATCGTCGAGGCACTGACCAACAGATCGAATGTTGCCTTATGTTTTTCCATCCAGATTTCCGCATCCTCCACATGGTATATCTCTTTGTCGGCGACATTGAGTCGGGGGGTCTGATATATATCGACAAACTCTATGCTGGCGGGATTGATAACTTTTGCATATAATTTCGTGAACAACCCAGTTCCTTGACCTATTTCCAATACCGAAGGACGTGGAGCCACATCACTTGTACGTAGCATTCCGGTCAGTTTTTCGGCTATTCTGAGTTGAGCCAAAGCGTTTGAATCGTATGAGTCGGAGGAGTCTTCAAAGCGTTGTCCGACTTTACAAGTGTCTGGTATGGTGGTATCGACAATCCTCTTCAAAGAAATGTAATGCGGTTCTCCCTCACATACATATATTTCCCTGCATCGTTCCGATATATGCCGCCAGGCACGGTGTTGGTTTTGAGGCGGAAAAATCATATCCTGATCTCCGATATAGACTCTGCGCCAACAGATAGGGGAGTTGTCCGACGGAATCTGTGCCATACCCGCGATATACTCCAGTTCATGCTTGAATTTCACAGGAGGCAATGAATCTGCCGACAAAGCGGCTATATCTGTTTCCTGACTCTTGCCGAGCATTCGCCTGCGAAATTTATACAGTGTACGTTCGTCGAGACCTGCCGCAGTGCCATGAAATATTTTTTCGGGAATGCCATATCGATCATCGACCGGATTTTCAGTTCCATTTACGGCAAAAGCCATAGTAATCTTATCAGCAGGTATCACTCTGGAGGCAGCCCATACCCCAAGCGACCAGCAATAGAGATATATTGTGGAATAGCCTGACAGAACCTCAGCAGGGAATTGAAGATCCGAATAGTCCGTCACTACAGCAGTATCCCATCCGGGTTTCTCTATTCCGGAATATAAGGCGACAGAAGTAGACCATCCGGAAAAAAGAAGTATCAACCGGGTATTGCCCGGCATACAGGTCGTAAACTCTAACTTCATGACTGTCGGAATATAATCTTTTTCCACGAATCTCCTATCGCCTGCAACAGAGTGTCAGCCTGATCAAGAGAGAGAGAGGCGTTTAAAGAGAAACGAATACGTTCTCCTCCCGGTGGCACCGTCGGACGTCGGATCGGAAGAGTGTCAAATCCCCTTTCCCGTAGACTCTCTGAAAGAATGGTGGCTGAACAGGCATCTCCTGTCACTAACGGTACTATCTGGGATGTGGATACGGGAAGTGTGCCGGTAATCTCCGCAATTCCAGTTCTAAGTCTATGCGACAACTCCATGAGATGGCGGCGTTCCTCCTCCATCGATACGGCGACATCAAACATAAGACTGCTCCAGGCACAATTTACAGGAGGGATAGCTGTGGAGAAAATAAAAGGTCGTGCCGTATTCACCAAATATCGCCTGATTTCGTCCGGAACAATTGCAAAAGCACCAACGGAAGCCAATGCTTTCCCGAATGTTCCGACTATAATATCGAATTCCTGGATTAGACCCTCTTCCTCAGCCAACCCGAGTCCACGATTTCCCCGTACTCCTACCGCATGCGCCTCATCAAGGTAGAGAAGCACATCAGGACATGAACGTTTTATCTCCACAAGTCGATGGAGCGGGGCACAATCACCGTCCATACTGTATATGGACTCTGTCACAATTATTATCCGCTCATAACTGTCCTTCCATCGCGTTACGGCATTACACAGAGCATCCATGTCATTGTGACGAAAACGGCGATAATCCGCTCCACTCATGGACAGGCCATCTATTACCGACGCATGTATCGCCTTGTCACACAGAAACAGTGTTCCCGAGATAGCCAGCGCGGAGACTATGCCAACGTTTGCATGATAACCCGAATTGAATATCAAGGCCGGTCGGCCATAATACATTTCAAGTTTATCTTCAAGTTCAGCATGCATCCTTCCATAACGACTGAGCAATCTGGATGCCGAAGAAGAAAACGACACGTCAGGATAACGTTCGGCGAGCCGATTTGTGAATTCGGTCCCACGTCTTCCAAGCCCGAGATAGTCGTTTGACAACAGATCTATCAGACATTCTTCCGACGAGGCGGGTATATGACGCAATCGGTGTTCCGCCTCAAATCGTTCCAATATCTTCCGATATCCGTCAAGAGGATGTCTTACATCAGGCATAGAGATTTTTCAATATTTTCAGCAACGCGTAACATAGTCTATGAAGCTGTTCATCATTGATGGCCAGATAGGGTGGCATTATATACGCATTTCTTCCGAAAGGCCGAATCCACACCCCTTCGGCGACACATAATTCCTGAAAACGGCCGAGATCAACCGGTGATTCAAGTTCTACGACACCTATGCCTCCCAATACCCTGACATCGGTCACAAAAGACCATTCGGAAGCCTCGGAAAGTCGTTCGCGCATTATGGATTCAATCTGGTCGATACGGTGGCTCCAGTCTGATTGCAACAGTAAGCGTGTGGATGCAAGGGCTACAGCGCATGCCAAAGGATTGCCCATAAAAGTAGGACCATGCATCATAACTCCCGATGCGGATCGGGATATCCTGTCGGCTACTTCAGTCGTGGCAGCTACCGCTGCAAAGGTCATGAATCCTCCTGTCAGACATTTGCCAAGCAACATAATGTCCGGCTCCACGCCGGCATGTTCGCAAGCAAACATTTTCCCTGTTCTGCCAAATCCTGTGGCGATCTCATCAAAAATCAGTATGATTCCAAGTTCATCACACTGACGTCTGAGTTCACGCAGATACTGGGGATGATAGAATCTCATACCACCGGCACCCTGCACCACTGGTTCCAGAATCACTCCAGCTATTTCATCCCGATGCTCGCATAAAAGCTGTCGCATAGACTCATAGTCGGCCGGATCCCAATCCGAACCGAAACGACATTTCGGAGCATCTGCAAAGAACCGTACCGGAAGAGCCGGTCCGAAAGCTCCATGCATACCCGTGACAGGATCACACACAGACATGGCATTCCATGTGTCACCATGATAACCACCAAGAATTGTAGCGAAATTAGTCCGCTTGGGATCATTGATAGCCTGCACTGCCATTTTCATGGCAATTTCTGTCGCCACAGAGCCTGAATCGGCATAAAAGATATGATTCATCGATTCCGGCAGAATCGACAGAAGAAGTTGTCCCAGATCTATTGCCGGCTGATGGGTCAGTCCTCCGAACATCACATGGCTCATGCGGTCAATCTGTCTCTTGGCAGCCTCCGTCAGAACCGGATGTCCATATCCGTGTATCACACACCACCATGAAGACATACCGTCGATAAGTTCCGTGCCGTCAGCAAGCATGATTACAGCACCTCTGGCATGGGATACCTTATAAGTAGGAAGCGGATCTTTGGTGGAGGTATACGGATGCCATAGATGCTCCCTGTCGAAAGAGTCGTGCAATAATTCTGTATTCATGGTTAGAGACCGTTTGATCTAATTTACTATCCCATGCCCGGTGACATGAAATTGAGATACAAAATTACAAAAAATGGGATTCCCCACCAACACGGATATTCGGAAATCGACCGGATACAATCATACAGGGTCCACATCATAATAGACCACCGCCTGCTTCATCCGCGGATCAGAGGCCATCTCTACGTAAATCTTACGTAGAATTTCCTTGACTTTCATCATTGAAGCCTCACTTTCCACTTTAAGCATAATGGATTGAAGATAATAGGTGGATATGCGGCTTATATAAGGTTTCTCCGGACCAAGCACGCGGCTGCCGAACACCCTCTTGAGAGCCATCGTATAGCTGACTGCGAGAGAATCAACAACAGCTGCATCCCGGTGTTTAAGATAAATGTTAATAACTCTTGTGAATGGTGGATAAGCATATTTTTCCCTATCAGCCAATTCAGACTCATAATATCGTCTGTAATCATGATCCTTCACATAACCAAGTATCTCATTCTGAGGAGATGTGGTCTGAATGATGACAGTCCCTTTATCTGACCGTCTACCTGCCCTTCCCGACACCTGTTCCAACATGTTGAAAGCTCTTTCGCCGCTACGGAAGTCTGGGAAATTGAGAAGTGTGTCGGCATTCAATACACCCACAACTCTTACTTTTTCGAAATCCAGCCCCTTTGATACCATCTGGGTGCCTACAAGGATGTCTGTCTCATTTCTTGAAAACTCCTCTATTATTTCCTGAAACGCATCTTTGTTGCGCGTAGTGTCAAGATCCATACGACTTATATGGCGCGCCGGAAACAATTCCTGCATCTCCTCCGCAATCCGCTCCGTACCGTATCCGAAAATATCAATGGTGTTTTGTCCACATGCAGGACACACATTAGGAAGTTGTATCGAATGTCCGCAATAATGACATCTCAACTGCGATATATTTTTGTGGTACACAAGGGAAACATCACAATTGACACACTTGGGAGTCCATCCGCATTCATGGCATACCACTATAGGAGCGAATCCACGGCGATTCTGGAACATTATGGCCTGTGCCCCTTCCGAAAGTGCCGCATCTGTGCTTGACATCAGCTGCGACGAGACAATCCCCCTGTTAAGTTTCCGTTTCCTCTGGTCTCTCATGTCTACTATCTCGATTTCTGGAAGAACCGATCCATTAAACCGTTCGGTCAATGTCACTAACCCATACTTTCGGTTGAGAGATTTGAAATACGTCTCCACAGAGGGTGTGGCAGAGCCAAGCAATGTCTTGGCACCATGCATCGAGGCCAGGACTATCGATGTATCGCGGGCATTATATCGTGGGGCCGGATCATACTGCTTGAACGAAGGTTCATGCTCTTCATCAACAATCACCAGACCGAGGTTACGGTATGGAAGAAAAACAGATGACCGCACTCCAAGCACAAGCATCGCCTCATGAGAGGTCAGCAACCGTTTCCATACATCCACACGCTCACTATCGGAGAATTTTGAGTGATAGACCAGAAGGCGATCGCCAAACACACGTCGTAAACGGTCTGTGAGCTGAGTGGTGAGAGAAATCTCCGGTACAAGAAAAAGCACCTGACGTCCGGAATCAAGAATACGCGAGATAAGATGAGTATATATTTCTGTTTTTCCACTGCCAGTGATACCATGCAATAAGACAACATTATGCTCTTTGAACGAATCATCTATCTGAGCAAGAGCCTTATTCTGTGCCGGTGAAAGTTTAGCCAGAGGTTCGGTGCCAAGTTTTTTTGCATTAAACCGATTGACTGTTTTCTTATGTGTACGGAATATATTCTTATCTATAAGAGCACGGAATATACCAGGAGTAGCTCCGGATGCCTCAATCAATTGTTGACGTTCCACCTCACGTAATTCCTTCCCTTGCCTCATCCACCCGGAAAGGTCGATATAGGCAACCAGAAGTCTTTCCTGTCGGGCGGAACGTCGCACCATATCGAAAAATGAATGTAGCGATTCATGAGAGTGTCTTTCACAACACAATTCCACCACTATCTTGGTCTGAGGACGATAACAATCAACCGTTCTTTCTGCAATCTCCACCGCACCTATATCAAGGAGCCGTTCCACTGAACGACTGAGTTTCCGCAACCCCGCGGACTTTTCCAGATCGACCATTTTCATGCGCTTTTTTTCCTGAAGCGCAATCATGACAATAGACTCCTCATCCGAAAGAGATTCACCTTCTCCAAGGATAAAATCGGGATTAGCTGATATATATGTCTCACTCTCCACCTTAAGCCCTGACGGAAGAGCGGCCTTCATCACATCGCCAGGAGAACACAGATAGTAATCAGCAATCCATTTCCAGAACTTAAGCTGAGGATAACAAAGTACAGGTTCCGGATCAAGCATAGCCACAATCGGCTTTACTTCATATCCTGTAGGCTCATTATGATGGATATCAGTCACTATACCGGTATAGAATCTCCTTCTGCCAAACTGAACCAATACCCGGCAGCCACGGACAAGAAACCTCTCCATATCTTCCGGAACACTATAAGTAAATGTGTCCTGAAGCGGGAGAGGCAACAATATTTCGGCATAAAAACGCCTGCCTGATTCTATTGTCATCACATGAGCACACGATGGAAAACCTCAGAACGCTGTCTAATAGGTTGTCTAAAATTCAGAAAAACCAGGCGACATTTACACCCCAATGACTTGAACGTGCACTGAAATTATCAAGTTTTATCGTTCTGATCTCATAAGTTAATCCCCATGTATAACTTAAAGAGATCTGTAGGCGTTGGAAAAGTTCCGCTCCCACACCGGCAGCGACACCGACACTTCCCGCCGGATATTCCAAAGGAGTATGTTTCGAATGAGCCAAAGTGAAATTAAACTCGGGACCCGCATATACAAATGGGGCTATGGTGCGTTCAAGCCCTCCGAAACGCGTATATTTAAATCTCACATGAAACGGTACGGAGAGTTGATGAAGCAATATCTTTTCATTGCCATATCCATCGCTCGACCAGACAAGCCGTTCACCGAAATTGACCCTTCCTCCATGCATGTTATACAAAAGTCCGAAATCGATTCCAAACCCTATGCCAGGAATCATTACCTCCCCGACAAGACCTGCCTGAAAACCACTCATCCCTTTTGTCGAGACCAGATCCTGCTTCCAGTAAAAATCGGAATATACATATCCCGCCTGAGGCCCCCACCGGAATTCTGCAGCTGCGGAAAGCGAAGCGAAAACTATGGCGGTTATTACTAAAATACGTTTTATCATATTCGGCTAAATGATGCCTTTATAAAAAATATACAAGATCAAACAAATCAGAAAAGCCACGCGGCAGTAACTGTCCAATAATTGTTTTTCACTTTAAGTTTCTGAGCATCGACAAGCCCCGAAGCCTTGAACACATTATTCATGCCGAAACCATAGCTGGCCTGCACCTGCAGATGCTTGATCAACTCCACACCCAGACCGACATTCCATGCCACCTGGCATGTTTTTGTCTTCCAATAGTCCCACGTGTTCTTGTCAAGTTTGAAGGCGAAAGTAGGGCCGGTATAGATATAAGGTTTGATCAGACTTTCTATCGCCGGAAGTGTAAGCTTATACTTTATATTGAGAGGAATCTCTATGAAATTCTTACCGGCACTGATTTCTTTCTGTTCCATCGAGGTTTCGTCTGCGTTGATAGTGACGTAATCTCGACTATTCATGCGTGTATACATAAGCGAGAGGTCAAACCCTATGTTCACAACCGGAATCATAACTTCAGTCATGACTCCACCGGTAAATCCAGTACGGTTTTTTGCATCGAAAAGCTCATTGCTGAAATGCAGATTGTCAACATTGAGACCGGCCTTGACACCGAAACGGATACCTGCCTCGGCGACGAAGCCGACAGAAAGCGCGACAATCGCGATAAGGACTCGTTTAAGATTTTTCATAATGAAAAGTCAGTTTTTATCCGTGGAAAGCATAAAAGCGATGCCACAGCATAGTTTACAATGATGCAAAATTAATGAAAAAATCCCAATTCAAAGCCAACGGATAGTAAATTTTTCAATAATATACGCATGCTGTTTGAAAGTCCGCGCCGTATTCATTATCTTTGCAGCAAATTTCATCAATTATTATGGACGGGACTCATATACCTTCAACAGAAGAAACCGACAAAAGTCTTGAAATAACCAGAAAAGCCATAGAGATGCTCCGGACAGTCTATGATCCCGAGATTCCAGTCAATGTATATGACCTCGGACTAATATATAAGATTGACTTCGATCCGGCAGACGGAACTCTTCATGTAGACATGACACTCACCGCTCCCGGTTGCCCGGCAGCCGATTTCATACTTGAGGATGTACGTCAGAAACTGGTCAGTATCGATGGTCCGAAAGCAGTAGACCTCAGACTTGTATTTGAGCCAACATGGACACAGGACATGATGAGTGAGGAAGCCAAATTGGAACTCGGGTTTCTCTGACCGATGCAACGATGATTGTTCCTGAGCCACAAATCCCAAACCAGGAAAAAAGATTTTCTGGCAATCGCATATACTTTATAAGCGATCTGCATCTCGGTTCGCGTTATTTACCTGACAAGAAGAGGGCTGAACGCAATATTGTGTCATTTCTTGATTCAATATCATACGATGCGACAGAAATATATCTTTTGGGAGATATTCTTGATTACTGGTTCGAATACCGCTACGTGGTGCCACGTGGATTTGTCCGTTTTTTCGGCAAACTTGCCGAACTGGCTGATTCCGGAGTAAAAATCACATGGTTGATAGGGAATCATGACATCTGGATTTTCGACTATCTGCCGGACGAATTAGGCATAGAAGTGGTGGATGGTGCGCTCATCCGTAAAATGGGGGAACATATTTTTTTTCTTTCCCATGGCGACGGCATGGGTGAAAGATCATGGACGTTTCGCTTCATGCGCACATTGTTCCGCAACAAATTCTGTCAGAAGCTCTATAGTGGAATCCACCCTCGTTGGACAGTACCTTTTGCGCTTGGATGGAGCCGTAACAGCCGTCAGCAGGGACTGGCCGGGAATAACGATACTATCGGCGTAAGAAAACTTCAGGAATTTGCTGCCTCACATCATGCATCCAATCCGGAAATAGATTTCTATATCTTCGGACATGTCCATTCACAAAGCCGCATGAAACTCCCCCCTGTCAAGGAGGGGACAGCATTTAATCACAGCATATCCGGAAATGAGACAAATACGGAAGCTGAAGTCCTCACACTTGGAGGATGGACAGATGTGTGCGATTATCTCGTCTTTGACGGCACCGAACTCCAAAGCCACAAATGGGAAAGCTCATAAATCTGTTTTACAACACATTTCCGAGATTTTCCTGAAATATATTTTGTCAGGTCATAAAAACTCTCTACCTTTGCAGTGACCTAAACAATCTTTTTTACCTTAAGATTTTTTACCTGTAGAAACTTATAAAGGGTGCGACCGTGAAGGTTATCACCCTTTGTTCTTTTCAAGCAGTCTATTAATTATCCATCTCAGTTTCATGTTTGGGCTCCTTCCGCAGAAGATGTACTTTCTATCATGACAGGGTCGGGGAGAGGCAATTCACATACGCATAAACCAGACACACCCGAATAAGCCTCCGACACCGTTTTACGGAAAATACCCAGTAAGGGAGCATACATTTTACTGAATCCGGGAATAAAGTCAGAACTTCCCATGCGATCAAGGCGACGCATGAAATCGCTTACGGACAAATTGTCCGTATCCATTGCCGGAGCCAGACCGACCACATCCTTATCCTCAATCACGGAAAGTAAAATTCCCGCACTTTTAAGTTTATCGGCAGCATCATTTACCAGACGTATAGGAAGATCATAATATCTGGAAAGTTCAAACCGGGTATAAGGCTTCTTGCCCTCACGGAACCGACGGAATACAAGTGCAGTGATCACCAGAGCAATCTCACGTCTATAATTGTGCGACACATCACCGACATCTCCCAGATAATTATAGGAAAATACATTCTGAAGCGAATATGTCAGCACACAACCCGAAAGCAATATAAGCCATGAAAGTTGCAGCCATATAAGCATAAGAGGAAGGAATGCAAACGATCCATATATGGCATTGTACTTGGTGACATAAATCTGTCCGTTGACAAAAAGGAGCTGAAGTATCTGGAATGAAACCGCACTCACGGCACCTGCGATAGCAGAATATTTGAATGAAACCTTTGTATTCGGAATCAGACAATACGATAACGAGAATGCCAACCAGGCCAATACAAGCGGTGCAAGTTCAAGCAAACTATTGATCACAGGAGTAAGGAAAGGAAGTTTCAAATTATCCTGTACAATAGTAGACATGAATATGGACGCTCCCGACGAGCATATCATCAGCACCGGAACCATCAGACAGATAGCAATGTAATCAGTAACTTTCTGCGGCAACGACCGATCTTTCCTGATACCCCATATACTATTGAAGGCCGCCTCTATATTGGACAGCAGAGACACAAGAGTCCATAACAACATTACTATCCCGATGCCGACAAAAACACCTTGTGAAGATTGTTTCAGATAAGAATCAACAAATGATATGGCCGTGGATATCGCTTTTTGCTGAGCGGGAAAATATATATATAGTTGGGACTGCACCATATTCTGGAAGCCGAATCCCCTGCTAATTGCAAAAATAAGAGCCAATGCCGGCACAATAGCGAGTACTGTCGAATAGGTGAGAGACATCGACTTGTCTTGCAATCCCCGATCCATAAAAGAACGGACGGAAAGGTTTACGGTCTTTAAAATCCGTGTACCTATATTTTTTCGTGGATCACGCCATACACCTGTCCAGAAATATTCATATCCTTTTTTACATTTCTCATAAATCCTTGTCAACAGAGAAGACTTTTTCTCTTTATCCGGGATGTCATTATATTGGTGTTTGGATGCCATAATAGATCAATTAAATAAAACCGGCGCGATTTTCACACGGAGTTTGTTCTGTCCGTAAAGGGATCGCGCCGGATTAGAAAAACAGAGGCATTATAAGCCGGGTTATGTCACGACATGCTTATGCGAATGTCGTGGTTTGTCATTTATCTGCGCCGCGCCGTTGCCGACGGGCTTTAGCAGCCTACCCCCCGACAAAGGACGAGCAATCCTTATCTGTCGGTATACTTGGCCTTGCAACTCATAGGATGTACGTCCCGGAATGTCGCCATCCCGGCCGGTGGGCTCTTACCCCACCTTTTCACCCTTACCACATACCATACGGATGCAGCGGTCATTTTCTGTTACATTGTCCCTGCCGTCGCCGACAGCTTTCCGTTAGAAAGTATGACGCTCTGTGTTGCCCGGACTTTCCTCTCCGTCGCCTGTGCGGCGGAGCGACAAACCATGCCTCTGTTATGATTTCAAATTATATCCTGAACACACTCAGTCTTTCGGAAGTGTATTTCTACGTCTGCTCTTTGTCGCACCCATCTGCATGAATCCGTTCACAGCATAGACTACGAGAAAAATGCCCGTGAGTACCGTCACTATATTCTCTATACCTTCCGGTCCGAGAAACAGAATGACAATCCCTGCAATGAATGTGAGCCAAGGCATGACATAAAACCATCTGTTCGTACCGACCACGGATGCAGCCACTGACATGAACACAATCTGAGCCAATCCGCACAAGATCAATATGATACCCAAAGTATAGACTATGTAGCCGGCAAAAAATCCCGGCATACAGAGTAGAATCACACCAAATACCATTCCGGCGACTCCCATCGCGACAATATACCACGGCTTGGGTACAGAACGATGTCCCTGGATGTCTTTTGCAGGAATAAGTCCATCAACCACGGCCCAACCCGATGAACACACCAGCAATACACCGATCGCTATGACAATCCACCTGAAAAGGCCCACCTGACCGGTAAACACAAGTAGCAGCACGCCTATCACCAACGCACACAGATAAGTGAAAAAATAAGGTTTTGCTTTCATATTGGCTTAAATCTTTTAAGTTTAGTCAGAAAGCATCGGGTATATTTCAACTTCGTGCTTTCTGTACTAAATAAAGGCTTCAGTCATTGAAAAAGTTTAATCCCGTTATCTTCACAACATATCTTTAGTGGCATGATAATCGAATTTCCAAGTCTAAAAAAATCAGGATTGATTTCCGGAAGCCAACGCTTTCGCCTTGAGAAACCGGATAATCATCTCCACAGTCTCTTCTGTGGAAAATGTCGAGGCATCAAGAGAGAGATGGTAAGTGGACGCTTTGCCCCAGACACGTCCAGTATAATAATTATAATAACTTTCCCGCTTGCTGTCGGCCTTACGCGCAATACGCAAGGCGTCCTCGACTGTATCCGCATCCCCCCGGTCGATTATCCTCCTACATTTGTACTCCTCCGGAGCATGCAGAAAAATACTCGCCAGATTAGGAAGCTCCCGGGCGATGTAATCGGCCGTACGACCCACTATCACACACGGTCCGCGCCTGCAGATACCGGATATAACTCTGCTTTGAAGGTCGTATAAGGCATCGGGACTTAAAGTACCCCAAAATCCGTAATCAGTAGAATTCCCCAGACTTGACCCTACAAACATACGGATGAATGATGGTCGTTTTTCATCGGCTCCGGCAAGAATATCCTTGTCGAATCCAAATTCCTTTGCAGCTTCGGCCAGAAGGTTCTTGTCATAATAGGGCACACCCAATCGTTCGGCCAGACTTCTGCCAACCATGCATCCTCCGCTTCCGAACTCCCGGCCTATAACCGTCACGAAATCCTTTTCAGTCATCTCAATCGTACGTAGAGGTAGTACTTTCCAGCTGCAAAATTAGAGATTTTTTACCATTAAACGAAATTATTCTCCAAAAGAGAGGCTTTCTTTGAAAGAAATTATATATTTTTGCACGATTAAAAGAGACTAACAATGACTGACTCTCTTAAAGATCTTGAAAATGACATTGACGGCATGGCTACGTATGACTACATTGTAAACCATGTTGAAACATGCGTTGATGTAATGCCGGCACTTATCGACAATATGCTGAGGGCAGACTCTACCGGCCAGTTTCTCGCTTCATCGGCCAGATTTCTGGCTGCCGTAGACCGTCAGAGATTTGAGCCTTGGCTGGCTCCTCTTATTGAAGGTGCCATAGATAAGGATCGTGAACGCAAATATATCGGATCTCTCCTTGAAGCACTATGGGGACAGGATTATCAGGAAAAGGCATCGACTCTGAAAGAGACTGACAATAACTTCCGACGTATTTACAAACGGATGTTCCCGATAGGTATGTAAAGCCACTGAATATCATGGCGTATCCCGAGACACAGGATCTATCACCAAATATATAGTTCTTTCCCAATGACGCATCACATACCTAACAGAACCGCATCGGTCATCATGGCCATCTGCGCATTATTTTCAATTTCATTACAGGCTGCTGATAATAAAACAATCACACCAGCACATTCTACTGAAACTATGACCACACCGTGCACAGATTCTATTCCCGGGCCCACAGTAGAAATACAGACTTCAATGGGGAACATCAAAATCAAACTTTATGATGACACTCCTTTACATCGAGACAATTTTCTGAAACTTGTCTCCGATAACTTTTATGACTCTCTGCTTTTCCACCGGGTCATAAAGGATTTCATGGTCCAGACCGGTGATCCTACATCAAAAAATGCAGCACCAGGAGCCCGTCTCGGGGCCAGCGATCCCAACTACACCATACCTGCTGAAATCATCTATCCCAGACATTACAACAAGTATGGAGCTCTCGCAGCCGCACGAACAGGAGATCAGATAAATCCTGAACGCAGATCCTCCGGATCCCAATTCTATATTGTGACAGGGAGAAAATTCACCGCAGACCAACTCAGACAGATGGAATCCCAGATGTTACAAAGAAAACTACAGACCTGCTTCCAGAAACTTACCAGAGACAACATGGAACGCATACGTGAACTGCAAGTTGCAAAGGATTCAATCGGATTGGAGAATCTACGTCAGGAACTTATACGGCAAACTGAAGAATCTGTATCGCAGCAGCCCCTTCCGGACAATATAATAAGAGATTATACGACTCTCGGAGGTGCACCGCATCTTGACGATCAGTATACAGTATTCGGAGAAGTCCTTGAAGGAATGGATGTGATCGAAAAAATTCAGAATGCTGCGACAGACAGCTCCGATCGCCCATTGGAGGACATTCGTATCCTCTCAACAAAAATTCTATGCGGGAAACCCATGCATAAATAGATTCATCTATTATTTTGCAGTAGAAAAATTTGGTATTAAATTTGCAAATTATAACGGCTCTGAAATATGGAGCTGCAATATAACTAATAAATATGAATGAGCTTGACAAGACTTCCCCTTCAAAGGAGAATGTGACCCCTGAGACCGTCTCTACAGAGATCCAGACAACCACGGAAGAGACAGTTGCCGCCATCGAGAAAGACGAATCCGATTCTTGTGTTTCAGATGTCTGCATTGAAACAGAATCACCCGCCTTGACCCTATCAGAAACAGTTGCCCGTATAAACGACAACGCATGTGCCGATCCATGCACCGAAACAGAATCGCCGGCAATGTCAATTGCTGAATTTGCAGAAGAAGAGGAACAACAAAACCCCTCCTTCAAACTGTTTCACGACATGACCAAGGAGGAACTTGTCAATACCTTGAAAGAAATACTTGAAACGTCGCGTCTTGATGCTTATCGTGAAGTAAATGGAATCAGAAAGGCTTTCAATGACATTCGTGAAAAAGAAGCTGAACGTGAGTTGGCAGAATTTATTGATGCAGGAAATGCTCCGGAGGATTTCTCTTCCACCCCTTCTGAACTTGACATTGAATTCCAACGCCTGTCATCGGATTTCCGTCAGCGTCGCACAGAATATGTGGCAGCTGAGGAGGCAAGACGCCTTGCAAATCTGGATAAGAAAAAAGAGATCGTAAAACAGATATTGGATCTTACCGAAGATATTGACAATATCAATCTTCGTTTTCAGGAATTCCGTGAACTTCAATCTGATTTCAAAGAGATAAGGGATATTCCACAAAGTGAGGAGAATGAGGTGTGGAAACATTTCCAATCCGCGGTAGAGCAATTTTACGACTGTCTGAAAGTCAACAAGGAACTCCGCGATCTTGATTTTAAGAAAAATCTTGAACTCAAGCGTCAGCTTGTGGAAGAAGTCAAGGCTCTGGAGACAGAAGAAGATGTCGTTGGAGCACTGAGAAAACTTCAGGAACTGCGTGATCAATGGCGTGAGGTCGGACCTGTAGCAAAAGAGCTTCGTGATGAAATCTGGAAAGAATTCAATGCGTCGGCATCCATTGTCTTCCGTCGTCATCAGGATTATTTTGAGACACGCAAAGCCATTGAACAGAAAGCAGAGGAGAAAAAGATCCGTCTTTGCGAAGAAGCAGAAAATGTCTTAACCCGTGAATTTGCCAAAGGATCTGATTGGGAGGCTGCTGCAGAAGAACTTAAAGCCCTCCAGGCAAAATGGAAAGAAGCTGGGGTCGCTTCCAGAAAAGTAAACAATCAGTTATTCACACGTTTCCGTAAGGCATGTGATGATTTCTTCAACCGTAGGAACGAACATTATCGTGAACTCCGGGAAAAATACGATTTAGCCATCAAAGCCAAAGAGGCGTTGATCGCAAAAACTATTAGACTGGCAGAAGAACCTGATACACAAAAAGCAGTATCTGAAGCACTTAAAATCCAGGAAGAATGGAAACATGCCGGCATTGTACCCATAAAACATAAGGATGCCCTCTGGAAGCGTTTCCGTGAGGCCTGTGATGTGATTTTTGACCGTCGTAAAAAAGAAACCGGAGCACAACGTCAGGAGCAGAATGCAAATCTGGCGGCCAAAAAAGAAATAATCGCCCAGTTAAAGGAAATCCCCGTAGATCTTGACCGTAAAGATGGAATTTCCCGTGTACGTGAATTGCAGAATAAATGGAACTCCATAGGTTTTGTGCCTTTCAAACACAAGAATGCTGTCAATGATGAGTATCGGGCAATTGTTGATGCCCTGTATGATACTTTCAAAATGAAAGAACAGCGGGCACGAATGAAGAATTTCAGCGATCAGATCGAATCAATTTCATCCGACGATTCAAAACTGGGACGAGAAAGAGACCGCCTCATGCGTGAACTTGACAGAAAACGTCAGGAACTTAAAACATACGAAAACAATCTGGGCTTCTTCAATGTCAAGTCATCTGCAGGCAGTTCCATGCTTAGAGAGATGGAACGCCGAACAAAGCAGATTGAAGAGGAAATAGTCACTATCCGGAAAAAAATAGAGATGGTCGATGACAAGATCAACTGATTCTGAAGGATCTGCATACTAAAAGCATTAAAAAACATAAACAAGCCGGGCTGTGACGCCGTCACCGGCACACCACAGCCCGGCTTGTTTCAATTGCGCTCTACACTGACCCTTATCCGATGAAAGACCGAGTGCGTTTTGGGAAATACATAAGAGTGGCTTTGACTGTTGGCGATTTCATTGTCGTCAATCTCGCGTATTTTCTAATATGCTTCATTGTACCGGATACCAATCCTCTGGACAGCAAATGGGCATGGCTGATCGCCAATCTTGCTTTTATCCCCTCATCCGCATTTTTTTCAGGGATTCACAATGACCGTATTATCTATGCAGACAGGGTAGTAATCAATGCACTTCAAAGTTCTGTACTCTACAGCGGCACATTTCTTGCACTTCTATACATATTCGATCTCTACCATGTAGGAGCGACTGCATCGTTAAGTCTTGGAGTAGTCCTTTTCATATTACTGTCCTTATGGTGGATCATTTCGCGGAAACTTCTCAAACGTTTCCGAAGAATGGGATTCAATTTCAAACGTGTCATTATCATAGGGACTGGCCCGACAGGCCGCCTTGTAGCCCGGGAACTTGCGAGTGACGCCGGATATGGATACCGTCTCATGGGGCTTTTCGATGATGACATAAATGCCAGGGCACAGATACAGGGTGAATTCACCGCCTCTCTTGACGAAGTGGAAAATTTTGTACGACTCAACAACATTGACATAATATATTATACTGTCTCCGGGGAGAATGAGGAAACAATCCGACGAATGATGCTCGTGGCAGATGAGGCAGGCGCAGAATTTGTATATGTGCCCAAATACCATCCTATACTTCAAGGACAATTTCAGCTTTCATCGGTTGGCATGATGCCTGCCATGACACACATTCTGTCTCCTCTCCATACGTTTCCAAACAAAATGGTCAAACGGACTCTGGATCTCGCAATGGCCATTCCTTTCTGTCTGCTGTCACCTATCATATTTGTTCCGATTGCGATCGCAATAAAAATTTCCTCTCCCGGACCAGTTTTCTTCAGACAAAAACGCACCGGGATATATGGGCGAGATTTTGTCTGTTATAAATTCCGGACTATGAGGGTCAATGATCAGGCAGACACACTTCAGGCGACAGCAAACGATCCCCGCAAAACAAAACTGGGAGATTTTCTCCGACGTACTTCAATCGACGAACTTCCACAATTTTTCAATGTACTGATCGGCAACATGTCTGTTGTCGGTCCTCGTCCACACATGATCAGTCACACCGAAGAATATAGTACTCTCATAGACAGATATATGGTCAGACACGCGGTAAAGCCGGGTATCACCGGATGGGCACAAGTCAACGGTTTCAGAGGGGCAACAAAACAATTATGGCAAATGGAGAAGCGTGTTGAGCATGACGTATGGTATATCCGTAACTGGAATATTTTTCTTGATCTTAAAATAATATTCCTCACACTTTTCAATAGTTTCCGAGGTGAAAAGAATGCCTATTGAGAAAAGGGAAATTCCCAATATTTCGTGACAATAATCTTAACTACAAAAAAGACTGCATTTCTGCAGTCTAAAGTAGCCGATCCGGGACTCGAACCCGAGTCTCCACCGTGAGAGGGTGGCGTGCTAACCGCTACACTAATCGGCCATCTATATCTTATATTTGTCTATTGGGATAAGCTGTATCCCTTTTGACGATGCAAAATTACAACATTACTCGGACATGACCAAATATTTCCGACTTTTTTTAGAAAAGAAATGCAAAACAGTTTCAACTGACATCGAGTATTTACATTAATCTTGTTCATATCGGGAGTTTTTTTTAATTTTGCATATACAAATACCTGTCTCGGGTAATCCGTATCTGCTTCATGGTAACTATGTGTTGGTACAATATATCTGAAACACTTGCTATGCAGCATCTATTATAATCAATGAGATTATGTTTCGACTAAAAATATTGGCTTTATCGCTTTTTGTTTTTTCTGCAATGTCTGGGATAGCACAATCGTTACCAACTGTGACATTACAAGGGAAATCATTCTATTACTACGAAGTAAAAAAGGGAGATTCCCTTTATGGCATTGCAAAAGATAACGGTTGGGATATCGAGAAACTTAAATCGCTAAACCCGGTTGTCGCCCTTGAGCTAAAAAAGGGGGCACGTCTCTATTATCCAGCTCAAGACAATGCGCCCTTTTCCAAAGACAATATAAAGCCCGATCAAACATCTACTACAAAAGGTGATATTATCCGACATACAGTAGCAAAAGGGGAGACCGTTTACTTCATTGCCAGAAAATATGGAGTCCCGGTCGATCTGATATATTATCAGAACCCCGACTCGCGCAGCAGTATAAAAGCAGGCGAGATACTGACAATTGACCGTTCCATCCCTATAGACGAAGCTGTAATCTATGTGATTCAATCGGGAGACACTCCCTTTGGCGTCGCTAAAAAATTCAATTGTGCCGTAGAGGATATATATAGAGATAATCCAGGTGTAAATGATAGAAATTTCAAAACTGGAAGCACAATCAAAGTAGCAGCCAACTCCAATCTCCACAGGATGAAAAGCGAAAAAGTAGTATCTGACAAACTGGACAGATTCAGCACTTACAAAGTTGGCAAAGATGAATCCTGGGAAGGTATCGCCCGAAAGACAGGAACCAGTGTGGAGGAGCTGCAACGTATCAATCCCGGAACAGAACTGAAACGGGGAGTAACAATATCGGTCCCTGAATACGAAGAGGTGGAGACTATCCATAGATATGTGGCTCAGGATCCACGTGAAAAAACAGAGGAGGGCCGAATGGAGATTTTTCAGGATGTGACGGAAAGTATGATTCGTACACATGGTAAAGTGAAAGCCGTCATTATACTTGATTCTCCATCCTCTAAGAAAGACATGGAATTCTGCCGAGGATTTATCACTGCCGTTGACAAATACAAAAAGGCTGATTTTGAAATAGATCTCGATATAATCCGTGGAGACCGCGCTCAAGAAGAGATAATTGAGGATATAAACAGAATTAAACCGAATCTTATCATCCCCACAACAGAAAAAGATCTTCCAACTTTCCTGTCTGATTACGCCCGTGACAATTATGCCTCATTGGTAAATGTATTCAATCTTAAAGACAATGCTTTTCGTACCAATGCTTCAGTGGTTCAACTTATGCCTCCGACTGCAGAATTTAACGAGACTATAACGAAATATATCGAAGATACTTTTCCTAACAGGAAAATCGTAATTGTGAGTGCCACCGATGAGGAAGATATGGTTGCCCGACTACTTGAGTCCCGGATAGACAATGCTCGGATCCTCACTCTTACTCTTGATGAATTACAGGATTATCCTTTTTACGAGACCGAGAGTTATCTTGTATATGCCACTCCAACGAAAAAGACAGACGTTACTACTTTGATTGATATACTTCAAAACGTAAAGGACGAGTCTCCATTGACCGAAATATCTGTCGTAGGACGGCCAAACTGGATAACATTTTCAGATGGCATGAAAGAAAAACTATGTCAGAATGATGTATATATCCCTTCACGTTTTTATTTCGATATGGGCAACCCCGACAGCAAGGCATTTCTCGCAGCCTACAGATATATTTTCAGACATCCACCGCTGAAATCATTCCCTGTCTATGCAGTAATGGGATATGACGTGGGCAATTTCTTTCTGCCACTACAGGCTTATTCCCCGGAAGACTATTCCGTTATACCATCAACCTCGACTCCGCAGCTTCAGGTTGATATAGACTTGAAGAAACAGGGAGAAAACGGAGGATATCTCAATCCGACATGTTACCTCATACGATACACTCCGGCACAATACGTGGATAAAATCAAAATAGAATAACTGCGACAAGTACATCGAGTCTACTCTTTTAGTCTAAACAAAAACAGAATGTTGAGACGTATATATATTTTTCTGCTTTTAATCGTATCAGTTTCAGCAATATCAATCTCTGCACAAACCCACTATAAGGCAAACATCGCCATAGGTGTGAAAGGCGGAGCGGATATGTCCCGGGTGTTTTTCAATCCAGGTGTGCCACAGAGCTTTCAGTTTGGAGGAATCGCCGGATTGTCTTTCCGATATATCGAAGAGAATCATTTCGGTCTTATCGCTGAAGTCAATTGGACACAAAGAGGGTGGAAAGAGAGTTTCAACAATGCTCCATACCGATATTCCCGAACTCTCAACTACATTCAGATCCCAGTGATGGCACACATCTATTTCGGGCGTCGAGGACGTTTCTTTTTTAATGCCGGTCCTGAAATTGGCTTCTTCCTAAGCGACTCCACTGATGCAAATTTCAATCCTTGGAACACGGGGTCATTACCGGATTTTCCTAATACCAACCGAACCAATATCCAACAGACTATGCCGGTCAATCAGAAAATAGACTATGGCATATCGGCAGGCCTGGGAGGAGAATTCAGTGTAAACAGACGCCATTCCCTTTATCTGGAAGCACGATTCTATTATGGATTGGGTAATGTATTGAAATCTGGACGTACCGATCCATTCAACGCATCCAACCAGATGTCAGTCAGTCTTTGTCTGGGATATTGGTTTCGTGTTAAATAATTCTGAACCACCTGAATCAATCATATTCTCCCCGGGAAAACAATCCTCTGGTTGGTACTCCCCCGGAATGGTAAATCAGGATCTCGGAGATTCATGATGAAACGTCCCTCTACCACAGCCTCAGCATGCGCCACGGCCTCCATTTTTGTAGGATCGGCCTGTATCTCATCCCAGGTAAAGCCCGTATAAATCCATACTGTCAATCCTTCGGCTGTCACCGCATCAACAATTTTCTTTATTTTCTCCGGTTGGTAAAGGGGATCTCCTCCAGTAATGGTAACATTAAATTCCTCTTCCCGCACTACATCCATAATCTCTGCAAGAGTCATGGATACTCCACCATCGAATGGCCATGAATCCGGATTATGGCACCCCGGACATCTATGATTACACCCGGACAGATAAATACTGGTGCGGAATCCAGGGCCATCAACTGTCGTACCCCTTCTGATGTCGAGAACATTCAAGGAAATATCTTCGTCTGCCATTCCTGAATCATTCATGCACGACACGATCGCGAAGTTCCGCAAGTTTACCGGAATTCCATCTGTCAGTCGTCCCCACCAGATAACCGGTTATTCTCTGAATGGTCTCAAACGGCGTACCGCATTTAGGACAACATTTTTGCGTTTTGTCGGCATTTTCATATCCGCAAGCCGGACAATGATTACGGTTATGATTGACAGAGCCATAACCCATATTATATTGGTCCATTAAATCGACAATCTGCATTATGGCCTCCTCATTATGGGTAGCATCCCCGTCAATCTCTACATAAAATATATGTCCACCACGTGTCAGTTCATGATAAGGAGCCTCCACTCTGGCTTTATGTCGGGGAGAACAATGATAGCCAACTGGAATATGATTGGAGTTTGTATAGTAATCCTTGTCTGTAACACCCGGAATTATTCCAAATGTCTTCTTATCACGGGCTGTAAATTTTCCGGCCAGGCCCTCTGCCGGAGTGGCGAGAACAGAGAAATTATGTTTGTATTTTTCACTGAAATCATTTGCCCGGCTTCTGATATGTCCCACTATTCTCAATCCAAGCATCTGAGATTCCTGCGACTCCCCGTGATGTCTTCCTGTCAACGCAGTCAGACATTCCGCCAGCCCGATAAATCCTATGCCAAGCGTTCCTTGATTGATGATATTCTCTATTGTGTCATCAGTAGATAGTTGATCGGCTCCATTCCAGAGATGACCCATTACCAACGGGAACTGTTTTGCGAGTGCGGTCTTCTGGAAATTAAATCGTTCCTCAAGCTGCAACGCACACAATTCAAGGATTTCGTCGAGTTTACGGAAGAATGTCTCTATGCGTTCATCCATATCATGTATCGGCATAGATTCAAGGGCCAAACGCACAATATTTATAGTTGTGAACGAAATATTCCCTCGTCCTACGGATGTCTCCGGTCCATATCGGTTCTCAAACACCCGAGTTCTGCATCCCATAGTAGCAACCTCATGAACATAACGTTCAGGATCATCCGCTTTCCACTCATCGGAGTGATTGAAAGTAGCATCAAGATTCAGAAAATTAGGAAAGAAACGTCTGGCCGACACTTTGCATGCAAGCCGATACAAATCATAATTGGGATCTTCCGGCAGATAACTGACTCCTCGCTTCTTTTTCCATATCTGAATAGGGAAAATAGCTGTAGCACCATTACCTACGCCCTCATAAGTACTATTTAGCAACTCACGGATCACACAGCGGCCCTCAGCCGACGTATCGGTTCCGTAATTGATGGATGAGAACACAACCTGATTACCTCCACGGGAATGAATGGTATTCATGTTATGTATGAAAGCCTCCATAGACTGGTGCACCCTTCCTACGGTACGGTTTACCGCGTGCTGAAGCATTCGTTCCTCTCCAGATAAATCGTCAAGGGATCGAAAAGTGAAGTCTTTTATTTTCAAATCATAAAGATGCGACAAGTCTATTCCTAATAATTTCTCTATGTCCTTTATCTCTTCGATGAAACTCAGTCTGACATAAGGGGCGAGATAGAAATCAAAGGCGGGGATTGCCTGTCCTCCATGCATTTCATTTTGTGCAGTTTCAAGCGAGATACATGCGATTACACTGGCAGTCTCAATCCTCTTGGCAGGTCGCGATTCTCCATGTCCCGCGATAAATCCATGTTTAAGGATTCTATTCAGAGGATGTTGCACGCATGTGAGACTTTTGGTGGGGTAGTAGTCCTTATCGTGAATATGTATATAATTATTGCGTACGGCCGATCGGACTTCTGGAGAAAGTAGATAATCATCTACAAACGGCTTGGTCGTTTCCGAAGCGAACTTCATCATCATTCCTGCCGGAGAGTCAGTATTCATATTGGCATTCTCCCGAGTAATATCATTATTTTTAGCCTCTATGATTTCAAGAAACATCTCCCGGGTCTTTGCCCGTCGGGCAATTGACCGCTGATCCCGATAGGCAATATATCGTTTAGCCACATCTTTTCGTGCCGATTTCATGAGTTCAATCTCTACACGATCCTGAATCTCCTCAACCGACATTCGTTCATTGCCTGATATTCCGATCCGATCGGTTATTTTCTGAATCAACCCCTCATCCTCACCCATTTCTGTGGTGAGCATGGCTTTTCTGATTGCAGCTTTTATTTTTTCTTCGTTATATCCTACCAGACGACCGTCGCGCTTTATGACTAACTGTATCATTTTATTTCTGTTTTATTGCTTAGCTTCCAGAGATTGAAACCTAAACGCGACACAAAGATAGGAAATTTAACCGGAACCTCCAAGAATATGGCAATATAATTTATTTGTTATTTTCTGTTTTAGAAAACTTTCAATAACAACCTATATGCCTATACACCTAATAAACACCCCATTAATAAATCATTTTGGATAACTTTATTGACAATGCAAGTTTCTGATATTTTTATTTTATTCCACTTTATATGATTCTGGCATTATATAATCCTGTTCTTTAATCGGGATTGTATCGATATGTGTATTGACAGAATTATCCATATTATCTTCTGCTTTGGTAGAAAGAGTATCCTGAGATACTTTTTTCTCAGGGAGTTTACCGGCTTTGACTCTACTACCTCCAGGAACTGTGGTGACAGACGGGATATAATATCCCTCACTCTCGTCGACTGCCATATCCCTTGATCCTGGACTGACAATAACAGGCATCCCGATCTCAACAAGTTTGACAAGTTCAAGAATATTTTCATTAGTGAGTCGAATACAGCCATGACTCACCCGATGTCCGATGCTCCACGGAGCGACTGTTCCATGAATTCCAATCTGGGAAGTATTTGGGCATTTAAGTCGTATGAACCGAGGTCCGAATTGTCCTTTCTTCTGACTTGTCACACCATTGTCATCTGTGAACAGCCAATCTGTACTGTCATATATTCCCTCGGCAGAAAAGAAACCTTCCGGAGTACGAGAGTCGGCTTTTTTATGCTTTGTTCCATAATTACGTGCACATGCCATACCATATTCCTTTTCCGTCACACCATACCTATCATATAGAATCACTTTCATTCTCGCCTTGTCAACAATAATAAAACGATTATATTTATTATTGATAAGTCGTTCACAATATTCCAACTCTTCTTCTGCCATTATCGGAAGAATACCACGCTTATAGTCATTCCAATGTCCGGATTCACGCATATATTCCACCGCTTCTGAAGAAGATAAAAACTTTATCGGGGCAATACGGTCTACTGAGTCAGCTACAGTGCTGGTATCGGAAACGGAAACGGCACTATCATCTAAACTATTCTCATCGGAAGAGGACTGCTCTGACATTCTGGAACATGAAAACAAAAAGCATAAATTCACCAACAAAAGGACCGATTGTTTCATCAACAGTTTCATCAATATCTGTAGAGTTATTATTCAGATTAATCGTTAAGTAAGTAATCAGATTAAAACGATAGTAAATGAATTTTTTAAATCTTGAATATCCTCCACTTGCTCTTTCCGGTCAGTTTCCCGTTGTCAGTCGGTCACAATGCCCGCATTGCTCCCTCCTTCCGCCGGAAAACTGCCGCAGAAACAGCGGCGCGGATTATATTCATTTAATTTGATCACTTACTTATATCAATTACAAAATTACTAAAAACAATTCACGTATACAAATTTTATTAGCAAGCTCAACAGCATCTACTCTCAACAGGCAACAAGTTTCGGTTAAGATGAAGATAAGTTTGCACACCAGCCTATATATTATTAATTTTGTATCATATTTTTATAATTACATATATACAATGGCTTCCGAAAACATTATTAAAACAGAAACAATAGAAAGGGAAATGACCGGATTATTCCGAGATGCTTTCGGAATAGACAATACATCGATAACACGTCTTCCACAAGCCGGAGGCGACCGTATATATTATAGACTGACAAACATCGATTACAATTTGTCTGCTATAGGAGTCATCGGTCCGGACATAAAGGAAAATCTTACATTTCTGAATCTTTCAAAATGTCTCAAAGATGCCGGCATTTCGGTGCCAGATGTATTTGCAACGTCTAATAATGGCCGTTGTTATCTCCTGGAAGATCTCGGCGACACGAATCTACTTGATCTAATAAAAAAAGGTGAAAACACTGAAATAGAGGAAATCTGCATTAAAACTTTGGCACGACTTCAGACACTCCCTAAAGAAATCTGGAGTAAAAAAGTTCAGTTTCCACGCTTCGGATCACGACAGACCGCATGGGATCTTAACTATTTCAAATACGAATTTCTTAAACCTTCCAGTATCGTATTCGACGAAGAACTCTTGGAAAAAGATTTTGATTCAATCAAAAATACTGTCGAAGAATGGCCTGAAGAGCTTTCTGGATTCATGTATCGTGATTTCCAAAGCCGGAATATAATGATAAAGGATGGCAAACCACGATTCATAGACTATCAAGGCGCACGTGAGGGCCCTGCCATCTATGATGCCATCTCTTTCTTATGGCAGGCGAAAGCTAATTTCACTCCAGATAGAAAAGAAACTCTGATGCGCATATATGCGCGGGAATTCTCCAGAATACGAGGAGTATCGGAAGATAAAATTCTTCTGGGTGTACCTTTTATGACGCTTTTGCGGCTCCTACAGGTACTCGGCGCGTATGGATTCCGTGGACTTGTGGAGAAACGGTCACATTTCATTGAAAGTATTCCTGTGGCTTTGTCCAATCTCAGACAGATTGTTGAAGAGGGAGCTGCAGATGGACTTCCGGAATTGAAACGGATATCCCTGATATTGGCTTCTGACCGTAGATTTCGACAAGAACAAGCCAATACCGGCCTTACGGTTAAAGTTTATAGTTTTTCGTATAAAAAGGGCTATCCGGATGATTTCACGGGCAATGGGGGCGGGTTTATGTTCGATTGCCGCTCAATGCATAATCCTGGAAGATATCCTCAATATATTCATCTGACTGGTCGTGATCAACCGGTTGTCGATTTTCTGGAAGATCATGGGGAGGTATTCACGTTTCTCAAAGGAGCATGGATAATGACAGACGCTGCCATAGATAGATATATCTCCAGAGGGTTTTCCTCTCTCCAGATTGGCTTTGGATGTACTGGCGGTCAACACCGGTCGGTCTATTGTGCGGAAACCACAGCTCGGCATATCGCACAAAAATTCCCCAAAGCGAATGTCCGACTAATACACCGCGAACAAGGAATCGAGGAAAATTTATCAGGTCATATATGATATCGGTATGAAAGCGATGATTTTAGCTGCCGGATTAGGCACAAGACTTAAACCATGGACTCTTACACATCCTAAAGCACTTGTTCCTGTAGGAGGAATTCCAATGCTTGAAAGAGTCATACGTCAGCTTATAACTCAGGGATTCGACAGAATCATAATCAATATCCACCATTTTGCAGACCAGATAATAGAATTTTTACATCAAAAAAATTTCGATGCGATAATACATGTCAGTGATGAGCGGTCACAGCTGCTTGACACCGGAGGTGGAATTGTGAATGCCCGTAAATATCTATGTGATGACAACGAACCGTTTCTGGTCCATAACGTTGATATTTTGTCTACAGCAAATCTACAAGAACTCTTGTCTGCTCATAGGGAAAGTCATGCCGACGCGACTCTATTGGTAAGTCATAGAGATTCGTCCCGTAAATTAATTATAGGAGGTGACAATTTATTGAGAGGATGGATTGATACAGCCTCTGGAAGGACACGTCCCGACACCTTTACTTCTAAAGCGAACGACAGATTTTTATCTTTTAGTGGGATTCATGTTATCTCCCCACATACCGTCGAACTCATGCTATCATATTTCGGATGTAAACCTTTTCCGATTATGGATTTCTATCTTGACTATTATTCAGACTTGAGACTGCTGTGCCATGAACAGTCATTTGACCATATTGACATAGGGAAACCCGACACGCTTGAAAAAGCGAACCGTATTTTCAAACTGTAACTCTCACATAAGATAACATTTGACCTGTCCCACGGGCAACTGTCCGACAAGCATAAGCGGAATATGGGATGAATCCGTTGAAATCCACGTGTCCATATCAGCACTGGATTTCTTTTTTCCTCCGGTTGTGAAATTAAAACGTATATGATAAGCTTCACGGGTTCCACCTTTCCTCATCTTCAGCGTAGTCTTTCCTAAACATCTGACGGTTACGGTCTCCGATTTCGAACCGGAGAAGACAGTGGTTTTAAGCATCTGGCCTTTTGTCAGCTTTGAGTAATCAATCAGACGCAGATAGTAGAAAATGGTCAGCATATCGTATACTGGTCCCTGTGCCGACAAAGTTTTCGAAGAAGAAGAAACCTTGCCTTTCTTTTCACGATATCGTCGACAATGACCTGTCACGTTACGTCCGGAATACGAATACGAAATCTCATCTTTTCCATATTTACCTCCTTCATGGGAGATCTTATGATAGGAGAGAGGCTTAAAACCATCAGTCCGAACAGTTGCCAGAAGTGTATCCCTAACCATAAATATTCTGTCTGCCCAAGGTTTTGTTTTTGCAGCCAGACTTATTGAATAATTATCCCCTTTTCTGACAAGACGTAGTGTGGCCTCTCCGGCATCCTTATGTATGAGCCCCCATTTATATGAAATCACATAATGAAGAGTTTCATTTGAGAAACCGGAAGACATGCCACTGCATTGGAATACGGATAAAGCCCATGATCCAATCAACAGTACAATGTATCTGAGGAGATTGCATTTCATCACTTTTATTTATATAATTACAACCTTCAGAAATCAATTATGTTTATCGAGAAGAGCCTTGAGATGTTTGACTCTTACTCCGTAATTAAAATTCTGCGTACCGTCAAGGCCTGCAAAATTGATAGCCACAAGTTCTCCGTTACGGTTCACTACTGGCGAACCACTGCTACCGCGCAAAGCCGGAATCGTATACATCAATCTGTCTGATGTCTGCTGACTTACAGTGCCATTGGTGAATTGAGCCTTCAGACCTTCTTCCGTAAGTGCAAGAGCCGGCCCAAGATTGAATCCATGCATATAAAGCCTGTTATTCTTATCCTCCCTGACACGCGACATTATTTTGTCTGAAAAAGAATATGTCTCAAAAGGATCTGATTCCTTAACCTGAAAAATAAATTTTCCTTCTGGTGTACGTTTATCTTTTAGCTGTATCAGAGCGAGATCATGATCTGTATCAGAATCAAGAATGACACAATCCGTAAAATCTGTGGTTTTCGTGACGTGTGTGTCATTATAGGCAATGCTTACCTGATTATGATAGATTATTTCAGAATCAGATGGACGTATATTGTTGAGTTCTCTATAAGTGGATTCCATCTCCCTGATCTCATTCTGGGCCGCATCCCGGGCATCGCGTATGGTATAGAAATCCGTGTAACTGATCTCGGGACTATAGTTGGCCACCTGATAGGCATATTCAAGCTGTTGAAGTTCGTCAAGTTTCTCATTGTAAGAATACCTGACCATCATTTTCAGACTTTCAATCACTTTGCCTATCGATCTGTTGATATCTTTTTCCTTTGACATGGAATTCACTACATGGGCGTTCGTAGCCAGGACACCTTTATCATTAACAAAGAAGGCGGTTCCGAAGGAGGTGGCCACATCTACCGAATCCCGCGAAAAAGACAATCCTTTAATCTCGCCATCATCATCAAGATGAGAGAAAAACAAAGATTCTCCATTAGACAGTCTGACCTCGTAGTAACTCTGATTCTGAACCAAAGCCACACCAGATGACTGCTCCGTCTCAATCTCCTTTTCAGACTTGGAGGAACAGCTTGTACCCAGACAGACCACAACAATTGTAAGAATAAAATAAAGGTATGATTTCTTCATGATAATATGACAGGTATTGATTTTTTATTTTCTAAGATATTTTCTAATAACTATCGGGCAAGAGAGATATTGCACGATATACCGTAGTTGGAATTTGATGTCGGATAGGAAGAGTTGCTTACAAGGGGCGTATTGACCTGATGATCGAAAAATGCGGAAAGGGTCACGCGCTTGCTCACCACATAACTTGCAGTAAAATTGATGGAAAGGGTCTGAGTTCCTGATGTCGCCTGTGTATACGCACTCTCTATACGACGGATAAGAGCCTGATTGGTTGCCCAGGAAAGATCAAAGTTGAGAGAAAGATCATTGTTTACACCCCCCTGTTTTCCTCCGAATTTAAGAACTTTGTTGAAGTTGGCTATTTTATATCCGGCCCCGACGGTAAGTTGCCTGCTGTTGGCCTCCACTATCTGTCCTGCGGATGTATTAAGCGTGAGAGTCCGGGAGTCCCGATACTCGCAATTGAGCGAAAGATCGTTCTGAAGAGTAAGATTCACACCGATAAGAGGAGCAAACTTCTCTGTTATAGCCACAGATGTGATATTGTAAGGAGAAGAAGGAATGGGCATCTGTGTCTGCTCGTCAAGAATAAAACCACATTCTCCATTCACTCCTATCCAATTAAGATAGCTACCGTAAGATCCTACGGAATATGT
This sequence comes from uncultured Porphyromonadaceae bacterium, assembly GCA_947427285.1. GTDB lineage: Bacteria > Bacteroidota > Bacteroidia > Bacteroidales > Muribaculaceae > Lepagella. Next base: position 77,948 of record CANEHE010000002.1, read on the forward strand.
ACACTGGTAGGCATGACTTACAGTGAACGTCTTGAACCATTTCTTCATATTGCCCATTTCCCGGAAGCCGTCATAAGTGATACGCCAGTTCGGACGCATTGAACCAAGACCTGGGAAGTGTTCAAGTTTGATAGTATTGATGTTCTGTCCGGAGTATGCCGCGATAAAAGCCGGAATGAGTACATCCGAACTTGTCGCAGAAGGAGAACCATTTTCCGGATTGTAAAAAGTCCCTGCGAGAGGATTCCCTTCCATAAATCCTGTAGAAGGATAGGCCGTTCCGCGATATTGTGCCTCCACCCGTGCTGTTGCCACAGGAATATTCTCCAAGAATTTTGAGAATGCGGCCGAAGCATAGCCGTCATCTGCTTTACTATTTTTCAACGCAGTAGTAAATGCCCAATGTGTGCGGGTATATGATCCTGTGCGTGTAGTAGGCATATCCGAATACATAAACTGCACCTGACGTGTACGATTATCTGTAAGATTCGAAGTAAGCAAAATCTTAAGACCCCGTATGGGTTCAAGAGTGAGTTCGAAATTAAACTCCGAAGTCTTGTTCCAGATGGCCGGAGACGTAAGGTCGTTTCCAGTCAGAAGCCAACCACGGTCCAAAGCTCTATCGACATAATTCTCATTGAAGAATCCGAAAGCAAAATCAAGACCTGGTGCCATCGGGCCGTAAGAACGTGTCTGGCCGAATGCATTACCGACATTAGGAGCAAACTGAGGAAGAGTCATCGAATGGGTGGAACGCCAACGGAACGAGGCACTGCGAGGCATCATAAGGAAACGGACAGCATGATCCGCCACCTCCTTCCATATATTTTTTTTGTCAGCTTTCTTATCTTCGCGTACAGTCACTTTTATCTGTTGGGAGCCACGGGTAAGGATTTCCACGGTGTTGTCATCAACTACTTTCGTCTCAACCTTGAAAGGCTTGCTGCCTACCATGGCGACAAGTTTTACCTTCTTTGTTTTCAAGTTATGCTTCACAAGTGTCGATGTATCTGGCGACAGAGTTATAGCCCGTTCAAACTTTCGGTCTTTGTTGTTCTTTTTGTCGTTGGTATTGTTCCGCAACCGGGAAGAAGCGGAAAAACGTCGGTTGACAGTCTGAAGATACTTTGATTTATTGAACAAAGTCTCAAAGTTGAGTCTGGCATCCGCATTCCAACTCGATTGATTCTGGATAGTATTACCCATATACAGGTCATCTACTGTAGCACCTTTATCCCAACGATACGTAGAATTATATGTTACATTTCCGCTAAGATAATCCAGAAACGGGATGCGCGAGAAGGGAGCGCGATATGAAGCTGTAAATGTCTGATTATAATTCCATGGGGTTCCGAGATGACGGATAGAATTAAGCACCGTATCTTTCCAGTCACGATATTTGTCGGGGAAAAGACGTTTGTTGACAGCACCGATACTCTCTTCAATTCTGGCCACAGTATTGGATGCAAAAGACAGATTTAGTGATTGTGTCAGGTTCCAGGTCAGATTAAGCTGACGATCCCACAGGAAATTCTTGCTTACCTGAACCGGCAGCTGGAAATCCACATCTACCTCACTACGTGTCTGCTGCTCATAATAGTAACGAGATATGTTGGTATAGAACGTCAGAGAATTGAACATCCAGCGCAGTCCCCAATCCTTCAAAAACTTCACCCCTTTGCCTTTCCCTTTAAGTTTTGAGAATGGCTTCCATTCCTTTATAAAGGGAGAATAGGAATACTGAAACGATCCGCGGTAATCGTTGGTATTTTCATATTCTGTAGTAGGGTCAACATTCTTCTGTCTGTTGAAAGAGAATGAGAGCTGGAAATTCGCCGGATCCCAAGGCATAGGATTTTTGCTTTTCACATCAAAGCGGAAATTACTGAGTGAGAAACTTTCCACACTGCGTGTAGTCACAGCATAATTTCTAATCGAATCTTTCTCATGCTTTGTTGTAGCCGCATCAAGAGCGTCTTTCAGAAGCATATCCTGATCAAGAGGATTGTATTTAGGGGTAATAGTCTCAGTAGATTTTGAATAATATACCGGTGCTGAAAGTTTAAGTTTCTCAGGAACGATTCGCCCGACATCTCCCTGCACTGCTACATTAAACTGTTTATAATCGTCAAGTCTTCTGGCTGACAGGCCCTGATCCACTCCTCCGAAACCAGCAGTTTCCAAATGACCGGAGAAATTGACGGTTGCGATATCCGAAAGAGCGAGATTCACATTTGCTTTGGCAGCCCAACCACCACTTTCATTAAAATCTGTAACTTTAAGTTCATTGACCCATACACAGCCGTCCTTGACAGAGTTTGACTTGTTGCGTATGCCGATCAACATCACACGTACGTCTGAAAGGGACGGATTTCCAAGAATGGATATTGTATTGTTTTCGTCGGAAGGATCACGACGCGAAAATACCTGTGCGAAACCCACCCCGGCAGTTCCGGTGCTCTTTTCCCGATTTCGTTCTGCCTTGAGATCTGTGAATGCCTCAAGCGAAAGATCAAGGAAATTAGAATAAGGCCATACAATCTGCCTGTCAGCAGAAGACAGATTGTAGTACCTGCCTGCAGGTGTCAACTCCAATGGTATCTCATATTCATAATAGTTGCTTTTAACATCCGACCCAAGTCGAATGAATAGAGCCAAATCTCCATTCTTAAGATTTGTTTTGTCATCAATAAGAGCTTCAGCATGATTCCACATCTGCAACCGACGATATACACGAAGATCAAGCTGTGTATTCTTATATATGCCACGGGCATCACCCGGCTGAAGCCCCGATACAGTCATGGAAAGCGATTGCTCGTTAAGTTGTGTGGCCTGCGATTGTCCCGGATCTTGAATCCTGTTTACACCAGGGGGCAATACATAGTTGACAGGCGTCCGTCCGGAATTCTCCTCAATATTTACAATTGACATGTCAAGTTCTCCTTCGGCCGGAGAATCATTACGGTTGTTGAGATTGAATTTATAGTCGCGCCATTCACCGCGCACCAATTCAAGGGTAGCAAAACGCAGATGTGTTGTCTCCCGGAATCCGGTCATGAACATACGGGCAAAACGTATGGATGAGAAGTCGCTGATTCCCCCTATGACTTTATCAGGTTGGGAGAGGGGTATTTTAAACTGATACCACACGACTGTTTTCGGACCAGCCGGAGTCGTTACCCGGCTTTCCTGTCTGTCCGATATGTAATTCTTTCCAACCTGAAGATCCTCGGGACGTATGGAAACCTTATACTGATAGTATCTCTCATATTCGTTGAGAGTATTGTCCTGGTTTATATCCTCGACATCCGGCACAGAGCGTGCAGACTGATAATATGGATTATCACTCTGATCGGGAGAAAGAGAGTTACCCTCCACTCCATTATAATGCTTGTAACGGTCGATAACCCCAGTCTGATGTTCGTCGTAATAGGGAGAACGGAAGAAATGATAATTATCACCGGCGGGATCATTGAACGGCGAAAACGGATTGTCTTGCATCTCGGAAATAGTAGCTGCCGAAAGTTTAAGACGCAATTGGTCCAGATATGTCTGGTAGGACGGGAAATTGAATTCATCGGAGTTAGGAAGGCCGTCCAATCCCACATCCTGCATAGGACGTGCATTCTCCGAATTTTCAAAAGCGTATGTCAGAGAATTCTGACGACTTACGCGGCCCCATACGGTCTCGGATATGAAACGGGTGTCTCCATCAATGGGAATACCGTTTTCATAACTTTTCATTCCATCCTTGAGAATATCCTCAGAAATGTCACCAAAATTGAAATATAGATCACCACCCTCGGTGTTCGGATTTTTTTCATCCAGAAACGGATCAAGCATCCAGAACTGGAGATACTCCACATTTGAATTCTCAAAATTGGTATTGTCAATCTTACGCATTATACCTCCCCAGCGTTTTTCCGGAAAGAGAAGCGAACCATCCGGTCCGATATTTTCAGCGTCCAGATTATATGGACCTCGCTCCTTGGGGAAAAATGACAGATTGAGTGTCTGGATATAATCTGCCTCACCGTAAGACAGATCGCGGTTAGGAAATATCTCGTTTATGGTGACTTCCCGGACATAAGGATTCGAAAGTTGTTCTGCATCATTTTTCAGATATCCGGGAATCATCGATGAATTCTTCTGGGTAAACATGCGGTCGATGTAATACCAGGCAAGAAGTGCTCGATTCTTTCCATAATCCACATTGTCAGAAAGTTGAGCTTCGGGGAATAATGCCGTATTACTTTTTTCTGCAGGAGTGGAGGCAAGAAACCACGAGTATGGCGACCTGAGGTCAACACCGGTCTGTGTAGTCTCAAAATCGTCGATATAACTTGAACCTTTGTTTGACCCGCTTTTCTGTTTATGAGGAACAAGCTGAGCAAATTCCGCCGTAACATTGATTGAAGAGGGGGCAGTAGCGTTGATAGTAGGCACTTTGTTGAGAAGATTGGTGAGCCACATAAACTGTTTGTTCCAGCTCAGGTTCAATCCCCACATAGTATTATTAATCACCTCATCGCCTATATTTACCTTTTCAGTCAACGCCTTCTCGGAAAAATGGAGCAAGGTTCCTCCTATGGTAAGGTCTTTATTGAAACGGTATTGCGCATCAAGTCCAAGGAGTGTCTTTCTCTGCATTGAGAACAGAGACTGATTTTCCAGAGTGACACTTACGTTAGTACCAGCATCAATTATACTTTGATTGGTGATAGTAACTATACCCATTGAGTAATCCACCGTATAGTCGCTGTTCTCCACCAGAGTGACACCACCGGCTGTCACTACAACCGACCCTCGGGGCACATTCATGGCATTGAGTCTGATCGTAGCCCCCGAGGAAGCCTGATACTCACCCGAGAGGGTGAATTTATTCTTATCAGCGAATTGTCGTGCCACAACCAGTGTGGAGTCGTACAATTCTTTATATACATACGGGGCGGCTATGGCCGGATCTCCTATCTTACGTTCAAGATTGGATCCGAATGGTTCCACTACAGGAAAGATAATCTTGCCGGAAGATGACTGAACAGTATAACCTTCCACATAGTCAAACAGACCGTCGGAATGAGATTCCTGGTTGGAATCAAGTCTGTCGAGATTCATCACTTGCAGAAGAGGCTGATTGGTAATCGCTCCTACAGGAAGATAATTTATCTCCGTTCCGGTCGTATCGCTTAAGAACTTTATATTGAGTTTGAAATTCTTGCTCTGAAGTTGATATGCCCCTAAAGAATATACATTCTTCATCATCAGTCTCCACATCGGAAGCCGTGTGGCGATAGTAGTGCCACGAAGCATCTTCAGATAAAGAGACTGATCCGTGCTGGTCACATCTGATGAAAATTCACCTACCTGATACACTTTCCCCTGATAAGTGTATTCGTATGCCACGGCAAGCACCTCGTCTGTATTCAATGCCGCTTTAAGAGAGATATATCCGAGAGTGGAGTTCAATGTGTACTCCGAAGAATTGAGAAGGCGTGCACTCTCCACTTTCTCAAAATCCTGACCTCCTCGTATTCCATAAGCCTGCAGCGGTTCCAGAGCCTGTGTGACCTGGTTTATATTCCGGGCACCAGGATATTGTTCTTTTACAACAGAAAGCAAATTGTTTGACAGGTTGGAGGGAACAGGCACACCGGCATTAGGTTGCCAATAATTGTTGGCAAGACGTGTGTTTTCGCCCAGATCCATGAAACCGACAAAATTCCGGCTCTCATTGAAATTGCTCTGTTTGTTTGTCACCCAGACTTCAATACGGGTTATATTTATTCCGGATGAGACATGCGGTAGTTTCGATGCGAATTCATCATAATTCTCATAAAAATATTGAGCCAGAAAGAAATGTCGGTTCGCATCATAATTATCTGCCTTTATGGAATATTTTGTAGTCTGGACCCCTCCCTGGGTAGTGATTGTCTGCGATTCACTGTTTTGCTGCGATATCAAACCGGTAAGAGTCAGCTTGCCGAACTGAAGTTTGGCTTTGGCACCAAACAATGCTGTCCCTCCGCGAATCAAAGAAGAACCTGTGGTCATCGACACATTGCCGGCCTCAATATTCTTAATGATCTCGTCTTCCTTCCCTTCATAACTTAACTTCATGTTCTTGGAATCGAAATCAAACGTCGCGTCAGTGTTATAGCTCATGTTGAACTTGAGCTTATCTCCGACAGAAGCATTGATGTTGGCTTGGATTTTCTGGTCGAAATCAAAAAAGGTCTTACGGCGTGATTTCAAGGAAAGAGCCGGATTGTCTGTCTTGTTGCTCTTTATCCCCATCGACAATTGAATGGAGCCTGACGTTGTCAGACGCACACCTCCCGGTCCGAAAACTTTCTCCAATGGACCAAGAGCGAAATTCATATCAAAGATATTGAACGCCTCCTTCTCTTTCTTTTCGAAAATCTCAGAGTTCTTGGACTGAAAATAGTCAAACATCTCCTGACGGTTGACCATTTCATGATATTTGGAAGCCGACATGAGATATGGAGTCACAATTTCTCTGTCCCCAAGTCTGGTACGTATCCAATACATTCCAGTGGCCGGATCATATTCAGCCTGTGTGGTTATGTTCTGTGGATCCCGGAGGTCGGCAACAAATTCACGGCCAACATAGTCATCATAGCCTTGCGGCACAGTGGTCTGTACCGGCGATGGCATGAGAATGCTGTCAGGAATATGGGTCCCGTCAAGATACGGAGTAGGAGGGGGTGGAGGGGGAGATGGTTGCGTCACGACAGATTGAGCCGGACTGAGAAGCGCACCTCCCACGGTCCCGCCTACGGCTGCAGCCGCAATTGCGGCCATACGGCAAATCTTTCCTTTTAGCTTCATGGACGATAAACCTGTCGGCTTAAACCATAATACATCGGTCAAAGCACTTTAAGAGCTTGTTTAATAGCCTCTTCTACAGTCATTGACGAATCTTGAACAAACAATTTATCAAGAGCCTTTCTACTCTGCGGAGCACTAAAACCAAGCATCAGAAGAGCAGACAGCGAGTCATTGTAAGCCTGTGAGGAAACCGATATACTTGAAAGTAACGGCTGTTTACCACTGTTTATTTTATCTCTAAGATCCACTATTATTCTTTGGGCGGTCTTACCTCCGATCCCCTTTACAGCCTTAAGTGCCAAATCCGATCCTGTGGCAATGGCATCGGTAAGCTGAGATAAAGTCATTGCTGAAAGAATGAGACGCGCAGTATTTGGTCCGACACCGCTCACTCCTATCAAAAGACAAAACATCTCTCGACATTCCTTCTCAAGAAATCCATAGAGAAGATGTGAGTCATCTCGTATCGCTTCATGTATATATAACTTTGTCGACTCTTGCCCTTGAAGAGAAGAATAATCCAACAATGTGATATTAATCTCATAACCAACACCATGGCAATCAACCACTGCTGTGGTAGGATTAAGGTCCGCCACACGACCCGATATATAGTCAATCATTATGAACCGTTTTTATGGAATGTCAGGCATCCATTAACCAGAACGTATTTAAGGACGGTTTATTGAGTCAGCCTCAAGTTGCATGCCCCGAGGAAATATTTGAATACCTCCATGAATTTTATTAATTTCGCATCATGATTGGAAACCTAAATTCCATATTGCTGGAAAATGCTGTTGACGAGCTTGCAAAACTCCCGGGCATAGGACGTAAAACCGCACTACGCCTCGCATTACATCTATTGCGCAAAGAGGAAACCGCTGTTTTCGATCTTGGAGAGGCTCTTATACGGATGAGACGCGACGTCAGATATTGCCCTCGCTGCCACAATATCACAGAGGAACCTTTGTGTCCGATATGTTCAAGTTCAAGACGAGATCCCAAGATTGTGTGTGTGGTTGAGAACGTCAAAGACGTAATCACAATTGAATCGACACATGAACATTCCGGTCTTTATCATGTGCTTGGAGGCCTGATATCTCCTCTTGATGGGGTAGGACCGAGTGATCTGGAGATCGAATCTTTGATAAACCGGGTTGAAGAAGAAAAAATTCAGGAAATCATACTCGCATTAAGCCCGACTATGGAAGGTGATACAACCAACTACTACATATACAGACGTCTTGAAGACAAACCTGTTCAAGTTACGGTTCTTGCCAGAGGACTCAGTATAGGGAATGAACTTGAATTTACAGACGAGCTGACACTCGGAAGATCGATAATAAACCGAATCCCGTTCCTAAACAAATCCTAAGTATGGATTGGCTTTCATCTGAACATCTGATTCTTCGGGCCGTAGAGCCGGAAGACGCACATTTCATGAATCATGCCGAATGTGATCCGCTTAATATCGCGTTTAACGGCTACACCGCACCACTATCCCTGCAACAACTGATTGATTATTCTCTTACATACGATGCAGACCCCTTCAGATCCCGGCAGATCAGGCTCATTGCCTGTAATATTGATTCAAGGATTCCTGTCGGAATATTTGATCTTACAGAAATCGACCAACGGGCTGCCCATGCGTTTGTAGGAATATACGTGTCACCGGACTTCCGTGAATCCGGATTAGGAAAAGAAATGCTGTTTCTCGGGGAACGTTACGCTGATCAAGTGCTGCGTTTATCAACTCTGGCTGCCAAAATAGCATCAGACAACCAAATCAGCATCAAACTATTCGAAAAAGCCGGATATATACTTAACGGAGTATTGCAAAATTGGATATATTCTCCATTAAGCATTTCTCAAATTGACATGTATCTGTTTCAGAAACTACTGTCCCGAGACCTCCCCTGACCTGTTTTTACCCCGTGTCCGCAGTTTTCTGGCTTTATTTCGATGGATCTCTGCCATATCATCCATACCAAGCTGGGAATATACCCGTTCCAGCCGATCATAAATGTCCGGATTCTTTTTTGAGATCCGAAGGGCAGCACTATACGACAATAATGCTTCATCCGGCATATCCTCAAGTTCTGCCAATTCCCCTTTCAACAAACTGATGTCAAGTAGAGACAAGCTCTTATTTTTACTGACACGATCCAACTCACTTTTGGCCTCAACAGTACGGTTAAGCCTTATCAAAGCCTCAATCCGCCCACACAGAGCATCCGGGAGCGTCGCATCCAGACGAAGAGCTTTGTCAAAATTAGACAACGCGGCATCCGTGGCATCTTTCACCATAAGACATTCCTGACCCATCTCAACATATTCTATCGCCAAAGAACGCATGGAGTCATGGGCTTGCCGCAGTTCATCCTCAAGACGGTTTATTACTTTTAATTTTCTGGTAATAAAACGAATGACTTCTGGTCTGACAATATTCCCACTAATAGCAAATGCTTCGGCCATTTTCGCTACAGCTTCCTCAACATCAAAATTATCAAAAGCATCCAATGCCTCGGCATAAAGTATCCTTGTCTTTGCCTCGTCAAGAGCATCCGTTACCTGTTTCTTGTCATTAAAACACTCTGCAAACCGCACAGCCCCCTGGCTTACTATGACATCGCGGGATGAGATGGGGGAGTGAAATGACAATCCCTCAAGCGATCGGCAACGGCTCAGCGCGACATAAGTCTGTCCGGCAGAAAACGCGCCTTGGCCCAACTCAATATTGACTCGATTGAATGTCAATCCCTGGCTTTTATGTACCGTAAGAGCCCATGCAGCCTTTATCGGAAACTGTATGAACCGCCCGATGATCTCTTCCGTGACCTTGTTTTCTTTCTCATCGAAAGTATATCTGATATTCTCCCATATCTCACGTTCAAGCGCATGGACAGAACCATTCTCAAGCCGGATGCGGATATTATTGTCTTCTATGGCATCTACACGGGCAAGCGTACCATTTACCCACCGTTTCTCTTTGTCATTCTTAAGAAGGATAATCTGCTCATCTTTCTTAACTGCCAGATTAAGATCCGTCGGTAACGATCGTTCCGGAAAATCACCTTCGATTGTACCATTGAATATCTTTTCCGGATTTGGATTCAACTCCATCTGGCGCGCGTTGATAGCATCGGCAAGGTCTCGGCGTGAAGCCAGAGTCATAACCATTTCTCCGTCGGAAGTCCGGTATGTCATACGATCGGAAAGTCCATTATCCAGACGTTCATTAAGACGCTTGAGATCATCTGGAGTAGCACGATTTACGCGAATACGGTCGAGTAACCGGATAAAGTCAGAATCTGACTGCCGATAAACCTTCTTAAGTTCAATTGAGACAAGTGGAACTTTCTGATATGCAATCGCATTAAAAAAGAAAAAATCCGGATAAAATCTTGACAGAATCGTCCGCGTATCAGGAGTAACTACTGGCTCAAGCTGGAATATATCCCCGACAAGAAGCAACTGCTTACCTCCGAATGGTTCTTTCCTACGTCTTGTCACAGCACGTAGCACTCTGTCAATAAAGTCTATCATATCAGGGCGTACCATCGAAACCTCATCAATAATCAAAAGGTCGATACCCTGCATGAGTTTAAGCTTTTCTTTCTTTATTTTCAATTTTTTCAATACATGCGACACCGAATAATCGGGATCATCAGGAGGTACAGGCCGCAAAGGCATTTGAAAAAAAGAATGAATCGTGACACCACCGACATTGACCGCCGCGATTCCCGTGGGAGCCAATACCACAAACTTCTTTTTTGTACGTTCGCAAATATATCTTAGAAAAGTAGATTTACCGGTGCCTGCCTTTCCTGTAAGAAAAATGCTTTTATTCGTATGACGTACCAGATTCCAGGCCTGAAGAAACTCAGGGTTGGCAAGGTCAAGATTATCGGGCAACTGCACCATGACAAAAGCAAGTCATATAAATCGAAGAGGATAAACCTGATGTGGATGGAAAACATATCCGTCAGGAGTCTGCTCATACGCCAGAGCTCCATTGACAAATACCTGTTCTATCCTATGCGAAAAAACAGTTCCCTCCAGAGGAGACCATCCACATTTATAAAGAAGACTCTCTTTAGTCACCTCTGTCTCTGCATCAGGATTGACAACAATCATATCAGCATAATATCCAGAACGAATAAATCCCCGATCCTTCACTCCGAAAAGACGTGCAGGTCGATGGGCCATCATATCCACAACTTTCGATATATCCCAATATCCCTCTCTGGCAAGCTGGAGCATCATTAGAAGAGAATGTTGAACCAATGGTCCGCCGGAAGCGGCATGTAAAGCATCGCCCTCTTTTTCCTCGGGAAGATGCGGAGCATGATCAGTGGCTATTATATCTACCCGGCCATCCGCCACCGCACGGCGAAGTTCATCACGGTCATCACGGCTTTTGACAGCAGGATTCCATTTTATCTTCGCTCCCAATAGGGAATAGTCCTCGTCAGTAAACCAAAGATGATGGACACATACCTCTGAATTTATTTTTTTCCCAATCGGATCACCGGACTCCAGAAGTTTCGCTTCATCTTTAGTGGATATATGAAGAACCAACAGACGTGTACCAAATCTATGTGCCCTCCCGATGGCTTTATCAGTGGATTCCACACATGCCTCACGAGTCCTTATCAAAGGATGACATTCCATCGGAACCGGCTGCGGAAAATATTTCATACGATAATACTCCGCATTTTTTTTGATAACAGATTCTTCTTCACTATGTACAGCAACAATACTCGGGCCTCTGAATATTACTTCCAGCACCTCTTCTGAATTTACCAGCATATTACCGGTCGAAGCCCCGAGAAAAACTTTTATTCCCGGCACATACGAAAAATCAGTCTTCTTGATCTCATCAATATTATCATTGGAAGCACCTATCCAGAAACTATAATTGACTGCAGACGTCATTTCCGCACGGTGCATCTTCTCCTTCAAGCGGTCTACTGTCACAGTTGGTGGGTTGACATTCGGCATGTCCATAAATGAAGTTACACCTCCTGCCAAAGCAGCCCGGCTTTCAGTAGCGATGTCGCCCTTTCGGGTAAGACCTGGTTCCCGGAAATGCACCTGATCATCTATACAGCCAGGCAAAAGATATTTTCCGCCTATATCAAAAATTCTTGTAGCAGACGCCAACATCTCGTCCGAAGGCATCCCGTGTCCGACAGAGCTTATAAATTCCCCATCAACGGCTACATAACCTTTATATTGACTTCCTTCATTTATAATCTGGGCGTTAATGACAATCAAATCCGGCATATACCTAAACAAAAAGAAAGAGATTACACAAAATACGGTAACAATCCGTAACAAAAAACAGGTCTTCAGAGTCAGAGCATTTTGAAAAGGCTTTTCAACCGAAGTTTGATCACTCCGAAAATTGCCTCACTGAAAATACCACCGCTCATTTTTGAAGTTCCGAGCACCCGATTTACAAAGACTATGGGAACCTCTACAATCTTGAATCCTTTACGGAATGCCTTAAATTTCATTTCAATCTGGAAAGCATAGCCTTTAAATTCTATAGATTCCAGATCTATTGATTCCAATGTCTCCCTTCTATAACAGACAAAACCGGCAGTAGTGTCTCGGAGTCTCATTCCAGTAACAAGTCTTACATAAGCCGAAGCATAGTATGACATGAGAACACGACCCATAGGCCAGTTCACCACATTTACTCCAGTTATATAACGTGAACCCACGGCCATATCTGCACCTTCATCCTTGCATGCCCGATATAACTTTACCAAATCTTTGGGATTATGGGAAAAATCGGCATCCATCTCTATGATGAAATTATATCCCTTGGCGAGTGCCCATTTGAATCCGTGTATATAAGCCGTACCAAGACCGAGTTTACCTTTTCGTTCTTCAAGATGGATGCGTTCTGGATGACGTCTCATATACTCACGTACAGCGGCAGCCGTACCGTCGGGAGAATTATCGTCCACAACCAGCACGTCAAATCGTACAGGAAGCGACATTACAGTGTCAAGCATCCTGCCTATATTCTCTATCTCATTGAAAGTAGGTATTATAACTACAGCGTCCTGCATCGTCAATCGAGTTTGGGAGGCACATTCCGCTGCAAAGATACAAAAAATAGCTTGATACCATGCTATATGCCTGACTAAAAAATTATATTGTATTTTTCAAGTATATCCACCGGGTGATATGACAGTTTCGACTTTCGAAGTCCGGGATCACCGCCATCGTCTTCCCGATTTATATATTTAAGGTTCGGATGTTTTTCAAGCATCCTCTTGGCAAATTCATTACATACTGTCTCATAGCTGCCGGGGATACTGCGGGTTGCTTTCTCTATGTGTACAAACAATGTATCCCCCTTGGTATCTCCTAATGAGAAACCAACAATTTTCCCATCTGCCCGAATAATAATTCCTTCAAAGAAAGTGTTGCCGTCAGCCACAAGCCTAAGCATTTTTCTGGTAAGTGCACTTTCCGCAAGTTCCATAGGAGCACCATCAGCCTCGCCATCATATACATCCATAAATGATAAAGCCTCATTGGCGTTGGTAGAATCAAGATCTACCACAGACATTGAAGGATTTGATGCAATAAACCGGTTGACATGATTTCTCTTTTTACTCATCTTTTTCCCTTTCAAAGATGCCATCGATTCTATATCATATAAATAATCGCTCCAATCCGGCATGGGCAAAACCTTTTTCGCACCACATATCTTCATGGTATCAACGTAAGATAGCGGCACAGCTGAAAATTCAAGTAATATAGAATGTTCACGACAATAGGCTGCCAGTATATCTATCGCCCTCGACAAAGACAACTCACCAAGTGGTAAAGAAAATGCCGGTACCGACAAATTATCCTCTACTAGGCCTTTGATAAACAGTGTATTTTCAAATATACAATATTCATATCTGAAAAAATCCACCCACATCAAGATCCCCCCGTATGAGAAGTCTGTAGTCCGACTATGTTCAAGTTTGAGGTAGGGAAGGATCTCTACCATAGATTGAACTGTAACGGGCCGGAATCGCAAAGGAGATGCCAATGTATCACAAGAAGACACCCTTCCATGCCGTACAGAAGATGAAACATTATATATCGGAGAAACCGGACAACAAGTGGAATCCATATTCTAACTATTATAAACACCCTATAAAATCTTCTTTGACCATACAAGATTTAGGTGTCTGTTTTCTATATTACAACCATCCGGCAACCTCGGTTCACAATACTATGGCTTGTCATATACTCCCAATCACCTTATCGCGAGCAGTCCAAAATATAAGAATTCCAAAATACATTTAGTTTTTTTAACGTGGAACATACAATATAATTGTATTTCTTTTGAAGAAAAGATTTGCATTTCCGATACTTTTGTTGTATCTTTGCACTTGTAAAAACGAAAACATATAATCAAACCTATTTCAAACCCAACTGCCTATAGGCCGAAATCTACTCTAACATCAATACAGAATAGAACAAATGGTAAACTATCCCGGTATGGCCGACGACACGCTTGTCAAGGCATTTACGGAAGGCAGCAATGAGGCGTTCGACACTTTGTTGAAACGGCATCAGGAGCGCATTTTCACCTATATATATCGCATTGTCAAAAACGAGGATGTGGCTAACGATATTTTTCAGGAAACTTTCGTCAAAGCCATAATGACAATAAAGCAGGGTCGTTACACTCAAAACGGGAAATTCCCGGCTTGGGTGTCGAGAATTGCTCATAACCTTATAATTGATTACTACCGTCAGGAAAAGTCTGAAAATCTGCAGTCAGCTGACATTCAGGAAATCGACATTCTGAATCGCAAGGAACTCTGCGAAGCTACCATTGAAGACACCATCATTGCCGAACAGATTCAATCGGATGTCAAACATTTAGTCGAGCAACTTCCCCCTCTTCAGAAGGAAGTTCTCAAGATGCGCTATTACCAGAACCTCTCTTTCAAAGAAATAGCCAATCTGACAGGAGTGAGCATCAATACAGCTCTCGGGAGAATGCGTTATGCAATAATCAACCTACGCCGTATTGCTGCGGAAAAAGAGATTGTACTCACTGTATAGAGTATATTTTTACTCCACCATCCAGATTGTTTCTATTCATAATTGACAAATAAACAGATCTGATCAATCATAAATCTCCAGAGTCTCATTCCGTCTCTGGAGATTTTTCCATCAATCAAAGACTATATCGCACATATCACAAGGTGTAATTTTCACTACAAGTTATATTTCTGTCTCATTTTTGTCGGGACAGAATTATTTGCTAATTTTGCAGTGCGATTGCGAATATGCACTCGCCACATTCCAATAAACAGTAACAACTACACATAAACACTAAACAGACTATGTCGAAAGTAACAGTCGTAGGTGCCGGCAACGTAGGCGCCACAGCGGCCAATGTTATCGCACTGCGCGAAGTGGCCGACGAGGTTGTAATGATTGATATCAAGGAAGGTGTGTCCGAGGGTAAAGCCATGGATATGATGCAGACAGCCAATCTCCTTGACATGAACACACGCATCAAAGGTGTGACAAACGACTATGAGGCTACACGCGACAGCGATGTTGTTGTCATCACTTCCGGTATACCCCGCAAACCTGGCATGACACGTGAGGAACTTATAGGCGTAAATGCCGGCATCGTAAAACAGGTGACTGAAAGCGTTTTAAAATACAGCCCCAACGCCATCATCGTCTGTGTATCCAACCCGATGGATACGATGACATATCTTATCCACAAGATTTCCGGTCTGCCCAAGAACCGCATCATAGGTATGGGCGGTGCTCTTGACAGCTCCCGTTTCAAATACTATCTCTCGCAGGCCCTCAATGCAAATCCCAATGAAGTAGAAGGATTTGTAATCGGTGGTCATGGCGACACCACGATGATTCCCATGAAGCGTTTCGCTGCTCTTCGTGGTATTCCCGCTACAACGCTTCTTGATGCCGAAACTCTCGACAAAGTTGTTGCTGACACTATGGTAGGTGGAGCTACACTCACAAAACTTCTTGGTACATCCGCCTGGTATGCACCCGGCGCAGCTACAGCTGAAGTAGTGGAAGCAATCATCCATGACCAGAAAGCCATTATTCCTTGTTCTGCATTGGTAGAGGGTGAATATGGCGAAAGCGGTCTCTGCATCGGCGTACCGTGTCTTCTTGGAAAGGGCGGTATTGAGAAAATCATTGAGATAGAACTCAATGAAGAAGAAAAAGCCCTCTTCGCAAAGAGTGCGGCAGCTGTCCGCAAGACCAACGAAGCCCTTCCTTGCTAAATTAGATATATCCGTATATAAAGAATCCGCTTCCTTTTATTGTGGGAGCGGATTCTTTATATACGTTAAAATCAGAGGAAACGTTTTTGTTTCAGAAGTTCAAGAAATCGCATGGAAAATTCCTCATTCATCGCTTTAGGATAACGAATATCCGTAAAAACCTGAGCAAGAGATTCTTTGTGATTTTCCTTTACATATTTTGCATTCGCCGGATAATCATCCTTAGCAACATATAATCTTTTTACTTCATCATCAGAAAATTTCGGATATTTCTCAAAGCATCTGACTGCCTCCAGAGAAAGACGTTCCGTAGCTTCTCCTTCATCCTCTGGCCATCCCAAAGCGATACATGCGACCGGCACTACCATGTCGGGAAGTTCAAGTATGTCTGATATCTGGTCAGCATTATAGGTGACAGTGCCGAGATAGCAAGTTCCCAAACCCTCTGTTTCCGCGATAGTCACAATCTGCTGGGCAAAAATTGTCGCATCCAGCATCGCTGAAATAAACGAAAGGAAATTATCATATCCAGGAACCGCTCCGCTAACCTCACACCACCGGGAAAACCGGTTGAAATCAGCACATACAGTCAGAAGGGCTTTTGCTCCCATCGAAGCAGGCTGATTAAAATGTAATGGTCTCAATTTTTCAAGAGCCTCTTCCTCTCTTGATATCACTACCGTATAAAGTTGCATATTTCCGGTGGTGGGAGCCTTCATGGCTCTCTCTATAATAGAATCTATCATAGAGTCCGGAACTTCGCGGTCCATGAATTTCCGGACACTTCTCCTTTCTTTAAAATAATTATCAATATGATCCATTATCTAGATTTTACAAAATTTGATATTTATCGATCTGCATCCGTAGCCAATGTATCTCCGACACAATGAACATCCAACTGCGGGAAAGGGAAATCAAATCCAGCCTCAGGCAATTCTCTATAAAACCGTTCATTCATATCAAAATACAACGCCCAATAATTTGAAGCATGCGTCCAAACTCGGACAACAACATTCACACTGCTGTCTGCCAATTCATTTAGTCCTACGAAAGGCGCACGCTCTACTTTCACTGGAATTCCAGCATTCATGTTCACCTTTTCACGTAATGCTTGTTGGATTGCCTCCTGATGACGGCGACGACGAATGCGGAAACGCCTCCACCACGACATATTGTATGAATGGCTGTTGTTATCCCGACATGCCGGATCATCCGGATGTTCCAGACAATCAATTTCAGGATTTGAAGCTACCTCTGCACGACGGGCCATATCATCCTCTACATAACGTATGACAATTCTGTCATCTTCTGACAACATTGACAGAATTTTTTCACGAGCTGCCTGAAAATCACAACCGTATGACAGTCCGATTGTCCAATCCACTCTACGATATTGTTCTAAAGAGTAATTATTGATCGATCCTGTGGAAAGTCCACCGTTGGGAATTATGATAGCTTTGTTATCCACCGTATTTATGACGGTATGAAAAATCTGTATTGCCTTTACAGTACCGGCGAAACCCTGTGCCTCTATATAATCGCCGACCTTATACGGCTTCAACAGCAGAATCAATACACCACCTGCAAAATTCTGCAACGTACCACTCAAAGCCATGCCTATAGCTACACCTGCAGATGCGAACAGAGCCAGGAAAGAACTTGTCTCAAGTCCAAGAATACCGATAACAGTTACTATCAGTATAAAGTAAAGGACAATCCGTATAAGCGACAAGACAAAAGTAGTCAATGACGGATCCACCTTACGGTTCACCATCAAAGAATAAGTCATCTTATAAATCTTCTTGATCACAAACTTGCCCACATAAAAAACCAACAGGGCAATGAGCAACTTGAAACCAAAACTTACCAATCCATTTGCAATCTTTGTCAACGCCTCATCAAGGGAAAGGCCCTCCAAAGCCTTGAAAGCCGAAACGCCATCCGTAGGGACATCCGGCAACGGGACCACGGGCACATCAGTTGTTTGAATCATATCGTAATGTCAATGTTTAAGGCTAATATTAGCCTGATCAATATAGTCTATTTCTTTGGGAAAACAGCATCAAACCAATCCAGACGTCGGTAAAAATTCTCGGAAGGAGTCTCCTCTTCTGGAGAATATATATGAGTCGACAGTCCGCTGTAATCCCCGGGAGGGATGATATGTCCGGAAAAATTTCGTTCAGATGCATATTTGCAGACTGTAAAAGCGTCAAAAGCCGCATTGATTTCCGATGGCGAAAGCGAGACCCCGGTCTCCTCTACTATCCTTGAAAGTGTCTGTCTGAAATCATAAAGACGACTCACTCCACCGCGGGAATACATTACCAGCCCCTGTACAGAAGGTATTTCGTATGCGGCATATCCCTGTCTGACGACATCTACTACCTTATCAATTTTTGTAAGGTCAAACACACCTACAGTCACAGCCGCTCCCTGGCTCCATTCAAATGTATAATAGTTATAAAGCGATCTGGCAGCACCCGCCAGATCCGGATCGGGACTAAGAAGGAAAGGAATAGCGGAAGTATAATCAAGTCCTGGGGAATATACTTCCGTAGGATAACCTACAAAATAACGGGCCTTACGACGGAGCTGATATGCCACTTCAATCGAACCCATATAGCAGCAATCAAACCAGATGAATTCAAATGAATCATCCGGAATTGCATCCGCAAGCTCGTCAATATCCATCTTATCGCTTTTCCCGTCATTATTATCCACTCCCCACCAGCCGGACATTCCCGGATCCGGAGCAACTGTCGGGGGAGGCGTTTTTACAGCAGGCATCTTTGTCTGATGATCGGAAAAAGCCGGATCCCATCCTCCTCCATGACTCCATAACACCAGACCATAACGTTTGGCATTCCTGATATTCTTCACATCATAAATCACCTCGGACAGTCTTGATGGATCCGTAGTAAATACATCTGTCGGATAATTTTTCACCAATTTGAATTCATAAGTTCCGGTTGAATAGTTCTTGATTGCCTCATATAGGGCAGCAGTCCTACCCGAGGCCGAATTCACGGGAGAAGATTCGTAAAGAAACAGTCGTGATTTCAACGGATCCGTTCCCTCAAGCCCTTTCAGCATTTCAGATCTGTCTGACACGAGATTGGGATAAAGATCATTGGAAGCAGAGGCATATACCAGAACTATATTTTCAAATACATCCGGATTGGGGGGAGGTTCATTAATCGGATTGTCTTCTTTACAAGATATCAAGACAGACGATACAATAAAAACCGTTAAGAATGAAGCAAATCTCATGAGGAAAGCTCCTGAACACAAATGTTTCAGAACAGATAAAATGGAAGATGTGATGGATATAAATGTAGTCATAATAATATACTCTATTATCAACTACAAAGTTACAACAGAAAAAGCCGACAATCAAATTTATTACGATATATTTTGTTTTTTTACACGGACTCTTTGATATTTAAGAATTAATTGTTAATTTTGCATTTAAGTGTTAAATTTTCGTCTTCAACGAGGTCTTGCACATTAAACTTACCTGTTAATTAATTGTTAATTGAGTAAAGAAATGTAGAAACAAACCACGTTTCTATCTTTTGTCGTAAGACGTAACATCCGCAAGAAGAGAACAATCAAATTAATTAACATTCGATTACGAATGAAGAAGTCTACCATTTGGCTGCTCACTATTGTGATGGCCATCACATTCGGAGCATTACTGTATTTCCAGATAATGTATCTTGAAAATATGGTAAAGATGCGGGAAGGACAATTTTCAGAAAATGTCATGCGCTCGCTCTATGCAACTGCCGGCTATCTTGAACGGCAGGAGACCCTTCATTTCCTTGAAGAGGATGTGAAAGTAATCGAGTCAGCCGTATATAACAACTATGCGGGACAAGAGGAATCAAGTCATCTGGTACAAAACCATGATGGCTCAGTTTCCAGTTATCGCATATACACTCCAAAAGCCAACAACGGTACAAAAGTCTCATCAAAAGTATCCTATCCTTCTCCTACGCAACATCTTTCAGCACGCTACCAAAGTCTGCAGGAAGTCATCAGAAGTCAGTATCTCTATCAGCAAGGGCTATTGAATGAAGTCATACTCAGCATTCTACGCGATGCAGGCAACCGTCCGGTTATGGAACGTGCAGATTCAGCCATGATAAGACGATATCTGACTCTTGAACTCGCCAACAATGGTCTGAATGTTCCGTTCGTCTTTGCTGTAACCGACGAACGAAACAATATACTTTATCAGACAGACGGTTTCGATCCTGATCTGGAAAAAGATGTCTATACTCAGTCTCTATTCCCCAATTCCGACAGAAAATATTATCTTAAGATAGAGTTTCCGACAAAGGACTCATATATTTTCTCGTCAGTTAGATTTCTGATTCCAACATTGTCACTGACACTCATACTTTTAGTAATTTTTCTGTACACCATCATCATTGCATTCCGTCAGAAAAAACTTACCGAGATGAAAAGTGACTTCATCAACAACATGACCCATGAACTGAAAACCCCTATATCCACCATAAGTCTGGCAGGTCAGATGCTAAGCGACGATAGTATCCGTAAATCACCGACTTCACTCAAACATCTGTCCTCTGTCATCACGGAGGAATCCAAACGATTGCGTTTTCAGGTAGACAAAGTGCTTCAATTGTCAGTATTCGACAACACCGGCAGCGCACTTAAACTCACCGAGGTGAATGCAGATTCAATTATATCTAATGTAGTGAATACCTTCAAAATCAAAGTTGAGAAATACGGAGGAACACTCTCTTGCATTCTTGATGCTGAAAATCCTTATGTACGTGTCGACAAGATGCAATTCACCAACGTGATTTTCAATCTTCTTGACAATGCAGTCAAATACATGAAGGAAGATGCGGAACCGGAACTTGAAATATCGACCCGGAATCTCGACAATTGTTCCAGACTTGAAATTAGGGTAAAAGATAACGGCATCGGTATCAAAAAAGATGATCTGAAACATATATTCGATAAATTCTACCGGGTACCTACCGGAAACCGTCATGATGTGAAGGGATTCGGATTAGGACTGGCATACGTAAAAAAAATGGTCAGCATATTCAAAGGCACTATTGCGGTAGACAGCGAATTTGGAACCGGCACCACTTTCATCATCACACTTCCGACGGCTGTCGCGCCGGAAGACTCTGAAATCGGATTTGAATCAAAATAATAATAAAACAATATATGTCATGAATGAAAAAACAAGGATCCTCCTATGCGAGGATGATGAGAATCTGGGAATGCTTCTTAGAGAATTTCTACAGGCGAAAGGATTCTACGCAGACCTTTATCCGGATGGAGACAAAGGTTATAAAGCCTTTTTGAAAGGCCAGTACGATCTTTGCGTGCTTGATGTGATGATGCCAAAGAAAGACGGATTCACATTAGCCCAGGAGATTCGCAATGTCAACGCAGATGTCCCGATTGTATTCCTTACAGCAAAAGCGTTGAAAGACGACGTGCTTGAGGGATTCAAGATCGGTGCGGACGACTATCTCACCAAGCCATTCTCCATGGAAGAACTGGTCAGTCGTATCGGGGCTATTCTCCGGAGAGTACGCGGCAAGAAAAACCGTGAAATCACAATGTACCGGATAGGGCGTTACACTTTCGACACTCAGAAACAGACTCTGAATTTCGAAGGTAGTATCACCAAATTGACTACCAAAGAGTCTGAATTGCTGTCACTCTTATGCGCCCATGCCAATGAAGTGCTTGAAAGAAATTTCGCACTGAAATCCATCTGGGTAGATGACAACTACTTCAACGCCAGAAGCATGGATGTGTACATAACAAAACTCCGCAAACACCTGAAGAATGATCCGGCGGTAGAGATCATAAACATCCACGGCAAGGGTTATAAGTTGATAAACCCGGAACCTCCGGAGGATTCCGATAGCAAAGCCTGACAAAAAGCATAAGAACAAAGTCGAGCTTCGTAATACCTGACTGCGGTCTGAGTCTTTCAACGGTCCAAGATTTTCCGTAGAGATTCAGACCGCAATCATATCCAAATCACAACTGATTCCAAAAACACAGAGAGATCGTTACAACCTGATTTGGATTTTTGACAGGTAATCATTACCTTTGCATTCCGTAGACAAATCCAATCAACGGACCATAAAAATGAATTTAAGAAAGATACTTCTGCGTTCCATTTCTGGACTTATATATATAGGCATAATCGTAGGGGCCATTATGTGCGGAACAGAGGGCATCTCTGTACTTGCCGTCGTATTTGGTGCGTTGGCTACAATAGAATTTACAAAAATAACCAAAGGTATTTCCTATACCTCCCTTCCCACACTTATCGCCGATGTGGCATCGACAGGTTTCTTAGCACTCTCTTTTTTCATCTTTCCCTTGATATTATGGATTCTATGTCTGATTGTCAGACTTATTATTCAACTTTATATTGAGACAGACAAACCTCTCAAAGATCTAGCATACTCTCTGATGACCCAGCTATATATAGGAATTCCCATGGCGCTGATGGTAGGAATAGCTGTTTTTTACGGTGTCCCCCATCTAATGCTTGCGATTTTCATTTTCATCTGGCTAAATGACACTGGAGCATTCCTGATAGGTTGTAGTATCGGTCGGCATAGGCTATTCCCGTCTGTATCACCCAAAAAATCATGGGAAGGTTTTTTCGGAGGATTGATATTTTCAATCGGGGCATCAATTCTTATAGGACAATTATGGCCTGGATTTTTCGGCATGGGAAATGACATCTGGAAATGGGGTGGATTGGCCGTTGTGGTATCTGTATTCGGCACTTGGGGAGATCTCATTGAATCAATGATAAAACGCAGCCTCTCCATCAAAGACTCCGGAACCATGATTCCGGGACATGGTGGCATTCTTGACCGCATAGATTCTTTGCTTCTCGTCACGCCTGCGGCCTTTATCTATATATATTTCATCGAAATACTTTTTTAAAGCATTCCAATATCTGATATATAATCAAGGCGGAAGATACTACCTACAAATAGGTATTTTGTATCTTCCGCCTTGATTTCATATCAATAAGATACCGGCACCAAAGGGATAAATAGCTAAATTTGTATCAAAATTTAAGGAAATATCTCTACCGCATATAATGAGACTATCTGAACTAAAGCCGGGACAGACCGGCGTAATAACCAAAATCCTCGGACACGGGGCATTCCGGAAAAGAGTTATGGAGATGGGGTTTGTGAAGGGGCGACCCGTCACTGCCGTATTGAATGCCCCTCTTCAGGATCCTGTGAAATACTCCATAATGGACTATGAGGTTTCTTTACGCCGTGCCGAAAGTGCACTGATAGAAATCGTAGACGTAAAGGAATGGGAAGAACGTCAGAATACTTCCGAACATGCCGATACCGCCTCTCACGATCCCGACAATCTTACGCCCATAAGAAAAGACCGTGTGATCAACGTTGCACTTATCGGGAATCCTAATTGCGGAAAGACTTCACTTTTCAACATCGTTTCCGGAGCCCATGAGCATGTGGGCAATTATGCAGGTGTCACTGTGGGGGCCAAAGAAGGAACTCTCAGCTACAAGGGATACAAATTCCATATCGTAGACCTTCCTGGCACTTATTCTCTCTCTGCCTACTCTCCGGAAGAATTGTATGTGATGCGTTATCTGCGCGAAGAGACTCCGGACGTGATAGTCAACGTTGTGGTAGCTTCCAATCTGGAGCGAAATCTGTATCTCACATCAGAACTGATCGACATGAACAGAAGCATGGTAATCGATCTCAATATGTTCGATGAACTGAAACGATCGAATACCCAATTGGACTATTCCACGCTCGGGAAAATGCTCGGTGTGCCGATCGTGCCGACAACCGCCTCAACCGGTGAAGGGGTAAAAAAACTACTGGATACAGTAATAGAGGTCTATGAACTTAAGAATTCGGATGTACGGCACATACACGTCAAAATGCGTCCGGAGATCGAATGCGCTGTCAATCGTCTCAAAGACGCCATCAAAAGTGACCACACTGTCGGACATCATTTCTCTCCACGCTATCTGGCCATAAAGTTTCTTGAAGGAGACCCCGAAGTTGAACGTATGCTGTCCGGATGTGCGGATTTTCAGAAATGGAAAAGTATGCGTGATTCAGAAGCCAGTCACGTCAAGAATGAGCTTGGGGAAGACATCTCATCCGCAATCGCCGGAGAGAAATATGGTTTTATCCGGGGAGCACTGGCCGAGACGATGGAAAACAACGAAAAACAGGAGGAAAAATACACAAGAATCATTGATTCCTTTGTCACCAACAAACTCTTTGGATTCCCCATTTTCATTCTGGTGATGTGGTTTATATTCTGGGCTACATTTCAAGTAGGTTCATATCCCATGGAATGGATAGAATCTGGCGTATCATGGTTGTCTGAACTCATAGGAGGAAACATGCATGACGGTCCCTTCAAGGATCTGCTTCTCGACGGCATACTCGGAGGGGTGGGAGGTGTCATTGTCTTCTTGCCGAACATCCTGATTTTATATTTCTTCATCTCCTTCATGGAAGATTCAGGTTATATGGCCCGGGTTGCTTTCATCATGGACAAGCTGATGCACAGAATGGGGTTGCATGGAAAATCATTCATTCCCCTTGTGATGGGATTCGGTTGCAATGTACCGGCAATAATGTCAACCCGTATCATCGAAAGTAAATCATCTCGGCTTATTACCATCTTGATCAATCCGTTTATGAGCTGTTCGGCAAGAATCCCGATTTACGTTCTTCTGGTGGGAGCATTCTTTCCCAAACACGGCTCACTCATATTCACCGGACTTTATATACTTGGAATAGCGATTGCCGTGCTTACGGCATGGATGCTGCGCAAATTCTGGTTCAAGAAAGATGAGACTCCTTTTGTGATGGAACTTCCTCCATATCGGATTCCTACAGCAAAAGCCACCATACGCAACATGTGGGCCAAAGCCAAACAGTATCTCCGCAAAATGGGAGGTCTGATTCTTGTGGCTTCTATTATCATCTGGGCTCTCTCTTATTTCCCGCAACGCACACCTGAAGAAGTACCAGCCACATACATGACTACTGCTCTGGCAGATATTGAAACAGTCGGTTACGGAGACAATACTCCCGAAGAACAGATGGAACTGGTCACAAAAGAATACCAACAGGAACACTCCATTCTCGGAAATATCGGCCAATTCTGCGAGCCTGTAGTGCGACCCTTGGGATTCGACTGGAAAGTAAGCGTATCACTATTGGCTGGAGCCGCTGCAAAAGAGGTTGTGGTATCCACTCTCGGTGTCCTGTATGTGGGTGATGATGATGCCGACATGCTTGCGGAAAAACTCAAAACACCGTCACACGTCACAGGAGAAGTTCCGTTCACACCATTGAAAGCCCTGGTATTCATGATCTTCGTGCTTATATATTTCCCATGTATAGCCACTATCGCAGCCATAGTGAAAGAGACTGGATCATGGAAATACGGACTCTTCTCTATCCTATACAACACAGGACTCGCCTGGATTATCTCATTCATAGTATATCGTATCGGACTTTTGTTCTGACATTAGAGGCTGTTTAAAAATGACTGTTAAATTTGATTTTTAAACAGCCTCTTAATCGTTTGACAGCAAACTCATACATTATTGCCCTGAAATCCAATTTGCCGCAGGCTTAAAAAAGCCCGCGGCAAATTTTATATAATATATTTGGTCATTCACAAATTTTTGCTAAATTTGCAAAATATTCGCTTACTCACTCATTAACCAAATATAAAATTTATGAATCTATTATCTACTGCGTTAATAACGGCGAGCGTTGTCTTTTCGACAGTCGTACCAGTTTACGCACAAAACACCTATCCGGTAAGAAATGCCGATGTAGGGGGGGGTAAAATCCTCATCTACAACAATAAGACTATCCCCCAGACAGGCTTCGGAAGAATACAACAACTTCTTTAGCCGACGAAAGATGACTCCATCCGGATTAATGCGTGCACCAGAACGACTACATGTACCGTCGATAGCGGAAGCAAGACTCGCTCAACGGGTGGCAGCATCAAAAGTCAAACTCAGAGGTGCCATGACCGACAACTCCCTCTGGTATGACTTGTCGGGAGAAAAACCTTATGGAATATACGAACTATCGACTACTCCGGGGACAGCGGAATATAAGATAGTGAAAGCCGACCAACGTTTCTACGTGATGGATGCGGTCTATACAGGCGATAAACTGTGGATATCACATGCGATCGAAGATCCGAGTACATTACAGGTAAAATCCATGACATACTACACTTTCAATCCTGTCACATGGGAGGTATTGAAAGAACAGGTCGGTGACAAAGAACTCTCGCTCATGACATCCACCTGGAGTCCGCAAGACGAAGTGGCATATTGTTCATGGTACGGATCCTCAGGTTTCACTTTCGGATGTCTGGCAATAGAAGATGGTCAGTTGATGAGCATCGGCAAACTTGACAAGCGTCTGGTAGCGATGGCCGCACACAATGACGGCACTCTCTACGGCATAGATGAATCAGGAGCCCTTGTGACCCTGAACAAACAGACCGGCAAAGTTCTGAAAACAATCGGCAATACCGGTATCGTGTCCTACTGGCGCACATCGGCAGCGATTGATTCTCAAAACAACATAATGTATTACATAGACTGCGGCTCATCCAAAAGCATACTTTACGCCGTAGATCTTGAAACAGCAGTTGCCACCAAAGTTTATGATTTTGCCAATTCGGAACAACTCATCGGTCTATATGTAGTAGTCGACGATACCCCCGCAACCGTTCCGGCAGTTCCTACTGACCTCACACTGTCATTTGAGGGTGCCTCTCTTTTCGGGTCAATAAGTTTTGCAGTCCCGTCCACATTCTACGACGGTTCAACCGCTTCGGGTGATGTCACCTATTCAGTCGTAGTTGACGAAGAAAGCCCATTGACAGGCAGTGCCACTTGGGGACAGCGATGCACTGTGCCGGTAACAGTAAGTTCTGCAGGTTCGCATCAATTTACAGTCAAACTCGTCAATACTACGGGAAACAGCCCCGAAGCACGGATCTCCAGCTGGATCGGACCGGACGCACCGGCTGCTGTAACAGGGGCTTCGGCTACATACGCCAACGGCAAATTCACAATCAAATGGGATGCTCCTACCGGAGGTGCCAATGGCGGAAACATCGACCTTTCACAGCTTCGTTACAAAGTGGTCCGCACACCAGGTGACGTTACAGTAGAATCCGCGACATCACTTACCCAGATCACCGATGAAGTATCTGAGCCTGTCAATGAAATCATAGGTTATACCTATACTATCACTCCGGTATGTGGAGAAAGTATAGGGGAATCAGTGACTACTGCCAAAAAGTCTATCGGATATTTTATCCCTCCCTACAGCAACGACTTCGCCACTTCTTCAAAGACCGCCGGTTACAGTGTGGTCGACGGGAATAAAGACGGTAAGAAATGGGGTTATAATTCAGCATCCAAAGCGATGAGAATCCAGTATAATTCTTCCAAGGATATGGATGACTGGGTATTCACGCCTGCACTGCAACTTGAGGCCGGACGCAACTATACATTCTCTTTCAAGGCCCGGGCACACAATAATAGCGATGCCGAACGCGTCGAGGCTGCCATAACTACTGGCACATCCGCATCATCTGTTGTAGAGAAGATTATCTCAGCCACAGATATCACCTCCAAAGAATGGGTCACTCTCTCCGGCTCTTTCATACCTACTGTTTCGGGACGGTACCGTTTTGCTCTCCACGCGATCAGCCCTAAGAATAGTTACTATCTGTACGCCACCGATATTGAGGTAAGTGCGGGTGCAGGGACTGGTGCTCCGGCAGCTGTAAGCGATTTCACCGTGACACCTGCGGAAGACGGATCACTCAAGACTTCAATATCCATGCGCACTCCATCGACCGATGTAAGCGGCGCACCTATATCATCAATAGAAAAAATAGAACTTCTGCGCAACGGCGTATTGTTGGAGACATTCCCCGCTCCTGCGGTGAACACTGTGATCACCCACACTGACAATGAAGCTCCGGCAGGCAGTGTAGTCTACAGTGCGATCGCATACAATGCGGCCGGTGCCGGTGCATCCGCCCAGGCAAGTGTATTCGTAGGTTTCGCCGCTCCAACCGCCCCGACCGAAATATCGGCCCGCATAGGAGACAATACAGGTAAAGCGGTCATCAGATGGAAGGCTCCGGAAACAGACATCAACGGACGGAAACTTACCTCGGAAAATGTAACCTACAGCATCCTCCGCAAAATCGGTGACAAGACCACAACTATAAAGACCGGTCTGACAGAATGCACATTCTCGGATCAGGCCGTAGCCGCAGATGCTGATCAGGATTTTATCATCTACGGTGTATCCGCTCAGACCACAGGCGGTTCAAGCGATGCGGTATCGACACAGCTCATACCGCTCGGCAAACCTTATGCAACACCTTTCCGCGAGTCATTCGCCAACGGTACCATATCAAGCATCTGGGGTCTGGACAGCAGTGTTCCGACAGCTGGATGGCTTCTTGGTCAGGATTCTTCAATAGACAAAATCAATTCCGAAGACAATGACAATGGACTTGCCATAATGGAAGCCATGACCAAAGGCTCCTCGGCAACTCTATATTCCGGTTCAATAGCGATCCCGACAGAAGGAAACCCGATATTATGTTTCTCATATTTCAACCATGACTCACACAACACACTTGACGTGCTTGTAGTCGAGACTGGTGAAACTACCGGCCAAAAACTCACCACTGTCACACTCAATCCGAATACACCGGAAGGATGGGTGAACGTACCCCTTGATCTGAGTGCATATAAAGGCAAGAACATTCAGCTGTACTTTACAGCCACAGTGGTCAACACCACGATATTCGTACTTGACAATATCCGTGTGGAATGCCGCCTGGACAATGACCTGGCAATACGCGGAATCTCCATGCCGGCACGGGTAGCCGTGGGAAGTGACTACGAAATAAACGTGGCATTTGAAAACAAGGGTCTCAAAACCGCTTCCGGTTATATTGTGGATCTCATTCTCAACGGTGAGACAGTCGACTCTAAATCCGGTCAGGAAATCGCTCCGGCCGTTGCCTCCTCAATGGCTTTCAGCCGCCGTATGCTTCCGGTGGACGCAGAAACATTCAAATATGAAGTTGAGATCAAATATGCCGCCGATATGAATCCAGCCGACAACCATTCGGAAGCATACACCATTCGTCGTGTGACACCCGACTTCCCAGTACCGGCAACACCGACAGCTACCGAGACAGACAATGGGGTAGAGCTGACCTGGACAGAACCGGATCTTACCTTGACAGAGATGCAGCCTGTATGCGACGATGCAGAGGACTACACCGCATTCTCAACCGGTCTGGCAGGTTCAGTAGTTTTTGACGATCACATCGGAGACTGGACAATGATCGACTACGACGGAGTAGTACCTTTCGCCATAACAAATGAAGGTAAGAAAGTGGAGTTCCCGAATTCAGGACGTCCCATAGGCTTCATGGTATTTGATTCGTCAATAATGAATCTTCAGGAATGGAATGCACATAGTGGCAAACAGATGTTCGTGAGCTTCGCTTCTGGATATGCTCCGAATGATGATTGGATGATATCGCCTATGCTTCCTGGCACTGCCCAGACAGTCAAATTCTGGGCACGCTCCCTTACGACACAATATGGCGCGGATTCATTCCAGTTCCTGTATTCCACTACCGACACGAAACTCAGCTCGTTTACACGTGTAGAGACCGTAGCTGAAGTTCCTGCGGAATGGAAAGAATATAGTTTCCAGATTCCGGAAGGTGCACGCTGGTTTGCCATCCGTTGTACATCCGACCAGACGTTCGCATTCTTCGTGGACGACATCACCTATACTCCTGCCCATCCCGCAGATGGACTTAATCTGACCGGGTATAATCTCTATCGCAATGGTAAGCCTTTGAACGAAAGCGTACTTGCAGTAAAATCGTTTGTTGACCATTTACTTGAAGATGGAGATTACAAATATCAGGTCACAGCCGTATACAATAAAGGTGAATCGGCACTTTCCGCACCTGCCTCTGTAAAATTCTCCGGTATAGAAAGTATCCTTGTCGAAGGTAAAATCGCAGATGTATATGGTGTCGACGGAATCCTGATTATCCGTAATGCATCTGCCAATGACATCAAGAGACTCCCACGCGGCATATACATAATTGACGGGAAGAAAATACGGATATAATTCTTTGCTTTCACGGCTTCGGTTCTGGCAATGTCAGTGACGAAGCCGTGAATTTCATTAACTCCATACAGCCCAAACATTATAACTTCAATAGATATGAAAAGATTTCTATTTTCCGGCATTGCAGCGGCAATACTCGTGTCATCTGCATTTGCCGCCGGACCTACCGGAATTGCAAATGTGATCGGAGCCAAATCATGGGAAAGTCAGCAGACCCCTCCATACGGTATGTATTCCTTTTCCATGGATGTCAACCCGGACGTAAAACTCGTTTCAGACAAAGTCGTCCCCGGCAATTTCGGCGCAGTATATGTCGATGGCCGCTACTTTGTGATAGAAGGAATCGCGACATCCGCATCCTCTTTTATCACCAACTACATCTATGATGCAGAAACCTGGTCAAAAATCACCGATTTCCGGGGAGAAAACATTACGGCATTTGACATGGCATGGGACGAGACAACAGGAAATGTCTACGGATACTTCCATAACTTCGACACCAATGCTGAATTTTTCGGTACAATCGACATCAATACAGGAAAGACAACCCGTATCTCATCACTTCCTTTTGTCGCATACGGCCTCGCCTGCGATGTTGACGGCAGACTCTATGCAATTGACAAAGAGGGCAAACTATATTCAATAAATAAAACAACCGGTTCTTCAACTCCAATCGGATCCTCAGGCTGTTCAAGCAAGTGGACCACATCCGGTGCCATAGATTCATCCACACGCACATTCTATTATGCCTGTTGCAATGACTCCGAGACCATCCTTTACGGTATAAACCTTGATACTGCCGTTGCTACACGTATAGCAGAAATACCGGACAACATGGAAATGATAGGCCTTTATTTCCCAGAGCCGTCGGCACTTCCCAAAGCACCTAAAATAGCAGAAAACCTATCGTTCGACTTCACAGGTGCAGCTCTTTCAGGCAACTTCCTGTTTACAATCCCATCCACTCTCAACGATGGATCCGCTGCTTCAGGAGAAGTTGATTATACAGCGATTATCAACGGCGAGACCCTCAAGACCGGAAAGGCACAATACGGCACTACCGTTTCATTACCTCTGACACGACAGGAAGCTGGAGAATGCGAGGCTACAGTACTTCTGAAAAATACTGTAGGATCAGCACCCACAGCACGTTTCAAAGCATGGATAGGACAGGATGTCCCAGCTCCGGTAGGCAAGATTGAAATTGTATACGACGGCAACGGATCATTCTCTATCAGTTGGCCAGAAGCCAGAGCCTTGCATGGCGGATGGTTCGATCCATCTACAGTGACTTACAATGTGGTGCGCTACAGCAGTGAAAGCACTACACCGACACGTTTTGACGGACAAACCACAAATTCCTTTACCGACAAGGTTTCACTCCCATACGAGGATGAATATGCCACCTACCATTATGATGTGGCAGCTGTATTCGGAACAGAAGTATCATCATATACATCTTCTGAATTCTATACCATAGGGAGTAGAACTCCTCCTTTCACAGAACAGTTCAACGCACGTTACGAACTCGGCAAATTCACAATCCTTGAAGGCGAGAAAAAAGACTATGAGCGTTGGAACTACAGCAGTACCGACAAGGCCGCCACAGTATCGACCAATACTTCCATCGGTGCGGATGACTATCTACTCCTTCCTCCATTGACACTTGAGAACGGAATGGAATACGAAATCTCTTTTGACGTCAAAGGGAAATATTCTTCCGACACAGAACGTTTCGAAGTACTTGCCGGTCAATCACCGACTGTTGATGCACTTACTGAAAAGATTCTTACCCCGACAGAGTTTAAAGGGACTGCTTACAGCAACTACAAAATGCAATTCGCACCCAATGCTTCTGGCACGTATTTCATTGCAATACATGCCATGAGCGATCCAAACAAGGGAGCCATAACTGTAGACAACATCAAAGTAGGTGGAGGTGTCCAGACAGGTGTGGATCAGATTGAAACAGAAGCCGAAGGCAATCCTGTATACTTCACTCTGCAAGGCATACGTATCGACCGTCCAGCTTCAGGCTCCATCTGCATAGAACGCCGTGGCAGCAAAGTCCGCAAGGTCATTATACATTGATCTCTCCCGGTCCAATATATCGGATAACAAGAATATACATTCAGCAGACAGCCGCGACGGGAATTAATTCCTGTCGCGGCTAATCATTCTTATATTTCCAATTCAGTACGGCTAAGCCTTACCCTCCTTTATGAAATAGACACAACATGCCCCGGCGACAAGCGAAAAGCCGGCTACGACCATCATCAGATATTGGGGAGCAAGCTCTCCCGGCACACTGAATGCGGCAAGAATCCAGCCACCTGTCACAGCAGCAATAATCTGGGGGATGCATATCGAACAGTTGAAAAGTCCGAGATATGCTCCGATATTTCCTCCTCTAATGGAATTGGTAAGAATAGTGAATGGCCATGCCAACATAGCTGCCCAGGCACATCCGATCATCAGAAACGGAATGAACAACAGATAAGGATTCGTAAATATACCTGCCATCACAAATCCTGCAGCTCCGATCAACAGGCTTAATGAATATGAAAACTTACGGGAACGGAAGCGGGGGAGTACGAC
Organism: uncultured Porphyromonadaceae bacterium; assembly: GCA_947427285.1. Lineage (GTDB taxonomy): Bacteria > Bacteroidota > Bacteroidia > Bacteroidales > Muribaculaceae > Lepagella. The sequence goes on from CANEHE010000002.1 coordinate 110,976, forward strand.
AGCCCACAACACCGATCCCACAGCCTGAACAGCAAAAAGGATACCGACCCAATCACCGGCATTGGAATACTCACTGGAAGCCGTGTCAAGAGCCTTTACAGTGGTTATATGTGCCTTTTGTCCATCAATACGATACGTATTGGCTTCCATCACATCTGTCTTACCTGTATGAGAGTCTCTGACCACGCTTGTGCCTGTGGTGAAGACAATATCCCCTTCATGCGACTGCATGTAATCCGACAGACGCTCTTGAGGAGTCATCAGGGAATCGCCGGAAGAAGCCAGCAACGGAGTATCGGTCACACATCCGTCTGCGATTACAGTGACTGTGTCGTTGACAAGAATATATTTCCCCGCCACAGTATTGTCTCCGTCCGTAATGGAAGTGATCTTATCAATCTCCGGAGTGTCAAACGCATTAGAGGCAACCGTGCCAGTCGTATAAGTCCACATGAAGAGAAATGAAAACCAACAGAAAAACTGGACCACACTGACAGTCCAGAAAGCGGAAGGTGCGTCACGCAAAAGTTTTATCAGATTTGTCTTCTCTTTTTTACCCCCAGCTTCAGCATCTGGAGTGCCGTTATATTCCTCATAAAGTTTCGGCGGCCATTCCTTGATCTTAATCAAAGAATAGACCACGCAAAGTAAAAGAATGGCTGCGCCTGCATAAAACGACAGAATCACGGACTGAGGAACCTCTCCCTCCGGAGCGGTGTTACGTATTCCGATCCATGCAAGAAAGAAAGGGAAAACAAATCCAACTATACTTCCGGCATTACACAGAAAACTCTGAATGGAATATGCCAGGCCCTTCTGCTTCTCATTGACCATGTCCCCGACAAGCATCTTGAACGGTTGCATCGCCATATTGATAGAAGTGTCAAGCAACATCAACGCCACAAGTCCGAGAATGATGGCACTGGAGATTGTCAATCCAAAACTCCCTGCGTTAGGCAGCAAACACATGACCAATGCGGCAACAAGTGCTCCGACAATCAGATAGGGAAGGCGTCGTCCGAAACGATTCCAAGTGTTGTCGCTCATAGTACCTACCACAGGCTGCACGATAAGCCCCATGAGAGGAGGAAGAATCCAGAAATAACTGAGATCGTGCGGATCTGCCCCTATTGTGGCAAAAATCCGTGAAACATTGGCACTTTGGAGAGCGTATGCAATCTGTACTCCGAAAAATCCGAAACTCAGATTCCATAATTTCCAGAATCCCAAATCGGGTTTAGTTTTCATGTAAGAATATTTTATTATTAAGCTATATTATAAGGCATTGTATCTAAGCATGTAAGAAGGACAAGGAGAGAAATCGGTCGAAAATTGGCCCAATATGCTTCATTCTATAAGGGAGTAAAGCCAACTGATCTCCTCAGCCCAAAGCGAGTCGTCGGGAGTTTCCAAGATAATCGGAATGTCGTCAAATCGGGAATCATTCATGAACCTTCGAAAAAAATCTTCTCCCAGAGTACCCGCACGTAGACTGGCATGACGGTCAATTCTGGATCCGAGTGTCCGTTTGTCATCATTAAGATGTATACCGCGAAGGTATCGGGCACCTATGGTCTCGTCAAACTCCCTCCATGTGGCGTCATATCCTTCGGGAGTAGCAAGATCATATCCGGCAGAATAAGCATGACATGTGTCGATACATACGCCTATGCGAGATTTATCCTCCACGCGACTTATAATGTGGGCTATCTGAGGAAAGGCATACCCGAGATTAGAACCTTGTCCCGCAGTGTTCTCTATCACAGCCGTCACACCTTCGGTCTGACTTAAAATTATATTAAGCGATTCGGCTATCCGATCAAGACATTCTTCTTCTGTAAGCTCGTTGACATGGCTACCCGGATGGAAATTGAGCATTGTCAGTCCAAGAAAACGGCATCGTCTCATCTCATCAAGAAACGATTTACGAGACATCTCAAGTTTCTTTACATCTGGAGAACCGAGATTGATAAGAAAATTATCATGAGGAAGAATGACAGAAGGGGAGTAGCCGTATTCCTTACAGCGACTAACAAAAATATTTGCCTGTTCTTCTGTAGGCATCCGTGAACTCCATCGTGAACTGCTTCCGGTGAAAAGTGCAAATGCCCGGGCATTTATATCTCTGGCATTTGTAGGAGCATTCTCTACACCACCCTGCACGCTTACATGCGCGCCGACATACTTCATATTATATGATATTAATTTGATGCAAAGTTAAGAGAAATAGACCGAAAAAACAAATTTATGATGCTGACAGCCGATTTAGATGTCAATGTAAAGCCTGAACGCATATTTTTGACTAATTTTGTATTTCAATATTCAATACATTACAAACAGATTGAGGAGTATCAGACATATTTATAGGGTCGTCAGAAGTATAATATTTTCGCTTATCCTCTCAGTGGCAGGAATTTTTCTGCTGCTATATGTCATTTTATCATTACCTTATGTTCAGAAGCAGATCTGTTCGAAAGCTGAAAAAGAGTTGTCAAATCTGTTTGAGACAAGAGTCTCTATAGAGAGAATGGATTTCACACCATTCAACCAGATTGAACTTTATGGTGTCCATGTACCGTCTCCAGACGGGAAAAAATGCATTGATGCAGATAAAATTGGTGCAGGCATCAGCATCTGGAAACTGATCTCAACGGGAGACATTGTAATAACATACGCAGAATTGATAGGACTTGATTGCAGACTGACCAAAAAATCCCCCACAAGTAAACTCAACATCCAGTTCCTCATTGATGCATTCAAACCGAAAGAAAAAAACAAACCACCTACCAGATTCGACCTTAAGATACATAGTATTGTTATCCGTAAAAGTATTTTGACTTTCGACAAGACTTGGATACCTACTGACTCAAATCCAGACAAAATGGATTTCAATCATATCGCACTGTCGAATATTAGGGCCGACATCAATATTCCTCGACTCAGAAATGACGATTACATTGTAGACTTGCGATCTCTGTCTCTACAGGAAAAATCCGGATTTATCATTGAGAATCTTTCTTCAAAAATAGAACTGACAAACCATAAACTATGTGTAACGGATCTTTCCATCGAAATGCCGGGAACCATCTTACGTCCGTCAGACATTTCTCTGCAATTCAATGGATATTCCGATATAGTCTCCGCACTTAAACGTGAGTCACATAAACTAAGTCTTTCTGGCGACAAAGTGACGCTCAATGATTTTTCATCAATAATTCCCGCTTTAAAAACTTTCTCCAATCCAATGACTCTCTCATTGGATGCACAAGGCAATCGGGACAGAATCGACCTGACTCACTTTCTGATATCCACACCTGATGGTCGTCTTTCTATTTCTGCCAATGGGTATGCGCTGAATCCTACTATAAAAGAAAGTTTTTTAGCCGAGGCAGAAAACCTAAAAATCGATGTGACGGCAGAGGAAGCGGAAAAGATAATAACCCGTCTTACAAACCTGCCATCTTCCGTCCGCGGCATGCTGCTTCGTCTGGGAGCAATAAATCTGGAAGCATCGGCAAAAATTTCTTCTAAATCTCTTGACGCCCGAACCATACTTGCCTCATCACTTGGACAAATAGAGACCATTGGCAAAATATACTATCCCGCAAAAAACATTCTCAACGGCTCTATCCAGACCTCAACATCCGGATTCAATCTGGGTACTCTTCTTGCAGACAAACAGATCGGAGAACTTGCGTTAAGAGCCGAAACAGAACTCGACATAGCCGGAAAGAATATTGACGGGACTCTTTCCGCTGTGGTTGATAAAGTAGAATACGGGGGAATGAAGCTTAGCGAAATAATCATAAATGCATCAAAAAACGAATCAGATGCGGAGGTCTCTGTGGAAGCCCATGATCACAATCTAAATCTTTCATCAGATGCCATTCTACATCTGGATGGCCAGAATACCACCATTCATACCGACATAGACGTAAGAAGATTCAACCCATCCGCTTTCAAGATACATCCCGATTCCAAACACAATGAATACCATATAAGCGGCAAATTGTCAGCAGATATTAAAGGCAATTCTCCCGACAATGCCATCGGAGAAATAAATGTTGAAAATCTTCATATTACCTCTAACTTAAAACCTGACTTACGATTGAATCATCTGGGAATCTCAGCTCAAAACGAGGAAGGGAAACGAACAGTAAAACTTAAATCAGACTGGCTCGATGCGGCAATAGAAGGAGACTTTATACCAACAAAGTTGCCATCAGCATTCATATCAATACTTTCGCAGACAATCCCGGCACTCAGAACTGCACTCCCGGAGACAAATAGTATAGAGCAGAACTTCTCTTTCAACATTGACATACATAATAATAATTCTCTTACCGAATTCTTTAATCTTCCGTTCAGACTTCTGACTCCGATCCCGATACAAGGCAATCTTCTCGACTCCGTGGGAACCGCATCAGTATATATAGATATTCCTTACATCCAGCAAGGTAAGAATAAATTGGTACGCGACACAAAGTTAGGGGCTGTACTTGACGCTTCCACCGGAGGTTCCCGACTCGATTTCGCCACTAAGATGCCAGGTAAAAAGGGGGACATCTTCCTTTCTCTCAATGTCAATGGACTTCACGACAACATAAATACAGATCTCGGTTGGAAAATACATAGAGAGGGACAATATGACGGAAATATATCTCTGTCAACAACTCTTCGCCAGGCCATCAAAGGCAATCTTATGCCAGGAATCGACATCAAAATAAATCCCTCCAAAGTGCATGTAGCCGGCAAATCATGGGACATCAGCCCGGCAACTTTATCATGGCACGACAATAAGATAATCGCAGACAACATACACGTATCAAACGGTCCCCAATATGTTGTAATAAATGGAATTGCCTCTCGGCTTCCAACAGACAGCCTGAGTGTGCAATTTTCTGACTTCAGCCTTGACTATCTTTTTGAAACACTCAATATCAACTATGTCACATTCGGAGGAAACGCCACCGGAAAAGCATTGGCTACCTCTGTCTTATCATCTAATCCCATAGCTGAAACCGAAGGTCTGACTGTAAAAAATCTCACCTACAACGGTGCTTTGTTAGGAGACAGTGCTGAAATTAAAGGGACATGGGACAACAATCGTAAATGTGTCGGAATTTATGCCGATATATATGAACGAAAGCAACGCAGAGCCACGGTAGATGGTGGAGTATGGGTGGTGGGCGATTCTTTAAGTTTCGACTTCGACGCAGATAAAGTGAACATTCAGTTTCTAAAACCGTTTATGTCGGCTTTCACCTCTGATGTGAAAGGACGGGCTTCCGGAAAAGCGAAACTCTATGGTACTTTCAAAGATATAGATATGTCCGGACGTCTGTTTGCCGACACCATTAGAATGAAAGTAGACTATACCAACACCTGGTATTCGGGTTCCGACAGTGTGATAATCAATCCAGGAGAAATCAATATTCCATCTTTCCGTCTCTATGACAGACAAGGCAATTCAGCAAGATTCTCAGGAGTTGTCACCCACAAATATTTTCATGAACCCTCATTTGAATTCAGAATGACGGATGCCCGGGGATTACTGGCGTATGACACAAATTCCAACATCAATCCAGATTGGTACGGCACTGTTTTCATCAATGGTTCAGCATCTGTAAAGGGACGTCCCGGAATCGTGACTATTGATGTCGATGTATCTACATCAGCAAAATCACAATTCACATACGTATTATCTGATACCGAGGCTGCCGAAGAATACTCCTTTCTTACTTTTACAGACAGAAGAAAAGAAGCATCTGAAAAGAATGTCATTGACACTGTACCCGAATTTGTCAGATCGTTCCGTAAAAAAGTCGCAGAAGAATCCGGAAGGCCATCGATATTTGCAATTGATCTCCGTGTCTCAGTTACTCCGGACGCTCAGATATTCATAATAATGGATCCTCGTGCCGGTGACAAAATTTCGGCCAGAGGAAAAGGGGCCATGAAAATTGCATACGATTCTGAGTCCGACGATATGACCATGTACGGGAAATACACAATTGATGAAGGTAATTATCTTTTTACCCTTCAAGACCTGATCATCCGTGATTTCAAAATTAATCCAGGCAGTTCTATCGCATTCAATGGCAATCCGCTGAACGCATCGTTGAATATTGATGCCACATACCGAGTCAACACCAATCTGACAGATCTTGACAAGAGTTTCTCGACCGACAGAGACCTTAACCGGACAAATGTACCTGTCGATGCAGTCCTTAAAGTAGGAGGAGGACTACAGGACCCTGAAATATCATACGACATCAAACTCCCAACTCTCACCTCCGATGTGGAACGGAAAGTGAAAAGCATCATTTCTACAGATGACATGCTAAGCCGTCAGGTTTTATATCTGTTGGCACTCAACAAGTTCTATACTCCTGAATATATGTCGCAATCTGGTAGCGGAGGAGAATTGGCTTCTGTGGCTTCATCCACAATCTCTTCCCAGATAACAAACATTCTCGGACAAATTTCCGATAAATGGGCTATCGCACCGTCATTCCGAAGCGATAAAGGGGATTTTTCCGATACAGAAGTGGATCTTGCACTGACATCGCGTCTGCTCAATAACCGGCTTCTTATAAATGGTAATTTCGGGTATAGAGACCGATCCACATCACAGACTACTTTCGTCGGTGATTTCGACATTGAATATCTTCTGAACCGAAGTGGGAATCTCCGGCTCAAGGCCTATAACCATTTCAACGACCAGAATTATTATCTTCGTTCATCCCTAACCACACAAGGGCTCGGCATTATTTACCGTCGCGACTTCGACAACCCTTTCACATTTCTAAGACGAAGAAAAAAAGTTCCCATTAAAATTCAAAACATAGAAGCGGTTGGCGACTCGCTGCCCACCGAGGATACGACCCATATAAAATAAGAGAAGTCCCGTCAATTTTTCCGCTTCAACATGTATGGTCTGAACTTTTTATTTCGGCTATTGTATGACTTATATAAACACAAGAAGTCATGCCTAAAATAACCGAACGAATGGCCCTCGACTACCATGAAGAAGGCCGCCCTGGAAAAATAGAGATCACGCCTACCAAACCTTATCGATCCCAACTCGATCTCTCTCTGGCATACTCCCCTGGAGTAGCTTTCCCATGCAAGGAGATCGAACATAACCCTTCTGATGCCTACCGGTATACCAATAAAGGCAATCTTGTCGCTGTGATATCAAACGGTACTGCGGTTCTGGGTCTCGGCGATATCGGTGCGTTGGCAGGCAAGCCTGTAATGGAGGGCAAAGCCCTCCTTTTCAAAATATTCTCCGGTCTAGATTCGTTTGATATTGAAATCAATGAAAAAGATCCGGATAAGTTTGTTGAGATCGTCAAAAGCATATCTCCGACTTTCGGTGGTATAAATCTTGAGGATATAAAATCTCCGGAATGCTTTGATATAGAACGGAGGCTCAAAGAGGAATGCGATATTCCGGTAATGCATGATGACCAGCATGGCACTGCGATAATTTCCGGATCTGCACTTCTGAACGCATTGGATATACAAAATAAGCAAATATCGGAAATCAAACTCGTGGTGAACGGAGCTGGCGCAGCCGCTGTAAGTTGTACACGTCTATATGTCGCATTAGGAGTTGATCCCAAGAATATTGTGATGTGTGATTCACATGGAGTCATCCGTGCCGACCGGCCAGATCTTAAATCTCCCAAATCAGAATTTGCAACCACACGCGATCTTCACACTCTTGAGGAAGCCCTCTGTGGAGCGGATGTCTTTCTCGGCCTCAGTGTGGCAAACGTCGTAACACAGAAAATGGTACAATCCATGGCCCCGGATCCTATTGTATTTGCACTGGCAAATCCTGATCCTGAAATAAGTTATGAGGACGCCATCTCTTCTCGGCAGGATATAATAATGGCTACCGGGCGAAGCGACTATCCAAACCAGATAAACAATGTGATCGGATTTCCATACATATTCCGTGGAGCACTTGACTGTCAGGCATCCGGCATCAATGAGAACATGAAAATCGCAGCCGTGCATGCCATTGCATCTCTTGCGAAAGAGCCGGTTCCATCCCTTGTTGACGATGCATACGACACCGCATCCATAAGTTTCGGACGTGATTACATTCTTCCCAAGGCTCTTGATCCTCGACTCCTCACATGGGTGGCCCCGGCTGTTGCAAAAGCGGCTGCGGAATCAGGTATCGCACGAAAACCTATTACAGATTTCGACAGTTATCGTGAACACTTGCAGAAGTTAATGGGAGACAAGGGACAGCTCATACGCCATATCACCGATCAAGCCGCACGAAATCCCCAAAAAGTAGTATTTACAAACGGTGCTGATGACAATGTCATAAAGGCTGCTGTACGTCTGGCTCATGATAAAATCTGCATACCCGTTCTGCTTGGAGAGATAAACAAAATCCAAAAACGTGCCGCAGAGATACACCTGACTCTTGACGATATCGTTCTTCTGGACATCAGGAGTCAACAAAATGATGATACCCGTGAAAGATACGCCCGTTTGTTGTCCGAAATGAAAGCACGCGACGGGATGACGCTTCAGAAAGCCAGGGACCTGATGTGGAGCCGTTTCTGGTACGGACTCATGATGTTGGTGACAGGTGACACTGATGCCCTGATAGAAAGTACATATTCCGCTGCCAACAAATCAGCTCAAGCTGCCGCGGATATAATCGGTCTGAGAGAGGGTTACACCCATTTTGCGACAATGCACATTGTTAATACCAGCAAGGGGACATATTTTCTTGCTGATACAGCAATCAATCCGGAGTCAGATACATCTACAATAGTCGATATCGCAAGGCTTTCACACAATGCAGTAAGCTTTTTCGGTTTCAAACCAGTGATGGCTGTACTCTCTTACAGCAACTTCGGATCCAACACCGATGAATCGGAACCACGTATATGTGCAGATGCAGTGAAACGTCTCCACACAGAATATCCGGAAATCTCCATTGACGGTGAGATGCAGGTGAATTTTGCAATCGACACTCCTTTACGCGACAAGATATATCCTTTCAATACGATCAAAGGAACAGATGTCAATACTCTTATATTTCCATCGCTGTCAGCCGCCAATACAGCATTCCGTTTTTTACTCGCCATGGGGGCTGGAGAAGTAATCGGCCCGATTCAGATGGGACTGAAGAAACCCGTACATTTCATCCATCGGGATTCAACAGTGACAGAGATATTCAATCTGGCTGCGATTGCATCGCTTGATGCGACATGTCTCGGGGAGAGATGTTGATATATCCGATCCTTCAACATTTCCTCTATGTATTAATATGGAAAATGCTCAACAAAAAAATCAGATATAGGTTTATCGTATGGGTGCCAATGAATTCTAAATCCACGTCGTTCCATTCCACGCAACCAAGTCATCTGACGCTTTGCGAACTGATGTATTGCGGTTTCAAGGCCATGCACCATTTCGGTATATGTTATACCACCGACAATGTGCAGAGTAAGGAATTTATATTCCAAGCCGTAATACATCAGATTTTCCGCAGTTATACCTGCATCCAACAGGCCACGCACCTCATCCAGCATCCCCTCTTCAAGACGCTGGTAAAGACGGCGTGTGATTCTTTCCCGTCTGACATTTCGAGGCACATCAATACCTATAATCAAAGTATCTATCGATTTTGATCGGGTTCTATCTGCCTGTATGGCTTCATCTGGATGTGTTTGATAGTAGCTTTGGATTTCAATGGCTCGGATAGCCCGTTTTATAGCGTCGACATCAGTTATATTATGAAGCGTCTTCATCCCACGCAAAATACCAGTCAACTCTTCCAGCGAGTAATCTTTAAGTCTATCACGCAATTCTTCATTGACAGGGACATCAGGCAAGGTAACACCAGCAATGGCAGTTTCCACATACATACCAGATCCTCCACACAGCACAGGAACCATACCACGATAACGGATATTTTCGAAAGCCGTTCGGAAATCCTTCAGATAACGATGCAGATTGTATTTTTCCCCTGCATCACATATATCAATAAGATGAACCGGAATATCTCCGTATTCACCAAGATCCTTCCCAGTCCCAATAGTCATCCCGCGGTATACCTGTCGACTGTCTCCACTAATTATCTCTGAATGAATTCCACGGGCAAGTTCTACGGCATGATGTGTTTTCCCGGAAGCCGTAGGACCGACAATGGCAATCATCTCGGGCGAAGGAGAGGGGAGTCTTATTGCCATTGATTCTGATTCTGTTTTAACTTTCCTCTGAATCTTCTCCACCAACGCTTTATTTTAAAAAAAGGCGTATCACTGTTGAAAAGAGACACTCTTATCCATTTGTCATCCTGGAAATCAAGAGTGGAATTCCTCACATCATAAAGATTAAACGTCGGACAGTAAGATCGTAAACCATTCTTTCGAAAGCCATCCTCGTTAAAGATCTTTTCAGTAAGAATAATAGTTGCAAGTCTTGTGGTATCATGCACACTCAGCGATGCCAGCTTCTCAGGATGGGTGGAATAAAGTTGCTGCACATAATCATAGTCCATCCACTCCCCATCAGTGCGGAGTTTCGGACAAGATCCGTCAGGCAACGGCTCGATAAAATAGAAATAACGCAACAGACTCGTCCGAGGCAATGCCGGATTTTTTCGACCGAAAAAGAATCTTAATTCTCCATCTGCCACTCCGGTCATCTGTGATATTATACGTTTCACTTCGGGGGCAGTCATACCGTTCACAGACCGTCTGGTCTGAAAAGGAGTATCAATAACGGCCTTTGCCGAATGGAAGTCCTCCACACCGTTTGGGTCCACATATATATGATTTCCGCAAACCACATAATATCTCACATACGTCTGTGCTCCCATATCGGCAATCTCCTCTTCACTTATAATCTCATTGTTTGCCTTTAAATCAAGATAGAGATTGAAATACCTGAACATGAAATACACCTCATCAAGAAGAAATGCAATCACATTAAGCCATGTGAAGACATACCAGTCACGGGCATTGGCGTTGATTTTTATATAGAACAGAAGAAAATACATCCAGACTGCCACCGAGAGCAATCCGAAAAGCAATATGAGATTTCGAACCTGTAGATATGATTCATAACTTAACACCGAACCCAGACGGCCTTGAGATGCATTATTTGCTCCAGCGAGACGGCATTCGACACAGACACCTATTTTTTTTCGCCGGATATAAATCACACATACACAAACAAAGCATATCGGATTAAGCAACAACGACGGGATAAATGGTCTGGTAAAAAACACAAATTCCGCCGGCAAAGGGAAAACATGCCACAACTCCAACAAATTGAGCACAATGGTGACAAATGAATACGCGATCAGACATATAAAAATCGTATAAGGCAAGAGTATACAAGAAGTTTTCTCTCCTTTACGAAAGTTATATATCTGAGTATACACAAACGCCGCGCATGCCAATGCGGCCAAAGGGGTGCAGATAGGGGGCAGAAACTTCGAAAGAGTCATCATGACAATCAGCAACAGCAACGATATGGAAAGGGTTTTCCACATCATGTAGAGCTGTACTGTCGATATTTTACGAAGTGACTGCATTTATTATAATGGTAAACTTTCAAAGATGTGTAGACAGGAACTCCGCTATTTTTCTGAAAAGCATCGTCCTTGCATTACACATCGGAAGGCTATGCTCAAACCCGGTGTATGCCATCATGTCAAACAACTTACCTTCGGCATTCAATTTGGAAGTATATTTAAGAGTATTGTAAAAATGGACGTTGTCATCACTGGTGCCAGACATAATCAGCAACTTTGCATTCATCCGATCTGTACGAAGCAGCGTGGATGCCTCATTGTAACCGGATTCATTCTGTTCCGGAGTAGACATATAACGCTCCGTGTAGATGGAATCGTAAAAACGCCAGTCTGTCACCGGAGCCATCGCTATGCCAGCTTTAAAAGGGCTGTCAGGAGAGGATAGTTCCATAAGTGTCATATATCCTCCATAACTCCATCCGAAACAAGCTATCCTCGTTGAATCAATATATGGCAATGAGGCGAAATAACGCGCACCGGCAATCTGATCTTCAGTCTCATAACGGCCCAGATGACGATACACACAATTTGCCCAAGCACGACTACGATTCCCTGTGCCTCTTCCGTCCACACAGGCCACCAGATATCCTTGGGAAGCCAGATAAAAGACACCCTCCATCGACCACTTGTTAAGCACCTGCTGGGAATCAGGTCCGTTATACTGATATGTCAGAAGCGGATATTTCTTCGACGAGTTGAAATCAGACGGCAATATCATATATGCGTTCATCTCATCGCCCGAAGAATTCCTTACTGTCATTAGCTGCTTTTTGGGAGCATTGGCATATTTTTCAGCATACTCTCTGTTAAGCTCCAGATCCGCTATTTTTGTGCCTTTGGCATTCCATAACGTATACTGGGTAGGAGTAGATATATCACTGAACGTCCGGACATAATATGAGAAATCCGAGCTGAACGACGCACTCTCAAATCCTTGACCCGGATGCAACATAGTCATTTTACCACCAGCATCTATGCGTGCCACATTCCGGTTTATCGCGCCATTCATGGTACCTTGTATAAAAGTATTGCCACGGGCATCAATACCATAAAGATCCGTCACATTGAAATCACCCTGTGTTATCGGACCTAAAGGCGCACCTGAATATGTGTATTTATAAAGATGTCTGTATCCGCTCCGTTCGCTTCCTATCACAAAAAAATCCTTTTCATATCTGACCATCTGATATGCTGCAGGAGAAAGCCATGCCTCGGTTTTCTCATTGAGAATTGCCTTGGCTACGGTAGAACCTGGATTTACAGAGTAAAGTGTCATATTATTCTGATCCCTGTTCAGCACCATTGCCATGACACGATCACCAGCGAACTCTACCGAAGGGATATAATCTGATTCGGAAAGAGGCAGATCCATCTTCTTAATTACCCTTGTATTGAGATCGTATGCGTGCAACGACACTATCGAATTGGGATATCCGGCCAAAGGATATTTATATCTGTAACTTTCAGGATAAAGATCATTATCTGGATTATCCCCGCAATAACTGGTGTAGTTGTCAAAACTGTAAGTGGGAACTTTAGACTCATCAAAACGGACGAAAACAAGAATATTGTCATCATTGCTCCAACGCATGGTGTTTTCAACGCCGAATTCCTCCTCATAACCCCAATCAGGAGTGCCATATATGATAGCGTTTACTGCTCCGTCGGAAGTGACCGCATTGTCGGTACCATAGTCAAGATTCGATATGAAAATATTGTTATCGCGTGTATAGGCTACCATTCTCCCGTCGTGAGATAACGTAGCCCCCCTCTGAGGTCCTTTATGGGAAACTTGCTTTAATGTGCTCCGTATAACATCATACACATAATAATCCGCTGTAAAGGAATGACGATATATTTTCTTTACATTTGTCCATAGGAGAATCTTCTTTTCATTGCTTGACAGAGTATATCCGTCGAACGATTCTATTCGAACATCGCCTTTCACACCAGATATCGAAAAAAGTTCACCAGTCTTTCTACCAGTTTTGTAACTGTAGATCTCAATGGCATCTTTCGATTCGGATATGGCAGCGTACGATACACCGTCAGAAAGCGGTGTCATCGCCTTTATGGATTTAGGAGCCGCCACTTTCGGATCACAGAAGTCCTCGGGAGAAAGGGCCTGCACAGACACTGTGGTACCACATATCACCATACCGGAAATAAACTTAGCAAGTCTACACATCTTCGCTGAACTTTATCTTAATTTCATCAATATGCTCTGGCAAAAATAACTCTTCTGGCAGAAGGTTTCCCTGTCACCATGCATTTTCCCGGAGTCGGATCTCCTTCAAATGGTATGCACCGTATTGTGGCTTTTGTCTCCTCCTTGATTTTTTCTTCTGTCTCGGAGGTTCCGTCCCAATGGGCTAATATAAAGCCTCCTTCCTCTATCTTGGTCTTAAATTCATCGTATGTATCGACGGTGTATGTTTTGGCCTCACGCATGGCAAGAGCTTTTCTGAAAAGATTTGTCTGAATATCATCAAGCAAACGTACGATTTCATCCTCTATACCATCGAAAGCGACTGTTTCTTTCTCCAAGGTGTCACGACGCATTATTTCCACCGTCCCGTTCTCCAGATCTCGCGCACCGATAGCAAGACGCACAGGAACACCTTTTACCTCATAGTCAGCAAACTTGAAGCCAGGACGCTTATTGTCAGCATCGTCATACTTCACACTGATTCCTCGACGACGCAATTCAGTCAGAAGTGGTTCCACACGCTCGGATATTGTCTTCAACTGATCGTTATCCTTATATATGGGCACAATCACTACTTGTATCGGAGCCAGACGCGGAGGTAATACAAGTCCGTTGTCATCGCTATGAGTCATGATCAAGGCACCCATAAGCCGGGTTGAGGCACCCCATGAGGTAGCCCATACGTATTCCGGTTTGTTGTCCTTATTCATAAAAGTCACATCGAACGCTTTCGCGAAATTCTGACCGAGAAAATGCGAAGTACCGCTCTGGAGAGCTTTCCCGTCCTGCATCATCGCCTCTATAGTAAATGTATCAATGGCACCGGCAAAACGTTCGTTTGCCGATTTCACGCCTGTAATTACAGGAACCGCCATATAATCACGGGCAAATGTCGCGTATACATTCAACATACGGTGTGCCTCCTCCTGAGCCTCTTCCTTTGTGGCATGGGCCGTATGCCCCTCCTGCCATAAAAATTCAGCAGTCCTGAGGAACATCCGAGTACGCATCTCCCAACGCATCACATTAGCCCATTGATTGACCAATATCGGAAGATCCCGATAGGAATGAATCCAATTTTTATATGTATTCCAGATGATAGTCTCGGAAGTAGGACGGATAATCAATTCCTCCTCCAGACGGGCTGCAGGATCAACCACCACACCATTGCCATCAGGATCATTTTTAAGACGATAGTGGGTCACAA
Organism: uncultured Porphyromonadaceae bacterium; assembly: GCA_947427285.1. Classification (GTDB taxonomy): domain Bacteria; phylum Bacteroidota; class Bacteroidia; order Bacteroidales; family Muribaculaceae; genus Lepagella. The sequence goes on from CANEHE010000002.1 coordinate 125,976, forward strand.
CCGCACATTCTTTCGCAAAACCCTCCACATGATCAGCCTCGCGGCTCAAAAACGACTTTGGTATCAACAACGGAAAATAAGCATTCTGATGACCCGTCTCCTTGAACATGTCATCAAGCTGACGCTGCATCTTTTCCCATATTGCATACCCATAAGGCTTTATTACCATACATCCGCGTACAGCCGATTGCTCAGCGAGATCGGCTTTGATGACCAACTCGTTGTACCATTGCGAATAATTATCTGAACGTTTGGTGAAATTCTTTAATTCTTTTGCCATGACTGAAAGTCGCTGTATTGTTTTGTCAATAATGATATGCCCGCACTTTACATACGATGCACCAATTTATTTATATATATCCGGGAATTATTCTTATCATCGTATACGGTCTACCGATGCCAGAAGTCTTTGATCCCGATTAATATATCGCCATGCAAGCCATAAAGACAGTACCGAAAGCCATGGGGCACACATCAATGTGTAATTCCATGATACACTTCCATCCGCAATGGCTGTATATCCCAGCAAAAGAGCTACGCAGAAAGCCGCCATGTCAAACAACATCGAAAAAACGGTAAGTTGCTTCTGAAGTCTCAGATTTCTGAAAAGGAATATAGCAACCAAAGGCATCAATACACAGAGAAGCGACAACACAAAGAAATACCATGTGTTGATATATATGCCGGATGGAGCACCATCGGTAGCTTCTCCTTCGTAGGTAAATCCCATGCAATCAAACCCAAATGTGAAATCAGGAGTTGACAACTGTGCAAGTTCTGCAAAGCAGAAAACTCCCATCACCACTGCCGAAAGAAGCAATAAAAGCGATTGTATACGCTGAATAACCATATCTTGATACTATATTGATACTCAAATCTTTCCGGTTGAACTACGTTTTCATACCGTTTCTACACTGCAAAATTAATAAAAATGCCTAATCTATCACAATCTTTTGGCACGTTATTTGTTATATCAATGCCATATTTTACACTGCCGTGCCGGGATTTATGACATTTACCGCCGACAGTCATAATTCTTAACATAATTTGCTCTACCAGATATGATCAGGGACAGTTTCAGCTCCGACCTCTCAGACTATATTGACTCCTCCTCTCTCAGGGATGCCATCCTGGCCATCAAAAACAGGATTTCTCAGGAATTCCCGGCTTTTACACCTCAAGTCGACGAAGCAGAACAGACTTACAAATATTTGCTTCATTACATGACAGAAGGTTATGCAGATCCATCGAGAGATTCGCAGCTACTCTCAATCAAAGAGAAACTGCATCGTCTGGCCGACAGGATGATGGTGGAATCTGAAGTTAAGGAATCGCCTCTTGAATGGTATTCTACAATGAGACTCCGAAATCTACGCGGAGACAATCTCACAACATTATTTGACAGATATCGTGAACTCCATGAAGATTTATCCGGTTTATATTCGGTAGGAGCACCATCCGAAGCAACTTCAGACCGTCAATATCAACTCGATAATTACCTTTGCGACATATTTGATGAGATTAGAATACGATATCATTTGTCTCGGTCGGACAGAGCGTTGATAAGCCGATATATATCAGATCCTTCAATCGGGTCTGCATTGCCAAGAATAATTTTGTCGGCAATTGTGGTATCAAGTCTCTTCATCTATGACGAGACTAAATTTGAGTTATTGACTGAAATAGTTCCAGACAACAATATAGCAATCCCCTTGCGTGCAATCGCCATGGTGGGCGTATTTCTCATATTCTCACAACATCCTAAACGTGCAGCACTATATGGCAAGACACGGCAACGGATCGAACTCTGGAAAGATGACGACTCAATAATGACTATGCTTCATACAGTCGCAAAGATTCTCATCAGAACGGCAGATACCGATAACGTGAGAAAAACCATGGATGAGGATGTGATCCCACGCATAATGAAAATGGGACCAGACATCGTTCGGAAGATGCGTGATGCCTCAGTAACATCAGATGTCAGCGCATTTGAGGAAAATCCGGAATGGGCGGAAATGTTTGAACAGACCGGTATAAGGAAAAAACTTGAAGAACTGAGTGAACTTCAAAGCGAAGGAGCCGATCTGATGATTGCAGCCTTTTCCAATCTGAAAAACTTTCCTTTTTTCAAGACACCTGCAAACTGGTTTCTGCCATTTAACCCAAATCACAGTGCTTTGTCTGGATTCCGCAAGATGGACTTATCTGGTGTAGGGGAACTGTTCGAAAGTACATTAATGATGTCAGACTCCGACAAATTCTCGTTTGCACTCGCAATCGACAGGATTCCTCGGCAACAACTTGAAGCCATGTCGACCGCGATGAATCAGCAATTCGAACAGATGAGAGATGAGAAAAACAGCTCCCTTCAGCTGAATACAGATTCTGTTATTGCCACTGAGACACGACGGTTTGTCAGAAATCTTTACCGATTCACGAAACTGTTTCGTGATGGCAGACAAGTGCCGGATTGTTTTGCCAGAACCATCGACTTGTCTTCTCTGGGTCTTCTGTGGGACGTGATGGCCAACGAAGAACTTATAGAACTGGCTGCTGCTTATTATTTTTCACGCAGACTTTATTCCCAGGCACTTCCATTGTTACGTATGGCTGATACAGATCCATCCAGAAAACTTAAGGAACAGATAGGATACTGCCTTGAAAACATGAATCTTAAAGATGAGGCCATGCATGCTTATGAGAAAGCCCTGTTGGTGAACCCGGACAGCAGATGGCTTATCCGGAGAATGGCCATACTCCTTACAAGTGGTAATAACCCAAATTTTCACCGCGCAATAGAGCTTTATAAAAAACTTGTCGAAAAAGATCCTGACAATGAGAAATTATTGAGCAATATCTCCGATTTACTCTGTAAGACAGAGCAATATACATATGCATTAAAGTATCTGTACAAACTAAATTACCTATATCCCCAAAACAGTTATGCACCAAGTGCAATCGCCTGGGCAGAACTCAAATCAGGAAATCTTGAAAAAGCAAAAGAATGTTTCAATCATCTTCTGATTTCCGAGCCCGATTATAAAAGCTACGTCGGTTCCGGACACATCTCCCTTATACTCGGCAATATCAAAGACGCGATAGGATTCTATAAAGAATCCATCAATCTTAGTTCTGTGCAGAAGTTCAAAGAGGAAATGTCTCTCATAAATCAATTTATGGGCAATAACGGTATTCCGTCATCTCTTATTGAACTCGTATCAGACAAGGTGCTGTATGATAGTTGCTCGGAATAATATTATGTACATTATCTACGTTTAATCATGATGGAGTTAATGGATTCCCACACTTTAGACATTGTTGCGGAATCACTGACCGCCGACAATAGATGCCAGGCGGTAATACTGTGCGGCATAAGTGGAAGCGGGAAAACTCATTTCGCAAATATCCTTGAACAAAAAGGATGGCTTCGTATAAGTATAGATCATTTAACCAGACAGATGTACGGAAAAGCCTTTGATGACTTACCAACTGAAACGCAGAAAACCATTACCGAAGATGCGGAAAAAGAGATGGCCCAACGTATGACAACACAAATAGCCGCAGGTCATCGTGTAGTCGCCGATGGATGTCTATGCAAAAGATCTAAGCGTGATTTTATCAGAGATATACTCTTGAAACACGGGATTCATCCCACCCTTGTATATCTTAAAGCTTCATTTGAAGACAGTTTAATCAGAATCAACAAACGCAACGGATTATCTCCTGATGAAATAATCGTATCAGAAGATATGCTGAAACATTTCTTCGCCAATTTCCAGGATCCGGATCCTACCGAAAAAGCCATTGTAATCAATACATAATTACTAATGGCTCAGATTGTAGAATCTATATCAACACTTTAATATATACCTATTAGAATATTGGAAGACAAAAACATAATTATCAAAGGGGCCAGAGTAAACAATCTTCAGAACATTGATCTCACCATACCTTTGAACAAATTCACGGTAATGACAGGAGTCAGCGGCTCCGGAAAATCATCATTGGCTTTCGACACTCTATACGCAGAGGGTCAGCGGCGTTACGTAGAAAGTCTGTCATCATACGCAAGACAGTTTCTCGGTCGAATGTCCAAACCGGAGTGCGACTATATCAAAGGACTTCCACCTGCCATAGCTATCGAACAAAAAGTCAATACACGAAATCCTCGAAGCACTGTCGGTACAGCCACCGAGATCTACGACTATCTGCGTATGCTTTTCGCCCGTCTGGGGAAAACCATATCTCCCACAAGTGGGGAAGAAGTGAAACATCATACTGTCTCGGATATTGTGGCTACCGCTCTCAGTTATCCGGAAGGGACAAGAATGGCAGTACTGACTTCTATATCTATTCCAGATGGAAGGTCTTTTGAGAATCAACTTGAAATCTATCTTAAAGAGGGCTTTTCCCGGTTGGAAAAGGATGGTGAATTTATAGATATCGCCACACTTATAGAAAGCGGTAGTCCTGCCGCACCGGAATATTATAGACTGCTTATAGACCGCTTCTCTGTGAGCTCTGACAAAGACGAGATCAGTCGGCTCACAGATTCGATAGAGACCGCATATTATGAGGGACGTGATGAGTGTATTCTGAAAGTATGGAGCCATCCTGACATAAAAGAGCATACATTTTCCAAAAAGTTCACAGCAGATGGTATTGACTTCAGGGAACCTTCTGACCTTATGTTTAATTTCAACAATCCTTTCGGAGCCTGTCCGGTTTGTGAAGGGTTCGGTAAGGTTTTGGGCATTAGCGAAGATTTAGTTGTGCCGGATAAAAGCAAGTCCATATATCAGGATGCTGTCCAATGTTGGAAAGGTGAAAAAATGAGTGAATGGAAAAATGAACTTGTTCACCTCTCTTCAAAATATGAATTTCCTATCCATAAACCATACGCAGAACTAAGCCGGAAGGACCGTGATTTTCTCTGGTATGGTAAAGGTGAATGGCCTGGTATCGACGGTTTTTTCAAATGGGTCGATGATAATCAATACAAAATCCAATACAGGGTATTGAAAGCCAGATACCGTGGAAAGACTGAGTGTCCGGCGTGTCATGGATCACGCTTACGCCCCGATGTAGAATACGTCAAAATCGGAGGTAAAAGTATCACCGATCTTGTAAGGCTCCCTGTAAGCGATCTCATCGTTTGGTTTGATAATCTCATACTCTCCGAGACTGAGAAAGCCGTGGGCAAACGCTTGATAACTGAAATAAGGAATCGTCTTGGCTTTCTGTCCGAGGTCGGATTATCTTATCTGACCCTTGACAGACTTTCCTCCACTCTTTCCGGAGGAGAGAGCCAGAGGATAAATCTAGCCACCAGTCTGGGTTCCTCTCTGGTAGGCTCTCTTTATATACTCGACGAGCCATCTATCGGCCTTCATCCACGCGACACAAAGAGACTTATCAATGTTCTTCGTCGCCTACAACAAATCGGTAACACAGTAGTCGTTGTAGAACATGATGAAGAAATAATGCTGGCTGCCGACGAAATAATCGACATAGGACCGGATGCGGGTCGACTGGGCGGCAAGGTTGTGTATCAGGGCAACTTAAAGGAAGCATTGAAGAGTAATGAGAAAAGCAGCTCTTATACTATAGATTATCTACGCGGGAAAAGATTAATCGAATATAATCCCAGACGACGAAACTGGAAACGCTACATCAAAATAGAGGGAGCAATGGAAAACAACCTCAAAAACATTGATGTGACAATACCTCTGGGAGTAATGACTGTAGTGACAGGAGTAAGTGGCTCAGGAAAGTCCACTCTTGTCAATGAGATCCTTTACAAAGCCCTTCTTCGTAAATTGGGAGAACCGGGAGATGCCCCAGGCACCCACAGAGGACTGTCCGGAGACCTGAATGTAATCAGTGGAGTGGAATTCGTCGACCAGAATCCTATCGGAGTCTCATCAAGGAGTAATCCAGCCACATATCTTAAAGCCTACGATGAAATCCGGAAACTTTTTGCAGAGCAACCTCTTTCAAAACAGATGGGCTTCACCCCTTCCTACTTCTCCTTCAATGCCGAGGGCGGTAGATGCGAAGAATGCAAAGGGGAGGGCACTGTCGTAATTCCGATGCAGTTCATGGCCGATATCAGAGTTACATGTGACGTATGTGAAGGGAAACGCTTCAAGCGCGAAGTACTTGATGTAAATTACAATGGCAAAAACATATTTGATGTTCTGGAGATGACAGTGGCCGAAGCCATCGTTTTTTTCTCGCAAAGACAAGATAGTCAGGCGCGTCGTATTGTCAAACGACTTAAACCTCTCGCAGATGTCGGACTCGGATATATCAAACTCGGACAATCATCATCGACATTGTCCGGAGGAGAAAACCAACGCGTCAAACTTGCCTATTTTCTCAGTCAGGAAAAACAAGGACACACCATTTTCATATTTGACGAACCGACCACAGGACTCCATTTTCATGACATATCAACTCTTCTGAAATCTCTTAACCGTTTGGTCGACAACGGGCATACTGTTCTAATCATCGAACACAATCTGGATATCATAAAGTCGGCAGACCATCTTATCGATATTGGCCCAGACGGAGGAGACAAAGGAGGAGAATTAGTAGCAGAAGGGACTCCAGAAGAAGTGGCGGAAAACAAGCGATCACACACCGCAGAATATCTTAAACAGAAACTTAACCATAATAAATGAAAAATACAGAATTGATGACCCTTGCCATCTCTGTTACACTTCTCAGTGCATGTGGAGACAAAGTCATAGAAAAAGACAGACTGGACGCAAGAAGGCTTTATAAAGAGACAGCAACCATCACACGGACATATACCGACAGCATGAAGAATGCACGTGACTCAACTGAAATCATGAGTCTTGACAATCGATTTAGCGAAAAACTTACACAAATAAATATGGACGTACCTCCAGAAACAGACGCACATCTATCTGAAGGCGAAAACGACACTCTGTTCCTTCTAGTCCGCAACTATCTTGCCGTAAAGAATCATCGGTTAAAGAAAGCGCGTGACTTCAAAAATATCGAACCGTCGGACACTATCAGATGATAATAACCCAAAGTTCAAAATTCAATTTGAATCCAAGTGAATAAAACATGCATCGGCTCCCCAGTTCCATTCGCCGACTGCCGCTGCTCCGAAATTATACTTACCAATACCTAAATCCACAAGCGCATCACTATTGGAGTTATCCAGAAAAGCTCTTACAGTCAAGTATTTGTGGCCGTCACCATCTGATACCCATACCGGACTGATTCTTACCGGTTGCCTATTCAACGATGAAGGCGCGGAAGCGAGTCCACGAAGCCCGGAATCAAGCCAAATGAGTCTGCTCTTTGCCTCGTCAAGCGACATTCCCTCTGCTTCTACAAAGAAATCATCGGCACAACGGTTATTACGATGGGCCATCTTCATGGCTAACGAAGACACCCAAGTCTGTTGTCTTTCCTCTGCGTAACCGATGGCTACTATAAACAATAGTTTCCAACCAACTCTCAGCATTATTTTGGTACGTCCGGCATCGAACGTACCGCCTACATAACATGATCCCAACCCTAAAGCTACAACCTCCATCACCAATTTCTGAGAGTAAAAACCGGCCCTTTCAATTGCGTCCGGGAAAGAGGTGTCCACCACAACCGCAATATAATTACGTACACCATGCAACATACCATAACTGGCTCTGAACCCCTTAAAAGGAGAGGGATCATCACATACCAGTTCAAAATGCATGCCGGCTTCATGAGTATTGATCATAGTGATTGATGCACGAAGTTTTCTACATACATCTTCCGACAACGGATGATCGGTATAACGTCTTATAGAATGACGACTTCTGAGAAATTCAACAGTAGTCATGACATGGATTCCTTAGATGAAATATTTTTTGATGGACTATCCGACGATATTTTTTTATGTCGACGTCCACGTCTGCGGTGACGTCCAGATTCGCCTGTTTTTTGCCGGGATAGAGCAGTATCAGAGAGATTTTCATTTTCCAATACAGGCAATGATTCCTGTCTGGACGATACAGTATGTTTCGCATCAGCTTTCCGAGCAGAACTACTACCATTTTTCGAACCACGTGATTTGCGCTGTCCATTTCTTTTGCTTGACAGACCTCCAGCCCATGAAGGAGTTTCACCCAGATTTTCAGGCACCTTATCTTTTCTGACCTCTTTTTCCAATAATTTCTCTATACGACGGAAACGCCCCTTTTCCCGATCGGAAATAAACGTTATACCCTTTCCATCGGCATCAGCCCTTGCTGTACGGCCAATACGATGCACATAATCCTCAGGTTCTCCGGGCACATCAAAATTAATGACCATCTCGATATCGTCAATGTCAATTCCACGGGCCACTATATCCGTAGCGACCAATACATTGATTCTACCCGCCTTAAAGTCAAGCATCATCTGGTCCCGCTTCTCTTGTTCCAGATCACTATGCATCTCGCCGACAGCAATACCGTCACCACGCAAAGTCTTGAAAAGTTCCTTTACTTTCTGTTTTGAAGAAGCGAATACTATCACGCGCTTTGGAGTATGCTGACGGAACAGATACCTGAGAAGAGGCAACTTCTGAGGTTCGTATACTACATAAGCCGTCTGTTCTATCTTATCAGCCGGTTTGGAGACCGCAAGTTTCACCTCTACCGGATCTGTAAGGATCTTCGAAGCCAATGTCTGGATCTTCATGGGCATAGTGGCCGAGAAAAGGAGAGTCTGTCTCTCTTTAGGCAAAAAACTCGCTATCTGCATAATATCTTCATAAAAACCCATATCGAGCATTCTGTCGGCTTCATCAAGAATAAAAAAAGATACTTTCGACAAATCGACATATCCCATACTGAGATGGGCTATAAGTCGTCCCGGCGTGGCAATCGCCACATCCGCTCCCATGGTCAGACCCTGTTTCTGAAGATTGAACGTATGACCATCTGTACCACCGTATATCGGCACACTGCTCAGACCCATGAAGTATGCGAAGCCCTGCATCTGCCTGTCAATCTGTTGGGCAAGCTCTCGCGTCGGTGCCATAACAATGCAATTCACAGCATTATCGGGATAATTACCTGCAGCTAATCGTTCAAGCACAGGAAGCAAATATGCAGCGGTCTTGCCAGTGCCCGTTTGAGCCACGGCAATCAAATCGCGTCCTTCCAAAATAACAGGTATAGCCTGCTCCTGAATGGGAGTACACTCATCAAAATGCATATCCCACAGAGCATCCAGCATATTGTCATCAGAAAGTATTTCGTCGAATCTCATAATTTTAAAATAAGCATTATCAGCATCCCAACCATTATCTGCCGATAAGATTCGGATATTGAAGTACAAAATTACATTTTTTTAGTGAGAAAACGCCCTTGTTAATTCCATAAAATCAGGATATTCAAAAATTCAGAAAAAAATTTTTTCGAATCATCAGAACATTTTTCCACAACCCGATGTTATTATTTCGTAAAACATCAAAACAACAGCTAAATTACCTTCTGAACATGAAAACCAAGGAATCGTTCAAGCAGCGTCTTGTAGGCCTTCAGGGCAATCTTCTCAGTTTCGCCTATCAGCTCACCACCAACAGGGAAGCTGCTCAGGATCTTCTTCAGGACACCACTCTAAAAGCCCTTGACAACGAAGAGAAATATGTTGACAACGTCAATTTCAAAGGTTGGATTTTCACGATCATGCGCAATATATTTATCAACAATTATCGCCAGACCGTAAGAAAAGCTACCGTCATTGACCAGACAGAAGATCTTTATCATCTGAACATCAGCCAGGACAGCGGACTTGCCACTCCGGAAGGGTCATTTGCCGTGAAAGAGATATCATCGGCAGTCAATGCTTTCAGTCCAGAATATCGGGAGCCATTCAGCCTTTATCTCGCCGGATACAAATATAACGAGATAGCCGACAAAATGAACCTGCCTCTCGGAACTGTAAAAAGTCGCATTTTCTTCGCACGCAAAAAATTACGTGAACAACTTAAGGATTACGCTTTCTAAATTAAGACCGCTGTCTTCTACAATCAAAAGAAAACAACATCCTTCACCGAATTACAGATACACAGGTATTTAGTTTTTATGTTTTGCCCGGAGCGGGTAGCAATATGACAGCCACGCTCCAAGTATAGAGCCGCCGATATTCCAATTAATGGATATCGGCGGCTAATATATGTTATAAATAACAAATTATGTCATCGGAATGTATAGTCTACATTTCCGTCTGTGCAGAGCAATACAAAAGGCCGTTAGCGACCTCTGAACTTTTCTGAGCACCACATTGGATCTCAATAATCTTAAGTGCCCAAACCATCGCTTTAGCGGGTCCGGAAGCAGTGACAAATCTTCCGCTTGACACAACTGCTGCATCCTGAGGTTCGGCACCTTTCAACATACCTTCAAAACCTGGATAGCAAGTCGCTTTCTCTCCTTCAAGCAAACCTAACTGGCCCAAAACGACAGCAGGGGCAGCACATATAGCGGCTATACGACCTTCTGAAGATTCGACCTGACGTTTCAGCAGTCCCTGAAGAGGCACGAACTCATACAGATTTGTAGCACCCGGCATTCCTCCCGGAAGAATCAGCCATGCCGGATCTTCAAAATTAGTATTATCAAATAACAGATCGGCAGTCACTGACATTCCATGCGCCGACTTCACTTGAAGTGAGGCGGTAATTGAAACAGTCTTCACAGGAATGTCGGCACGCCGGAGTAGATCAACCACTGTGATTGCCTCGACATCCTCAAAACCGTCTGCGAGAAATACAAAAGATTGGTTCATAGGGATAAATATGTTTTGAAATTTAAGACATCCTACTATTTCGGAAATTATCCGATGCAGAACGTATGATTAGCTGGTGTAAATTTACAAAATATTATCAATATAATCACTCTATCATGATAAAAATCGAGTATTTATCAACCAAAGTCATATATCCAATTATATGGTAATCACCTTATTTGCTCAAATAATATAAAATTAGTAATTTTGCAGAGTAAAAGGATTTTCTATGTAATGAACACTACAATATGGACCATATTGCTTCTGGTCATCTCTAATGTTTTTATGACATTGGCATGGTATGGCCATCTTAAATTCCAGTCGGCAGGTATAGGTCGGGACTGGCCTCTGTTTGTTGTCATTCTTATATCATGGGGTATAGCTCTCGTCGAGTACTGCTTCATGATTCCCGCCAATAAAATAGGTTTTCATGGCAATGGAGGACCGTTTTCTCTCATGCAGCTGAAAGTGCTTCAGGAAGTGATAACTCTTACTGTATTTACACTCTTTACCATGTTTTTCTTTTCAGAAGAGAAACTCCATTGGAATCATTTCGCCGCATTCCTTTGTCTGATAGGAGCTGTGTATTTTGTTTTCATGCCAACCGGACAAGGTGGATAATATTATATTGTAATGGACAACAGTATTTTCCCAATTCATTTCGCACCTGTGCAGGGACACACGGATCATGCTTATCGCTCGGTGCATTCCTCCATTTATGGATCGACTTTCAGATATTATACACCGTTTATTCGTGTTGAAAAGGGGACTCCAAGACGTCGTGACATAGTGGATTTCAAGGCAAGTCTTGAAGAAAATCTTCCTGTGACCGCACAAGTGATATTTCGGGACATGGAAGAATTGGAGATTCTGATCAATTCGTTGGGAGAAGCAGGAGCGAAAGAAATTGATCTTAATATGGGATGTCCGTTTCCATTGCAGACAGCCCGCGGGCGTGGAGCAGCTGTAATCGGAAACACACCTCTTGTCGAAAAGACTGCTAAAATGATTGAACGCTATCCGGATATCAGTTTCTCGCTGAAAATAAGACTTGGTATAAATAATAGTGATGAGTGGCGATCTTCATCAGATGCGATAAATTCTATGAGACTCCATCATCTCACGGTGCATCCCAGGGTAGCGCGTCAGCAATATAAGGGAGAAACAGATATGGAAGAATTCAAGCGTGTGCTGGAGATGACATCCCATCATGTTATTTATAATGGAGATATAAGAACCCCGGATGATGTGGATAGAATTAGAAAACGTTTTCCTGAGGTAGCCGGAGTGATGTGCGGTAGGGGACTTCTGGCACGCCCCTCATTGGCAATGGAGATCTCTTCCAAAAAAGTTTTATCTATTCAAGATAGAATATCCATGATGCTTTACTTCCATTCCCGATTGCTTTCGCATTATCAGTCTACACTGCAAGGGGATACCCAGATATTGATGAAGATAGCTCCGTTCTGGGAATATGCTGAGGCTGAAATAGGAAGAAAATCGTGGAAGGCTTTGAAAAAAGCTTCCACGATGCCGAAATATCTTACAGCTCTCGCCGGGATTTCCGTTGAGAGTGATTATTGTATATGACTATTTACCTATCAATTCATTGATAGAGGCATTGAAGGGTTCTTTCCCTATGAACCCTTGAGTTCTGTTCATTTCTTTTCCTTTTGAATCAAAATATATGATAGTAGGGATAGCTTCAATACCATATTTCTCGGACAATTTAGGGAAAGAATCGACATCAATGGAAATGAAATCCACTTTTCCGGCATATACGGTTGCAGCCTCTTCAAAGATTGGCTTGAATTGCCTGCATGGGCCACACCACGAAGCTGAGAAATCCACTACAGTAGGAATACCTTTCTCCGATTTGAATCCGTTCTGAACAAGTACATTTTCATCGAGATTGGAGGGAGATATGTTTTCTTTCACATCTTTAGGAGCTTCAGTCACAGCCGAGGAATCGGCAGAATAAGCCAGTCTGTCTTTTCTGTTGTTTGTGCATGCGCCGAGAAGAAGTGCAGCAGCCATACATGAAATCAGTATATTTTTCATATTTAAATAAAATAAATGACCTGATAATCCTATAGGTGAGGGTTGTACGTGAGTATACGGACAATTTTCATGCCTCAAAGATATAACAAAAACAAAAGCTCCGGGGTTGAACCCGAAGCCAAGATATATTATAGAGCATCAATTTATCTCCTTATTATGTTCAAGCAAAAGGGTCATTGAAGGGCGATCGCATATTTCTGGAGGACCAAAATATTGGATAGGACCTGGATATTGATACAGAGTATTAAGAGCGATGGTCTCGCGCATGGAGGCAAATTTAAGATAAGGGCGTCCGTTAAGGTTTACAAGAGCCTTTCTTATAACCGGCTTGTCATGTCCGTTGCGTCGCTCCATATTCATCATCATTGTGATAGGTATTCCTCCGGCGATCCAGTTCTCCGTTTTATCAGTGAGATTACGTACAGAACTCATATATCCAGTAAGACCTGAATTAATAAGCATAGCGGCATTGTAGCCGAGTGCGTATGTGTAGTCTGCATCAAAGTTAGTCGGATCGGCGCATCTTCCCTCATATCCGAAGAAATGGTGTTGTGCGGCAAATTTTCCTGAGTATTCTCCCTCTTCCGCCATCTCTTCAAGACGTTTCGCTACCATTTCAGAGATAAGACTTTCGGTCTCTATCAGAGAAACCTGTACATTGCCATGACTGTCACGATCAAGGCTTAGTTGCAAGGCGATATGCTTGGGGAGACTTTTGTATAATTCGGCATTTGATCCTGTTAGATGTGAGTGGATAGCCTGAAGTTTATCCATCTCTTCAAGTCCTTCCAATTCGGAAGCATAATCTACCAAAACATCGTTTAGCTCGGAGATAAGTTTCTTCATTGAAGGTATAAATTCAATAAGGCCCTCAGGTACAAGCACTGTTCCGAAGTTCCAACCCAATTTTGCGCGTTCAGCTATGACATAGCATATCTGACTGACAATGTTGTCGAGAGTCATGCGTTTTGCCTGTACCTCTTCAGAGATTATACACACATTAGGCTGGGTTTCAAGAGCACATTCAAGAGCTATGTGGGAGGCGGACCTGCCCATAAGTTTTATGAAGTGGTAATATTTCTTCGCAGAGTTGCAGTCACGCTGGATATTGCCTATTACCTCGGAATAGACCTTACATGCAGTGTCAAATCCGAAAGATGTCTCGATCCATTCGTTCTTAAGATCGCCGTCAATTGTCTTGGGGACACCGATTACCTGAATGTCGGCTCCATTGGCTTTGTAATATTCGGCGAGAACCGCAGCATTGGTGTTGGAATCGTCTCCACCTATAATGACAAGAGCTTTTATGTTAAGCTCTTTCAGAATTTTGAGTCCGGAATCAAATTGATCGGGATATTCAAGTTTTGTACGTCCGGAGCCTATGATGTCGAAGCCTCCGGTGTTGCGGTATTCCTTGATATATCCGGCCGTGAGCTCCATATATTGGTGATTGATGAATCCGGCAGGACCCATCAGAAACCCATAAAGTCTGCATTCTTTATTTAGCGATTTTATACCGTCAAAAATACCGCTGACTACATTATGTCCTCCTGGTGCCTGTCCTCCTGATAGAATTATGCCTACGTTAAAGGGCTCTTCAAGACGCTGGGGATTTTCATCAGGTTCAAATTCAACTACTGGAAGTCCGTATGTGTTTGGAAACAATTGCTTTATGGCATCATGATCTCCAACCGACTGGGTTGCCTCTCCGATTCTCAGTTTGACCGGTCCCTGAAGAGAGGAGGGGAGTTTGGGCTGATATTCTGCCCGGACCCTTTGAAATGCACTTTTTTTCATTCTTATGATTTACCTTTTTCTTACCTGTTGTGATTTAAAAGAAATCCACAAAATGGAGTTTCTCTATGATAGTCAAGCTTTATTCATATTTGGATGTGGCATGGAAACAACAATTCTTTTTTTGTTGAGCCAGACTGCAAAGTTACTAATAATTCTCCTAAGTACCAATTTCAACTAATGATGTGGCAGAGAAATATCTTTGGAGACACCGCTCTTCGGAGATATAACAAAAATCTATTGTAATGTGTAGTATTTTTATAGTTAAATTGTCTAACTTTGCAGACAAACAACAATAATATTCTTGAAAATGAACAAGAGAATAATGGTTCTAACAGCTGTATTTGCTGTAGTATTGGGATGTTCGGCCCAGATTTTCTACAAAATAAGTGGAAATGGTCTTGAAAAACCGTCGTGGCTTTTTGGTACTCATCATCTCGCTCCCCTTTCGATTCTGGATTCTATTCCATCCGCACGTCAGGCTCTGGATGAATCTGACAGAGTCATAGGTGAGCTGGATATGACGATAGGGCAGATTGCTTTGGGGATGGCTCTCCAGCCATTTATGATGGCACCATCCGATTCCACCCTTCGTGATCTGATTGCTCCTGATGATTTTGCCAGGATATCCAAGGTATTCGAACAGTATGCTCCGATGCCGGGAGTTACACTTGAGGCCCTCTCGATGATGCGCCCTATGGTGGCGTCATCTATGGTATCGATTGGCGTCATCTCACGTTCAATGCCAGGATATAATCCACAGGAACAGCTTGACATGTATTTTCAGACGAGTGCAAAAGAGAAAGGGAAAAAAGTTGCTGGTCTTGAGACTCCGGAACTTCAAGGAAGGCTCCTATACACCACTACTCCTGTCGTCAAGCAAGCGGCAGATCTGATAGAGATGCTTGACAATCCCGGTAAAATTGTAGAACATGGAGAGAAAATCAACAAATGTTATATGTCGCAAAATATCGGAGAATTATTATCTCTAATGGAAGGTGACGATAGCAATCCTCAGTTTATGGAAGCTCTTCTTGACAGACGCAATGCCGACTGGCTTTCCAAATTACCATCTATTTTGAAGGAAGGTGGTAATTTTGTCGCTGTTGGTGCACTTCATCTGGTAGGAGACAAAGGGGTAGTGGACGGATTGCGCAAACTTGGTTACACTGTGGAACCAATCTGGAAGTAAACTGGAAATTGTACTAAAAAGAAAAGCCAAGGACAAAGTCGGGGCAATCCCGGTTTATCCTTGGCTTGAATTTTAAACAGCTTCTTAACAGTCAGATTATTCCGCGGATTTCAGAGAGAGAAGTCACAGAATGACGACTGCACCAGTCGGTGATCTCATCAATGACACGCGTTGTGACATCGGGATAAACAAAATTAGCTGTTCCTATTTCAATGGCAGAGGCTCCAGCCATTATAAATTCAAGGGCATCCCGTCCGTTCATTATACCGCCCAGCCCTATTACCGGTATTTTAACGGCTTTTGCAACCTGCCATACCATCCGTACAGCAATCGGCCTAATACATGGGCCCGACAAACCACCTGTGATGGTGCTGAGCACCGGACGTCGCTTTTCCACGTCTATGGCCATGCCAAGAAATGTATTGACAAGCGAAAGGGAATCAGCTCCCGATGCTTCTGCGGCACAGGCTATCTCTGTTATATCGGTAACGTTAGGGGATAACTTTACAATAAGATGGCGGTTCCACGCTGCACGCGCGGTACTTGTAATAAGTTCTGCGCCATGACAGGTAGTGCCAAATGCCATTCCCCCCTGTTTTACATTGGGACAGGAAATATTTATTTCAACAGCAACCACTTTAGGGAGTGAGGAAAGCCGACGACACACTTCCGCATAATCCTCTGGCGACGATCCGCTGACATTCACTATAATCGGTGTGTCGTAATCTTTGATTTGGGGATATATGTTTTCCACAAAGAAATCCACTCCTTTATTCTGAAGACCGACGGCATTAAGCATTCCGGAAGGAGTCTCTGCCATGCGTGGATATGGATTACCCTCTCTGGGTGAAAGAGTGGTTCCTTTTACGATTATCGCTCCAAGACGGTTTAAATCGACAATATCGGCAAATTCAGTGCCGTAGCCGAATGTACCGGATGCGGACATTACCGGGTTGGCGATTGTCAGGCCGCGACCAAGATTGCATGCGAGATTTACATTGTCTGCCATTTGAGTTCTTTTATATTGAATACAGGTCCTTCCTTACATACACATACATTTCCGTGACGGGTATCTTCTACACAACATAGACATGCACCGAGTCCGCATGCCATGACGTTTTCAAGGCTGACCTGACATGATATTTCTTTTTTCAAGGCTTCGCCTGCCACGGCTTTCATCATCGGCAAAGGACCGCAGCAATATATGGAGTCCCATTGTCGCTGTAAGGCCGAATGCTCTGTGACAAGTCCTCGTTCACCGGCAGAGCCATCGTTGGTAGCGATGTTTACTTCTCCTAATTCGGAAAGTTTTTCGGTAAGTATGAGACGGTCGGCAGATACCGCACCAAGCAGCATGGTTGGAGTGATCCCCGCCTTTTTCATTTGTTTTGCGAGAAATAACATCGGGGCAATTCCGACACCTCCAGCCACCAGAAGTGGCGATTTGATCGAAGAATCGAAAGAAAACCCATTGCCAAGAGGCAGAAGTATATTGAATTGCTCTCCGGAATTTGCATTACAAAGAGTATGAGTGGCCGCACCGGCATCTTTTACAAAGAGTGTAAGTGTCAGAGTATCAGTACAGACATCACATATCGAGATGGGGCGTCGTAGAAATGTGGAATGCGATTGAGGCACATGTATATTGACAAATTGGCCGGCAGATACCTGTCTAAGGGCATTTCCTCCTCTCACCGGATCGACCGGGGTGAGACGTAACATGGCGTCCCCAGCTCCAGTGGGATGGATATCGGTAAGTGTGAAATCTAAAAGATATTTCATATTCCAAATAGATTTGTCTGATTTGATTATGGAAACTCAAGAAGGAAATCTGCTATTCTGCTCTCTTTTTGAGAAAGCCTTCAATAGTTGCTTCATCTCTTGCTTCACATTATCGAGACGGTTGATGATTTCCATTTCATGACTGATGTTTCCACGGTTTACCCTGAGTTGTTCTTTCGCAGCCTCAAGTTTAAGACCTTTCACCTTCACAAGATAGTGAATCATACGTAGCTTCTCTATATCTGCAGGGGTATAATGGCGTATATTGCTGAGACCACGTCGTGGGGCAATCTCAGGAAATTCCTTTTCCCAATACCGCAAGGCAGAAGGGGCCACTCCTACGATTTCTGCCACCTCCTGAATCCTATAAAATTGTTTTTCAATTGTTTCCATGACTTCCGGAGTGTGAGTTCAATCCATTACGTGTCCGGCATTTTCGGCCATACGTATCATTTGGTCGTAGACTTCAGGTGTGATGTCCATAAAGTAATAATTGATGGGATTCTGTGGTTCGTCCTTGAAGCGGACCTCATAATGAAGATGCGGCCCTGTAGATTTTCCAGTTGAACCGACTTCCCCTATTTTCTCTCCACGTCTGACCATCTGTCCTTCCTTTACATCAATTTTTGAAAGATGTGCGTAGCGTGTAAGGTAATTGTAACTATGGTCAATATCAATGCAATTTCCATAACCCCCTTTCCAATCTGCTGTGCTGATCCGTCCGTCGGCTGTGGCATAGACCGCCGTACCGGCTTGCGCAGCGAAATCAAGACCCGCATGGAAAGCTGTAGCCCCGTAGACCGGATCCCGTCTGTATCCGTAACCTGAAGCCATTGTATAGTCTTCAAGACTTATCGGTAGTACCGAAGGAATGTGGTCGAGCTTATCCTGCTGATTGGAAGCCATCTTCCGAAGTTCATCGAAAGACAAAGACTGAGCATATAGACATCGGTCGAAATAATCGAGACGTCGGGTGAAGTCTGTAATAAGTTTAGCATCCGGAAGTGACTGAAGTTCACGATAGCGTTGTTCGTTGTCAAGACCAGCGAAACGTTGTCCGCGGCTAAGCGGATCCATCTGCATCATCACACGGTAGAAGTTGTCATCGCGGCTGCGGATATTATCCATTACCTTCAGGGAGTTTTCCAGACGTCGGCTAAGAATGTTATATTGGGTTTTCAGTTGCCGGTTTTCCGAACGCAGATTTTGTTCGGTAGGAGTATCATAGCATAAATACACAATCGTCAATACAGAAATGGCCATAACCATTCCAAGCAGGAATATTCTGCCCAGATTCGCGATTTTGCCCTTTAATGAGGGATAGACGCGTTCATAATTGTCTGTTTCCGGATTATAGCGGTAATATACTTGCTTCACGATGTGCTTGCAACAGACCGGAGAATGCCTGTTTTATGTTGCAAAATTACGGTTTTCTTGCTAAATTTGCAAATCATTTCGGTCCCAAGGATACGTTGTCCGGACCTTGCAAATAAAGCAAAACTATGACATCTAAAGAGATACGAGAGGCATTTAAGAAGTTTTTTCAAGATAAGGGACATACTATCGTTGCATCTGCGCCGATGGTTGTGAAAGATGATCCGACATTGATGTTTACCAACGCCGGCATGAATCAGTTCAAAGATATTATTCTCGGGAACCGTAAACCTGAGGCGGTTCGTGTGGCCGACAGTCAGAAATGTCTTCGCGTCAGCGGAAAGCACAATGATCTTGAGGAAGTCGGGCACGACACATATCATCATACGATGTTTGAGATGCTTGGCAATTGGTCTTTCGGAGATTATTTCAAGGCAGAAGCCATCGGATGGGCTTGGGAGTTTCTTACCGGTACTTTGAAACTTGATCCGACACGACTGTACGCCACTGTATTCGAAGGCGATTCAGCAGACGGACTTGACCGGGACAATGAGGCAGCCGCGATCTGGGAAAAATATCTTCCTTCCGATCATATTATCAATGGAAATAAACATGATAACTTCTGGGAAATGGGAGATACCGGCCCATGTGGCCCATGTTCTGAAATTCATATCGATCTCCGGGATGAGGAAGAACGGAAGAAAGAGTCCGGAGCATGTCTCGTCAATAAGGACAATCCTCTTGTAATCGAGATCTGGAATCTTGTGTTTATGCAATATGAACGGAAGTCAGATGGAAGTCTTGTTCCACTTCCTTTCAAAGTTATAGATACCGGAATGGGATTCGAACGCCTTTGCATGGCTATGCAGGGTAAGAAATCGAATTACGACACCGATGTGTTTACACCGCTCATTTCCGAGATTTCCAGACTTTCCGGAAAGGCTTATGGAAATGATCCCAGAACAGATGTAGCCATGCGGGTGGTCGCCGATCATGTCCGTACTATTGCTTTTGCCATCGCGGATTCTCAGCTCCCATCGAATGCGAAAGCGGGATATGTGATACGCCGTATATTAAGGCGTGCGGTGCGCTATGCATATACGTTCCTTGATGCAAAGGAGCCATTCATGCATTGCCTGGTCGATACACTTGTTGCACAGATGGGTGAGGCTTATCCGGAACTGAAGGCCCAGGACGCGCTCATCCGGAAAGTTATAAAAGAGGAGGAGGAATCGTTTCTACGTACATTGGCCAATGGCATAAAACTCCTTGATACAATGATTGAATCTGCCCGCAATGATCATCGCATGCAGATTGACGGAAAGGAGGCATTCACACTTTATGACACATACGGGTTTCCGCTTGATCTAACTGAGTTGATACTACGTGAGAATGGTCTTACACTCGACCATGAGGGTTTTGATATCGAAATGGCCCGACAGAAGGACAGAGCACGTAATGCAGCTGTCGTGGAGACAGGAGATTGGACAGTAATTTCCGATGAACCACAAGTTTTTGTGGGTTATGACCAAACCGAATCAGA
The DNA here is from genome assembly GCA_947427285.1 of uncultured Porphyromonadaceae bacterium. Classification (GTDB taxonomy): domain Bacteria; phylum Bacteroidota; class Bacteroidia; order Bacteroidales; family Muribaculaceae; genus Lepagella. Next base: position 146,525 of record CANEHE010000002.1, read on the forward strand.
GGTTCGAATCACCCGATGGAGAAAAGTAAGGCATAAGAACAAGGAGTTTTATCAGATTATACTCGACCGTACCCCCTTTTACGCTGAAATGGGTGGTCAGACAGGCGATAAGGGATGGCTTATAGATTCCGAAGGAAACAAAACGGAAGTATTTGATACCAAGCGGGAGAATAACATAGGTGTACATCTCTCCTTAAGTCTGCCGAAGAATCCGGAAGGTCGTTTTACAGCACGAATCGATACGGAATCGAGAAAAGCAATATCTGCTAATCATTCAGCGACCCATTTGATTCATGAAGCTTTGCGTGAAGTACTTGGCACCCATGTAGAGCAGAAAGGATCTTATGTAGGGCCGGAAATGCTACGCTTTGATTTTTCTCATTTTCAGAAAGTAACGCCGGAAGAACTACGCAAGGTAGAACATCTCGTCAACTCGCGTATCCGAGAGGCATTGCCAATTGATGAACACCGCAACATCCCGATACAAGAAGCTAAAGAAATGGGAGCTATGGCTTTATTTGGCGAAAAATACGGAGATAAAGTCAGAGTGGTGCGTTTCGGTTCATCTGTTGAGCTTTGTGGCGGCACACATGTGGCCAATACAGGCAATATCGGTATGGTCCGGATCACAAGTGAAAGTTCGGTAGCTGCAGGGATAAGACGCATCGAGGCTCTCAGTGGCTCCGCTGTTGAGAACATGTTGGACAATCTGCAGGACACTATGCGTGATGTAGCAAATTTCCTCGGTAATGCTTCTGATGTACGGATTGCCGTGCAAAAAGCCATCAAAGAGAATACTGATCTGAAGCATCAGGTTGAAGGATTTTTTGAAGAGAGAGTACGCAACATCACTGCGGATATTCTTGAAAAAGCGAAAATCATAAAAGGAATCAAGATCTGTTCCGTAAACGGTGTCATGCTTCCCGATGTAGTGAAAAATGTGGCGTTTGGAGTTCGCAGAAGTTCTCCGGAACATACGGTGTTTATTGGAGGAACCGTGGCAGGAGATAAACCATTGCTTACTCTGGCCATTTCAGACGATCTGGTAAAAGAGGGTTATAACGCCTCTAAAATTATCCGGGAGGCTGCGAAAGCAATCAAAGGAGGCGGTGGTGGCCAGCCGTTCTTTGCTCAGGCAGGTGGTAAGGATGCTTCCGGACTTTCTGCTGCTGCCGACACAATATCAGCCCTTCTTGATCTGAAATAAGATCAATGCGATGAACGCATTGTAGTCAATTTTATAATAAAAGTAGCGTGGGATTTCCAATTAATGTCTCTGGAAATCCCACGCCACTTTTTACTTGACGATTGAAACCTTAAGCCTCGTATTCCCGTTCAAGAAATTTTTTCACTTCCTGAAAAAGTTTTGAGGCAAATACAAAGTCATTCAGCGATTGTGATGTAGAACGGAAGATAGTCTGGTCGTTGCCTGTCCAGTCGCAATGTCCCTTGTTGATAAAAACAATATTCTCACCGATTCCCAATACGGAATTCATGTCGTGGGTGTTTATCACCGTTGTGATTCCATATTCGTGGGTTATATCGCTGAGAAGATTGTCTATTAGAATTGATGTTTTCGGATCAAGCCCGGAGTTCGGCTCATCACAGAAGAGATAACGCGGATTAAGTGCGATGGCACGGGCTATGGCCACCCGTTTCTGCATGCCGCCTGAAATTTCAGAGGGATATTTGTCATCGGCGTTTTCAAGTCCAACCCTTCCGATGCAGAAGCGGGCACGCTCGATCTGTTCCTTCCGGGAAAGAGGGGAGAACATCTTGAGAGGGAACATTACATTGCCCAGAACGGTCTCATTGTCGAATAAAGCGGATCCCTGAAACAGCATTCCTATTTCGGTACGGAGCTGACGACGTTGTTTTGCATCCATTTGCCGGAAAGAACGTCCGTCATAGAAAATCTCGCCTTCTTCCGGAGACAGAAGCCCTATGAGGCATTTCATAAAGACAGTCTTGCCTGAACCGCTCTGACCGATTATCAGATTGGTCTTCCCTGTCTCGAATCTGGTCGAGATATCAAACAATACCTGTTGGCCGTCAAACCATTTGCTGACGTTTCTGGCTTCAATCATTATTGCAATAAAAGTTTTGTTAGCACTACATCGGCAAGGAGAATAAGTATTGAACTTGAGACCACAGCATTGGTACTTGCCTTTCCGACTTCAAGTGCTCCACCTTGTACATAATAGCCGTAATAAGCTGCCACGCTTGTGATGATAAAGGCGAAGAAATAGGTCTTTATGATGCCATACCATACATACCATTCATTAAAGAATGACTGGATGCCATATACATAATTCTCAACAGACAGCATAGTTGTAAATTCCGCTATGCACCATCCTCCGACCAATCCCATAAACATTGAGAGTACACAGAGCACCGGCACGAAAAGAACAAATCCCACTATTTTGGGAAGAACAATGAAATTGGCCGAGTTTATACCCATAATATCAAGCGCATCAATCTGTTCGGTTACTCTCATTGTCCCTATTTCTGAAGCGATATTGCTTCCTACTTTTCCTGCCAGAATAAGAGACATTATTGATGATGAAAACTCAAGCAGAAGTATCTCTCTGGTAGCCAATCCTGTTGAATAGGATGGGATCAAAGGACTTACAATGTTGATAGTCATCTGGATTGTGATAACCGCACCTATAAAAATTGAGATGATTATGACAAGAGGGATAGAGTCGACACCAAGTTTGCTCACTTCATTGATAGTATTGCGTCCGAATATTCCCCATTTATCGGGGAAACGGAATACCTGGGCCATGAAAGAGCAATAGCGTCCGAATGATTTTATGGAAGATATGATCATTTGCAGAGGTCTCGGAAATTGAAATTACAGGCAAAATTAACAAAAAATATGTAATGCCTGATGCTTGATGATGATTTCTTGTGGTGAAAAATGATGCCTGGGGTAGAAAAGCGGCCTTACGGGACAAGCCGAAGGCCGCTTTGAATACGATTTGTCACCGAATGACTGATAGATCAGAACCACCGTACGTATGCGAAATCCTGACGATGCGGAAGATCCTTGTTGTTGGGATACATGCGGAATGAGAAATTGAATATTCCCGCTTCATGAAGCCGTTCTTTCAATTCATATACACAGATGCCACCCTCTCGACTGATTATTTTCATCGGATAACGGCATACATATCGGTTCTCTCCATCTTCTTCACGGAACACCACTATCTCTACTCCGATGGCATCGCCAAGACCTTTCGTGTCAATTGTGCATTTTGCTTCGAAAGGTGTTCCTGTTCTTGGTTGTCCTGAGGTGGATTCATCTGTGAATGAACTTGAAAGCACTTGTATCTGATCCCACTTCCCGGCTACTTCTTCTTTCCATGCCACAATTTCCCGTGCTTTGGCAAAATCGTGGCTTTCAAGGCTACGGGCACGACGGGCCTCAGGTTCATAGAAGCGACTGATATAGTCATTGAGTTGTCTCTGCATGGTGAAATGCGGGGCAATATGCCCGATCGACCGTTTGATATACTGAATCCATTCCGGACTATACCCTTTTGAATTTTTTGCAAAATAAAGAGGGATTATCTCGTTCTCAAGCATGGAATATATGGTGGCCGCATCAAGCTTGTCCTGCTGGCTTTGATCTGCGAATGTGCGTTTGTCAGTCAAAGCCCATCCTGCTTCCTCATCAAACCGATATCCTTCATACCACCATCCGTCAAGTACTGAGAAATTGAGCACACCATTCATCTCGGCTTTCTCTCCTGATGTACCGGATGCTTCCAACGGACGAGTCGGGGTATTGAGCCAGATGTCCACTCCAGTGACAAGGCGTTTGGCCACAATCATGTTGTAGTCTTCCAGAAAAATTATCTTGCCGAGGAATTGCGGCATTCTGGATATCTCGACAATACGCTTGATAAGTCCCTGACCGGCACCATCGGCTGGATGAGCCTTGCCCGAGAATACAAACTGCACCGGGAATTGGTCATTGTTGACGATTTTTGAGAGTCTGTCAAGATCCGTGAAAAGAAGGTGAGCTCGTTTATATGTAGCGAAACGCCGGGCGAAGCCTATTATAAGAGCATCGGGATTAATTTTGTCTGCGATCTTCATCACTTCTGCCGGATCTCCCTGATTTTTTATCCATTTTTCCTTGAAATCCCGTTTTACGAAATTGATGAATTTGTGCTTCAGCAGTGTCCGCATCTGCCATACGGCATCGTCGGAAACATTGAAAATGCCTTTCCAGGCATCAGGATCGCTCTGATGTTCGAACACTTCGGGTCCCAGATTGTCAAGATAAAACTTTTTCCATTCCGAGGCTGCCCATGTCGGCATGTGGACTCCATTGGTGACATAACCCACATGACTCTCCTCCGGCGCATATCCTTTCCATACACCGGCAAACATTTTCTTTGAGACTTCTCCATGCAACCAGCTTACACCATTGGCTTCCTGACAGGTATTAAGAGCAAAGACACTCATTGAGAAACGTTCATTAGTATCCGGATTTTCACGGCCCATATTCATGAGATCATTCCAGGATATACCGAGTTTGGCAGGATATTCACCAAGATATTTACCAAAGAGCGGTTCCTCAAAATAGTCATGCCCCGCAGGAACAGGTGTATGGACTGTGTATAGTGATGAAGCCCTTACGACTTCAAGGGCGACATTAAAAGGCAGTTTGTCTTTCTGAATATAGTCTACGAGACGCTGCAGATTCATAAGTGCCGCATGACCTTCATTGGCATGATACAAATCCGTGTGTATGCCGAGTTTGTCCAACATCAATATTCCTCCGATGCCAAGCAGATATTCCTGTTTGATACGATTCTCCCAATCACCTCCATAGAGCTTATGGGTGATCTGACGGTCAAAATCAGAATTCATATCGAAATCCGTATCCATAAGGTACAGTTTCATACGTCCTACATTGACACGCCAGATGTGAGAGTATACAATTCTACCCGGGAATGGAACTTCAAGCACCATCGGATGACCGTCTTCTCCCATAACCTGCTCTATAGGCAGACGGTCAAAGTTCTGAGGTTCGTAGTTAGCTATCTGCTGTCCATCGATTGCGAGGGCCTGAGAGAAATATCCGAACCTATAAAGGAATCCTACAGCCGTCATGTTGACCCGACTGTCGGAAGCCTGTTTTATGTAGTCTCCCGCAAGCACTCCGAGCCCTCCGGAATATATTTTGAGACAGTTGCAAAGTCCATATTCCATCGAGAAATACGCCACAGAAGGTATATCCTCCCGCATCGGTTGTTTCATGTATTCGCGGAAAGATGCATAGACACCGCGCAGGCGTTCTACCAGTGCTTCATCAGCCTGTATCTCCTTTAATCTTTCATAGCTTATCTGCTGAAGAAGCATGACAGGATTCTCACCTACCTTGCGCCATAAGTCCTCGTCAAGATCGCGAAAAAGGGATTTACCTTCGCTGTTCCATACCCACCAGAGATTTTTGGACATCTCCTCAAGTGGTTTGAGCTCTTTTGGAAGTTCGGCACGTACGGTAAGATTGCGCCAAACGGGTTGGTTGGAATTGCTTACTTGAAGTTTCATATCTTTGTTGAATTATTTTCGTTTTGATTATTTTTTATTGATAATTGCATCCCGTCTGTCTCGGGCAGCACGGGCGATGGAGAAAGCTTCCAGATATTTTGTTATGAAAAATTTCCAGTCAGCCGCTTTAGCTGTTTCAGCAGCTGCCTCACGCATAGACATACTTTGCTGAGGAGACATAGTGGCATATTTCTCAATTATCTGGGCCAGAAGAGTTACATTCTGGGAATAGTTGCTGTCTGTACGTGAAATCACTTCTACCCCTGATATACTGGGAGAATCTCCAAACCGGGAAAGAACCCATTGACCGAAGCCTGCCTTGTCGCTACTTACTGTCGGAATACCAAAAGCAATGCTTTCCAAAGGCGTGTATCCCCATGGTTCATAGTAGGAAGGGAAGACGGTAAGATCAATTGCAGGTAAAAGATCGTAATAGGAAATATTGACAATCCCGTCGTGGCCGTCAAGATAGCAGGGAATAAATATGACCTTTACTTTGGTATCTTTCTCTGCGGTCTCCATGTTGCGGATACGCGACATTATAGGATCGGAATCCTCATTGTTAAGTCTGTGAGTGATCCATGAGGGTGACGGTATTATGTGGCCATTGTCTTCAAGATCTGTCAATAATGCTCCGGAGGGTTCCTTCACCCATGACGGCACCATCACAAATGCGAGAATATTTTTCTGCATGCTTCCTTTGCGGAGAAAATCTATCGCATCCAGAAAAAGATCAATCCCCTTGTTGCGGAATTCATTACGTCCGGAAGTAGCCACGATAAAAGTGTCATCAGACCATTTCTTGCCGGTCAATGCGTTTGCGATTTTCAACATACGCTCTCTTCCGCTGCGACGTAATGCCAGATATTTGTCGGTTTGGGGGACAAAATTGGGTTCAAATCCATTCGGAGTCACAATATCCGGCTGACGACCGAGCAACTGTCTGCATTCTTTAGCCGTGACGTCGCTTACGGTAGTGAAACAATCGGCTTGTATGGCAGCCGCTTTTTCAAGAGAATGTTTCGACACCATGTTTAGCTCACGAGCCATCTGATCTCCGTTATATGCGGTAAAGTAATCGTAAAGAGGTTTGCCGTTTCCACAGATACTACGGCCGATAGAGGTGGCATGAGTAGTAAAAACAGTTGCGATTTCCGGTGCATGTTTTTTTGTATACAACAGACCCATTCCCGTTGTCCATTCGTCAAAGTGAGCCGTCACATCTTCAGGATCTATTTTAAGATATCTGGCGAGCCCCTGAATTGTTATCGCGGCTGCCAATGCAAATGCACAGGATTCACGATAGTCTCCGTATGCATGAAGAGAATCAACTCTGAAATCCTCCCACATCTGTCCGAATATGCGATCAAGCTCAGGAAACATACATTGGAATTTCACCAATACTACAATGGGCGAACCGGGAATATCCCAACGGCCTACCCGTATTCCTATTCCAAATGGAAGTTTGAGTCGGGTTGCGGCGTATCTGATCAGAGATTTACGTTCCCTGAAATATGGTGAAGGATTTTCATCATCCCAGATATCCGGGCCTATGAATATAAGACGATCTCCCAACACCTTGCCTAATTCCTTAGCTTTGGTAGAGAGAACTGTATAGATTCCTCCTACTTTGTTGCATACTTCCCAAGAAGTTTCGAAAAGCATGCCTCTGTCTGCTTTTTTTACCATTCCAAAATATTTTCAGGCGGCTTTGAATCTACATTGATACCGCCGGAGATGCTCCCTAAATCAGAAGGAGCATTACCTATAGAAACTAACATAATATGCACGGGTAAGGTTCTTTTTTTAGAGACCAATATCCGCTACATCAAATATCCGGATTCCAAAAAATTATCCGATTTTATTCCAATAATATTGCAAAGTTACGAAATAATTCGGTTGTTTCCAAATCCGGACTGCACAGAGCTACAGACCTACAGAGCGATGTGTCTTATAATAAGAGGCTGTTTAAAAATCAATGTTGAATTTTTAAACAGCCTCTAAAATTCGGTCAGACCTACCCAAGAGTAAGAAAAGGATTGGAAGTTTTTTCCCGAGATATAGTCGTTGACGGGCCATGACCTGGATAGACTGTGGTATTATCTGGCAGTGTCATCAGCTTTTCTTTTATACCGCGGATCAACTGTGAATGACTCCCTCCCAGAAGATCCGTACGACCTACACTGCCCGCAAAAAGCACATCACCGGCATATAAGACACCATCTTCCCGATTGTAAAGAACAATACTTCCAGGAGAATGTCCGGGGACATGCATCACTTCAAGTTTCCCCCTGCCGATTGCTATTGTGTCTCCCTCTTTAAGCAATTTTTCAACTTCACATACATTTACACGTTCCTTTATTCCAAACATTTCCGCTTGTTGACGTATACGGTCCATTAGAGGAAGATCGGCCTGATGCGCCTCAAGAGGTACAGAATATGTGCGGCTGACGAAAATGTCGCCAACAGCGTGATCTATATGTAGATGAGTATTGATCAGATGAATGACCTTTAGATTTTCTCTGGCAATAAACCCACGCATTGCGTTTTCCTCTTCGATGCCCATCATACCAGGGTCTATTATGGCACATTCAAGAGTTTCCGGGTCATAGACCACATAAGTATTTATTCCGAACAGAGAGAATTCAAATCGTGCGGTTTTAAGGATCATGATCAAAAATATTGTTCAGATTGATGTATACACAAGTTTTTTTGTCTTAAAGAAAGGTTCGTCAAAGTAATTGTCCAGATTTATGGTTTCGGTTTGTCTGGCGATAGATTGCAGTTCATTGCCAAGTTCCCCTCCCTTCAAAGAAATGAGTCCATTGGGAATGGCATTGCGTTGTATTGGGGATATATTTTTTCTAATGCATCTGACGAGATCTGGCTGTGGCATGACAGCCCGGCTTACCACAAAGTCGAATTTTTCATGACATTCGCCGATGTCGCCATGTTGGAAAGATACATTTTCGATTCCAATGGCTTTTGCAATCTCTTCAGCTACATGTATTTTCTTCCCTATACGATCCACCAGATGAAAATATACTTCGGGAAACAGAACCGCAAGCGGTATGCCGGGGAAACCTCCTCCAGTTCCCAGGTCCAATATACGGCTTCCTTCGGAAAAATGTATAAATCTGGCAATAGACAGAGAGTGCAGTATATGCCGTTCTTCCAGATTGCAGATGTCTTTTCTGGAAACTACATTTATCTTGTCATTCCATTCGGGATAAAGGCATATCAAAGCCTGGATACGCTCTTTCTGAACCGTTGTCAGATTTGGAAAGTATTTCTCGATTTTATCAATCATGATGCGAAATTAGCAATATTTTTCCGGTAGTCAAAATTTTGCGGGACGGTAAAAAAGAGCTACCTTTGTAGTTCAAACAAGAAACAAAGAAAAAGACAATGGAAATAGAAGGAAAAATCATTAGAGACCTTCCACTGCAGGAGGGTGTGTCACGCGCCGGTAATCCTTGGAAGAAAAAGGAATGGGTGCTGGAGACATTTGGTCAGTATCCCAAACAGGTATGCTTTCATTTCTTTGGAGACCGTGTTGATGCAAATCCTCTTCAGTTAGGACAGTCCTATGTCATTTCCTACGATATAGAGAGCCGCGAGTTCAATGGTCGTTGGTATACCGACATCCGTGCATACGCCTCTCGTCCGTTGGATCAAGGTGCACAGCCACAGACCGAGTTCACTCAATCCCAGCCCCAGACTTTTGCCCAACAACCCGGTATCGTATCGGGGGCTGACAGTTCCGACGATCTCCCGTTCTGAATAATTGTCCCGGCTGCAGACAAATAGAAGTTTTCTTATTTATCTCACGTATCAATGACTGTGAAGGGCAAACCTACGCAAACACAGCGTACTGTTCTTAGAGAGTTGATTGCCAGAGAATCGCCCTATCCGCTTGATATCAATCTTGCAGATCGTTTCATAGATATGGGTACGATCATCCGTCTGCGGACCGGAGACATACTTACCAAGGCAGGTGACGTGGACCCGGATTTCTATATACTGATAGAGGGAATAATGCGTTGCTGGCATCTGGAAGGAGACGGCCTGATGGAGCGCACCTCATATTTTGGACTTCCGGGAACCGTGAGCATCTCTTATCATTCCTATCTGTTGGGATTGCCTTCTCCTAACAGCTACGAAACGTGTTGCCCTTCTACTGTGATGAGGGTGAGAAAAGCTGACTATTCCAGACTGATTGACGAATCGCCGGAATTTGCACGGTGGTGTCTTGGTAATGTCCAGTTCCAATTGTATTTTTTTGAAAAGAAAGGGCGTATAATACAGGGGTCCGCACGGGAAAGATATGAGTCGATAGTGAGAAACCGTCCAGAGATTGTAAGGAGAGTACCATTGAAAATAATTGCATCATACCTTGGCATAACACCCCAATATCTCTCAAAATTAAGACGAACGGTGTGTCTCAGCTAAATTTAGGATATGTTATAATACACAATGGAAGCGACTTTTTTCAGTCGCTTCCATTGTGTATTATAACATCAGTCGAATATAGAATCCCAGTCTTTCCATACAGGATCATAGCCTCGTGAGCGTATTGCGGCTTCTACTTCTGCCGGAGACCTATTGTCCGATACCTCAAATTGCTCAAGGGCTTCCGGGGTGGAACAATAACCCCCAGGTTCAGTCTGACTTCCGGCACTCATGGAGGTAACGCCGAGTGTCATTATATTGTCGCGGAAGAAAGGAGCTTCTCTGGTAGAATATGAGATGTCGACATCATGGTCGAAAATTCGGAATGCGAATGTGAGTTTTGCAAGTTCCCTGTCAGAGATTATGCTTACCGGCTGGAAACCGCTTTCGGAAGGGCGCATACGCGGAAGATTGACAGAATATCTTGATTTCCAATACCTTTGTTGCAGCCATCTAAGATGACGGGCAAGCATGACGGCATCTCCGCGCCAGTCTTCAAGACCCAGAAGGGCTCCCATTCCTATTTTATGTACACCGGCTTCGCCCATTCTGTCAAATCCGTTGAGACGCCAGTCAAAATGGCTTTTCATCCCTCGTGGATGATAACGCCGATATGCCTCACGGTGATAAGTCTCCTGAAAGCATACGACACCATTGAGTCCGGAATGCGTAAGACGCCAGTAATCTGCGGCACGCATAGGCTGTACTTCTATGGTAAGATTATGGAAATAGGGACGCACGGTATGCAGCACTTTCTCAAGATAGTCTATGCCACAAAGGGATGGATATTCTCCGGCTACAATAAGAAGGTTCTCAAATGGTCCGAGACGTCGTATTGCCTGACATTCGGCCTCTACCTGAGCCATCGATAAGGTGGTGCGGCCAAACGGGTTGTCATGATTGAAGCCGCAATACACACATTTGTTGGTACATGCATTTGAGACATACATAGGGATATATAGAGAGACCGTTTTCCCGAATCGTTCACGGGTAAATGTCTGGCTTAACCGCGCCATATCCTCAAGTCTGGTATCCGCCGCATCTGAAATGAGAATAGCAAACTCATCGGGTGTCAGAGGTTTGACGTTTCTTACAGCTTTTGCAAGTACACGCCGGACATCATCGTCTGTAGCCCTTTCTACCTGCCTGATTGTTTCGTCCCAAGACCAATTGTCGATCACGTCTGCGAATCCGTGTCCGAACACTGCAGAAGAATCTGGATCGGCTTTGAAATGCGGCATCGACTTAGGACTACTGGTCATATTGAGGGTCATTGATCGCATGCGTCAGCTATGTTTTGTGAGATTCTCATCGCACAGAAGTTGGGACCACACATAGTACAGAATTTATCGTCTGCATCCGGAGCATCACGTCTGCTTTCAAGATAGAAACGTTTGGCTTTTTCAGGATCCAGAGACAGATTGAACTGATCTTTCCATCGGAAGTCGTAACGTGCTTTTGACAAAGCATCGTCACGTACGGTAGCACCAGGGAAACCTTTGCATAGATCAGCGGCATGAGCGGCTATCTTGTATGCGATTACACCTTCACGTACATCCTCAAGTGTCGGAAGGGAAAGGTGTTCCTTAGGAGTGACATAGCATATCATGGCAGTGCCGAGACTTCCGATTATGGCTGCTCCTATTGCTGATGTGATGTGATCGTATGCAGGTGCGATATCGGTTGTAAGCGGCCCGAGGGTATAGAACGGGGCTTCATGACAGGCTGATTTCTGACGTTCCATATTTGCCGGTATTTTCTGCATAGGTACATGGCCGGGCCCTTCAATCAGTACTTGGACGTCATGTTCCCATGCAATCTCTGTAAGTTGTCCGAGTACATCGAGTTCAAGGAACTGAGCACGGTCGTTGGCGTCATGGGTAGAACCAGGACGCATTCCGTCACCCAGAGATACAGCCACATCATATTTATTGAGAATCTCACAGATCTCCTCAAAATGAGTGTAGAGGAAACTTTCCTGATTATGGAGTACACACCATTGTGTCATGATTGATCCTCCACGACTGACACATCCGGTAAGACGTTGCCCGACAAGTTCCGCATGTTCACGAAGTACGCCGGCATGAATTGTGAAGTAGTCCACTCCTTGTTCACACTGTTCTATCAAAGTATCGCGGTAGATTTCCCATGTTAACTGGCTTACATCTCCGTTTACTTTCTCAAGTGCCTGATAAATAGGTACAGTTCCAACAGGTACGCAGCAATTGCGGATGATCCATTCCCTTGTCTCATGTATATTGTCACCAGTAGAAAGATCCATAAGCGTGTCACCTCCCCAATAACAACTCCATACAGCTTTAGCCACCTCTTCGCTGATTCCAGAGGAAAGAGCGGAATTGCCGATATTTGTATTGAGTTTCACAGTGAAGCGTGAGCCGATAATCATTGGTTCCGCTTCCGGGTGATTGATATTGGATGCTATGACAGCCCGACCGGCTGCCACTTCCTGACGTACGAATTCAGGAGTGATGTAACTTTCTATGCCGAGAGCCTCGTTATTGAGGTTTTCACGTATGGCCACATATTCCATCTCAGGTGTTATGATCCCTTTACGCGCATAATGCATCTGAGTGACGCGATGACCCTCTTTTGCTACACGAGGTTTGTGCGACACAGGAAAACGAAGCGAGTCAAGAGTAGGATCTGCAAGACGTTTGCGGCCATATTCGCTTGTTATTCCAGGAAGTTCAATTGTGTCGTCACGGTCTGTTTTCCACTTCATTCGTTCGCGTGGCAGTCCTTTGTTGATATCTATTTCAATCGAGGGATCTGTATATGGACCGCTGGTATCATATACGACAACCGGATCATTGGGATGCTCTATCCGTTTGCCGTCAATGATCTCTACTGTAGGATAGAGATTTATACGCCTCATACCCACTCGGATCTCGGGATAGATTTTTCCGGACATATATATTTTCTCGGAGTTGGGATATGAGGAGACATCAATGTTTTCGATTTTCATGACTTTATGATGAGTTGAAATAGAATGACTGTTTTATGGGATTCAAGATAAGAAAGATGTCAGAGGGGAGGAGGCTTGCGCAGATGTGCTGACCGCACCGAGTCCCGCGAGAAATGCCTCACGACCTGCTATTGTGGCCTGACTGAAAGCCCGCGCCATCCTGACAGGATCATCCGCTATAGCAATTGCCGTATTGACAAGCACAGCGTCGGCTCCCAATTCCATTGCGTCTGCCGCATGGGAAGGTGCTCCAAGACCTGCATCAATTACAACCGGCACACGACTCTGTTCTATAATTATTTCCAGTAGATCTCGTGCTACGAGACCCTTGTTAGTGCCTATCGGGGCTGCAAGAGGCATCACAGCAGCAGAACCGACTTCTTCAAGCCTCTTGCAGAGCACAGGATCTGGCTGAACGTATGGCAACACTGTAAATCCAAGACGCGCAAGCTCTTCCGTTGCTTTTAGTGTTTCTATCGGATCTGGCATGAGGTATTTGGGATCAGGATGGATCTCAAGTTTGATAAAATCCGTATGGAAAACTTCCCGGCTCATCTGTGCGGCAAGCACAGCTTCCTGAGCATCGCGCACGCCTGAGGTATTAGGTAGAAACTGGACGTTGTCGCGGTTGATGTGTGTGAGCATGTCATCTGTCGCTTCATTAAGCATATTGATGCGCTTCATCGCCACTGTCACCATCTGTGAACCTGAAGCTATGACAGCTTTCTGCATGATCTGAGGAGAGGGAAATTTTCCTGTCCCTACGAAAAGACGCGATGTAAATTGACGCGCACCTATTGTGAGAATATCATTCATGATTGTGGTTATGCATAATAGGGGAGAGGTCTATTGATAGGTTTGATTATGTTGTAAAAGTTTTACGGTTTCGCATTTGTCCGATCCGACCGGGTCAATCCAATGAATCAGATGCTTCAGGCGCAAAAGGGGTTAGTCTTTCCAGAAACAACCGGGTTGCCGCAGTCATATCGTCGGCAAAGGCGATTGCCCCGCTGACAGCCAATCCGTTGACACCTGATTTCATTATGGTATCCACATCTTCTGGAAGAATACCTCCTACAGCCACACGTGCAATTTCAATATGTTCCTTTTCCATACCGGCACAAAGATCTGAAATGCCGTCGATACCCAGCATAGGAGAAAGATTCTGTTTCGTTTCAGTGAAACGGAATGGACCCATGCCAAGGTAGTCTATATCCAGTCCACGCACCGCGATAATGTCATCGAAAGTATTGACAGTGACACCGATAATTGCAGCCGGTCCAAGTTCAATACGTGCTTTGGAAGGAAGCATGTCTGATTTCCCGAGGTGTACTCCGCTGACGGCCAATTCTTTTGCCAACTCCACCCGATCGTTGAGCACAATCAAGGCGTCTTTTTCAGCACAGAGAGGTTTGATCTGTTCTACGGTCTCTCTAATTTCATCGTCGGATGCCTCTTTCATTCTAACCTGAATCCATTTGCATCCCCCCTCAAGAACAGCTTTGACTTGTTCCGTTACGGGACGAGGACTTCGGGTATTGGTTATATACTGCAGCATAAATTTTTATATTTCTGAATCTCTTTTATAATTTCATTTTTTCGTTCCGGCTGCCTCCACACATATCCCAACATTGCAGCTCCGGCAAAGCCGGCTTGATATAGTATGGGAAACAGTGAGGGGATAATCCCTCCTAAGCCTATAACAGTCTGTGTCCCGAATTTCCCTTTCAACTCCTTAAGATTGAATTTAGCCTTGTAACCAGATTTAGAAATGGAATCGAATACGGGCGAGAGAGTAAAATATTCAAACTGAGAGGCGGCATTATAGATTTCATCAAGACTATGACATGATTTTGTAAGACTTCTGGCATTGACAGGTAGATCAGGGCATCTGGAATTGAGATGTGCGCCAGCAAGATTATATTCATTAAGTAGCGCGAAGTGACTGTGTAGTCGCAGATGTCCATGAATTGACTCCGGGATGGAATCGATAAGGCATTTCATTTCTTTCAGCGAGAAACCTGGCTTGCGGAGATGAACAAAATCAACAGCTCCCGATTCAATAAGTTCCACTATCAGAGAAGATTCCGAGGATATTTTGTCCGGAGACGTAATTACAATGGTAATAAAAGAAGTCATCCTCCGAAAGTGGCAGATATTACCGTCAACTCGTCTCCTTCATTCAGGAAAGTTTTTCCCCATTCCTGAGCTTTGCATAACCTATTGTTAACTGCCACGGCAGTGCCTTGTCGGGAAATTTTTCTAAGTTCAAGTGCGTCTGCAACACTTAGGGACTTTTTAGGAGAATGAACGGGCAGCCCGTTGATGATTATATTCATTGATGTATTGTTTATATATATGTTAGGAAGCAGATACAAAGGTCCATAACCAATTCCGAAACGATATGATGCTCCTACGGCGATTGATCGCGTGATAAATTCTTTTGCTCTTGCCACTGCGTATGTCAATGAAAAACCTTTTGCAAGCAGAGAAGTTATTGCAGAGGATAATACACAACCTGTGCCGTGGGTGTTTGACGATTCGATTCTGTTACCTTCCAATACGATAATATTATCTCTGGTGATTAGGATGTCATTGACTTTGTCGTTGCCTGAATGACCACCCTTAAGTAAAACCGCGTGTGTGTTGAGTCTGGCAGGCAAATCATTCAAAGGCGGGAGTGTCCCTCCACATAGATATGTTGCCTCAGGAATATTGGGTGTGACAAGCGTCGCCAATGGGAAAAGAGCATTCAGCATCTCCTCCGCACATTGCCCTAAAGGCTCACACAGAGGCGTTCCGGAGGAAGAGATCAGAACAGGATCTACCACAAGCCGATTTACACCTATACGATCGATTGCATTGGCTGTATGTCTTATTGTTTCGGGAGTAGGAAGCATCCCTGTCTTTACAGCCAATGGAGGTTCATCTATAAAGGATTGTTCTATCTGAGAGACTACAATTTCGGCAGGAATATCGAATTTATTTTTTACTCCTGCAGAGCATTGAGCTGTGACAGAAGTGACAGCTGTCATACAATACACTCCCATCAGCTGGGCTGTTTTGATGTCAGCCTGAATCCCAGCTCCAGACGAGCTGTCGGAGCCGGCAATAGAAAGTATAGTTGTGTATCGGTCTTGAAGATTTTCCATGCGCGGTATTGCGTGATGATAATTATCAGATGGCTTACCGGTCTGTGCATGAGATGCCTGCGTAAGGCTTGAAAATAGAAAACTTACTCCCTGTATCGGCATTGTCCGTCTCAGGTACTAAGGGTATGATCTCAGCCTTGCGTCTGCTTTCTCAAAAGAAAAGCGGGGCACCCCTGATAATGTTTTCCGGTAAATCGGGGCAAAGTTAATGGAAAGCTCTGGAAATTCCAAAAAATATATAACCAATCTTTCTGAAATAAGAAATGATGTATGTCATTCAGACCATAACCTCACCGGCCCCTTCTCTTAGCACAGTAAAGTCTGAAGTCGTACAATCTATTACCGTCGATGGTAATGTCCCACTCTCGGGACCAATCAGAAATATGTCGGCAATATTTTGGTATTGTTCTGCAATTAGTTCGGGAGCGATTATATCAGTATTATCCATTATGACGGATGTATTCAGAATCGGATTTCCCAATGTTTCTGCTATTTTACGAGCATCGGAAAATGCCGGAATCCTTATGCCGATATTTTTCCTTCCCTTCAATGCACGTGGAAGTTTTGAATTTGCACGCAAAATGAAAGTGAAGGGGCCCGGAGTATTTGTTCGTATCAGTCTAAAGGCCTCATTGCCAATACGTGTATATTCAGATGCTTGAGAAATATCGGCACAAATCAGAGAAAATATGTTCTTATCTGGCGATACACCTTTGATGCGACATAATCGCTCTACAGACTTGGGGTTAAATATATCACAAGCGATTCCATAAAAGGTATCAGTAGGCCATATCATCACTTGACCGTCACGTAACATATCGGCAATCGCCATAGCCTGACGGTCAGATATATCGTTGTCATATAGAGGAATGGTCTTCATGTTTTTTAATCCAATGCTTCCAGCATCCCTTTCAAAGCTGTAAATGTAGCTTGTGGAGCATCATTCCAGAAATTGACATATTCCGCAAAATTATCACCGCTTCGCGGAGAGTCGCTGATTACACGAATAATCGCACAAGGAGTTCCCATCGCCGTACACGTCTGCAAAATAGAGGCAGATTCCATATCAACAGCCAATGCATCTGGAAAACGCGAACATATCTCTTCTATCTGGATACGACTGTCTATAAATTTATCTCCGCTACAGATCAATCCTTTACGGAGATATGGGATGGCTGTTATTGCAGCATCAACCGGCTCTGACGCTGTTTTCATGCGCACAGGGAAGCCATCGGCAGCTCCGTATTCCGTCCCGGGCCCACACCATACATCGTGATAGGCGACCTGAAGAGCGATCACAACATCCAGAGGATGTATATCTTCCGCTGCTCCTCCTGCCACACCGGTATTGATGACCAGATCCGGCTTCTCTTCCATTATCATCCGTTGTGTGGTCAAGGCGGAGTTCACTTTCCCTATTCCACACTGACCGACAGTGACATGATGATGACCAATAAATCCCTTTGTATATTCCCGACCGTCGATATTGATGACATGGGAATTTTCCACCATTGGCAACAGAAGCCGGAGTTCCTTGCCCATCGCAACCAAAATAAGTATCTTCATTGTATTACCCTTGTTTTAATCTGATTACTTATTTAACGCTTTAATGTGTTTCCTTCGTAATAATTAATAAATGCATTATTCACCAGCCGATTTCCTCCTGGAGTAGGATAATCGCCGCTGAAATACCAGTCTCCGGTGTGGTGTGGTATGGCACAATGCATACCATCAAGCGTCTGATAAACTATGCTGACCTTCGCATTCGTATCAGGAGGTGTAAGCATATCCGCTATCTTTCGTGACAGATCCTCATTACTGAATGGTGCGTATATATTCTTTACATAGTTTACAATCTCTTCCTTAGGGCGTTCTTGCTGAGCTTTGCAGAGCATATATGTATCGTGTATCACATTTTCACGACCACTCTCCTTAAGCAGTTCCATGGCTGCGCGAAAAGCAATGAATTCTCCAAGACGTGACATATCTATTCCGTAGCAGTCCGGATATCTTACCTGAGGCGACGAGCTTACAATAACAATTTTCTTAGGTTCCAGTCGATCAAGAATGGAAATGACAGACTGGCGCAAGGTAGTGCCCCGGACTATACTGTCATCAATCACAACAAGTGTGTCTGTTCCAGCTCGCACAGAACCATAAGTGATGTCGTATACGTGAGCTGCAAGATCGTCACGTGTAGATCCCTCTGCGATAAATGTGCGTAGTTTGATGTCTTTTATCGCAACTTTCTCGGTTCGTACACGTCGTTTTACAATCTTATGCAAAGATTCTCCTGAAGCCTTTCCCTGAGCGGCCAGAAGTTCTATATCCCGACATTTCTCCGCATCAAGTCGACGTTCCATTCCCTCGACAAGTCCAAGATATGCTACTTCCGCAGTATTGGGAATAAATGAGAACACAGCATTGTCAAGATCATCCTCAATCTCTTTCAGTACCGCATCTGCCAACTGATGTCCTAATTCCTTTCGTTCCCTATAAATGTCAGTATCGGAACCACGAGAGAAATATATTCGTTCAAACGAGCATTGCCTCTCGTCTGCAGCAGGCAATATGCGTTCTGTACGGAATGTGCCGTTACGGTCTATGATCAAAGCTGCTCCAGGAGAAAGTTCCCTTACCTCATCGGCTTTTACGTGGAATGCCGTCTGAATGACGGGCCGTTCGCTGGCTGCTACAATTACTTCATCATCATAATAGTAGAATGCCGGCCGAATGCCGGACGGATCACGCATCAGCCAGGCGTCTCCATTGCCTACGATTCCACAGATGGCGTATCCTCCGTCCCAAAGCGGGGCACAACGTCGCAGTAAGTTAGCAGTGTTCAGATCTTTCGCTATCGCTTCCGACAATGCCAGTCCCGTCAGACCATTGGCTCTGTGTATGGCATATAGTCGTTCGTTCTCACGATCAAGCGCATGTCCGAGTTGCTCCAAAAGGATAAATGTGTCGGCATAGAGACGGGGATGTTGTCCTGTCGCAGTAATTGCGGAAAAAACTTCATCTACATTTGTCAGGTTGAAATTTCCACATAGGAGCATGTTACGTGAACTCCAGTTGTTGCGACGTAAAAATGGATGCACATAGCTGAGGCCCGACCGACCAGTGGTACTATATCGAAGATGGCCCATGTAGACTTCCCCTTCAAAAGGGATGTCTTGAAGATGCAGTTTTTTTGCCTGAGCCATTTCATCTTCAATCTGGGAGAATACCTGTCGGATAGAATCTGTGCCTTCGGCCCGTTGCCGGAATATATATTCATTTCCTGGAGAGACATCGAGTTTCACACATCCGACTCCAGCACCCTCCTGACCCCGATTATGTTCTTTCTCCATCAACAGATAGAGCTTATTAAGACCGTAGAGAGGACTACCGTATTTTTCGGTATAGTATTCAAGTGGCTTACGCAGACGCACCATGGCTATGCCGCACTCATGTTTTATCTGTTCCATAATTATTCTGGGAGACTGATAATTATATAATCATTTCATCATTACCCGGGCCAGATTGCGTTTATCTTCCCGCTCTTTGATGCTCTGGCGTTTATCATATTGCTTTTTACCGCGTCCTACTCCGATCACAAGTTTAGCGAATCCTCGTTCGGAAATAAATATCCGTAAAGGGATTATTGTAAACCCCGTGTCATCAGCTGCTTTTGCGATGCGTGCGATTTCCTTACGATTAAGCAACAGTTTTCTGTCCCGTCTTGTAGAATGATTGTTGTATGAGCCATAGAAGTATTCCGATATATTGATACCTTTGGCCCAGACTTCTCCGTTGTCTATTACGCAATATGAGTCTACTAAAGAGGCTTTTCCGTTACGGATAGATTTTATTTCAGTCCCCGTGAGCACCATTCCGGCTGTAAAAGTCTCTGTAATCTCATAGTCGAACGAAGCCCTCCGGTTCTTTATATTGACTTGATTTGCTTTCATTTATTTTATGATTATATATAGGGTCATGCCGGCAACATCAGCGAGAAAATCCAATGTAACAGAGCCGGGACTCCGATTGATAGAATTGATATTAAGACTATGGTCAAAGCCTCATGGTTTGTTTCTATACGCAAAAAACGGACCCCTTTAACTATAATATATATAGTATAGAGCGGAAGAAACACCAATACCGGCTGAATAAATGGAAGTATATTGATCAACGTCTGTACTATAGTCAATGATGACATTGCGACCATTACAAAACAATTTCCAAAATCTGTTGAAAACGCTTTCGCACAGTCCTTGTAGGTCATAGTCCTCAATAACACTCCAACAATAAAATATCCTAAAAAAAATGAGATGAAAGCAATAATGGCTTCTATCAGAAGAGTCTGAATAGAAGTCGTGCTGACGTAGAAAAGCATCGCGAATACGGAAACTGCCATTAAAGCCAACAATGGGTAAAAACATCCTTGTGCAAACCTGTCGGGAGTAATTTTAGAACGCTTCAACTCTTTCCATCCGTCGACAGGAGTAAGGATTATCTTTAAAAAAAGCCGCACAGGGCTTTTCCCTTCAGGCGAAGATGGCATAAGGGTATTCTGGCCTGATGGTGCAGTGTTGTCTTCCATGACATAAAATCCGCTGACATCATCCGACGTCTGACCACTATGAGACGATACGTCCTCTGGTTTCTCATCCTTATGATTATTAATTCTGTCGCAATCCGTACGCTCAGAGGTATCTTTCAAGTTTTTACTTGATATATGAGTGGTATTCCCTTCTTTTTCTGCTATATCCATAATAAAAAATGAAATACAAAATTAGCGATTATTTTTTATTTGAACAAACAGACTACCTATCAGCATAATGCAATCTCCAATGCAAGGCTCAATACTTTCGACATTCTCAAGCCGCTTATAAAAGTAACCGGTTCATACCTCACTATTATTTAAGGTTATTGTATTCTTCATCAGTCACAGGCTCAAGCCATTCGTTGGAGGCGTTCTCGCCCGGTATCTCAAAAGCGAGATGTGCGAACCAACTGTCGGTGGAAGCCCCATGCCAGTGCTTCACGTTGGCGGGGATATGGATTACCGTGCCGGGTAATATCTCCTGCGCGGGTTTTCCTTCTTCCTGATACCAACCACGACCGGCAACGCCTACGAGCATCTGACCTCCGCCGCTTGTGGCACGATGGATATGCCAGTTATTGCGACAACCCGGCTCAAAGGTGACATTTGAGAACGGAATCTGCGAGTCGGAGATGCGGGCAAGGTAACTGTTGCCTTGAAAGTATTTGGCGTATGCCGTGTTAGGTTCGCCGATAGGGAATATCATTTCCTGCTGGAAGCGATCTTTTTCGGTTGTCACGTCTGTCGGGTCTGCCCAGACCTCTTTTGCCACACGAAAACCGGCCCATGCGTTGGGCCATCCGGCATAGAAAGCTGCCTGTGTAAGTAAAGCTGCAATTTCGTTCCGTGTAATACCATGCTTTTTTCCCATTTCAAGATGTGAACGGAACGAGGAATCTATCAGACCTTTTCCGAGAAGGATAGAGATTGTGACCATGCTGTGGTCATGGAGCGAGAGGGTGCTATCATTCCATACCGCCTCGCCAAACAACACATCATCGTTAAGCTCCGCGAATTTCGGAGCGAAATCACCGAGAACGGTACGCCCGGCAGTCTGGGTTATCTTATGCTGTGCCATAACATTCGTATTTGTTATTATAGAGATAATTGCAGTCAGTATTATTGCAAGATTTTTCATTCGTGTCCTATTGTATGACTATTTTCTTTCCATTTACAATATACAATGCTTCGGTAAAAATTACCGAAGTAGTTGAAACTTAAGTTAATATATC
>CANEHE010000003.1 GCA_947427285.1 uncultured Porphyromonadaceae bacterium
GATATATTAACTTAAGTTTCAACTACTTCGGTAATTTTTACCGAATCATTGTACTAATATCTCTTCAATAAACCAAAAAAATTTAATAAGACTTTTTAACCTTTTATTAAAAAATTAAAGGCTGATCGCAAAAAAAGAGACGTGAATCCACACATCCCTTCCAAAATTTATGATCTGAATATCTTTATCAGTTTCCTAATTCAAAGCCAGATCGGAGCCAGATACTTCGACAATATATATCCACCTCCTATAAGCCATACGTAAAGAGCGAACGCAAGAACAAACGGTTTGGCTCCGGCCTTCTTAAACTTGTCAATGCTGGTCTCAGCACCAAGAGCGGCCATGGCCATTGTGAGCAGAAATGTGTCGAAATAGTTTATGACGTCCACAAAAGCAGAAGGCAGAAGTTGCAACGAATTAAATCCGATCACCACCAAGAAACCTACAGCAAACCAAGGAATACTTACTTTTCCCTTTTGGCCATCAGACGATTTCGATGACTTCACACGGCGTGCCGCCCAGATCCCAAGCACGATAAGTACCGGAACAAGCATCATCACACGTATCATCTTGACTATGACGGAAACATTGGCTACCTCGGGTCCCATGGCATTGCCGGCACCCACCGCATGTGCCACTTCGTGAAGGGTAGAACCCGCATATATACCCATCTCCTGAGGAGACAGATCCAGAATCCCGGCACGATAAGCCATCGGATAAAGAAACATGGATATTGTTCCGAAAATCACAACCGTAGCCACAGCCACAGCAGTCTTATAGGGCTGAGTGCGGATAGTGGATTCCGCACCCAACACGGCTGCCGCTCCGCAGATACCGGAGCCGACAGACGTAAGCAACGCCGTTTCCCGGTCCATCTTCAGGAGACGCCCTATCCATACACCTCCAAGAATTGTGACTGTAACCACAATCGCATCCACGATTATACCGGACAGACCCACTGCCATTATATCGGTAAACGTCAATCGGAAACCATAAAGGATAATGCCGAGGCGCAGCAACTTTTTCGAACAGAACTGTATGCCGGGGACCCATGTAGCAGGGAGATGATTGCGCAATGAATTGGCATATATCATACCTAAAACGATACCGATTATCATCGGGCTGAAGGAAAGATCCTTCATAAACTGTGCCTCTCCTATATAGAAAGCCGCACATGAGAAAAGGGCGATAAGCAGAATTCCATGCACCATACTTGCCCGTTTGTCTGAAAGTCTTGACATTTGTCTAAGGGTTCAAAATTAGATGATAACAGAAGAAATAAGTCCTTCACCTGTATCTAACGTATGAACTCTAAAAAAATGACAGAAAAATACACAAAAGATTTCGATGTTTTTATCCGAGGCCGGTCACGATAGGAAAAAAATAGCTAACTTTACACCCGCAATCAGAGTATGGTAATAGAACATCCTCTTTTTCGATCGACCACAAAAACAATAATATCAACAAATACCTTAAAACGAAGACAGCAATGCCATCGATTTCTCTCAGAGGCCAGGACATGCCGGCCTCGCCAATCAGAAAACTCGCACCACTCGCGGCTCAGGCACGCGCGAAAGGCATCAAAGTGTTCGGACTGAACATCGGTCAGCCCGACCTCCCGACTCCGAAGGAGGGTCTTGAAGTGCTAAAACACATCGACCGGAAGGTGCTTGAATATTCACCCAGTGACGGCATACCCTCGCTGCGCGGCAAACTCGTAGAGTATTATTCACGGTTTGACATCAACGTCGAGGCCAACCAGATCATTGTCACAACCGGCGGATCGGAAGCTGTGCTCCTCGGATTCCTCTCCACACTCAATCCCGGTGACGAAATCATAATCCCCGAACCTGCATACGCCAACTATGTGGCTTTCGCAAAAATCGCCGGAGCAAAAATCGTAGGTGTACCCACAAAAATAGAAAACGGTTTCGCTCTTCCTCCGGTAGAGGAATTTGAGAAACGCATCACTCCGGCCACCAAAGCCATTCTCATCTGCAATCCCAACAATCCGACTGGCACAGTTTATACTCCCGAAGAACTCAGCCAGATCCGCGACATAGTAAAGAAACATGATCTTTTCCTGTTCTCCGACGAGGTATATCGTGAATTCTGCTATTCCGACTCTCCTGTAGTATCGGCTCTACAGCTTGAAGGAATCGAGGATAAAGTAGTAGTAATTGACTCTGTATCCAAACGATACAACGAATGCGGCATACGTATCGGATGTCTGGTGACACGAAACGCTGACCTCTATGCAACCGTCATGAAATTCTGCCAGGCCCGTCTCTCTCCCCCGTTGATCGGACAGATCGTAGCCGAGGCTTCAATCGACGCTCCCGAGAGTTACATCACCGAATCAATCGGGGAATATCGTCGCCGTCGCGATTTCCTTGTGAACGGACTCAACAAGATACCGGGAATATTCTCTCCGATGCCTATGGGTGCTTTCTATACTGTGGCAAGCCTGCCGGTGGAGAATGCCGAGGAATTCTGCAAATGGTGTCTAAGCGAATTCAGCTACGAAGGCAAAACCGTATTCATGGCACCTGCTGCCGGATTCTACAGCAATCCCGGAATGGGTCTTGATCAGGTACGTATGGCTTACGTGCTTAAGATAGAAGACCTTGCCGATGCCCTTGTGGTGCTTGAAAAGGCTCTTGAGGCTTATCCCGGCACAAAGAGATAAGAATACCCTCCATTTATTACCGCCGGCCCTTCGAAATCTTTTCGCAAGGGTCGGTTGTTGTTTCTGATAGCTAAGTTACATTTATCATTTCTTAATCTGAAAAACTATGAAAACATTCAATGATGTAATCAATTCCTCTCGTGTAGTGCTTGTGGAATTTTATGCCACCTGGTGTCCCCACTGCCGCGCGATGATGCCTGTAGTGGAGGACGTAAAGGCTTTGCTTGACGGAAGAGCCGGTGTATTTCAGTTTGACATCGACGAGAACCGGGAACTGGCCGATAGTCTGGGCGTGGACGGCATTCCTTCATTTATCCTGTATGACAACGGGAAACCCGTATGGACTGCTAGCGGAGAGATGGACGGAAACGTCATTGTCTCCAAGATTGAGGAATATCTCTGACACAACCGTATCCCAACCGTAGAATGGCAATCACAATATTCTCATTGTTTCTCGATGCACTCGGAGTGCCGCATACAAACAATTTCAGCGATGCGGCATTCCGCCAGATGACTTTCCAGTCACTGTTCGGTTTCTCCCGTCTGATGAAAAGCTACGGCATAGACAATGAAGGCTACTCCTTCTCCGACAAGTCGCAGATTTCTTCTCTACCCCTTCCGTGTCTGGTGCAACGTAACGGGAAATTCGTGGTGCTCAAAGAAGTAAGAGAGGGTAAGGCATATTTCTCGACACCTTCAGGCAACCGTTGTGAAGATGAAACAGATTTCATTGACTCATGGACCGGCATCGCCCTGGTGGCATATCCGGACCGCAACAGTCATGAACCTGATTTAGGGCAACATCGACTGATGGAAACCGCAGTCTGGGCAAAACGGCTTGTGCTGTGGGCCGGCGCGCTGTTCCTCTTCCTTTTTGCCTACATCCATAGCGGATTATACACCAGGTGGTGGACAACAGCGGTAATTCTGTTTGACATATCCGGCATATACATCTCCTGGCAACTGGTGCTCAAAAGTATGGATATCCATACCAAGGCTGCATCAAGAATCTGCGGTGTGATCGATCAGGGAGGCTGCGACACTATCCTAAAGCAGAAAGCATCATCTTTCTTCGGCATTTTCGGATGGAGCGAGGTCGGGTTGGCCTATTTCAGTGTAAGTGCTCTGGCCTTACTTATATTTCCGGACACGTCCGGATGGCTTGCCGCCATCAATGTATGCTGTCTGCCTTTCTCATTCTGGAGTGTATGGTATCAGAAAACCCGTGCCAAAGCCTGGTGCACGATGTGTCTTACAGTCCAGGCACTTCTCTGGCTGATATTTTTCTGCAATCTCGCAGGGGACGCGTTCAGAGGTCTTGATTTTGACTCATGGACACCATGGGTGCTGATAGCGGCCTACGCCACGACACTGACCGGAATCAATGCCATCACTCAGGCTGTAAAACAGATGAAAAGATGATTCAGATAAAACATACCGAAATTCCAGGGGCTGTACGGCTATCACCGATGGATATGAACCATATCCATTTCGATACAGGTCGTCATACGCCAATAGCCGGAAATACCGACTCTGTCGTTCCCCCGAAATAAGAAACTGCCTTACAGAGCATATATCCTGTAGCGGCACCTCTTTTTCTGTCCAGTCTCTGAATCGGGCATGAGCATCTGGACTCCAGTCACACCAAAAGAGGAACCCATGTCAATGACTACGGTCTGAGGCATGGATTCCTTTTTCGCAGGCTTCCATCGGGTGGATTCATCCATATCGAAAATATCCTCCGCATAGCCGTCTTCCGGTGTCTCGCTGCTTGCGTGAGCCACTTTCCATCTTTCCTGAGAAACACGATTGATGCCGGGTCCTACAATTCTCACCTCCGCCAATGAAGTTACGCCATCAGCCCCATCAATTTCAAAAGCGATATAACGAGTGTTTACCGGAAACGCAAACTCCACCTCTTTCCAGCCATCGGCGGTCAACTCCCCCTCAGCCACAATCATATCAGGCGTCAGTTCGCATGGAAGTCCGGCGCGGAGCCTGCCGACCGCTCCGGGCGATACCACACCCCGTACGTCAGGACGTTCCGGCCCGATCACGTCGAAAACTATTATCTCGTTGTCACCGGCACGCTGTGATGAAGCCGATAATGACAAAGTCGGTTCTTTCTTAGAAAACGCTCCCACACGATAACCATTGACATATACTATCCCTTGCCCCCACGTGGAGAGATCAAGATATGTGTCTGCCGGTGTCGTCACGTTGAAATTACCCCGGTAATATGTCGGTCCTTCCACTGGAGCGTCCGTGGAATAGGTCAGCGAAGCCGCAAACGAATAATCATCGGGCACGGGAAAGTTTCTCCAGCCGCTCAGTTCCACAGCATCCCCTGCCGAGCCCGTCATCTCCACCTTTCCTATCTCTCCGGTCAAAGAATTTCCTCGGGCAACAAATATCTCGACCGTGGTTCCGGCTTCCATTGCCGGAAGTGAAAACGTATGCTTCCCGGCCTCACCGTCAATCACAGCAGTCGGATTACCATCGATAAATACAAGAGCCAGTCCACCTGTATCGCCGATACACCACTGAGAGGAAGCCGGTATATCGTTACGCACCCTATGGCGATAGACCGCAGCTTCTGCACCAAGCGAATCAAGCGGGAGTGGACGTTCCGATTCTATCGCTCCGGACAAAGCATCCCATACCGACGATGTCTCCGACAGCCGGAACTGTGGTATCTGGCCTGTCCGGGAATCAGCATGGATATTACCATCTGAAACAAGCATGGCGATGCCCGTAAGGAGCATCACCATGGCATATTTTACAGTCGATCGTGTCATATTCTGTCTTGAAATCAACTTCTGATAGCCTTTATGGCAGCCTCGATAGCAGCGATCTTCTCCTTTGCATCGCTCTGCTTTTTGCGTTCAAGAGCGACAACCTTTTCAGGAGCACCAGACACGAACCGCTCGTTGGCAAGTTTCTTTTCCACCGTGGCCAAGAATCCCTGCTGGTATTTCAGATCAGCCTCAAGTTTGCGCAACTCCTCCTCCACGTTGACATTTCCTTCAAGAGGGATGCTGTATTCCACCGCACCCACAATGAATCCGGCCGAAGCTCCGTTCTTGCCTTCAATCTGATCGACGGCACTGAGATTACCCATCTTTATAAGAATGGCGTCGAGAGTGTCGTCATGCGGACCATTCACCTCCAGAAGCACTTGATTTTTGTTAGGAATCTGTTTCTTCAGTCTCACGGTGCGCACACCGGCGATAATCTCTTTGAGCACATCGAATCGTCCGATAATCGGATCGTCATACCGACAGCCTTCGGGAAGAATGGCAGTCATGATGCTCTCTCCTTCGGCGCGTTCAGACAGATGCTGCCACAGTTCTTCGGTTATGAACGGCATGAAGGGATGGAGCAATCGCAGAAGGGTATCGAAATATCCGAGAGTTGAGTCGTATGTAGCGCGATCAACAGGTGTGCCGTATGCCGGTTTCACCACCTCCAGATACCACGACGAAAATTCATCCCAGAAAAGTTTGTAGACTGCCATCAAAGCCTCAGAGATACGGAATTTACCCATCAGGTCGGCCACCTCTGCGAGAGTATTGGAAAGGACGTTTCCGAACCATTCTATCCCAAGTCTGGAAGCCTCCGGCTGGGCGGCAGTCTCACTCACCTCCCATCCTTTCACAAGACGGAACGCGTTCCATATCTTGTTGCAGAAATTACGGCCCTGTTCACACAGACTGTCATCATACATGATGTCGTTGCCGGCCGGAGCCGCCAGCATCAGTCCCATACGTACACCATCAGCTCCGAATTTATCAATAAGATCAAGCGGGTCTGGCGAGTTCCCGAGACTCTTGCTCATCTTGCGTCCGATTTTATCACGGACAATACCTGTGAAATATACATTGCCGAACGGCTTCTCATGCCGGAACTCATACCCGGCGATAATCATACGGGCCACCCAGAAGAAGATGATGTCGGGTGCCGTCACAAGATCTGCCGTCGGATAATAGTATTTTATCTCCTCGTTGTCAGGATCGAGTATACCGTTGAAAAGCGAAATTGGCCACAGCCACGATGAGAACCAGGTGTCAAGACAGTCAGGGTCACGACGCAGATCCGCAAGCGTCAGACTGGAATCTCCACTCTTCTCGATAGCCTTTATCAAGGCTTCCTCCTCATTCTCAGCCACTACAAATCCTCCGCCAGGCATGAACCAGGCCGGAATCTGATGTCCCCACCAGAGTTGGCGTGAGATGCACCAGTCCTTGATGTTGGTCATCCAATGGCGATAGATGTTCTTGAACTTTGCAGGGACAAACTTTATCGCATCTATCTCCACAGCCTCGATGGCCGGACCGACAAGATCGTTCATTTTCACGAACCACTGCATCGACAGTTTCGGCTCTATAACGGCATCCGTGCGTTCGGAATGACCCACCTTGTTGACATAATCCTCAATCTTCTCAACAAGGTCTTCGGCGGCAAGATCCTCCATTATCTTTTTGCGCACGTCGAAACGGTCCATTCCTACATACATTCCACCGGCTTCGGAAACAGTGCCGTTGTCGTTGAAGATATCGATCGATTCCAAGCCATACTTGTCACCAAGCATATAGTCGTTCACATCATGGGCCGGAGTGACTTTCAGACACCCTGTGCCGAACTCCATCTCCACATATTCGTCCATTATGACGGGAACCGAACGGCCTACTTTAGGGACAATCACACGCTTACCTTTCAGCCAGCCGTAACGCTCATCATTAGGATTCACACATACAGCAGTGTCGCCGAGAATAGTCTCCGGACGGGTAGTAGCCACTACAATATACCTGCCATCCTCTCCCTCCACGAAATAACGCAGATAGTAGAGTTTGGAATGCTCCTCCTTATATATCACCTCCTCGTCCGACAACGCGGTCAAGGCCTTCGGATCCCAGTTCACCATGCGGACACCACGATATATAAGTCCTTTGTCATAAAGATGATTGAACACTTTTATGACGCTTCGGGAGCGTATATCATCTATGGTAAAGGCTGTTCTTTCCCAATCGCACGAAGCACCGAGACGTTTCAACTGTTCCAGAATGATACCGCCATATTTATGTGTCCAGTCCCATGCGTGCTCAAGAAATTTCTCACGCGAAAGATCAGTCTTCTTTATTCCATCCGCTGCGAGTTTGGCGACAACCTTAGCCTCGGTCGAGATGGCCGCATGGTCTGTGCCAGGCACCCATAACGCATTCTTGCCTTCCATGCGTGCGCGACGGATAAGAATATCCTGAATAGTATTATTGAGCATGTGCCCCATGTGAAGTACACCGGTCACGTTCGGAGGAGGAATTACAATACAATAGGGATCACGGTCGTCAGGTTCAGAATGAAACAGACGGTGTTCCATCCAGTAGGAATACCATTTACCTTCTACCTCTGAGGGGTTGTATTTAGTAGCTAACTCATTCATGATATGAAGTTTAATAAAACGACAACAATCCGGCGGCATACATTGGCACCGATGCGGGCCATACACCTTCGGGTCCGAACTGCAAAAATAATAAAAATTTTTCTACTCCGCAACTCCTTGCCCTGCTGCATGCAATGACATCATCGCCGGATCAACGCACAAAACTTTCAAGACATGTGAAGCCTCCAGCAACAGGGGTCAACGTGACTCCGGAAGTACTGGCCGGTATAAGGACACTCGTTCCGCACGCCAGACTTACACTCTCCCCTCCACTACTGACGACAGCATTACCTTTCACGGCCGTCAGAATCACAAAACTGTCAAGTTCGGAATAATCCCGCATAAGATCATGGTCAAGATTGACGACATTGACAGTAAAGTTAGGCGTATCAGCCAGACATACCGGAATGTCGTTCATCGGACGATAACCCACCGGAGCGCAATCGGTGAAATCAAGACATACGGCTTCCGTCCCCTTGTCTATGTGAAGTTCGCGTTCATTGCCTGCGGAGTCTTTACGGCGATAGTCATATAACCGATAAGTGATGTCGGAAGTCTGCTGTATCTCTACAAGCATCACTCCCTTTCCTATGGCATGCACAGTACCGGGAGGAATAAGGAAGGCATCACACTCCCTAACCGGCAGAAAACGCAACGCCTGCTCTATGTCGCCGCTACGTGACATCTCCACAAACCGGTCACGGGTAAGACTGCAATTGAAGCCTAAGCCGAGTCTGGAACCGGAAGCCGCATCCACAACATACCACATCTCGGATTTCCCGTTGGGGAATCCGTAACGGCGTGCCATCTCATCGTCGGGATGCACCTGTACCGACAAGTCCAAGTCCGCATCTATAATCTTCACCAGCAGAGGGAACCGTTCGCCAAATCTGTTATGGTTGCGCCTGCCTGTCAGATCGGCTCCATAATGCTGTATCAGATCCCGGAGACTTCTTCCTTTGTCCGGTCCGGAAGCCACCACCGATACATTGCCGTCCAGATCGCTCACTTCCCAGCTCTCGCCAATGCCCGAGGCCTTGCAAGTCAATCCCTTGAAGCGGGCGATACGTGATCCGCCCCACAACGTTGTCTTCAATATCGGCTCAAAAGTCCACATACATTATTAACATCGTAAAGTAAGCGTTATTATATCTTTGCCGGTTTTTCAACATTACCTTCCTTAGGTTTGTTTTCTATTAGAGTATTATGAATACAACAACATCTATTATGAATGACATTCTAAACACTGAAGAGAGAAACGAGCTTCCCGATGATATGTTCGGTCTGCCTGAACGTCGGGAATATCCCATGCCTGACGCGGCCCATGTACGTGCGGCCGAAGCATACTTCCGTTATTGTCCTGAGGATCTGAAGCCTGTTCTGGCAAAAGCCATAATCCGGTTTGCCCACCGCTATGGAGTCGATGTCAGAAGCAATACTATCCTCTCGTATGCCCATGAATAGACCGCTCACTCAAGACGGCGACGGACAAAGAATCCACGGGTGAACATGAGGAACATCATGGCCCCGGCTATCTGTGTGGCAGCGACGCTCCAGAACGCTGCAGCATAATCCACATACTGCACCAGAAAACCTCCGGCAAGAATGCCCAGCCCCATGCCGAAATCCCACGATATCAATATCGAGGAATTGGCTGTGCCCCGCTGGTCATGACGTGCCACACTGATGAACATGTTGAGAAAAGCCGGATACATCTGTCCGTTGCCAAGACCGATGAGCAACGCCGACAGATAGTAGCTCCAGTGCCCGAACGAACAGGCGAAAAGTGTGTAACCGATACTGGATATCACTACTCCGCGGGCACAGTTTCGGGTAAGTTTTCCGGCCCTCAGTGACCGTGCTCCGAAGAGTCTCGACACAAAAAGACCGCCGGAAAGTATCATGAAAAAAATACCTGTCCCATCGGTGATACCGAGACGATCGCGCCCATAAAGAGCCACATAATTGCTCATAACGCCCCAGCACAGACCGAACAGGAGTATGTTGATTGCCATCAGCCACGCACGCCCGAGAAAGAAATGGTCAAGCGACATCTTTGGTTTGGCTTTCACTATATCCCTTTCGCGCAAACGTACGCTTGAGGCACTGAGAAAGCCCAGAAATGCAAGCCCCAGAGATATCCAGAACAGCAAAGGGAAATTGCCTGTGATATGATATACATATATCCCTGCGGACGGAGCTATCGCCATCGCCAGATTATTGCTCAGTCCATAGAAACCGATACCTTCATTGCGACGGGAGGAGGGCAGCACATCTATCGCCACAGTGGAGTTGGCCACAGTGGCAGCACCGAACGGAATGCCATGCATCGTGCGGACGATGGCAAACATCAGCAATGTGCCGGCTCCGATATATCCGGCAAAGAAGATAAAGAAAAACAGAAAACATAACGACAGCACACGCTTGCGGTCGAAACAATCAACCATAAATCCGCTGAAAGGACGCACAAGCAACGTGGCCACAACATATCCTGACAGCACTACTCCGATTATATGTTTGTCAGCGGCAAACTGCTCGTCAAGATACAGCGGCAACAGCGGTGTCAGCAGATAGAAGGCGAAGAAGAGCAGAAAATTGCTCATCATCACCTTGATATAATTTATGTTCCATAGTCGGTTCTCATGTTTTTCCACAGAACCGGTTTTTCTGGCGGTTTCTTCAGCTTCCATAGTCAGAGGCAAGAAGTAAATACAGAGGGTGGAACGAACCGGCACCTCAATCCCTGTATGGCAATACATATCATTGGGAGAGGTGCCGGTAGAAGTCAGTGTTTCAATCAGTCGAGTTTGTGGATCACCAGTCCGGAACGGAGCTTAGGCTCGAACCATGTGGTCTTGGGTGGCATGATATTGCCAGTGTCAGCAATGTTGATCAGCTGATCCATGGTTACGGGATAAAGAGCAAGAGCCATCTTCATCTCACCGCTGTCAACGCGACGCTTAAGTTCGCCGAGACCGCGGATGCCGCCTACGAAGTCGATGCGCTTGTCAGAACGGAGATCGGTGATTCCGAGTATGTCGCGGAGGATGAGATCGGAGCTTACAGTCACGTCAAGCACGCCGATAGGATCCTGATCGTTGTAAGTACCTGCCTTTGCAGTGAGAGAGTACCAGCGGCCGTCGAGATAGAGAGAGAAATTGTGGAGGCCTGCGGGAGTATAGATTTCAGTGCCCATATCCTTCACGTCGAAGTTCTCGCGCACCTTGTCGAGGAACTGCTCCGGAGTGAGACCGTTGAGATCGCGTACCACACGGTTGTAGTCGATGATCTTAAGGTGGGAAGCAGGGAATGCCACAGCCATGAAATAGTTGTACTCCTCGTCACCGCGATGGTTGGGATTGTTCTTGGCTTTCTCCGCACCTACGAGAGCGGCGGCAGCACTGCGGTGATGTCCGTCTGCGATATAGAGGTTCGGAATCTTGGCAAATTCCTCAGTGATAGTTTCGATGGTCTTCGGATCCTCGATGAGCCAGAGCGTGTGACCGAAGTTGTCATCAGTAACGAAGTCGTATTCAGGCTTTCCGGCAGTAACGTCGCGAATGATCTTCTCAAGTACCTCATTGTCGGGGAAAGCGAAGAACACCGGTTCGATATTGGCGTTGTTGACGCGTACATGCTTCATGCGGTCTTCCTCCTTGTCGCGACGGGTCAGTTCATGCTTTTTGATGCGGCCTTCCATATAGTCGTCCACCCAGGCTGCAACCACAAAACCGTACTGTGTGCGGCCATCCATGGTCTGTGCATAGATGTAATACTTCTCCTTGTCATCCTGCACGAGCCAGCCGTTCTCCTGGAACTTGTGGAAATTCTCAACAGCCTTTTCGTAGACTTTGGGATCATGCTCATCAAATCCGGGTTCAAAATCGATTTCCGGCTTGATGATATGATAGAGTGATTTGGGGTTGCCTTCAGCCTCTTTGCGGGCCTCTTCGGAATTGAGTACGTCGTAGGGACGCGATACTACTTCCTCCACCATCTCCTTGGGAGGGCGGACGCCTTTGAAAGGTTTTACTTTTGCCATGGTTTCTTTATGAAATTAAGATTGTTATTGTTATTATGTCTGTTTACAACTCTTTGCGGATTATGGTCTGTTGTCGGTCAGGGCCTACGGAGACTATATAGACCGGTGCGCCGAGTCTCTCCTCCACAAATCTGATATAAGCCTTGAATTCCTCAGGAAAATCGGACGCCTCCCTGCATTGTGTAAGATCAGCCTTCCATCCGGGGAGTTCCACGTATACCGGTTCTATATCTTCCACTGCGGCATCAAACGGGAAACGGTCTGTCTCCTTGCCGTTGATCCTATAGGCCACACACGCCTTGATTGTATCGAAACCGTCGAGGACATCGGCCTTCATCATGATAAGGCGGTTGACACCGTTGATCATGACAGCATAACGCAATGCCACAAGGTCAATCCATCCGCAACGACGTTTCCGTCCCGTCACAGCCCCGAATTCATGACCCTTCTGCCCGAGTTCATCGCCAATGGCGTCGAAAAGCTCCGTAGGAAATGGCCCGCTGCCGACACGCGTGCAGTACGCCTTGAATATTCCATATACATCCCCGATACGGTGCGGCGAAAGTCCGAGACCGGTACACGTCCCGGCGGCTACGGTATTGGAAGATGTGACAAACGGATATGATCCGAAGTCTACGTCAAGCATCGTGCCTTGTGCTCCCTCGCAAAGAATCTTCCTGTCAGCATCAAGCATCGCGTTCAGCTCATATTCGCTGTCTACAATGTCGAATCTGCGCAGATAGTCGAGGGCGTCAAGCCATTCCTGTTCCGCTACGAGCGGATCAGGTTCATAACCTGCCGATTTGAGCATATTCAGGTGCCGTTTCTTCGCAGCAGCATATTTTGCATCGAAATCATTGAATATATCGCCTACACGCAGACCATTGCGCGAGATCTTGTCCGTATATGTAGGACCTATGCCTTTGCCGGTAGTACCTATCTTAGCGTTTCCCTTCGCCAGTTCATTGGCTGCGTCGAGATGCCGGTGTGTGGGGAGTATAAGATGGGCTTTTTTGGAGATTTTCAATATTTTTGTCAGCTTCACCCCCTCTTTCTCAAGAGTCTCTGCTTCCTGACGGAAAAGCACCGGATCAAGCACGACACCGTTGCCGATATAATTCACATTGTTCCGAAATATTCCGGAAGGAATCGAACGGAGCACAACCTTTCTGCCGTCGAACTCCAGGGTATGTCCGGCGTTGGGACCTCCCTGAAAGCGCGCTACCGCATCGTAGCGCGGAGTCAGCACGTCAACCACTTTCCCTTTACCTTCGTCTCCCCATTGGAGACCAAGTAGCACATCTGCCTTAACCATAGTCTGTAGTAGTGTATGTATTCTCTTAATAGAGGTCAGTTTTTCTTCCCTGCGGCTTTCGACTTCCTTCTGGCTCTTCGCGCACAGACGGAACACACGCCGTAGACCGCCGTGGAAAAATATGCAGGCGTGAATGCCTCGAATTTCCGCCCTTTGAAATGGGCCGTCACCGTCGGATCTTTCTCTTCCCGGATCTTTCCGCACGAAGTGCACACAAGATGAAGAAAACCAGGACGTGCCACAGCATACCGTGTCTCCGACGGTTCAAGCGGCAACAGACTCAGCAGTCCGCATCTGCACAGAAGTTCCAGAGTCTGATACACTGTCGAACGACTGACATGAAAACCTTCCTCCTCAAGACGTCGCATCAAATCGGAAGCAGCAAACTGCCGCTTCATCTTCCATACGGACTCAAGGATGGCAAATCGTTCCGAAGTCTGACGCATCTCATTGAGAGTCAGAAATTCCGACAACCTTTCATGTGCCTGTTGCAAGGATAATGACGATGCCATTTCATGCAGCGGAGCGGCCTTGAGGCCAAATCCGTTGCAAAGGTACGCACACACGTCCGATTTTCCAAATATTTCCCCTATTTCCTTGCAGTCGACTTCCATCAAGATGGGGGTACACCAACGAAAAAGAGCAGTGGAATTAGTCCACCGCTCTTTGATGTATGTTCCGAATACAGGTACCTGTATTTTACCGAACAATCACCTTACGCACTTTGTCACCTTTGCGTTCGATGACCAACTGACCCCGGACCGGATCGAATATCTCAATACCCTGAAGATTGAAATAGCGGACCTCGTCATTGTCTACATCCTCGATTCCTTCTACACCGACAGCCGAACTAACCGTCACGTCGCATGTCGCGGAATATCCGCCACAGGAGGCGGTAATGACCGCAGTGCCCTCCGCAACAAGCGATACCACACCGTCAACCACCGTAGCCACGGAAGTATTGGAAGAAGTCCATGTCACGGTCTTATCCGTGGCATCATCTGGCTTGACCGTAGCGACGAGAGTGAAGGATGTTCCGGAGAAACCGGTAAATTCTGTCCGGTCAAGTGTGATTCCTGTGACATCTATTGTCGGAGGATCCATCTCCACATAGTTCTTGAAACCATTCCAGTTGGTGGTATTTCTATAGGTTTCTGCTGTGCCATAAGGGACATGAAGAGTCGTGTTGGCCTTCACTGCGGCAGGGAAGGTGGTAGCCGCAATCGTAGCCGGAACAGTTGCAAGCGAGTAAACATCTGTCAGATTCGAACATCCGACGAATGCGTCATACTCGATTGTCTGCAGACCGCTTCCGAGAGTTATGGTCTTCATACTGTTCTGATAGAATGTTCCATGCTCAATCAAACTGACAGAATTGGGTATCACGTAGTTATCGATGAGTTTCAATTGATAGTACGATTCCCAGCCTATTTTGGTGATGGTCTCTGGAAGATTGATGGCCGTTGCCTGGCATAGATAGAAGCATTCCGCCTCGATTTCCGTGACAGTATAGTCTACTCCCTCGGAAGATATCTTCTCCTTTATATTGAGATCTCCGGAATATTTATCCACACTCAGACGATAGGGAGACATGACCATCGCGGTCTTGTCCGTATTATTGAGCTGATACCAGATCCCGTCGACATTCACCGGTCCTATGGGAACGTACGCCTTGAAACCACTCCAGTTAGTCGCCGTCTTATAGGCATTGATAGCCGAGGGGGGCATCCTGAGCGTGATATTAGACTTTATCGCCGCCGGGAACGTGTTGCCGGAGATCAAGGGCGGCGTCGTGTTCAGGCTCACAACCTCGATCAGAGTCGTGCAATCCCTGAAAGCGTTGCCGTCGATATTGGTCAGACCTGAGCCAAGGGTTATCTTCCCTATTTTCGCTCCGTCGAAAGCGCAAGAACCTATGGTAGACACGGAATTGGGAATCACAAGCTCCGGGATGACGATTCCCTCAAAAGAATACTTCCCAAGCGATGTCAGAGTCTCCGGAAGCGTTAGAGAAGACATGTTTGCCCCAATAAACGCTCCGGAAGCTATAGATGTTACGGTATATCTGTTCGCTGGAAACTGCACGCTGTTCACATACGGAGGAATCACCATATTTCCGCTGTACGAAACTTCGTTGATTTTCACTTCGGCGGTCATCGTAGTGTTGTTGTATCCGTATCGGATTCCGTCTACCGTTTCTTCTCCGTCATATGCAGCAAATGTCATCATCGAGACAGACACTGCAAAAGCTAATAAAATTTGTTTTTTCATTTTTTTTGAATCGTTACCTGATTATTATTTTCTCAGTTCTGGATCCGGACTTCAATATGTAGAGTCCCGGACGCAATGATTTACATCCGCTACGGAGACCGGCAAATACCTTCACACCGTCAAATGTATAGATTTCAACCTCCGCGTCTCCATCCATGTCAGCACCGATCTCTTCAACGGAATCATACCGCGAGTCTACAGTCACAGTACATTCCGAGGAGATCAGTCCGCAATATGCGGTAAACGTCGTAGTGCCGTCAGTCAGAAGAGTAACCACATTATCCTCTCCTATCGTTGCCACTTCAGGGTTGGAATTGGTGACAATCACTGTCTTGAAATCCGCATCAGCAGGGAGGAGGGAAGGAGTGAGAGTAAATTTGTCTCCAGGTTTGCCGATATAACTGTCCGGAGTGAGTTTCACCTCCACAGGCATCTCATCGCCATCGTGCCAGTATACCCAGCTTCTGAAATTCTTCCATCCGGCGCATTTCTTGTAGTTGCCGAACATCGAGGCTGGAATCACAAGTTCACACGCAGGCCATATTTCAGGCGAGAATGCCTGTCCATAATCTGTCGGATCTCCCGAATAAGTGAAAAACACAGGTGGAGTCATATTGACACAGCGTATGTAGCGGATTTTAGGAGAATCGTAGAACGCCATCATTCCTATCTGTTCCAGATGGTCGGGAAGGGCCACTGAAATCAGATCAGGACATGACATGAAAGCCTGCGCATCAATTGTCTTCACACTCTGAGGGACATCAAATACTCGGAGGCCAGTACCCTGAAACATCCCCTGAGGAATACGCCCGATGCCTTCCGGCATAGAAACCTCACGAAGCAAGGAGCAATCTTTGAATACGGATATCCCAAGCGAATCCACGGAAGCCGGAACGGTAACACTCTCTATCGAAGTTCCTGAAAAAGCCTGTTGCCCTATAATCTTCACTCCCGAAGCAATGGTAAGCTTGCGGAGGGCAGAGAGGCCCTGGAACACAAATGGACGTATTTCCTTCACTCTTTCCGAAATATTGACCTCAGTCACAGGTTGACCGTTTAGATAAAGAGAACCGGTAATGGCGATTGGATTGGAATTGCGGTTTTTAAACTGGATGTCACACCAATCGTCGAGCGAGCTGATATTGATTCTTTCCAGACCTTCACACTGGCGAAAAGCATCATATCCGATCGTATCTACCGATGCAGGGATCGTGACAGATTTCACATTCTTATAGAGTGCGAAAGCATTTGCCCCGATTCCCTTCACCGTATAGGTGATACCGCCGGGAGTGATTGTCTCTGGAATCACGATATCTCCTTTGTACTCCGCATCACCACGGATCAGAGTCGCAGTTTTCCTTTCTGTTCCAGTATCCTTTTCAAAGAACAGCTGATATTTCAGACCATCCACCGTAGGGTTCGGCTCTATAGAAATCACACGGCACATCGCACTAACCGTAGTATTACCGTTGCAAATCGCCTCTATATTACCCACGCCTGCACCTACAAGTGTTACTGTACCGTCATCATCCACAGTGGCAACATCCGTATTGAGCGATTTCCATTCAACAGTCTTGTCCGTGCTGTCATCCGGCAATACCACGGCCGTAAGTTTATACACACTACCTTTGAAAGCTTTTATTTCAGAAGAAGACAAAGTTACCGACTCTGGACGCACGGGACTGTCAGCATACTCCTGAATTGTATTGAACTTACTCCATACCGTATTCTTCTTATAAGCCTCAACACATCCACGGGGAACGAAAAGCGCGCATTCGGTCACATCAAGACCAGCAAATGTGGTGCTTTCCACAGCAGGTGCCTTCGGATTAAGGGAAACAAGCTCTTTCAGACCCGCACAGTTACGGAAAGCATACATACCTATGGATTTTACTTTCTCCGGCAAAATGAGCTTTGAAACCGAAGTCTCACTAAAAGCATGATTCGAAATAGTATTCAATGTCTCAGGAAGTATAATCGCGGTCACTTTTGACTGATAGCAGAATGCACCGTAATTTACCCCAGTGACAACGTATTGCTTACCGTCACAAGTAAATTCCGACGGAATCGTGATTTCCCCGGAATACTCCATACCCGAGTTCGGCTCATTGACACCAGCCTCCATGCGATCGGTATCGTATGGGCGCGTGGTGAGCTTGTAACAGATACCATCGATGACACATATTCCATCGACCGACACCGTGCCGGTTTCGACCTCCTCGTATGCCTTGAAACCGGCCCAGTTGGCTGCATTCCGATACACTTCGACCGACCCGGCAGGCACTTTGAGCGTAACGTTTTTCTTTACAGTGGCCGGGAAAGTACCGCTCTGGATTTCAAACGGAGTTTTACCCAGACATTCCACTTCTGTCAACGACGTGCATTCTTTGAAAGCATTGTTGCCCACACTGACCACTCCAGATCCGAAGGTAATTCTTTTCAGTTTTGAATACTGAAACGCAGAGACACCGATAGTCTTCACTGAATTAGGAATTACCAGATCCGTAAGAAGAGTGGAATCAAACGAATATTCATCAAGAGTCAGAATCGTTGAGGGGAGAGTCACCGATGTCACCTCATCATAGTCATTGAACGCAAACTGGCCTACAGAAGTGACCGAGTACTCGACACCATTATACGTGACCGTAGGAGGCACCACTATATCCCCCTTATAACAGTTCATGTCATTGCCATCGTAATAGGCATTCGCCACCGCCGCAGTCTTATCAGCACTGTTGAACTTGTAGTAGAGATCACCGGATTTTCCCACCATCTGCGCGTAGACTCCCATCGAAGCACACACCAAAAAAGATAATAGTAAACCTTTTTTCATTAGAATAAATAATATAGTTACTTCTAAATTCAATTTCTCTGCATAAATACAGAGGAATATTAATTTTAGGCAAAATTACATATTCCCGCCAACTCCCCCCCCAATAAAATTACTTAATTTATGTTAAATAGTCATAACCGTGACTGATTTTATATTATTATCTGTCAAACCAACAACGTATCACCAGCGTTCTGATAATGTAAATTGCACCTTTCTTAAACATATACACTATGAAAAAATACAGATGTGAAGTATGCGACTGGATCTACGACCCTGAAAAGGGTGATCCGGACAATGGAATCGCTCCCGGAACAGCTTTCGAAGACCTTCCTTCAGACTGGGTATGTCCCGTCTGTGGCGTAGGAAAAGAGGACTTCGTAGAGGAGCCATAATTCCAACGGAATTTTCCGCTTAAAATAATAACGACGATAAAAGGAGTGCTTTGAAATTCAAGGCACTCCTTATCTTATATTAT
Organism: uncultured Porphyromonadaceae bacterium; assembly: GCA_947427285.1. GTDB lineage: Bacteria > Bacteroidota > Bacteroidia > Bacteroidales > Muribaculaceae > Lepagella. The sequence goes on from CANEHE010000003.1 coordinate 19,066, forward strand.
TACAGACCTTTACTTATTGATGGTCATCCCATGTAAGGCATTTCAATTCAAAGGAACCATTATTTTTCTTACGGATCCGTCGCTCATACGTAGAATATTGATTGTGCCCGGAACCGGATCTGAAACACAATTACCATTGATGTCATATATCTGCTTGACCGTAAGTTCTGCATTTCCCTCAATCGTGGAGATACCGGAAAGGTCTCCTTGAATTCTAACATATTTCCCCCATTCTTCGTGAGCCTTATATGCATCAAGAGAGGAGGAGGGTACATGCAGTGTCACACTTGAATAACCATCCCATGCATCTACATTATACATACGACCGTTTGTTGCCGGAGGATTGACCGGAAGCATATAGAGATCAGTCATCGATGTGTCGAAATTTACCGCCAGAGAGTCGATTGACATCACTGTAGACGGAATCGTCAGAGTCTTCAGTTTTTGATTTACAGATATTCCATTGGCACCAATTGTCTGGAGGCCTTCATTAAGGATGACATTCTCAAGAGATTCATTCATATGAAGAGCATGATGCTCCAAATTTATAAGACCTGTGCCACAAGTGAACGAGGTCATTTTCGCATTCCAGGAAAAGGAAAAATTATCAATTGTCTTAACAGAGTTCGGCAATACTACCGGGCCTGTCAGATCCGCGAGTTCAAAAGCCGCATCGCCAATAAATTCGATTCCTTCTTTTAAATCTGCTTTGGTCACAGATGTCTGATACATCGCTCCACTGTCTATTTTTTTCAATGATGCCGGATAGTTAACTGATATCAGAGCCTTACAATAGGCGAAACACATACTGGGAATCTCAGAGAGACCCTCGCCGAGAACAGCCTTAGTGAGAGATGTGCAATTATAAAAAATTGAATTGCCAAATGACCTCACCGTTCCTGGTATGGTTATTTCCGGAATAAGTGAACATCCATAAAATGCAAGAGGGCCAATCTCCTCAAGACCATCATTCAGTACCACCTTGGTCAATCCCGAACAATAAGTAAACGACTGATAGTCGAGCACACGTACCGACGCAGGAAGTGACAATTCCGCAAGCATCCGACAATTTTGGAATGCCTGACGCCCGATTGTTTCCAACCCATCGTTGAACACTGCCTTCCTGAGATTTGCGCAATTGTAAAATGAATTGTCTCCGATTTTTTTAATCGATGAGGAGAACGTCACACCAGTAAGACCGCTTTGCCCATAGAACGCATACGCGCCGATATTCTCTATTCCTGCCGGTACTGTGAATTCACCATTCATGACCGTAGTGGCGACAAGGGTCTTTCCATCTTTTGTCATCAGTACACCCCCGATAGCCTTGTAAAAAGGATTGTCGGACGAGACTGTCAACGACTCAAGATCGTTATTCATAAAAAAGGCTCCCGCGCCGATTGTCTTTACTCCAGAAGATATCTCTATGGATCTAAGACCACATACTCCCAGTGCCATGTCTCCTATCTCCTCAAGCGAAGACGGGAACGTAACCGATGTCATGACAGCGTTATTACGCATGGAAGCCGCACCGATTATCTTGACGCCGGCAGGCACTGCATAAGACACCTTCCCGTTCCCAACCGGATAACTCACAAGAAGGGTCTTCTCCTTGTCAAACAATACTCCGTCAACCGAAATATACGAAGGATTCCCATTTTCAACATTGATTGTTTTCAAAGCCGAACAAGATCGGAAAGGGTTAAGACCGATTTTTGTCACAGACTTCGGAACAGTAAACTCTGTAAGAGCTTTTGCGCCCTGAAAAGTATAATCACCCCATTCGGTAGTGTACTCCAAGCCAGTCACAGTATCAAGGGAAGTACAGTTTCCGAAAGCCAGCGAGGCGAGTTTACGCACAGCGTCGTTCATCTCAACCTTTACAAGCTTATTGCTTCCGTCAAATGCCGCAGAATCAACTTCTGTAATGTATTTCCCGAACTTTATCGACTGTAAAAGGCCATTATTGAGGCAGGCTTTCTTCCCGACTTTAGTCACTTTATATGACTTGCCTTCGTAGGTAATCTCATCTGGAAGCACCAGATCAGGATTTTCAGCAGCTGCCGGAACAAGAGCAGCCACCTCTGCCGTAGTGGCATTAGTGTCGATGTTGAAAATCATTTTGTCTGGCAGTTGCACCCGGATTATCTCTGAATGAACTGAGGAAAAAGAGCCAAACGCAAGAAGCACTGTGAGCATCCCACCCATTTCTTTGAATGATTTCTGCATATTGTGAGAAAATTTTTGTTTCCCGTCCGTATGAACAGACAAGATGAGTTAAACCAACCTCCCATTACCGGTCATGGGAATTCTATCAGCATGCCATTTGTTTGCAAAGATAGTCATTAATCTATGCAAGATAAAAGAAATCACACGCTTTTAACTTATGTTAATTTAACATTTCAACCCATCTTAACTTCCACAATACACCAATATTCATTTCACCTCCCTAATTTCAATTACTTACGATATTTTATAAATAAATATGCAGTACTATCGCTATTTCACACTTACAGCAGCATATTTACAGAAGCCATGTCCTTTTGCAAACCGTTTCAGAATCCATCACATTTATTAACCAATCAAACTACCACAAATTTATAGAGCACAACAATCCACACTCCAACCTTTTCAGTACAAATTGCGACACACATTCACAATTTCTCCGTAATATTCGCTACCTTTGCACCGATCAGGTATCCGATACTCATGAACCAACCATCAGCCACCTACTCTCAGAAACGAAACACAGCCATCTCCATCTGCAAAGGGATTGCGATAATACTCATGGTGATAGGCCATGCAGAAGCCCCCGGCCTTCTGACATGCATCATCTATACGTTCCACATGCCTCTGTTCTTCATCACTGCCGGTTACTTTTTTTCGGCAAGGCATGCCGAGAATCCGTGGGATTTCTGCACACGTAGATTCAAGGGTTTGTATCTCCCCTTTCTGAAATGGAGTCTGTTTTTCTTTCTGATCCATAATCTATGCTTTAATGTAGGACTTCTCAGCGAGACATACGGAAACTGGTCAGGCGGCGTCACACATCCCTATTCCTGGCATGAAGCCGGGTCAAGACTGATGCAGATGATAACCGGAATGGCCGGCTACGACGAGTTTCATGCCGGTGCCTTCTGGTTCTTCCGGGGACTATTGGTAGCCTCGATACTATTTCTGATCCTCTACCGCGTGCTCACAGGCACCGGCCGCATCAGTCATACTCAGGCAGTAGCGTTGATATGTTTAGGAGCACTGGCATTCACAGCATTCCGGATAACAGGCAATTATAAGATACACGTGATTCCAAACGGAGGCATGCGCGAGATCTGGGGACTGTTCTTTTTCGGAATAGGCGTCCTGTATCGGAAATTCGAACCGTCCATACGGGAAAACCTCTGGCTGTTTCTTCTCTATTTTATCTTTATATGCATTGCCGGAAAACTCCATTTCAGCGGGATGAACCATCGTGGCACTCTTCAAGACATCTGGACTCTGCCACTCACTGGTACTGCTGGATTTCTGGCCGTTCACTACGTGGCGAAACTTCTCGACAGACATGAAGGCCGTCTGCGCGACATGATGATTTTCATCGGAGACAACACACTCTACATACTGGTGTTCCATATTCTGGCATTCAAAGCCGTAAGTATACTGAAAGTATGGCACTACGGACTGGAATGGGGCAAAGTCGGATGCCACATGGTAGTACACGATTTTCAGGGCGACGGATACTGGATCCTATATTCCATCGTCGGAACCGCTCTCCCTCTTTTAGGTCTTCTTGCTGTAAGATATGTACGTCGTTCCCGTTCAAGCCGGACAAGGATCGCCCCTCAGTCCTGACCGGGATTATACCGCACCTTAGCCGGATCCCATTTCTGTTTCGGTGTCACTTCCGCAGCCGGATATCCGAAAGAGACGATATTAAGTGGCACCAGATTCTCAGGCAGCCGCATCAGTCCTGACAGCTTGGAAATCCTTTCCGGATTGGGATATACTCCACACCATACCCCTCCGAGTCCGAGGGCATGAGCGGCAAGGAGCATATTCTCCGTCGCAGCCGAACAGTCGAGTACCCAGTTGCCGACCTCATGAGTGTCATTGTCTCCCCAAAGATCCCTGTTGCCACACACCACAACATCAAAAGCCGACTTGCCTACCATCGTGGCATATTCAAAGGAGTCTGAAATGGAATCCTTGAGAGTCTGGTCTGTGATGACGATAAATTCCCAAGGCTGTCTGTTTCTTGCAGTAGGAGCGGCCATGCCTGCACGGAGGATCTTTTCAATAATAGTGTCTGGAACAGCTTTGTCGAGATAATCACGTACACTCGCGCGTGTCATGATACATTCAAGAGCAGCTTCCGAGTCAGTTCCATCTGAGGCATTCTCCTTCTCTGAAAGCACATACACAAGCCGGACCGACACTATGATCAGAGCGACACTAAGCAAAAGGATCAACCAATGATAAGGTTTCATATCTTTACGAAATTATAATTGTTTAAGAAGAGTACCGGTAGGACACACAAAACGACAGAAAGGGCGGTTGATAAAGAGTGAAAGAACAATGAACAGTCCACCGGCAGCCAGCACAATCCACGAAGCACTCTCCACGACAAATCCACTGAAAATCTCATAATCTATCCATCCGGCACCCCATCCGGCATAGAGCAGAAGCATCAGCACCACCCACAACGCCTGACGAAAACCGTCAAGAAACCGCATCCATTTGCGTCCTATTCGCATCTTACTGGGAGTCAGACGTCCGGCAAGTTCCTGCAACGATCCGAACGGACATATCCACGCACAGTACCAGTTGCTCTTTCCGAAAAGAGGGAAGATCAGTCCTACCACAAGGAGAGCCACAGTGATGACGGAAGCAAGAGTAAAAACAGGAGTACTGGAGAAGAATTTCAACATCATCGCGTAGTCGATGAAACATCCGGCCCAGAAACCGAGAACACCTACATTCAGTATCTCCTGAACAATACGATATCTCTTGTTGTGCACAAACAGCGGCACGACAGCTCCGCAAAGAATCACAGTCAGTACAATTGCCAGTTTCCACGCTTTGCCGGGAGCAGTAGCGGTGTCCACACTGTCCGACACATCACTTTCCAAAGCAAGTGCCACGCCCGCACGCACATTGCCTATAAACGCATCCGAGGAATATGTCGCTCCACTGACAGCATCCATACGCATCGATGCCGCCTCACGAAGTGTCTTGCCATCCCATGCCGACACAAGTCCCTCTTCCTCCAGACGGGCAAAAAATCCAGGAGTCTCACTGTTTGGCAGAGGCCGCACCGAATCAATGCGTCCGCCAGTCACATATATCTCCACCGGCACCGGACCGGCATATCCGGTGAAACCCTTTCCTGCATCGGAGGTATTGATGACATACGAATCCCCTTTCCTGACAATACCTGGCGTTTCTTTCTCAGCTGCGAAAGAATGGCCGAACAGACGGCCCTCGCGCAAGACCGCCAGAGAAGCCATTATGGCGAAAACCGCCACAAAAGCCACTACCTTCCAAGCAACACCTCTGCCTGCAGACTTTACTGACACTTTCGAATGTGGAATCATATCAATTCAGGGTATATCTTTGTTCAACAAGTTAATCCGCCGGATGCAAACCCGGTCTAATTCTATAACTCAACGTAATCGGTTTTGTTGCCCTCCGGATTTCGGATAATCTTAAAAAGAGATCTCCGATTGGCAATTTCATACTTTTTTATTACTTTTGCACCATCAAACATAAGAGGCTGTCTGAAAATCAACAGTCGTTTTTTAACAGCCTCCAAATCTTCCGACACGAAGAAAAGAGCTAACTTAACCATGAACGCATCCAGAAGCCTGCGCAACTCAAAATACGTCAAAGCGATAGCCCACATCGGAGCACTTTTGGCCGCCACCGCATGGGGCACCTCCTTTTTATGCACAAAAGTACTGATGCTTCCTCCCGACCAGGGGGGCGGGGGATTCACACCCGTAGAAATGTTTGTCTACCGTTTTACCGCCGCATATATTATGCTTCTGCTGTTATCTTTCAAGAAAATATTCGCCAACAACTGGCGTGATGAACTGAATTTCATAATCTGCGGCATCTGTTCCGGTTCACTTTACTTCATCACCGAGAACTTTGCCCTCAACTATACCACCGCAGGCAACGTATCGCTTCTGGCGTCTGTCTCTCCAATATTCACCACAATCCTTGTGGCGATAATCTTCCGGACAAAAATAAAGATCGGAGAGGCAATCGGCTCGTTAGTGGCTCTGGCAGGTGTATTCTGCATCATATTCAGCCATGGTGAGGGATTCGTGATCAAACCGAAAGGCGATCTGCTGGCATTGACAGCCTCATTGTCGTGGGCCATATATACTATTGTGGTCAAGAATCTCATCCCGCACTATTCCTCTGTATTCATCACACGCAAACTTTTCTTCTACGGGGTGCTGACAGCGTTGCCGATACTCGCATTCCAGACCGAGCCATATCATCTCGGACTGCTTTTCGATCTTGCACAACCGAAATTCATGCTCAACTTCCTCTTCCTCGTCTTGATATGCTCATGCGCCGCCTTTATGATCTGGAATCAGGTGATCAATGCGCTTGGACCTGTCACCGCCAACAACTATCTTTATCTGCAGCCACTTGTCACCATGATCGCCGCCTTCCTTGTAATCGGAGAGGTAATCTACATGATGGGCTACATCGGTTGTGTGCTGATTATCGGAGGTCTGGTGCTCAGCGACAAATGGAAACCCTCTTTCCGGCTTAAACGGAAAGAATAACATCAAAAAAAGAACGACATGTTACGACTCAACTGCTTTATAAAGGTCAGCCCCGAAAACCGGGAGAAAGTGATTGAAGAGGCAAAAGCTCTTGTGGAGGCTTCCCGCAAGGAAGAGGGCTGCAAGGCCTACGACCTGTTTGAAAGTGCCACTATCCCCGAACACCTCATGATCTGCGAGACATGGCGCGATCAGGCCGCTCTTGACGCTCATACCGCATCAGACCATTTCTCCAAACATGTAGGTGCGATGAGATCACTCGCAGAGATGAGTCTCGACAAAATGACACTCTGAGCAGACGTCAGATCCACATAGAAAGTCCACTGAAAATGAATTATGTGAAACCGCAAGACATACATGCCATCCTTGAGGCGGCCATAGCCATAGCCCGCGGAGCCGGAGAGATACATCTCCGCCATTTTCGGCATGCCGGTCTGCGGATTGACAACAAATTGAACGACAGCGATGTTGTCACCACAGCCGATCGGGAAGCGGAAGCATTCATAATATCGGAAATCAACCGCCGCTTTCCGGACCACTCAGTGCTTTCAGAAGAATCGGGTGCCTCAGGCAATCCCGACAGCGGACTCCGCTGGATTGTGGATCCACTCGACGGCACCACGAATTTCAGTCAGGGACTTCCGCTGTTTTGCGTCTCCATCTGCGTGAATGATGGCACTGATGACCTTGTCGGTGTGGTATATAATCCTTATCTCAATGAATTATTCCACGCCGTAAGAGGCGGAGGGGCATGGCTCAACGGCAAGTCTATCCAATGCTCTGACAAAACCAGACTGCAGACTGCAGTAGTAGCCACAGGATTTCCTGTAGACAAAGGCACAAACCCCGACAATAACCTGGAAAATGTGGCACGGATCATGCCAGACGTGCGCGGCCTGCGCCGTCTGGGTTCGGCTGCAATGGATCTGGCGTATGTCGGAGCCGGATTTCTTGATGCATACTGGGAGATGGACCTGCACGAATGGGATGTGGCGGCCGGAAGGCTGATTGCAAAAGAGGCAGGGGCCCGATATACTATCTGGCGTGACAATAACGACCGTGGTATATGTGGCCTGGCTGCTTCTCCCGGAATATACCATCTTCTCCTTCAGAGACTGGTATGAGCTTATCTACGCCAATGACTACACATGGCCGACTACCCTCCTCCGGCTGGCTATCCGACCGTTGCCTTCTTATCCTCATAGCGGTCATAACGGCCTTTTCCATACACGCTGCCACATCATCATCATTGCTTCCTCCTAATGGAGAAGCCATGGAGAACCTTCGACTCGCAAATACCGCCTACGAACGTGGTGACAATATCAGCGCGCTACACTACTGCCATGAATTCATACGACTGACGGCTGATCTCAAACCCTCGGCACCACTCGATTCGGCCCAAAGCGCATGTTACCATATACTGGGCAACATCCACTTCCATTATTTCGACTACGGAAAAGCGATCCGACACTACAACACCGCCATACGGTTCTCCCGCAAACTCAACGACAAGGACCGTGAGGCCCGGATAGTGAACAACCTTGCCTTATCGGCATGTTATCTGCACGATCATAAACTGGCCGACAAATATTTCGCACAGGCCGACAGCCTGACCATCGACAACAAGGATCTCGACTTGTTTGTCAAAACAGTCCGGCGTGCGCTGTATCAGAGAATTTTCGGAGACAAAAAGAAATCCATAACCCTCATGAGGGAGGCATATACGACTGCCACATCAGGAAAAGTCTCACCCCGCTTCCAGCTCACTCCTATTTCAGAACTGTTCCAGATGTATGAACAGGCGGGACAGACGGATTCGGCTCTGATCTGGCTGAAAAAATACTCCGAACTGTCAAAAGAGTACAATGTGGTCTCCATGATGGCCGATGTGGAACGTGGATATATGTGTATCTACGCACGCATGCCGGATATGAGGGAGAAAATGCTTGAACATCTCGACCGCTATTTCGCTTACAAAGATTCCCTGCTCGACAACGAGGCTTTCCTCCGGATTTCTGAACAATATGAAGAGAATCTGAGCAAACGGAACAACGATAAGATAAAGACCCTTCAGATCAAAGTCACTAAACTTGAAGCCATTCTTTTCGGTCTGATTATTTTTGTATGTATTGCAGTCGGCATATTTCTATGGGTCAGAAACTCCCGTCGACTCCGCAAAGCATACGGAGTGATTTTTGAGAGTAACAAAGAAATGGCACACGCCGCAAGGAGGTATGACATGGATAGTATGCCGGCGGACTCAGGAACCATGACATCCATAAGTGCCGACACAGACACGGATGACAGCAATCTGACAGAAACATTCAAGTCTGAAGAAACTGAAAACATCGATACGGACAACCTGACAGACGAACAGGATGAAACCGGACACCATGCCCGGAGAGGCCTTTCCGACCAGGCTTCGGAAGAACTTGCCGACAAAATAGCAAAAGTAATGGAAACATCCGAAGAATGGCTTGATCCGGATTTCAGCATATCCTCATTGGCATCCCTTGTCGGAGCGAACGCAAAATATGTGTCAGCATGCATCAATGACCGATATGGTAAAAATTTCAGAACATTCATCAACGAATACCGCATACTGACGGCTCTACGCAGAATGTCTGACATTCCGGCTTACGGACAGTTCACAATAGGAGCCATTGCCGAAAGCGTGGGGTTCCGCTCCTCCACTAATTTCATCGCGGCATTCAGAAAAGTGACAGGTGTCACTCCCTCCAGATACCTCAAGTTGGCCCAGAAATAATCAAAAGGTCACAAAACCGCTATTTCTCTTTCAAACAGTCTTATAAATATTTTCCGAATTCACGAATTCGGAAAATATATTTACTGATTCCGTCCACAGTATACCGGAATCGGTAAACATTGGCAATACAGATTTCCAAAAGGAATTCCTAACTTTGCCAAGCATTAAGGCAAATGTGATGACGCCGCCGCGTCCTATCCGTTAAGGCGGCGTGTTTTGGTTATTTAGTTAGTGAATAAGAGTAAAGCGGTAATTGAGTGAGACCGCAAGAAATTGAGTTTGTGCAGCGATGTCTGCGGACATCGTAAAATCCATCCTTGGTGAAACTTTCACTATTGCGGTCGGAATCTTTCGAAAGATGCCGGCCGCAAACTGTATTATCAGTAAACGCACGTATGACGGATGATATAGAATACAATATTTTCAAAAGCCGATATTGGCGCAAGTTTTCCACAACATAGATTCCCATCGTGTAGATAAAATCTGTAATAATATACAGTACAAATATTTACCAGTATAAACAAAGAAAACATCATCATCCAATCACAGTAAAAAGTTTTCCAAAACAAAATTTTTTACGATATTTGCAGAGCTTTTAAACGCATTGTAACAACTGAGCACATTCGTGACAATCTGCGCCCGTACAAAATAAAACGTGCCGGATCTCGCGACAAGCCAGCATGACAAAATGATAGACTCTCTAACATGAAACCTGAAAAATTCACCTACGAGCAAGCCTACGATGCCTCTCTTAAATATTTCAAAGGGGATGAACTGGCAGCCCGTGTATGGGCAAGCAAATACGCCCTCAAGGATTCCTACGGGAATATATACGAACTTACCCCGGACGACATGCACCACCGCATAGCCCGCGAGATTGCCCGTATCGAATCGAAATATCCCAACCCGATGAGTGAAGAGGAGGCTTTTTCCCTTCTCAAGGATTTCAGATATATAGTGCCTCAGGGCAGTCCGATGGCTGGAATCGGCAATGATTTCCAAGTAGGATCGCTCTCCAACTGCTTTGTAATCGGAATCGACGGAAAACCCGATTCCTACGGTGGCATAATCAAGATTGATGAGGAACAGGTGCAACTCATGAAGCGGCGCGGCGGTGTAGGCCACGATCTCTCACATATACGCCCCAAGGGAAGTCCGGTGAAGAATTCCGCACTCACCTCCACCGGCCTTGTGCCTTTCATGGAGCGTTACAGCAACTCAACAAGAGAAGTGGCACAGGACGGACGACGCGGAGCACTAATGTTGTCGGTGAGCATCAAACACCCCGATTCGGAAAAATTCATCGATGCTAAAATGACCGAAGGGAAAGTAACCGGAGCGAATGTATCGGTGCGTATCGACGATGAGTTCATGCATGCGGCAGAGGCAGGAGAAAAATATATCCACACATATCCCATAGACTCCCCTACCCCCAGTTATACCCATGAGACCGATGCCAGGACACTCTGGGAAAAGATTGTGCACAACGCATGGAAAAGTGCGGAGCCGGGAGTGCTTTTCTGGGACACCATCATCCGCGAGTCGGTGCCCGACTGCTACGATGATCTCGGATTCCAGACCATATCCACAAATCCATGCGGAGAGATACCGCTGTGTCCTTACGACAGCTGCCGTCTTGTGGCTGTCAACCTCTACAGTTATGTGGAGAATCCCTTCACACCCGAAGCGCGGTTCAACTTCGATCTATATCGGGAACACGTAGGGAAAGCCCAGAGGTTCATGGATGACATCATCGACCTTGAAATGGAGAAAATCGACCGCATCATCGAGAAAATCCAAAAGGATCCGGAAACCGACGAGGTGAAGGAGACTGAGTTGAATCTATGGAAGAAAATACGTTCGAAAACTCTTCAGGGTCGGCGTACCGGCTGCGGCATCACAGGTGAAGGAGATATGCTGGCGGCACTCGGACTGCGCTATGGCACCAAAGAGGCAACAGATTTCTCCGCTGAAGTACATAAACAGACAGCTCTGGCCTACTACCGTGCCTCTGTGAATATGGCAAAAGAAAGAGGGGCATTTGAAATCTACGACTGGGAAAGGGAGAAGGACAACCCCTTTATAAACCGTCTGCGTGAGGCTGACCCAGAACTTTATGAAGAGATGAAGAAGCATGGACGACGCAACATCGCCTGTCTCACCATAGCCCCCACCGGCACCACATCGCTGATGACTCAGACAACTTCCGGCATCGAACCGGTGTTCATGCCCGTATACAAGCGTCGCCGCAAAGTCAATCCCAACGATGCCAACGTTACCATTGATTTCATCGACGAGGTGGGCGACGCCTTTGAGGAATATATCGTATATCATCATAAATTCCTTGAGTGGATGCGGATCAACGGCATAGAGCCGAAAAAGAACATGAGCACCGAGGAGCTTGACGAACTGGTAAAAAAATCACCCTATTACAAGGCGACCTCAAACGATGTGGACTGGCTTGAGAAAGTCCGCATGCAGGGAGCCGTGCAGAAATGGGTGGACCATTCCATCAGCGTCACCATCAACCTTCCAAACAATGTCAGCGAAGAGCTTGTGGGAAGCCTATACATGGAGGCATGGAAAAACGGATGTAAGGGCTGTACAGTGTATCGCGACGGCTCGCGCAACAATGTGCTTGAAGCGATAAAGAAACCGGCTCCCAAACTGATCGCTCAGACGGAACACCTTGTCAAGCGTCCGATCGAACTGGAGGCCGACGTGGTAAGATTCCAGAACAACAAGGAGAAATGGATAGCATTCGTTGGGCTGGCCGACGGTAAACCATACGAGATATTCACCGGTCTGGCCGATGATGACGACGGCATTTTCTGTCCCAAAAGCGTGAATCACGGAAAAATCATCAAGGCGGTAGACGAGACCGGTCGCAAACGCTACGATTTCCAGTTCATCAACAAACGTGGCTACAAAACCACTATCGAGGGACTGAGCGAAAAGTTCAATCCGGAATTCTGGAACTATGCCAAACTGATTTCCGGAGTGTTACGCTACGGCATGCCTATAGATCAGGTTTTGAAACTCGTAGGAGGTCTTGAACTCGACTCCACAAGTATCAATACCTGGAAAAACGGCGTGGAACGTGCTCTGAAGAAATATATTCCCAACGGTACCGAAGCATCGGGACAGAAATGTCCACACTGCGGAAACGAGACACTTATCTATCAGGAAGGGTGCCTGATATGTACTTCATGCGGCACATCAAAGTGCGGATGACCGACAACCCATAGCTCCTAAATAAATTCTACATTTTCCAGAACAATGAAAATACGTTTCACCATCAATTACCGCACCCAGTGGGGAGAGTCACTCTTCATCTGCGGGGATATCCCGGCCCTTGGCGGAGGTGATCCCGACAAAGCGTTTCCCATGAGTCCGGCAAGCCCGGATTCATGGGAGGCCAGCATTGAAGTTCCATCGGTGCCAGCCTCTTTCTCATACCGATATATAATGAGGCACGACAACGGGCATTGCCGACACGAATGGGGGAAGCCACATTCTTTCAATAAAGGGAAAGGAATCGACCGGTATCAGATCTTCGATTCATGGCAGGAGATCCCTCCGGAACTTCCTTATCACTCCTCTGCCTTTGTCAACGGCATAATGATGCGTACCGTGCCAGACCAGCCCTTGAAACCGACTGCCGGTACTCTTAACATCATGGTGGATGCCCCGATGGTGAAACCGGACGAGATTCTTGCCATAACCGGTGGATGCGAGATTCTCGGCAACTGGGATCCGGCACAGGCACTGCGTCTCAATGATTCGGGATTTCCCATCTGGACAGCCAACATCCCTCTTGACACACTTTCTCTTCCTCTTGAATATAAATTCGTAATAGTCAGGAAAGATCACAATGACACAACAGCCGTGTGGGAAGACTGTCCGAACAGGATATTCAACATACCGGCTTCTGTCGATGAGACTGTCATATTGTCGGGACTCCGTTTCGCCAATCCGCGACATGACTGGAGAGGAGCCGGCACAGCTGTCCCTGTGTTCTCACTCCGGTCCGATGACGATTTCGGATGTGGCGATTTCCTTGACCTTAAGAAAATGATTCTGTGGTGTGAGAAAACGGGGCAGAACATTCTCCAGACCCTTCCGATAAACGACACTACAAAGACAAAAACCTGGACGGACTCCTATCCTTACAGTGCCAACTCATCGTTTGCCCTCCATCCGATGTTCGTGCGTCCTACAGCAGTCGGCACACTTAAAGACAGAAAAAAGCGTAAAGAATTCGAAGAACGCGGAGCCGCACTCAACCGTCTTCCTCAGATAGACTATGAGTCTGTCACAGCACTCAAAGAGGAATACATGCGTGCCCTCTACGCTCAGATAGGGAACTCTCAGATGGAATCCGCTGATTTCAAGTCATTTCTGGATAAAAATGCGGAATGGCTGCGCCCGTACGCCGCATGGCGGACTCTCCGCGATCGTTTCGGAACCCCAGACACGTCATGCTGGAACAGATATGCCGTTTATAGTACGGAAGCCGTTGACCGCCTTTTCAAAGAGAATCCTGACGAAACCGGATTTTTTCTCTTCGAACAATACCATCTCGACCGACAACTCCGGGAAGTAAGGGATTTCGCCCATCTGCACGGAGTGGTGCTCAAAGGCGACATTCCGATAGGTGTAGGACGCGAAAGTGTCGACACATGGAAAAACCCTGAACTGTTCAACATGGATTCTCAGGCAGGTGCTCCACCGGATGATTTCTCTGCTCTAGGTCAGAACTGGGGATTTCCGACCTACAACTGGGAAGAGATGGGACGCGACGGTTTCAGATGGTGGAAACAGCGTTTCAGCAAAATGGCGGAATATTTCGACGCCTACCGCATCGACCATATACTCGGATTTTTCAGAATATGGCAGATTCCTATTGATGCGCTACACGGCATACTCGGATATTTCAATCCTGCACTACCGTATCCTCCCGAGGAGATGCGCCACAACTATGATTTCTGGATCAATCCTGATGTACAGACCCGTCCGCTTATTCTGGACTGGATGCTCAGTGATTTCTTCGGCGAATACGCCGATGAAGCCAGAGATCGTTTCCTCATAAAGTGCGGAGAAGACCGGTACAGACTGCGAGAGGAAGTCGACAACCAGAGAAAAGTGTCCGATATATTTGCAGAAGCCGAAAACACTGACAAGAACATACGTATCGAACAAGGATTACTCGGTCTTCTCGACGATGTGCTCTTCATCGAGGACCCAACGCGCAAAGGGCATTATCATCCACGTATCGCGGCACAGTTCACGTATCAATACCGGATTCTGAACGATTATGAACGGCAGTGTTTCGACCGTCTTTATAATGACTTCTTCTATCGGAGACACAATGGCTTCTGGGCAGGCAAGGCAATGTGGAAACTTCCACCCATCATATTCTCCACAGGAATGCTTACATGCGCCGAGGACCTCGGTATGATCCCGGATTGTGTGCCCGGTGTAATGAGACATCTTCAGATCCTTTCTCTTGAGATACAACGTATGCCGAAAGATCCGCATCTCAGATTCGGCGACACCTGGAGATACCCTTACAATTCAGTATGCACATCCTCCACACACGACATGGCTGGAATACGCGGATGGTGGGAAAGCGACCGCAATACCACCCGGAATTACTACAACAATGTACTCGGAGAACCGGGAGAAGCACCTTTCTTCGCCGAGCCATGGATCTGCGATAAAATTCTTGATCTTCTCCTCGCAAGCCCGTCGATGCTCTGTATCAATCCCATTCAAGACTGGTTGTCTGCCGACAGCAATCTCAGACGCAACGACCCGCGGGAGGAACAGATCAACGACCCCGCGAATCCAAGACACTACTGGCGTTATCGGCTACATCTGTCTCTCGACCAACTTCTTGAAGCAGACTCATTCAACGAGGCCCTACGTAAACGAATCTCAAATTCCGGAAGATAATCTAAACCATTTAACCGTACAAATGTACGACCTCTAAGACCTCTTAAGCAATATGAGCGAACAAGCAGCATCAACGCAAAAAACACGCAGCATCGTCTCCATAGCCGATCTGTCGAAAGATGAAATCCTTGAACTCATCCGGCTTGCCGCATATTTTGAGGCCCACCCCAACAGCAAACTGCTTGACGGGAAGATCGTCGCCACACTTTTCTTTGAGCCCTCCACACGCACACGTCTGAGTTTCGAGACCGCTGTAAACCGCCTCGGGGGACGCATAATCGGATTTTCAGACCCGGCGGCGACATCCACCTCAAAAGGGGAAACCCTCAAGGACACCATAAAGATGGTTGCCAATTACGTGGATCTTATAGTCATGCGTCATTATCTGGAAGGAGCTCCACGGTACGCCTCTGAAGTTACCGAAATCCCCGTGATCAATGCCGGCGACGGCGCACATCAGCATCCGTCCCAGACGATGCTTGACCTATACTCCATCTACAAGACCCAGGGACGTCTTGACGACATCACGGTCACGATGGTGGGGGATCTCAAATATGGCCGCACTGTCCACTCTCTGCTTATGGCTCTGAGCCATTTCCGTGTGAAATTCAACTTTGTGGCCTGCGAGGAACTGAGAATGCCTGAGGAATTCCGTTCCTTCTGCGAACGCAACGGAATACAATACCGGGAGTCATCGGAATTCTCGCCCGAAATAATCGCGGATACCGATATACTCTACATGACACGTGTGCAGCGCGAACGTTTTTCCGACCTTATGGAATATGAGCGTGTAAAGGATCTCTATAATCTGGAGGCATCCATGCTCGACGTAGCCAAAGACAATCTGCGTGTGCTGCATCCGCTGCCCCGTGTAAATGAGATCGCACAAGATGTGGACGACAGTCCCAAGGCATATTACTTCCAACAGGCAAAAAACGGTCTTTTTGCACGGCAAGCCATGATATGCACCGCCATGGGTATCGAGATACCCGACTATGTCCCCTTCCAAGGCAGCAAAGTGGTGGACAGGCAACCCGTGCGACAGCCTGACGAAATAATCGGACGTGTGACGTGTGACAATCCAAAATGCGTTACCTGCAACCAGCCCATACCCTCCCGGTTTGAGATTGCGGACCGCAACGATACCACTCTCCGCTGCCACTATTGCGAACATGAACTGCACGTAGACCCGACCGTACTGAAATGAAAGAAAGTTGGAAACCTGGGACAATGATCTATCCTCTGCCGGCAGTACTTGTCACATGTGGGGACACACCGGAGGAATGGAACATGCTGACCGTGGCATGGACCGGCACCATCTGCACCGACCCCGCAATGTGTTACATATCCGTACGTCCGGAAAGAGCATCATACCCGCTGATCGAACGGTGTATGGAGTTCACTCTCAACCTGACCACAAAAGCAATGGCACGGGCCACCGACTGGGCCGGAGTACGGTCAGGACGCGACTTCGACAAATGGAAAGAGACCGGACTGACTCCGATCCCAGGTGAGAAAGTGAAATCTCCTACTATTGACGAATCTCCACTCTCGATCGAATGCAGGGTTAAACGCATCGAAAAACTCGGCAGCCACTCCATGTTCATCGCCGAGGTTCTGGGTATCCGGGCCGACAAACGATATCTTGATCCTGTCACGGGACGTCTGGATCTGGAAAAGGCTGAACTAATCGCCTACAACCATGGCAGCTACATGGAGCTCGGGCCTATCGTCGGCACATTCGGTTTCTCCGTAAGGAAAAAGCCTTGAATGCTGTTCTCACACCGACAAAGATATTAAATCACTACTAAAAGGTATATTTCACCTCTGATAATACCTACTTTTCGGGATTGCGGGTACTATAGACAAGTAGTAATTTTGCAGTGAGAGAAGGGACACTGACCCAAAGTCCTGACTCACCCCCGGAAATCACCGGCACGCCATACATTGGCAGATTCCTCCGACAACGGGACAACATCAGCCAGCTGTGAAGCGCATAGTTATTAGAGTTAGATTTAAGTTAGGCATTTATCCCGACAGGTATTAGCCCGGTCGGGAAAATGTCTATCGGAACTTATCTAAAACCTTTCAACCATGGAATCCAAATACCACTACTCCCCCGACAGAAAAATGGCATCACTTATTGCCGATGACTACCGTCTTATACAGGTAATGACCCGTTTCGGCATCCATGTCGGATTCGGCGACATGACTGTCTCCGAAGTATGTCAGGCACAGGGAGTGGATTGCGGCACCTTCCTGACAGTAGTCAATTTTATAGTCGACGGTTACACACATGCCGATATGGCCGGCACAATATCAATAGGTTCCCTTCTTCAATATCTCAAGCAAAGCCATACATATTTTCTTGACTATCTACTACCGTCAATACGCAGAAAGCTCCTTGACGGCATAAAGACCGATACAGGAGAGGTATCATTCCTCATTCTGAAATTCTTCGACGAATACGTGACTAAGGTGCGCATACACATGGAATATGAAGACCGGACAGTATTCAGATACATCGAGTCTCTTATGGAAAATATTGAATTGCCTAATTTCAATATCCACACGTATTCAGATTATCATGAAGAAGTGTCATCCAGCCTTCATGAACTGAAAAGCATCATAATCAAATACGGACCGGTAGACGCCGACGTCAATCTGCTCAATGATGTACTTTATGACATATATCGCTGCGAAGAGGAATTGGAAAGTCATTGTCTTATAGAGGACGAACTTCTGGTTCCGGCCATAGTGTCCTTGGAGAGAGAAACAGCCGCGAAAGGGGGTGATCGATGAGACACACCGAAAAGATTCATATTGTAGTTGCCGAGACATCGCCTGTCATATCCTCAGGATTCAGCTTCTGTCTGCGAAGATTGCCTGGACTGCAGGCACAGACTATCGAGACCCATACATACCCGGACCTTATAAACTGCCTGCGAAACAATCCGGTCGACATAGTAGTGGTCAATCCTAATTTCGGAGGCGCATTTGCTCCCCAGCATCTTCGCGAGACTTTAGAAACCAGCGATCTAAAGATCGTAGCCATCGAGATCAGTCCAATCGACCGCCCTACACGGTCACTCTATGACGACGTGGTGTCTATCGTGGAGGACCTCCCATCTATGGCGGAAAAGATGAGAAAACTCGCAATCGGTACCACTGAAAGTGAACCGGATAAAGAACCTCTCAGCACACGTGAGAAAGAGATAATAACATTGGTTGTGAAAGGGATGACCAACAAGGAAATCGCTGATCGGTTGTTTCTATCAATCCATACTGTCATGACACACCGACGCAACATAGCCCGTAAACTTGAAATCCACAGTGCCACCGGTCTTACAATCTATGCCATAGTGAACCACCTTGTGGATCTCACCGAAATCAAACTCTGAACGCAGCTACATAACAATATCGATCCTCTTCTGACCGTTAGGGATACAGATGCCCGTTCGTTTGAAGCACCCGACTTTCACGTATCAAGCTTTCCACACCTTTGGGAAATTGCAGCACTGCAATTTCCTTGTGCATTTCGTACCATGCCAATTTTATCCGTTTATTTTTTATAAGTCCTCTTTTACATATTTTAACATAAAATTTAGCTAATTTTATATAAAAATTACTAATTTTGCAACAAAATTTAATTTGGAGGTAAAAATACTCAGACATTCGTCTGATGACGATGTAAAGAAAAGCCTTACCAAATTGAAGTTATCCAAATTACTGAAGAATAACAGTGAAAAAGTAGTGAATAATATCAGTCGTCGGTAGTCCTAATTCTACCGTGAAAGTCGGTTGGTGTGTGGTCGGCAACCGAAGGCTGATAGAAGAATCTCTTGTAGTCTATGATGTGAATCATTATAAAGAGACATATTGGGACTACCCCATAAATTGATTAAGTGTTATCAGGATGGAAAACGAGACCGCACATCGTAACCGGACACCACGAGGGGTCCGGTTTTTTTCTATTATCAGACACACCGCATCCATTTACAGATCCGTATATGGAAACGATCACCCAAAATGTACTGATAAGGTGGTTTAAAAAAGATGTTCTATCTGGGATACATCAAGAATCTTGTAGACAGGGTTGCCTTCTGGCGTAAGAGCCGGAGAGGACAGGCTGAACAGTTCGCTGACTATATGCTCCATCTCCGCAACAGAAAGTCTTTGCCCACGACGGATTGCAGCCGAACGAGCCATGACAAGTGCCATTTTTTCCTGAATATCACGTATAGGTGATCCTTCTCGTCCGTAATCAGTCGAATCATCACATACAGAGCTAAGAATCCGTATAATAACCGAACCAGGATCCGCATCATGAAGCGGAGCAGGCACACCGGTGATTTTCCATTTTCCCTCCGCAACCGGCTCCAGTCGGAATCCGAAAGTCTCCAATTCCTCTTTGACTTCCTCAAGTGCACTGCATTGCACCTCATCAAGGTTTACAACATCCGGAAACAACGACTGCTGTGACGGGGTCTCTCCACTACCACCCGAAGCCATAAGATGTTCAAAAAGAATCCTGACATGTGCTCTATGCTGGTCTATGATCAGAAGTCCCTCCCGGGAAGGAACAAGTATATATTTTGCAGCCAACTGCATACATACGGCATCTGGGGTCTCAGAAGCATCAACAACAGGTATCGGATCCTCCTTGGGCAATGACACATCATTACCCTCACTCTGATTCATAAACGACTGATAAAGCGTTTCCCAGTTCTGAGACTGACGTGTAGGACGCCATTGACTTCCGACACCATTCCTTCGACTTTCGTTCTGGGGCTTCTTTTCTCCGATGCCAACATCAGAATTGAAATACCGTTCAAACGGATTATAACCTCCCGGCACCTCCATGCTTGGGGCTTTCGGAATCTCCCCGTCACGTAAAGGTTCGATTGGAATGATTTCCTCGGTGAAATCAATCGAAGGCACAGCTGCATTCCGACCCAGAGATGCTCTTATCGCAGATGTCAGGATTCTCCATATCTCCTGTTCATTCTCAAACTTTATCTCATTCTTGGTAGGATGCACATTGACATCGATTGAGGCAGGATCAACATCAAATTTCAAAAAATAACATGGTTGGGAATCAGATGGGATAAGATTTTCAAAACAACTGATTATACCGCGGTGGAAATAAGGATGACGCATGTTCCTCCCATTGACAATAAGATACTGGAGAGCATTGCGTCTTCTCGAATGTTCGGGACGTGAGACAAATCCGCTTATTTTCACCATGGCAGTGTCTACCTCGACTGGCAGAAGCTGCATGTTGAGATTGTTCTTCCATAGATCACCTATCCTCTGCTTGAACGATCCGGGGCGCAAGTCAAGCGGACGTCCGCCACGGTCAATCGACATACGGATATTGTTGTTAACCAATGCAAGACGTTCGAACTCCCGCATGATGTTGGCCGCCTCGACATTGTCGCTTTTGAGAAATTTACGCCGGGCAGGAATATTGAAAAAAAGATTCTTGACCATTATATTGGTCCCGCGCTCACATACGACCGGCTCCTGCATCTCCACGCGAGACGCATTGATGATCAGATGTGTACCGATGGAATCGGCATCCGTACGCGTTTTCATTTCTATCTGGGCAACAGCACAGATGGAAGGCAGTGCCTCGCCTCTGAAACCCATAGTACGAAGAGAAGAAAGATCGGTAGCCTGACTGATCTTGGATGTGGCATGACGCTCAAACGCCATACGGGCATCTGTGACAGACATTCCTTTACCATTGTCTATCACCTGAATAAGAGTTCTACCGGCATCCCGGACAAAAATACGTATCTCCGTGGCACCGGCATCGACAGCATTTTCCACCAATTCCTTTATCACAGACGCAGGTCGCTGGATTACCTCCCCGGCCGCGATCTGGTTGGCCACTGAGTCCGGCAACAGTCGTATAATATCACTCATTCTGTTTCTTCTGTCTGACTGACAATCTCACCCTCCTCCGTAAAAACAGTTACGGATTCTTCCGACGGTTCTTCTGACGACGGTATCACTTCTGTCTCAGAAGAATTCTCCGGAACAGGCATAGAGCTGAAACGACGGCCTCCCGGAGTTTCCGACGGGGCAGCAAAATATCGTTCAAGATCTTCCGACACCTCTCCGAGATCGTCGGCCCAATGCCATCGGTCTCCATACCATTCGCGTTTTGGCCGTATGGACTCATACCATTGGAATCCCGGGAGAAAATGCTGATTCTGCTTCACCATAAAGAGAGGCGTCGTAGAGCCTGTTACCTCCGGCCACATCTTTAGACGGTCAAGTTTACGATCCGACACATCCAGAGTCAAGAAACTGCTCTCCGCGTTTACCAGACGTGAATATGTGGAATCGTTGTCCTGAGGAAGGAATATGGTCTGCACATTTCCGCTGACATCAAGCCTACGAAGGTCCTTATCCTCAAACCAGGCTTTCATTTCACGTCCGGAAAGCTGATTGAAAAAGTCCTCTTCGACCAATTCCCCCATCATTCCGTAATCGGGCAACAAAGCCCAGTCGGCCGTGGAGTCATTGAAATGGACCTGAATCTCATTGCCATACACCTGCCGTTCCCCGCTCCATACAATCGGTTTGGTATACATGTAAAGAATCGAGTCGTATTCAATCACCACCATCGAATCGGCAACTCCCTGAAGATCCTGATTGAAAAAACGAGCCCGATGAAAAGCTCTCGCCACATGAAATTCTTTTGGGATCATCGCAGAACTGTCGCGAGTCAATATGGGTCTGACCTCCGGGAGAGAATCAATGGCGACAGAATCTCCCGCTACCGTATCGGGTGGAAGCGGAGGGAACACCATCCGTGTCTCTATGAATGTCAGAATAGTATCGGCCCTCAGGAAGAGCGTGTCAGGCCTTGAATACTCCATAAGGATCGGATAAGATGATGCCAATGCCTCACGGGTGGAGTCGTTATACATGGCAAATCCACCTACAAGAGTCGTCTTGTGGGCCGTGTCGGTCAAAACCACCGGGGCCGGGATTTTTCCGGCATCGCGGTAGCTGTACGCCCGGCTTATCCGCGTGGCCTTGTCATAGATTATAGAATCCCCTTCAAGCGTAGTGACATTATTGTTGCTGTCCCGGTGAATGATTGTGGAACGGGAGTTCATCACCGCAATGTCGGAAGCAGTATTATACCATCCTGTTTTTGTAAGTATGGTATCGTTCTCACCTACGATTTTCGTCGGACTTACAATATTGGCGATATGAGTGGCAGTATTATAGAGAAGCGTGTCGGTAAGCATACGAAAGCCGTCACGGTTATTTACCAATACCACATCATGATAGAACTCGGCCTCCTTTGTAGAGGGGGAATACTGCCCGTAGAGAGAAGTGAGAGTGTTGACCTTGTCATCGATACGTCCCCCGTAGGCATACCATCCCAACTCCATGTTGAGGTCATAGTCGAGAGAATCCGTAGTCAACGTCACATCACGGTTAATCATTCTTACAGTACGCTCTGATGGCCCGCATCTAAGGCGCGCCCTGCGCTCGTCACCGTTGTAGAAAAGCTTGTCGGCATATACGAAAAGTGTGTCTCCCTGCTGCATCTTCACATGTCCGAAAGCATCAAGGGAATTCAACTGCGGATAGTAATAGGCAGAATCGCAGAACATCCACATACCACCCTGACGGAATCTCACGTCCCCCTTCACTATCTGGTGTTCCTCTATATCCCCCTCCCGGCGATACAGCGAATCCGCCTGCTCAAGAAACACCTTGTCCTGACGATACCGGTTTGCCGAAGGTATCTCGGGATGAATGGGACGCGTCGGTTTAGGACGGGTATATGTCTCCACCGGCGCAGTCTTTCTTTTTTTGGCATTCTGGGCAGTGACAATCGAAGTAAGCATGACTGAAGCCACGGCAACCGTCACAGCCACCGCCAGCCATCTCATCGGGGAAATCCTCAGACTCCGCATACCTTCATCTCCTGATCTGAAACGCGGACTACATCACTTGGCAGTCCAACCCTTGTATCGGAAATCGCAATTGTCCCAGCCGTCCTCGATCCTCACGTATGTCTCTTTTATTTTCTTCTCTACCCATTCATTGACGATCTCATCTTTCCGATATGTCTCATACATCTGTTTGAGAAGATTATAGTCATCGCTCAGATTTGCCCTGTGGCCATCGGTGCGTCGGGCCAGACGCACAATTGCCACCACGTCCTTGTTGCGCTTGGGATCCTTCATAATGAAAGCCTCGGAGATATCACCCTCCTTCATAGACTCGATGTGACGGGCTACTTCCTGTGGAAGATCCTGCATCTCAAATCTTGAACTTCCGGTTTTCTGATTTACCATCAGACCCTTGTTATTGCGCGTATCCTTATCCTGCGATATGTATCGCGCAGCCTCCTCAAAAGGTATTTTTCCGGCCACAATCTCCTTGCGGAGTGAATCCAGACGGTTGACAGCGGAAGTCAGTTCCTGTGTGGACACTTTCGGAGTGAGGAGAATATGCCTTACATTCGCCTGATCACCACGCTTCTCTATAAGCTGTATTATATGAAAGCCATACTCGGTCTCCACAATACGGCTTACTTTCTTCGGATCGGAAAGATTGAAAGCCACTGCAGAAAACTCAGGCACGAAGTCAGCCCGGCTGTGAAATCCAAGTTCGCCACCCTGCATGTTCGAACCATCCTCACTATACATTATGGCAAGAGTGTGAAAATCCGATTCCCCACGGTTTATACGATCCGAATAGTCGCGTAAACGTGCCTTCACATCCTCTATCTCCTGTTGGGGTATGGTCGGATTGATCGTGATGATCTGGGCCTCCACCTGCATAGGAACAAACGGGATGCTGTCCGGAGGAAGTTTATCGAAATATTTCCTTACATCGGCCGGGATTGCCTTGACATTCTTTGTCAAGGAATTCTGAACCTGATCAATAATATACTGGGTTTTCATCACCTCCGTGAGCTGATCGCGCAACTGTGGAAGCGATTTGCGGAAATATTCCTCTACTTTTTCTCTTGAGCCGAGATTGGCGATAAAGAAATTTATACGCTTCTCCACCGCACTGTTCACCTGTGCCGCAGGTGCCTCGATGGTGTCAAGTTTCGCCTGATGGAGATATAGTTTCTCCACTGCCATCTGTTCCGGAATGGCACAGAACGGATTCCCCGGAGGAAGAGCTCCCTCGCTGCGTAACTGTGAATATTGTTCTTCCACATCGGAGCGGAAAATCGCCTCGTCACCTACCACCCAGGCCACCTCGTCGATGATGTTGGTCTTGGTCTGCGCCACAGCAGCTATCGCAGCAGCCGCAAACACTATGCCTATAGTCTTAAGTCTCACTTTATGTCGGGATTATTTATATTTTCTAAACTTTGTTTTTCAATTTCCTGTTTTTGCAACCACAGGGTCAGTGGCCGGAAGCAACGGACGGAGCATCTTATGTCTTACCGGATCGAAACTCTCTTGTTTCAGACGTCCTGACTTGACGGCATTGTCAAACAACGACTGCATCAGACGTCGGTCAGAGTCCCGTTTTCCCTGTTGCATAATCATCTCCCGGATCTGTTCCTCCGCAAAAGAATAGGGCATCACGTCTCCGCTTTTCAGATATTCCGATATATGGAGAAAATATGTGGATCCGTTATATTCCGTTTCAAAATTGACTGTAGACTCCACAAAAGCATCTGCATCATAAAATCTGTATGGTATCTGGTCAGCCACCGTTTCCCAGTCCACCCACCGGTCTACGAACCAGTCATACTGCATAGCTCCTTTCAAGCCGTACTTTTCCAGTTTGTCCACACTTTCCCTGGTGGCGGCATACACCCATTGACGCACATTTTCAATGCGGTCGGCATTCGACGGCACTTTTATATAGATGCCTTTGATCACAGGATGCTCCAGACGCATGTCATCGGCATGAGCCTCATAATAGCTTTTTATATCGGCATCGCGCACCGCAAACTGCGCGTCATTTTTCATCCTTTTCCTGTACTCCATCATTATAAGCCGATTCCGGTAGTCCGCCACCATACGATCGATACGTTCCATATCGGGAAGATTTTCCGAGGCTACATCTATAAGAAGCATATCCTGAATCCAGGAATCCACAATCGAATTGAACATGGCAACACTGTCTGTCTCTGCCAATCCCTCCGGGATCCGACGTACCACATCGGAAAGCATCAGCGAGGAGTCTCCCACGCTCAGCAACGCGACATCTCCGGATACCGGAGTGGATTCACTCTTCTCGCATCCCCCCAGAACCATGGAAAACATCGCTACCGACAATATAACGTATATCTGAGAAAAGCATTTCATCTCAATCTGCAAAGGTAATCATTTTTTTTGAATCTGTCCTTATATCAATTCGCCCGCTCTCTGCCATACATATCGCAGGCGGCCAGACCATACAGGTCGGACCGCCAGGAATATGTTTCATTCAAACGCAAGATCTCGGAATCTGATTCCGGATCTGTAACCGGATATCACTTCACCTTTTTCAAGACCTTCTGGTTTACCTTTACAGGATATTTCCGTTTCAGTTCCTCCGTCCATTGTTCGGAAAGAAGATTCTGATAGTCGGTGGTGACTTGTCCCCGTACGTCATCCACTTCCTCGGGCTGATCCACCACACGAGGCTCATACATGAACATTACCGTATATCTCGATGACTTAGGCTGCGCCTCCGGGCCATCGAACACGAGATAGTCCACCATGGCATTGGCTCCCTTCGGCACCGACACACGGTCGATCTGTATCTTGCCGGGGAATGCTTTGCGTACCTTATATACCATCGAGTCTACAGGGAGCGTTGCCATAAGTTCTTTTGCAGCGGAAGCAATGCTGTCATCAGCAGCCTGTACCAACCAGCCTTTGGCATGTGGACGATCCCATTTATAGTCCGCACGGTGGGCATTGAAATAAGCCTTGAGACCTTCTGTGTCGCGAGCAGCCTTGTCCCAGACTTTGCGGACACTTGCCTCATAGAGCAGACTGCCGTCGCGATATTCGTTGAGAAGGTTTCTATAGTCCGGCTCCTCTGCAGCCAGACGTTCCATCTCGGCATCAGCAGCCTTACGGTTTATTGTCCACATACGGAATCTGTCAAACTGACTAAGAGCAGCCTGCGGGTTCGGGATAACCATACGATTCATTCCGGAGAAGAAATCCCGGCGTGTGATTTTCCTCACGGGTTTCTTACCGAGAGTCATTAGGGTCACATCGGCCTCCGGGCCATCGGCAAACCGCACATAAAACAGCGAATCGAGTCCGTTCTTCTCAATGTAGGCGGTCATCTCGGCAAAGGGAGCCTCAAGTACCTGACCGTTATGTCGGGCAAGAAGATTATTTGTCTGCCTTTCCATCACCATATTGAAACGCGGATCCTGAGCATTGTGAATACGGTTGAACACCAATGATTTTATCTCATCGCGATCTGGAGCCGGAGCACTTTGGTGCCGCATGATGATATGCCATCCGAACTGAGTCCTTACAGGTTCGGATATCTCACCGTCGGCAAGCGCGAAAGCGGCCTCATCAAATTCGGGTATCATTTCTCCGGCAGAAAACCATGACAGACGGCCATCCTGACGTGCCGAAGCCTTATCATCGGAATTTTCACGAGCCACCATACCAAATTGACCCGGATTAGCCTTTACCACAGCATACAGACTGTCTATCTCCTGTTTTGCCTTGGCCTGCATTTCCGGAGAAGCACTCTGGGGCACCATTTTCAGTATATGGGAAGCAAGAACCTTACCACATGCCGGGCGATGTTTGGCTCCCATTATTATATGCATTGTATTAGGGGTCTCCACCACCTCGGATATTTTCCCTTCCGGCAGGGTAAACACCTCTTTTTCGAAAGCGTAAGGAAATTTGCCTACAGTAATGTAACTCATCAGACCACCTTTGTCGGCCGAACCCTTGTCATCGGAATATCTGGCGGCAAGCTCACTCCAGGAGGCACCGGCTGCCACAGCCTGACGTATAGAATCAAGCGAGGCACGGGAACCATCATTCGAAGCCCCCATCTTCTTGAATTTCATTATATGTTTCGCCTGGGCCTCCTCCCGACTCCAATCGAAATATTCATCTACAAGCGAATATATATATGTAGAATCAGCCATATACGGAGCAGCCAGCTCAGCTCTGTATTGTTCCATCTCCTTTCGGAAAGCCGGAAGGGTGTCCAGACGGTCAGCAAGCGCATCAGCCACTTTGAGCTTATAGAGCTTGAACATCTCGACATATTCGTCAAGAGGCTGGGCCTCCAGCTGCTGGCGACTGTTCTTGTGGAAAAGATATTCAAATTCAGATAGTGGCACATCGACGCCGTTGACTGTCATGATCACCGGGTCTTTTGCGGCCCACGCCAACGCTACTGCGGCGACAGCGGATACTGCCAGAAATGGCTTTTTCATATTGTATCAGGTTGATTTATACTTTAATATAGGCATAGCAGAAAACCGACGCAGAAATAAATTACAAGCATTCTGATAAAAAGCCGGAATTCCGTCCCTCTTTCAGTAACGGAATCCCGGCCTATAAATTGTATATGTACTAATTTTTACCAGTATTACTTATAGATTCACTTTCCCGGTATCTATCAGATAAGCCAGATAGTCATAATCCTCGGGTTCGTCAAGATCGAAACACAAATGCTCCATCACATAGACTAAGGCACGTTCCGAAACTGCCCGCGGATGCTCACATTCAAGAGCCGAACGACGATAAACATATATAGATCCGTTGATGTCATAGACTTTCGGACAGGTCTGTCTGGAGTCAAAACATCCGTTGGCCACCTCCCGGAAATATCCGTTCTCCTTTTGCTCAACCATATTGAAATACGGATTCCTCCGGCATGGACTGACACTGAAAAGAGTCAAAGCATCCGGATTATCACGCATGATCGTCAGACAGCGGTCTATGTCTTCCTGTGTGCGGAGAGGAGAAGTGACATCAAGGTCTATCACAAAATCATAACGTTCCCCCCTTTTGCGTTCCATATATTCCACAGCGTCACGTATCGCCTCCACTTTCCCGACAGTATCGTTGGCAAGCCAATCTGGACGGATATAGTCATCTGGCAATCCCTCGGCCTTGCCTACTGCACGAATTGCATCGCTGTCAGTAGACAATATAAGATCCGCCCCACATTTTTCAGCAAATCTCTTCGCTGCATCGGCTGTGTAGGCCAGCAACGGCCTCCCTCCGACAGGTTTTATGTTTTTACCGGGAATACCTTTCGACCCTCCCCGGGCACAGACTGTGATCAGAATCTTTTCCATATCGTCTGAACCCAATATCAGTTCCTGCTGTAGTTAGGAGCCTCCGACGTAATCGCGACATCATGAGGATGACTCTCAAGCACTCCAGCCGAAGTGATACGTGTGAAACGAGCCTTATGCAGGGCATCAATATCCTTGGCACCGCAATACCCCATTCCGGCACGCAATCCGCCAAGAATCTGATATACCACCTCGTAGAGAGTGCCTTTATACGGAACTCTGGCGGCGATTCCCTCCGGCACAAGTTTTTTGACATCGGTTACAGCTCCCTGGAAATAACGGTCTTTCGAACCCTTCTCCATAGCCTCAAGCGAACCCATTCCACGATAGGACTTGAACTTTCTGCCATTGAAAATGATGGTGTCGCCGGGAGATTCCTCAACTCCGGCCAGCATTCCTCCCAACATCACACTGTGTCCTCCGGCGGCCAGTGCCTTCACTATATCACCTGAATACCGTATGCCTCCGTCTGCAATCAAGGGGACATCCGTACCTTCAAGAGCCTTGGCCACATCATAGACCGCGGACAGTTGCGGCACACCAACACCGGCCACCACACGTGTCGTGCAGATAGAACCGGGGCCTATACCCACTTTCACACCGTCGGCTCCATGTTCCATAAGGAATTTTGCCGCTTCTCCGGTGGCTATATTGCCTACCACCACATCAATCTCCGGGAAAGAGGACTTGACCTCCTGAAGAGTCTTGACCACACCGGCTGAATGTCCGTGAGCGGTATCGATGACAATCGCATCGACACCAGCCTTCACAAGAGCCTCCGCACGAACCATACTGTCGGCCGTTACACCGATACCTGCGGCCACACGTAGGCGGCCCAGCCTGTCCTTACATGCAAACGGTTTGTCTTTGGCCTTGGTAATGTCCTTATATGTCACCAGACCTATCAGTTTGCCAGTGGCATCCACTACGGGCAGTTTCTCGATTTTATGACGTTGAAGAATATCGGCAGCCTGCTCAAGATCTGTACTCTGGTCGGTAGTGACGAGATTTTCGGACGTCATCACCTCGTCCACCTTCCGGCTGAGATCGCGTTCAAAGCGCAAATCGCGGTTGGTGACTATTCCCCTCAATTTCATATCGCCGTCCACGACCGGTATGCCACCTATATGATACTCGGCCATCATGGCAAGTGCCTGTTCTACCGTACTTCCACAGAGGATTGTTACCGGATCATAGATCATACCGTTCTCGGCACGCTTCACAGCATGCACCTGACGGGCCTGCTCTTCGACAGGCATATTCTTATGAATCACTCCTATACCCCCCTCCCGGGCAATCGCGATGGCAAGCTGCCACTCAGTGACAGTGTCCATTGCGGCCGATACTATCGGCACATTGAGAGTTATTCGTCTGGAAAATTTAGAGGCGAGACTCACCTCCCGGGGTAAAACATTAGAAAATGCCGGAATAAGAAGAACATCATCAAATGTCAGTCCTTCCATCTGGACTCTATCTGCAATAAACGACATATTTTTTCTGAACTTTATTGCACGCAAAATTAATAATTTCAGACGAACCATGCAATTTTTACCGACTCAAAAACATTCCGGAAACATCGAAGGCGTAGATTTGACCATAAAACCGCAGTTATAATCCGGATTATACCATTATCCGGTTTGAAAACATTATTAGAAAAAATGCCGGGAAACACGTTTACGTCTTCCCGACATTCTGTGACACTTCTCGCTTCTTCCGGTAATTGACATTCCAGCACCCCCTATATGCCGGTCACTGCTCCTCGTTCGGTTCGCACCGTGTGATGAAAGAATTCCACGGACTCCGTTGCCGGGAGTCGGGAAAACCTAAAGAGTTCTCGCATTGCCCCGGAAAAGCGGTGTCTGGACGTTTCACAAGTCAGAATTAGGACTTTACAGACAATACGGTCAATTCACTATATTTTCACTATTTTTCAAGCGCAAAATTACTGCTTTTTCCACCATTATCCCCCTGAAACCGTTAATTACAGTTAACTCATAGTTAAATATATATATAGAAGACACCGATATAATATATCGGCATCCACAATAACAGTAAGCCGTCTTACTGTTCCTCGGGAAGGGTTGTCGGTGAATCAGCCTCCTTTTTTGAAAGAGGTATTGTATATATCGCAGAAAAGGTAAATGATAACGGTGAACCCGCACCATATCCCGGAATGAACCAGGGCTGGGAATTGCTTCCAGGACTGGTGTGAAACTTTACATGATATCGGCCAGTCCATCCCAATGAGAAGCCCTTCACAATCTTAACCTTAACACCGGCAAGAATCTCACCATAGAAGGCCGACGCCTTCTGACCGGTAATCGAGAAGTGATCTGTCTGATCCCAGTAGCCGGATGAAACCGTGATGTCGTTGATGTCGTAGGAAAACGATGAAAACCCGGCTCGCAGACCAAGAAAAACCTGATAATCCGGTGACGATTTGTAAAGAAAATTATAATTGATCCCCAACTTGGCATAGAAAGCAGGCTTGGCTACGTATGTGAAGTTACCTGTTTCCGGGGTAGTCTTTCCAAACCCGACACCGGCTTCAATCACAGGAACAAACCAGTTATGAAGAGAAAGTTCTGCAAACGCGTCAAAACTGGCATGCTTCTGGCCTGCAGCCAGCATCACTGCGTCAAAGAAATTTACACCTACGCTCAACGAAGTGAGCAACGGATATTTCGGACCCGATGAGGGCTTCGCCACTGTGTCAAGATCCGTAAGGAACTCCACCGGTTCCTTCAGTGGATTGCCATGTTTGTCATAATAATATAGTTTGGGCTTCTCAGGCTTTTTGTCGTCAGTCTCCACAGGTGTCACCTTCCTCTGGGCAAAAACAGTCAGTGGAAGTATGGCCATAAGAAGAAGCAGTATCCGTCGCATCGGTTCAAGGTGCTGTAGTGTCATCGACACGGAAATATATGAATATATTGGTGATATTGGCATTGGTGATCCGACCGTCGGGACAGCTCACGGAATCTATGAAATGAGTGGTATGCGACACACGGACATTATCGTAGATATAGACAGCTCCACAAGCCGAGCTGACAAACTGCGGCACAATGTCGTATGTAAATGTGAGCGTATCTCTCATATCCTGACTGGCAAGCAACTTCTGAAGATATTGTATCACGTAGGTAGTAGAACCCTCATCTATACGAAAAGGGAGAAAGGTCTGGGATACATTGACCGCCGAATCAAGAAGTATACTGTCGCCCGGAGCACCGATACCATAAATTGACAACGAATCAATGCTCACGGACTGCGGCTCCAATGCTGACGACATAAAGGCCGCCAACGGAAGTGAATTCTTATTTCCCTCGCATTCGTCGGACGCACATCCCTGAATCACCGCAAAAAGCAATGGAAAAGCGAACACAAGATATAGATGCGGTTTTCCCATCAGAATTCCTCCGCAATAAGATAATTGTTACGTTCCGGGCTGTTTCGTGTGATCAGTTCTCCGATAAAACCGGTAAGAAAAAACTGAAGTCCCATCACCATGCAGGCCAGCGAGAGATAGAAATACACCGACTTCGTGGCATAGAAATGATACGTGTCGGAAGCCATGCTGACGCATTTCAACACAAGCACTATAAATATGGCGATAAATCCTATCATGAACATCAATGATCCAAGAAGGCCGAAAAGATGCATCGGTTTTATACCGAATTTTGTCTGGAACCACAGTGTCCCGAGGTCGAGATAACCATTTACAAACCTGTCAAGTCCAAATTTAGTGACACCGTATTTACGCGCCTGATGATGGACTGCCTTCTCTCCGATGCAGGTATAACCGGCGTTCTTTGCCAGATAGGGAATATATCGGTGCATATCGCCGTATACCTCTATATGCTTCACGACCTCCCTTCTATATGCCTTGAGTCCGCAGTTGAAATCATGAAGGTTACGGATTCCGCTCACCCGTCTTGCCGTGGCATTGAACAGTTTTGTAGGAATCGTTTTCGACAGCGGGTCGTAACGTTTTTTCTTCCAGCCCGACACAAGGTCATAACCCTCCTCCTTAACCATACGGTAAAGTTCGGGAATCTCGTCGGGAGAGTCCTGGAGGTCTGCGTCCATTGTGATAACCACATCTCCCTGAGCACGACGGAAACCGGTGTTGAGTGCCGGCGACTTGCCATAATTGCGGGAAAAAGCCACCCCATGCACATTGGGATCCGAAGCCGAAAGTTGACGGATCACTTCCCAGGAAGCATCTGTAGATCCATCATTGATGAACAGAATCTCGTATGTGAAATCATTCTCTTTCATCACACGTTGTATCCAGGACGTGAGTTCAGGGAGTGATTCAGCCTCGTTAAAAAGAGGGACAACGATTGATATATCCATTTGATTTAAAGAGAGATGTAATTATTATTCATTGGACTTGAGAAGCATATCCTTTATGACGCAACCTGACAGTCACATAAAGTCGGGCCAATGCCGCCGACAAAACAGCTCCGCCAAAAGCGCAGAGCCAACTCATAGAGGCGACCAGTTCCATCGAAGAGGGAAGCATGCGCCGGTCTATCGCTGACCTGATAACCTCGGCCTGTGCGGAAAAATCAGGAGAAGCCGATTCTGCCGACAGGGATTCAAGAGCGTCGAGAGCATTGTGGAAATATGTGGATATGAACGCAGGTTCGACAAAAACAAGATAAACAGCGGCAAGCAACGCACATATAAGTGTAGCGAAAATAAAGCTGTATATGCCGAAAAGCCAAAGCGGCCAATAGGAACTATATTGCGGATATAGGGAAGACAGCCGCCCCATAAGTCGATACAGAAGAAACGGCACAACAATCAAAGCGGGAAGCGCGAGAAACGACATACCGGGAAGTTTGTTGACTAAAAGAATCGAAACCGCTACTACAACAAGCGGAAGAGCCAAGACAGGCCCGGCTTCAGCAGCATTACGATAGACTGATTTCAGTTGGCTGTTTTCCATATCGGTGCAAAGATAATACTTTTTGACGTCACATTGATAATACTACTCTGTAAAAGCATCTGAAATGAAATCTGCAAGCACTCCGATGCTCATACAGTCAGTAATCCAGTCCGGCCTCGGCGAATAGTTGCCGGTCATCCTGGATCTGATTGCTGACAGTAGTAAGCATGTCGCCCATAAGCACACCATTGACTCCCCCACGAAGCATACGCAACATAGAGGCGTGTGACAGTCGCAGACGTCCACCAGCAAACCGTATGGTTTTGGAAGGGAGCACGAATCTGAATACAGCACCGGTGCGGACTATCTCATCCTCAGATATAAGCGGTGTGTCGGCCAGAGGCGTTCCAGGGATAGGAATGAGTATGTTAAGTGGCACTGAATCCACGTCAAGCTCAGCAAGTTCAAAGGCAAACTCCACTCTCTGCTCCATTGTCTCCCCCATACCGATGATACCTCCGGAACACACATCGAGACCCGCCTCACGTGCGGCACGTATGGTGGCCCGCTTCTCATCCTGTGTGTGTGTGGAACATAGTGACGGAAAATACGACGATGCAGTCTCCATATTGCAATGATAACGCTTCACACCGGCTTCTGCCAACATCCGCATCTCCTCAGGCCCCACAAGTCCCATCGAGGCACACAGATATAGATCCGTTTCCTCGCTGAGACGACGAAACATCTCGCAAAACCGGGATATGTCTCTCTTTCCTACAGACTTGCCGGACGTAACAAGTGACAACCTACGTATTCCGGCATTCTCATTGCGACGTGCGGCCGCCATCATCTCCTCTTCTGACACAAAATCATATATCTCACATCCAGTATGATGACGCGATGCCTGCGCACACCATTTGCAGTCCTCCGAACAAAGACCGCTACGGGCATTGATGATGGAACACGAATCCACCGTATATCCGGCGAATTTGACACGAATCTCGTCGGCAGCTTCACAAAGAACATCGACATCAGGAAAAGACACCAGAAAAAGAGCCTCTTCCCTGCTGACGGATTTACCATGGACCACATCCTCCTTAATAGTGTTCAGACGGCGATAGTCAGCCTCAGAGCACTCCATCCTCGTTGTAGTTGAGGCATTCATATTATATTGCATGTGAAAAAAACAAAAAGAGCCCCGGCATCAGCCAAGGCCCATGAATATTCTAAAAAAGGAGGGTGAAAGATGGGTCTCGAACCCACGACCTACGGAACCACAATCCGTCGCTCTAACCAACTGAGCTACATTCACCATTTCGCACTCTTCAGACAGACAACAGGCCTCAGGGCGGCATCTATCCGGAAATGCGATGCAAAGTTAGACAGAATTTCTCAATCCTCCAAATTTCCCGACAAAAAAACTTTTATAAAAATTTGGACATCGAAAAATTCGGAGAAAGATTTAGGAGTACAAGACAGAGGTTATGAAAAAAAGTATTAATTTTGTTGCCGTAAGCGAAGCGGTATTCCCGCGACGTCACTGGACTTCCATACCATAGATCATGCAGACGGCTGTCTTCCATATCGTAGTGATTGCTGCGGGAACTTTCGCGGCTGTCCGCGGATGGCATCGTGGCCTCTCCTCTCAAACCTCTTCTATACTTGGAATGGCGTTTGGTCTGACCATGGCACATATAACGGGAGAATGGTCGGAGCAGATTGTGGCCGGATGGGACATAGTTGCTCCGGAGGATTGCAGAGAAGAGTTTGTCACAGGTAATATCGGACGTAGTGCTGTATTCGCTACCGTATATATCGGTGTGGATTTCCTCACCGGTATACTCAACCGACTGTTACGTCCACTGGGAGTCGGGTTACTGAACTCTCTGGCCGGAAGCGTATATCGTCTTTTTGTCTGTATGATGTGGATGTCTATCGCTTTCAACGTTCTTCTCTGTCTGCGCCCCGGATGCGGACTTGACAACTGCGGCGATCAGGGAGACGGTAATCTTGTGGCGGAAGTAATGCTTATCGCACCTAATCTGTTGGGAACGGAAGACGTGTGCGATCTATGGCATATTTGCCGTCTTCACGACGCGCGGTTGATATCTTTCTCCTCTTTCGACCCCAGATGGTCCAGAATTGTTATTATACCGGAAGCGGTTCTGCCGTTATCCGGAAAACATATAGAAAAACCAGACAACCAAATCGCTGTCCGGAAATTATCCCGACAGCCTCTTGAAAGACCTCATACATAGACCATGCTGAAAGTAAAGGATCTGCACGCTGAAATAGGCGGCAAGGAGATATTGAAGGGTATAAATCTGGAAATCAATCCAGGGGAAGTCCATGCCATAATGGGACCCAATGGAAGCGGCAAATCGACTCTCTCGATGGTGCTTGCCGGCAATCCGGCATATACAGTGACCGGTGGAGAAGCGGAATTCTGCGGTAAAAATCTGCTTGATATGGAGCCGGAAGTAAGAAGCCATGAAGGGTTGTTTCTCGGCTTTCAGTATCCGGTGGAGATTCCCGGAGTATCAATGATGAACTTCATGCGTGCA
Source organism: uncultured Porphyromonadaceae bacterium (assembly GCA_947427285.1). Classification (GTDB taxonomy): domain Bacteria; phylum Bacteroidota; class Bacteroidia; order Bacteroidales; family Muribaculaceae; genus Lepagella. The sequence goes on from CANEHE010000003.1 coordinate 55,337, forward strand.
GCCGTAAATGCCAAACGTGAATATTTCGGAGAGACACCGATGTCGGCCGCAGCTTTTCTGAAACTTATGCGCGAAAAACGCGAGATAGTCGAACTGGACAACAAACTTGCCTCACGTTCCGTCAACGAAGGGTTTTCCGGAGGTGAGAAAAAACGCAACGAGATTTTCCAGATGGCCGTCCTGGAGCCGAAACTTTCCATCCTCGACGAGACCGATTCAGGGCTCGACATAGATGCGCTGCGGATAGTGGCCGAGGGCGTCAACAAACTGAAGACAGACAACAATGCAACCATAGTCATCACACACTATCAGAGACTGCTCGACTATATCAAACCGGATTTCGTACACATACTCTACAAAGGACGTATAGTGATGACCGGAGGCCCCGGACTCGCATTGGAGCTTGAGGAGAGAGGTTACGACTGGATAAAGGAACAGGCCGACAACGGCGCGATATAACAGACTCCGGAGAAAATGAACGCACTCAAGCAATATACCGATCTTTACAGTGAGCACGGTCAACTGTTGCGCGACAACAGTTGCGCAGTGCTTGACGCTCACCGGCAGAAAGCCTACGAATCTCTTCTCGGCACGACACTCCCGGAAAAAGGTAGTGAGAATTACGAACACACCGACCTTCAGGAATTGCTGTCCCCCAACTACGCGCTGAACATCGCACGCATACCTCTTGACGTAAACCCACATGCATCTTTCCGGTGTGATGTCCCCAACATGTCGACCGCACTCTTCATGCTTCTCAATGACAGCTGGGCCGAAACCGACATCTCCAGAAGACAACTTCCAGAAGGCGTCATAGTGGAAAGTCTGGCCAAAGCCGCGGCAACACGACCTGAACTCGTAGGGAAATACTACAATACAATCGCCGACCCGGCAAATCCGCTTACCGCCCTCAACACAATGCTCGTTCAAGACGGTCTGTTTCTGTATGTCGGGAAAGGTGTGAAACTGGAGAAACCACTACAGCTCGTAGACATTCTGCAATATAACGAACCGTTGTTGACTGTCCGCAGAATGCTGATTGTGATCGAGGAGGAGGCCGAAGCCAAACTTCTGGTATGCGACCACACACAGAATCCGGACACGAATCTGATGAATCTGCAGACAATCGAGATTTTCGCCGGTCGTGGTTCACACTTCGATTTCTACGACATGGAGGAATCAACAGAACAGACCACACGACTGTCAACACTATACTTGCGTCAGGCCTCAGGCAGCAACGTACTCATCGACGGGATAACCCTTTTCAACGGCACGACACGCAACGAATACTACTGCGTCATGCCGGAGCCTGATGCCGAGTTACGACTGTTTGGTATGGGAATTGAAGACCTTTCCCGACGACTTGACACATACTCCCGTATAAGCCATGAGGCCATCGGATGCCACACTACAGAACTATTCAAATATGTGGTGGACGACTCCGCGACCGGGGCCTTTTCGGGACGGATACACGTGGCTTCCGGTGCCCAGAAGACAGAAGCCTATCAGTCAAACCGCAACATAGTAGGCTCATCTTCGGCCAGAATGTTCTCAAAACCTCAACTTGAGATATACGCCGACGACGTCAAATGCTCTCACGGCACTGCAATAGGCCAGCTCGACCAGACACAACTGTTTTACATGCGCACACGCGGTCTGACAGAGGCCACCGCCCGGATGCTGCTCAAACAGGCGTTCATGTCTGACGTCATCGACGGCGTACGTCTCCCCGCTCTACGCGACCGTCTGCGTCAACTGGTAGAAATGAGATTCTCCGGCACTCTGGGAGCATGTTCAAGCTGTCATTCCGACTGCTCACTCTCGCCAGAAACGGACTGAAAAATCCTGAACCATCAATGTCATCAAGAGATTGTATAATAAAACCATGTCGCAAGATATCGAAAAAATACGTTCGAAGTTTCCGATACTTGATTCAAAAATCGGAAACCGCCCGCTTGTCTATCTCGACAATACCGCCACCTCTCAGACTCCGGACTCCGTAGTGAGCAGTATAACACATCTCTACGAACACACCAAAGCAAATGTGCATCGTGGAGTACATACACTCTCACAGGAGGCCACCGACCTTCAGGAGGCCACCCGGCGACAAGTACGAGACTATCTCAACGCCGCATCCGAAGAAGAGATAATCTTCACCCGAGGAACCACAGAAGCCATCAATCTTGTGGCAGCCTCATATGGGGGAGCCTTTTTCCGCGATGGCGATGAAGTGATCCTGACCGTGATGGAGCATCATGCCAACATTGTTCCCTGGCAATTGCTCCAGAGCAGACACGACATCAGGCTGCGGATAGTGGACATAGACGACAGCGGCAGACTCGACATGGATCAGTACCGAAGCCTTTTCAATGATCACACCGCATTCGCCTCCTTCTGCCATGTGAGCAATGTACTCGGCACTGTCAATCCGGTCAAGGAAATGGTGGAAATCGCCCATAGCCACGGGGTGCCGGTGCTCATCGACGGCGCACAGGCGTCTCCGCATATCAATATCGATGTACGCGACATAGGAGCTGATTTCTATGCTTTTTCCTCTCACAAGATGTATGGTCCGACAGGTGTCGGTATACTTTACGGGCGGAAGGAACTTCTGGAAAGGATGCCTCCCTATCAAGGAGGCGGAGAGATGATCAAACATGTCAGTTTTGAGCGCACAACTTTTGCCGATCTGCCTTTCAAATTTGAGGCCGGAACTCCAGACTTCATCGACATCGCCGCCTTCGCCAAAGCACTTGAATTTATCCGAGAGACGGGTATTGACTTCATACACCGCCATGAGACGGAACTACTGCAGGTATGCACATCCGAGATGATGAAAATACCTGGAATGAGAATTTTCGGCACGGCTCCTGACAAATCGGCTGTCATCTCGTTTCTCGTAGGCGATATACATCCTTACGACCTCGGGCTTCTGCTCGATAAAATGGGAGTGGCGGTACGCACCGGTCATCACTGCGCGCAACCTCTTATGGAACGGTTGGGAATACCCGGCACAATACGCGCATCCTTTGCTGTCTACAACACACTTGAAGAGGTAGAACTCTTTATCTCCGCTCTGAAACGGGTACTTCAGATGTTCTGAACGCAATGAAAACCGACATAAAGGGCAGCGACATATCACTCATAGTCTCGACATACAACCGTCCTGACGCACTTGAAGCCTGCCTGGAAAGCATCCGCCGCCAAAAAGTGCTGCCACTGGAGGTGATAGTGGCTGATGACGGTTCGGGGCCTGAGACGAAAAAAGTGTTGTCCCGGCTGGAATCCACCTTCCCCATTTCACTCATACATGTGTGGCATGAGGACAAAGGCTTTCGTCTGGCCAAGATACGCAATCGTGCCATGGCAAAAGCGAGAGGGACCTACATCGTGCAGACAGACGGAGACATGCTCTTGAATCCATACTTCATCGCAGACCATCTGCGTTTTGCACGAGAGAACCATTATGTGAAAGGGGTTAGAGTGCGTATGGATGAAAAGTCAAGCCAATACAGATGCCGTTTCCCCCGCCAGTCCACACCCGGAATCTTCTCTGCCGGACTTGCAGACAGACTAAAGGCATTCAGATTTCTCCCAGCAGCCGTCTGGTTCGCGTCACATTTCAAAAAGGGGAAAGCATACGGACTGGGATGCAACATGGCATTCTTCAAAAAAGATATAATGACCGTAAACGGTTATGACGAATCCTTTGAAGGCTGGGGACGGGAAGACGATGACATCGCACACCGCCTTCACAGAGCTGGAATCAAGATGCGCGACCTCCGTTTCGCAGCAGTATGTTTCCATCTCTGGCATCCGGAAAACTCCAGAGATGACATGGAGGAAAACATACGGTTATGCCGTCTGCGGGATGAAGCGGGTACAATCCGTGCTGAAAAGGGAATCGACCGATATTGATCTCTTTAACGGGAATTCCGGAACTCCTTCGGCGACATCCCTGTGGCTTTCTTGAAATATTTTCCGAAAAAAGACTGCGACTTGAAATTCAACTCGTCCGAAATCTGCTGTATGTTCAGATTAGAGGACTTGAGCATCACCTGAGCCTCAAGTATCACATGCCGCTCTATCCAGCTGACTGCCGACACACCGGTCTGCGCCTTTATGGTGCGTGACAGATGTTTCGGGGTGATTCCAAGTTCTGAGGCATAAAAGTCAAGGAAACGCTCTGTGCGGAAATTTTCCTGTACCAGACGCAGAAAACGATCCGCTATCCGACCCTGTGCGGAAGGAGTCTCCCCTTGAAGAATCTGGAACGGCAGATAGCCATATCGGAAGAAAAACGAAAGTATGGTGTGGACCACACACTCGTACGCATACGGATGACGGGGAGCATTGACTATGTTGCGCAGATGAATATGAAGGGCATTGAAATGAATTGCAAGATTCGGATCCACAGCCACTACCGGATGACGGTTGATCACACTGTATATCTCTGAGGTATTGATATATCTGAACAAGGTGTCTGTCAGTTTGCGCGACAGCACCACAAAAGAGGCGTCGAAGTCGGGACTGACCTCCACAGGCGACATGATCTGTCCTTGACGGATTATAACTATCGCCGGAGCAGTCACCTCATACTCTATAAGATTGATATTGACTCTCCCCTTGCCTCTCTTTACAAAAATAGCCGCGGAAGCAGTAAACTTCACCGGATTGATTATCGCGTTAAGCATTCCTATAGAAAATTCATCGCTTACCCATATATCATGCATCAGGATATCCGACACACTTTCGGAAAGATGAATATCATCATAGTTTATGACGGCAGATGCTTTTCTGTTCATAATAGATCACCCTTTAGAGGCTGTTTAATTTCCGACAAAAATAGTCAAAATATCCCATTTACCAAAACCGAGAACATTTTTCAGCATATTATTCTGGCAAAAAATCCGCTTATTCCTAACCCAATGTTGGATCAGGAGCACTATATGGATGACGAATCCATCGTGCAGCAGCACTCATTTTGGGAACAAGACGATTCACGGGAGGAGTAAATCGGGCCAACAGTATCATCAACATCATTAAAATTCCAAACAACGCGAGATAACCGAAACATTCCTTGACGGCAAGCATGATATTCTGCTGTGTGAAATATTCTCCAAACCATGATTCTCCGATTCCATTAAAATTATCCATTTCTGAAGATGTAAGCATCACGTTCTTATTTATAGTCCAGACAAACAATCTTTCTATCAACGCACCAGCAGCAGCCGTTCCTACTCCACACCGGGCAAATCCGATAATGGCGATGTTCATGAACATGTGTTGAAAAGGAATTTTACAACATATCATATATGTCACTCCTGACTCCATCATTACTTCTCCGGCTCCGAAAGCGAACAGCGGTATATAAAACAGCCATGCTTCCGTCGAAAGATCGATAAGAAAATACGATGCTATAATATAGAATGTTGTCAGAAGAAAGCAGATGAAGAAAAATATTTTCATTCGCCATTTCCATCTGACAAGGGCAATATATGTCAGCACCGCCCCAATAATTATGCCGTAAATCTCAGGATAGTTGAAATTTACTATTGTAAAATAGTCGTATCCTGCAACCGCGTTCATAAATACGGGCTGCAATACATGGGCCGAAGCCTGAAGTACAGCAATTCCCAATAGCACGAATGTGACTCGCCATGTCGTAGAATAACAAAATGCCTTCAGGGAGATATAGGGATCCTTTTTATAATACGATTCAACCAATGTCAGCGCAAACACCACAATGAAGAGCCATGTCGCATACCAGATCTTACGGCTGTCCCACCAATCGTAGTGCTCTCCGAAATTGAATATCCATGCGGCTATGCAACAGGTTGCGACCCAAAGGATATGACCGGTCCAATCAACACCCTTGAGCGGTATGAACGGTGCGCCTCTATGGTCATGGTTCATCATAAAATAGACTATTCCGTCGATCACCAGCATAAGCCCGACAATTACGAGATAAACATATTTCCAATTGAAACTATAGGATATATAGGCCGTCATCAATCCCGAGATCTGGATTGACCCGCAGACGAGGATATACACCACAGGAAAAAAGACACCATAATTGCGTGTCGGGGTTATGTTCAATTGCACTGTACTCATGCAGCCAAACATTCCCATCATTTTGAAATATCCGGCAAAAAGGCATACAATCCATAACACCCACGGAATGGTGGAATATGGAGCGGCAACAGCGCAGACAATAGAACCTACACTTGAAACAAACCACATCTGGCGACTGTAAAAATAGAATTTCCACCTGAACAGTACCGGAAATATCATATTCAGACCTATAAGCGAGCAATAACTCGCCATGGTCACATCCTCGTTTAGAAACGAAAGTTCACCTACCATCTGACTTAAAGCAGCGAGATATACACCACCCGACAATTGGTAGAAGAACGCAAACATTAAAATCAGCCAGAAACGCAACCGGCGTGGCACCCACGGCTTGTATACCAGAAGACGATTGTTTGAGAAAGGGCTTGGTCCGTGTCCCATCACTTGATAACCTTACATTCCACATTCATACCTGACCGTAACCGGGCCATATCCTTTTCCGGAATATCGAAAGCGAATCGGATCTTTACCGGTATGCGCTGCTCCACCTTTACAAAATTTCCCGTAGAATTATCCTGCGGAATATGCGCGTATTTTGCTCCTGTGGCGTTTGATATTGCTTCTATCACACCCACGTATTTCACATCCGGAACAGCATCGACATCTATCTTCACACTGTCGCCAACTGCCATTCTGGCAGTTTGTGTTTCCTTATAGTTAGCAATCACCCACGTATCTCCGGTATCGACCACCGACACTATCGTCTGTCCCGGCTGGATAAGTTGTCCCGGCTGGATATTGCGCCTAGAGGTAAATCCATCGCATGGAGCGAGAATAACGGTGTATGACAGATTCAACTCGGCAAGGCTCACCGCTGCCTCTGCCAGTTCTATGCCTGCGTCATTCTGGCCAAGACGATGACGCTGCTGTTGAGCCACCAATCCGGTAGAGTTCTTCTGCCTCGCCAATGTGTTTCGCTTGGCTTCAAGAGCAAGATAATTTGTCTCTACCGCATCATATTGCTGTTGGGTGACAGCATCCTGTCGTAAAAGTACGGAATAACGGTCAAGATCACGTTTTGCGTTGCACAACAATGTCTCGACTTCGGTAAGCGCAGATTCAGTGACGGTTATGTCATTCGCTGAAGTGGAAACCACCGAAACAGCAGCATCTTTTCCCGAAAGAGCATTTTGCAGATTGGCTTTTGCCTGTGCCAATTGCAGACGGAAATCGACATCCTCTATTATCGCAAGAATGTCACCCTTTTTTACAGGAGTGTAATCATCAAACCGGATTTCCTTTACAAAACCCTGTATCCGGCTGTTGACCGGCACAATGCGTTGATACACTTGAGCGTTGTCAGTGAAGGTTGATGAAGAGAACGATACGAATTTGTAGACTATCCATGCGAAACCTGCGAGTATAATAATTATTACCCCGATATTTTGGAGTTTACGACGATTTTTTTGCTTCATAATGTTGAGAGTGTTCCTGCTATATAGTGAAGTTGATAATAATAGAATCTTGTTGAAATCTCAGCATTTACAAGCCTTACACCTGCATCAAGGCGAGCGTTGGATGCATCAAGCATGTCAGTCAGCAATGCAAGTTGATTGTCGAAACGATTTGACACGACAGCATAATTCTCATCTGCAAGCTGTACATTTTTATGTTCTATCACGAGACGTTCAAACGATTGTCGGTATAATGTAATGGCCTCATTGAGACTCCTTTCAATTCCGGCTGTCATCGCATCTCTTTCATTCCGTATTCTTGCCAGCTCAAAATCATGCTGACGGATGGACTTAGGAGTCGTGAAAAGGGATGAGATATTCCACTTTATATTCACTCCTACAAACCAGGCATTATAGTTCTTATTCAATACGGGAACTTCAAAAGTAACCGGACCGAGAAAATTATCACCTGCCACAATTCCTATTTTAGGGATGTACTCCGAATGTGCGATTTTACGTCTCAACCGTTCCATCTCGTTAGAAATACCCAGAGTTTTCAGCGAAGGAGAATGCTCCGAAGCTCTTCCAAGCCATAATCGTATATCTGGATCTGTAGTCAATATTCCATCTGCATCAATATCAGGAATAATATCCACATCTGCATCAAGTCCGAGCAAAGAAACGAGATTGTTGTTGAAGATCCGTATGGCGTTTTCTGTCGCCAGCCTGTCATACGACAATAATGAAAGCCTTAACTCGTACCGCGTTATGTCGTTCTTCAAGACTATCCCTTGTGAACGTTTTGCTTTCATCTCGCCTAAAAGTTTCTCGGTAAGGCGTATGTTTTCATCATACACTTTCAGAAGATTTCGATGTTTGGCAAGTTCAAGATAGTTTGTGGCAATAGACATTCTGACCGAATTAACCGACATTATACGATTAGTTTCAGCCATCTCGGTCCCTTTCTCCGCAAGACGCACACCGGAAGATATTGCACCTCCTGTATATACCGGCTGATACAACTCTACTCCGAGAGTGTTGCTGAAATGTGGGAGTTTATCACGCATGGCGTTGCCGAAATTTCGGTCCAGTATAGTTCCGTCACCAAGATAGTTAAATGCAAGTGATGCATTGATTTGTGGCAAACGGGCATTTTTTGCCACCGCTTCCCCTTGCCGTGCGACAGTGATTGCCGCATCTGTGACTCCAATATCCGGGTTTTGTTGATTGACAAGTGTAAACAATTAGCCGATAGACATTTGCCTGATCTCCATACCGTAAGAATCCGGGATGGACATACAGGCAAATACAATTAGCATTTTGGTTGTCTTTGTCATTGTAATATTCGGTTAACTTTGAAATATCAGATAGAAACACACGAAAAACAGCACCTATACCCATACGGGCATGGCGCATTATTATCTCTCAGCAAGTTTTTTAACTCACTGAAGTGTATTCCAGAAATCAGTCGGGTATATCAGATTGTAACTAATGTCTTTCGCTTTATCACAAAACAAGACACCATTATTAGTCAAGTCTTTAATCTGCTCTAATTGCGATGGGATTCTTCCTTTGGGTCTATTCATTTTTCATTGACTATCCGTGACCGCAAAATATGCTTCACATCGTCAAATCGAGTGCAAAGATAGCGAGAATTACTGGATTTCACAAAATTTAATTTGCTCTCATTTTTCACCGGCCCTCTATCTGAAACAGCTGTCCGAAACCCATCATTAGTTAATCACACAATCCAAACAACATTGATAATCAGACTATTTGTGCAAATAAAAAATAATCGTTAATTTTGCAGAATATGAACATTATCGCACGCCTGACCATAATTATTCTCTTACTTATACCGGCAATGACTCCGGTATGGGGATGCACGTCAGCCATCGTAGCAGCCAAGGCAAACCCATACGGACGTCCAATGCTTTGGAAACACCGTGACACATCAACGATCGACAACAAAGTCGAATATGTGCCTTCGAAAAACGGTTCACACGCGTATGTGGCTCTTTTCAATGCCAATGACCGTCGTCTTGAACAGGCTTGGACAGGATTCAATGATGTCGGTTTTGCTGTCATGAATACCGCTTCTTACAATCTGAAAGACGATAATGTCAGTTCCAAAAAGATGGACCGCGAAGGATATCTGATGACCGTGGCACTGCGCACGTGCACTACGGTAGATGACTTCCAGCGTCTGTTGGAAACTTATCCACGACCTATGGGAGTGGAGGCAAATTTCGGAGTAATCGACGCTACCGGGGCCGGAGCCTTCTTCGAAACCAACAATCATTCTTTCAAACGCTACGACCTGTCTGACGCTCCCGACGGTCTGATCATACGCACAAACTACTCACATTCCGGACGCTCCAATGAAGGATATGGATTCATCCGGGAACAGAATGCCGAAGATATCCTCCGCCCTTATGCAAAAAAAGGAGAGATCACTCCGGAACTTCTCACCGAGACCGCAAGCCGCAGCTACTGGCACTCCTTGAAGAAAACGGATTTTGCCAGCCAGCCGGGAAAAGACAGATGGGTAGTGGATCAGGACTTTATACCCCGTTATAAATCAACAGCCACAATAGTTATAGAAGGATGTCGCCCGGAAGATAATCCCAAAGATATTTCACCATCCTTCGTAGCCGACCAGTATATTATGTGGACGGGTCTCGGATTTCCTCCATGCTCAGAGATCGTACCCGTCTGGTGCCGTCCTGACGGAGTTGATCCGGAACTTCGGGGAACCGGACCTCAAGGCCACTCCCCCATGTCCGACAAAGTGAAAGCGAGACGTGCGGAAGTGTTCCCTATCAGAAAAGGGAGCGGTGACAGATATATCGACATGACAACACTTGTCAACGACAACGGCACCGGATATCTACAGGTACTTGTCCCTCAGAATCTCAAAATATATGACCGGATCCGGCGACAGCGCGACAACAGACAATGAGGCCGTTACCTTGCGGTTCACTGTCGGGAGAACAGATTTCGCCCAAGCCATGATGTCACGGTTCGGCGGCAAGTGGTGGCTGCTTCTGACAATTCTGATACTGGCAGGGAGTGCCGCCGGTGCCGTACTGTCAGATTGGAGATGGGCGGTGGCAGGTCTTATGCTGGCACTTGTCGTAGCTCCAGCCGGAGCGGCGTTTCTCTATTTCTCCTACGGCCTGAAAAGTGAATGTTACATCAATGTGCTCCCTCACACTGTAAATCTCTCTCCCGACGGGATTCTGATATCGGCCGATGTCATGCCACGTCCCGACGAAGTCCCGGAAGGCTCAGAGCCACAGCCGATACGAAGCTATAAGACCCTTTTCCCTACAACATCGGTCGGGAAATACCGTGTAGACTCCAAAGGCATCACCATCGACATCGAAGCTCCTTCCCGGGGCTTTCTCAGACTCCCCTATTCAGCATTTGAATCGCCGGAACATTTCCGTATGGCTGTAGAGATATTGGTAGGCATAATCAGGAACAAGCACTCTGATAAAAATGAGAATACTAAAAGACACTCATAGGAAATACTGTTTCATAATGGATATGGAAGTGCGTGACTACGAACTCGACTGCGAGCAGATAGTCAACAACGCCAACTATCTCCATTATATGGAACACACCCGACATAAATTCTGCGCCGACGCCGGATTATCATTCATTGATATGCATAATGCCGGAATTGATGCGGTGGTGCGTAAAATTGAGATCGAATATATCTCATCGTTACGTGGCGGAGATTCCTTTATCAGCTGTCTTCGGCTGGAACGAAAAGGTGCACGCTTCATGTTTCATCAGGACATACTCAAACCTGGAGGGGACATAGTTGCCCGCGCGCTTGTGACAGTAGTAGTGCTCAAAGACGGACGTCTATCCAGAGGTGACGAACTTGCCGCAGTATTCAAGAAATATCTTTCATGACAGCTGTTCACGGTAAAATACCAACGATAACGGACAGACGGGTTCTTCCGCTGGCATTCTCCATGCTCAAAGGGACCGGAATGGCGTTTCTTCGTCATATCGAAGAGAATGGTCTCAGCCTTGATGAATTTTTCCGTCTTCCATCCTCTGATCTGGTAAAACGTCTGTCACTTCGCAACGCATCCGTTGTCGATGCAATGCTCCGGAACGAAGCCATCGAACGTGCGCTACAGGAACTGATATTCTGCGACAGCCATTCCATCCGCGTCCTCTTCCCTAACGATGAAAACTATCCTCTACGACTCCGGCAACTACACGATGCCCCTACCGCCCTTTTCATTCTCGGAGACTGCGATCTCAATCCACCCAAGGTACTTTCATTTGTCGGCACACGGACTCCTACCCCATACGGCGTCAATTTCACACGCACAGCAGTATTGGATCTCGCAGATATCCATCAACCTATGATTGTAAGCGGACTCGCTTACGGGATCGATTCAGTGGCACACACAGCCGCACTTGAAGCAGAAATCCCTACCGTGGCCGTAGTCGCACACGGTCTCGACACCATCTATCCGGCCCCGCATCGCGACCTCGCGCGGAGAATAATACACCAGGGAGGTGCAATCATATCTGAATATCCGCGGGGAGAAAAGCCGTTCAGAAACCGTTTTCTTGAACGCAACAGAATAGTGGCCGGGCTTTCCGACGGATGTGTCATAGCCGAAAGCGACATACGCGGAGGTGCGATGTCAACCGCCGCCATAGCCTTCGGTATCGACAGGGAGGTAATGGCTCTTCCAGGACGTATTTCAGACAAATTCAGCTCCGGATGCAACCATCTCATACGGAAAAACCGCGCATGGCTCATCTGCAATGCCAGGGATATATCATCCGTGATGAACTGGGGAGAAGAAAAACCTTCGGTAGACGCAATGGACCGTTCCCTCTTTCCAGAACTTGACGAACCGCAGAAATCAATCTTCGAAACATTGGCCGCATCGACAGATCCTATCGGAATCGACACCCTGCATGCAGCGACAGGTTATTCGGCAGCTATACTGATGTCCCAGCTAAACGACATGGAGTTCGAAGGTCTGGTGGTAAAATATCCCGGCAACCGTTACCTGCCGGCATGACAAAACAAACTTCCGACCGCATCAGGTTTCATCCTCACGCGGCCGGAATTGTATATTGTTACAAATCAAATACGTTCAAGTACGGTTTCCACCAGACGGCGCACATACGGCTTATAGTCCGTATTTGCGGTGGTAAGACGGCGTTCAGCTATTATGCAGCACACTGTCATTGCCTTATGGCCCAGAAGCTTCGCCATTCCCTGAAGACAAGCCGACTCCATTTCAAAGTTGGTGATTGGGCGTCCCTGATAACGGAAACTCTCAATTTTCTCGTTAAGTTCAGGATCAGCAAGTTTCAGACGTACCATACGACCTTGAGGCGCATAGAACCCTACCGCAGCTATAGTATAACCATGACGCATATCATCACGTCCGATACGTGACAACAACTCCTTGTCAGCATCTACTGTGTAAGGGGCAGCCCAAAGAGGGTCCCAGTTCACGTGCTCACAGAATTCCTTTTCAAACTCAAGGTCGCACACCTTGTCGCGATCTGCGTAGAAATTCAATATTCCATCGAATCCCATACCTTTCTCTGCCATGACAAACTCACCTATATGGAGATCCTCCTGAAGCGAACCGGATGTGCCCACACGCACAATCTCCAACGTACGGTGTTCCGGACGCACCTTACGCGTCTTGAAATCGATATTGGCCAACGCGTCAAGTTCTGTGACAACAATCTCAATATTGTCCGGTCCTATACCATGGGAGATACACATGAGTTCCTTTCCTTTATAGGTTCCGGCCACAGCATGGAACTCTCGTGATGTCACGTCATAATCAATGGTATCGAAATAAGAGGCAACCATATCGACACGACCGGGATCGCCTACAAAAATAATTTTATCGCGTATCTGGTCCGGACGTAGATGAATATGAAATACCGAGCCGTCATCATTGATAATCAGCTCAGAAGCAGGGATTACTCTTGAGTTGTCCATGTATGGTGTAAGTTTGTAGTTTTAGTTGAAACAATAAAAACAGGCAATCGGTTCATATCATGGCCGTCTTTCTGATCCTGAGGGCATGCACTCCGATTACAGTACACACCGCCAGCATACATATACCGCACAAAAATATGAACTTGTAGGAAGTCGCATCCACAATCAGCCCCCAGCCTCCCGATGCGAGTGCTCCTCCAGCCGCCAAAGCCATCGACATATAGGAATATATCCGGGCATAATCCAGACTCCCGAACACCGTACGGGTAAGCATGGCCGTCTGTACGGTAACTCCTGCGTATGCCCATCCAAAAAGGAAAGCTCCAGTCACAATGGCAGCAAGTCCCCAGTTGCCCTCGATCATCAACAACAATCCTGATATTCCACCAAGAGTAGTGACAAGGACTCCGGCAAGACAATTCCTGTCGTTGATATGTCCAAGCGCGAGTTTGCCTATCATCACACCTGCCATCACAGCTGACGCAGCCAAGGCACCTTGTTCAAGAGTGAAATCAAGAGATGTGACATAATTTGGAATAAAAAGATTGAGCGTCGACATAGCCATCATCAGAAACGAAAAGAACAACACACCGTAGAATACCGGCATTTTCAACGCTTTATTCACAGGGATCCCATTCCCAGTCATTTTTCCGTTTCCCTTGGTCGACAATCCTTGTTTCTCAGATCCGAAAGGAAGAAGTCCCTTGTCGGAAGGACGGTCGCGAAGAAACAGGAGCAGCAAAGGAGTGTTGACCAGCAACACCAGAAGACCAAATGCGATATAGGCCCATCGCCAACCGTAATTTGTAATAACAGCGGCACCTATTGGATTGAAGATAATTCCTCCTACTCCTGAAGCGGCCGAACATATCCCCATCAGCAAACCCACCTTAACACTGAACCATCGGTTGATCAACGTCGGAAAACTCAGATATAAAAGGAATGCCACCGAAATACCAAGCAAGACACCGGCGACATAAAATTCCCATAATGATGTACAGAACCCCATGCCGCAGAGAGTAATGCCCATAAGTGCGGAACTTCCAGAAAGAAGCCATCGCGCACTATATCGCTCTATCAGACGACCGCCAAGCGGAAGTATCAGCGTTGAAGCGATATACATTATAGACATATATAATCCGAATTCACCTACCGACACACCCAGTGACGAACTGACAGGCTTATAGAATATACCGGCGCAACTGAATGCAATACCTATGTTGACACCCATCATCAGGCAGCAACAAACCACAACAATAAATCCATAGTGGAAACCACGATTATCGGAACGAGTCATAATGTCTGGTCAAACAACTTCTAAAATACGGTGCAAAATTAGTCAAAAAACCTGACATCCGGAAAATTGCACTCCGTCACACTGATCCCACGAAATTTCATTCCTGAAAAGTTTGGAATATCCGAAATTCCTGATTACCTTTGCATCCGTACATATTTTTTCAAAGCATTTAACATATCATCTATTCACTCAATCAAAACCAACACATTTAACTTTTATGCTTAAAATCTACAAATTCATTCAGGCATTCGCGCTTACAGCTGTCGGGACACTGACCGCATCGGCTGCCGACGGTTCTTTTGTAATTGAACCGGACAATGCCTCCCACATCATTGTACAGACCAGCAATCCAAGGGCCGACGTACCGGCTGTTGACGGCAAATTCAATGTTTCGTACACAAATTGGATCGATGTGATCATCACCCCGGCAGATGGATTCATTATAGAGAGCATTGTCGGATACAACAGCCGTGGAGCACTCGTTGATCAAGAGAACGGTGGCTGGAAGTATAATTCATCCGATTATTCATACTCTATATATTCCACTTCGTCGAATCCTCACAACGGATTCCGATACGTAGTCACTACCAGACCCTATACCCGTCCTTCATGGAATATATCGGTAACTATCAACAATGTCAATGCACTTGCCGGAGGAATATTCAAAGCAGGTAAAGAAACAATCACCCCTGAAAACGGGGAAAACAAATTTACAATCAATCCAGATAACGGGAAAGCATTCTCAATGGATCTCACCCGATCTGTAAAGTCAGCCACCCTTACATTCAACGACAACGTACAGATACCTGATACCAGCTATGACGGTCGTCTTCAATATAAGTTCGACCTTACAGACAATTCCACTATCACACTTGATGCGACTATGGAAAATCCAGTCTGCCACATTGACGTAAGCGATCCTTCAAAAGTATTGGCCTACTATCCCGACACAGATACCAGATATGATTTCAAAGCCGGGCGCAACGACTTCACATACGAAGTAGGAAAGACTCTCACGCTTTACGCAGCCGAAGGATACAAACTTGAATGTTCGGACAATTTCGAATACAACAGTTCAACCAAGGCATACTCCATCTATTTCGGAGGAGGGCAGAGCGGTGTTGTCTATACCGTTAACGCAGTAGAATATACAGCCCCGATAGCCAATATCAATCTAAACGTGGACGACCCCACACTGTTGACATGCGTATTCTTCCGTCCCGGCTTCAATACAGTACGTCAATTCAATGCCGGTGATAATCTTTACTCTCACAACACAGAGGACATCACCTCCATGGAGATTGATTACAGTGTGGAAAATTCCGAAGAGATAATAGCCGCATGCAATGACCGGATTCTTGAGATCACTACTGACATTTACGGGGATCTCATCTCCGAAATCAATGATCTGAAAGCCGGTGATTACTTCATCGCCGTTCGTCGCCGTCTTACCGGCGACTATGCAGGCCAGACCACAATTACCTCCGATTCGACCCATGCCGTATGGACACTCTCGTTCAATCCTGGGGGTGTACTGGAAATCGCCGACGAAAACGCCTCCGTCGACATGATCAAAGACAACATGACTATCGCATCCGCACAGGTAGTGATGAAAAATGGAACCGCATCGCTTACATTCCCCGTCCGTGATCTGGTTCCTGGAGACTACATCGTATCAGTTCCTGCCGGAATGTTCAGAGTAAACGGAGCTTCGCTCCCCCGGCAGACATCAGAATTCACAATCGAGCAGAACAACGATGGAGTCGACAGTGTATTCATCGACGGGACTCTCATAGACGTCTACAGCATTGACGGACGCATTGTGATCCGTCAGGCCGACACCGATACCCTCCGGCATCTCGCACCCGGGCTCTATATCGCAGGGGGCAGAAAATTCATCGTGAAGTAAGCCTAACCGAGTATCATTCAGTCTACAATAACACCAAAGGCGCGGCCTTCCCGCGCCTTTTCTTTTACATCAGAATTTATAGGTAAGCATGGTGCGCAGACTCATCGAGGAGCTGCTCTGACGCGGGAAGTCGCGATAACGGGTGGAACGGGCATAATTCATAAGACTTAGAGTGGCATAGATATTGCGCCAAAGCTTGACGTTCGCTCTGAACTCACTCACATTGAACGAAGCACAGGAATGGTCTCCCTGCACATTGAGTGTTTTCGGATTTTCCTCATCCAGATCCGTCCCCGCCCGATAACCTTTCATACTGAAAAGTCTATAGAAATGATGATGAAACGAGAACGACAGTTTATCACCGTTAAAGACAAGATTGGCTCCTGCTTTCACCGAAAAACCGGAAGCCCAGTTGTAATTGCGTTCATCCACACGATAATGGTCAGAGAGGATGGAGCCGAGAATCACACCATTCACATGAGCGTATGCATCAAAACGCCACTGCCTCTCCTCCACGTCGCGAAACATCATTCCACCTCCTACACTGGCCGGAATTCCAAGTTTATACGGCACCCGGTCCAGACCGTCTATAGTATCTGAATCAAAGAAATCAAAATGCTGATAAAGGCCGATGGAAACATGTGATCTGTGATTTTTGAATATCTCTCGGGCCAGAAGGCGTCCTTTCATCTCAAGCGAAGATAAAATCGGCTGCGATTTCATTGCCGCCAACTCCGCAGAGACCGTAAAATAGTCGTAAGGCCTGGTTGATTTCACCTGAAACCGATCTCCGTATTCCATGTCGATCTGAGCCGTGAACCCATGCATGAGATCATTGAAATGTCCCTGAAACTCCATCATCTTATAACCTAAAGACACCTGGATTCCGAAACGCGGATTACCGAAAACACGCCCCGTAGTGACTCTTCTGCGCCAGGCATCCCCCATCACTATACGGTTGATGCCCCGCATAGGAGATATTATAAACGCGGCAGCTTCGCGACCAAACCGCTCCCATCCGCCGGAAGTATCATCAAGCAGTGCGTCAGACGCACGGAAAAACACCTCACCCAACACTGCTCCACCGATAGGAGTGGCGATGATGTCGTTGGTCGAGGGATATTCGCATTCCATGAACAGCTCCCACATGACACTTCCTCCGATGGCGAAAAGTTCTGACTGCCAGAAGTTAAAACCATTGGCCCTTCCGGCATTGTAATATAGAGAACCATTGTAAGGATGAAGAAATGTATTGGTTCCGAGTTTGTCGTTGTCCCAGATGAATCCATGTCGGAAATTCTCCTTGATGCTGTTAAGGGATATATATGCGAAATCACCTTTTTGTATGTATCGGTCAAAAGCCCACAGTCCGATATTGAAACCCACTGTCTCCGCCGCAGCACGCCAGAAATGCTTCTTGCCATAATACCGCAGATCTGCCGTATCGGCAAGAGCGACAGGAGCCACCGCTCTCTTGATGGCCATCTGGGCACGCATACACGGAACGATGGAAATGAACGCAGCCAATAGACATACGATAATTCTCAAGGAATGCTTGTATCGTGACTGTACGGTCAACATAGAAAACAGCGGAGATGTCGGAATAAATGCCGGCTACCCCTCGGGCATGCCGGCATTCGAATCGGATATATTTGGATAGAAAGCTTTTTTATGTCTCAGGTATCAGTCGACCTTAAGATCAGCAAGAATCTGGTCTATATGTTTCTCCGCCTTCTCTACAGTGGCCTCATAATCCTCTTTCGATGGCATCTCCTCACGCACTTCGATATAGAACTTGATTTTAGGCTCAGTGCCCGACGGACGGATAGAGATCTTGTCGCCACTTTCAGTGAAGAACTGGAGTACATTGCTTGTGGTCGGGAAATTCATTTTCTTCACCTCTCCGGTCTTAATGTTACGGCAATTCAGATCCGAATAATCCTTTATCTCCACCACAGGCGATCCGGCAAGTTCTTTTGGAGGATTGGAACGGAACTCCCTCATCATGGCAACAATCTCGTCAGCACCGCTCTTGCCAGGACGCACCACACTTAGACCGCGCTCACGCGAAAATCCATATTTCGCATAGATGTCTATAAGAAGCTCATAAAGATTCATGCCTTTGTCGGCAGCCCACGCAGCCATCTCTGCCATAAGCGAATTTGCCGATATGGAATCCTTGTCGCGGGTGAATGTCTCGGCCAGAAAACCGTAACTCTCCTCTCCACCGCCGATATAACGGCCTTTGCCTTCCATGTCACGCATCACATTGGCTATCCATTTGAAACCAGTGTAACAGTCGAAACACTTCACATTGTTGGCATCCGCAATTCGTTTGATAGTCTCAGTAGTGACAATCGTCTTGACACAATATTCATCTCCCTTTATACGTCCTAGTTCGGCGTTGCGGGTGATGATATAGTTGAGCAACATCATCACAAGCTGGTTGCCGTTGACCAACTGATACTCGCCGTTCCTGTCACGAACGGCCAAGGCAATGCGGTCTGCATCAGGATCGGCGGCAAGCACAATCTGAGCTCCGACAGTACGGGCCTTCTCGATAGCCATCTCCAGAGCCTCATGATTTTCCGGATTGGGAGAAGCCACAGTCGGGAAGTCACCGTTATGTATGTCCTGTTCAGGCACATGGATCACTTCATTGAAGCCCCAAATCTCAAGAGAGCGGTACATGAGACGCGTACCCACACCATGTAGAGGAGTGTAGACAATCTTCATATCGGAATGTCTGCGGTCACTTTCAGGCGAAAGCGAGAGACCGTGTACATCGGCAAGAAACTCCTGATCAATTTTCGGACCTATCGTTTCTATCAGTTTCTTGTCAGGAGTAAACCTGATCTGGTCTACAGAAGTGACAGCCTCCACATATTCGATGGTTTTCACATCGTGCGGAGCGATCATCTGTGCTCCGTCACTCCAATAAGCCTTATAACCGTTATATTCCTTAGGATTATGGCTGGCGGTCAGCATCACACCGCTCTGGCATCCCAGTTTGCGGATCGCATAAGACACTTCAGGAGTAGGGCAACCGTCATCGAAAAGATACACTTTTATGCCGTTGGCCGAGAAAATATCAGCCGTGAGTTGTGCGAACTTGCGGGAATTATGGCGAACGTCGAATCCGACCACTACGCTAATCTGAGGCAATTCCTTGAAACAATCATTAAGATAGTTGGCAAGTCCCTGGGTAGCTGCACCCACAGTATATATATTCATGCGGTTGGTCCCGGCACCCATGATGCCGCGGAGGCCACCTGTACCGAATTCCAGATCCTTATAGAATGCCTCGATCAACGGGGCTTTATCTTCTGCATCAAGCATGGCCTTTACTTCAAGCCGTGTCTGCTCATCATATTGCGGGGACAGCCACTTCTGGGCTTTGGCCTCGACGGTTTTCAACAGTTCTGTGTCCATATCTCGTTGTATTTGAGAAAATCTGATAAATTTTGGGCCGACATCACGAACCATTCTGCCGTCAGGGCACACTTCGGGATGTCTTTCTGTACAACGCAAAATTAACATAAAAAGTTGATCTGCACAAATGTTGCCAGTCACAGGATTTCTTTGTAACTTTGTGTTTCTTTCCTCGGTATATCTGTCTAACCCAGACCGTCAAGAACTATGATTCAATCAATGACCGGCTTCGGACGAGGCATTGCAGCCTCCCCGTCCAAGAAAATCACCATAGAACTCAAGTCTCTCAACAGCAAACAGCTCGATCTCTCGATGAGAGTCCCTCCGTACTTCAGGGAGCTGGAGGTCACTATGCGTGGGGAACTCGCCAGAAAACTACAAAGAGGGAAAATAGAGCTTTCAGTGACTGTGGAAAACATAGTTTCCGACTGTCCGGCAATAGTCAACACCGAAGTACTCAGACAATACAAGACTCAGATAGAAGGTCTCGCCGCCGACCTGAGCCTCCCGGCCCCCGCCGACTGGTATGCCGTCCTTCTGCGTCTCCCGGACGCTCTAAAAACCGAACTTAAGATGGTCGACGACACCGATGAGGAGGCTTTCCGACAGGCATGCCGCACAGCTGCTGACGCACTCACCGGTTTCCGCACCACCGAAGGAGAAAGACTATATGACTTCTTCGTACGCAAAATAGACAATATTGCCACGCTGCTCGACCAGGTGGAACCTTTTGAACAAGCACGTATCCCGAGAATACGTCAGAGACTTGAAGAACAGCTTGATAAACTCGACAGCGTGGAGTATGACAGGGGGCGTCTTGAACAGGAACTTGTCTTCTACATTGAGAAACTCGACGTAACGGAAGAGAAAACCCGTCTGCGCTCACATCTCAATTATTTCCTCGACACTCTCCGTCTACCCGTCGACTCTGGTCAGGGGAAACAACTTGGATTCATCGCACAGGAGATGGGACGCGAGATCAACACCCTCGGCTCAAAAGCCAATGATGCCGACATGCAGAAACTCGTCGTAAGGATGAAGGATGAGCTTGAACAAATAAAGGAGCAGGTACTCAACGTATTATGAAAGGAAAGATTATCATACTTTCCGCTCCCTCCGGCACCGGAAAGTCTACCGTCATCAATCGGCTTATGAAAATGCCGGATCTGCGGCTCGGATTCTCCATATCGGCCACAAGCCGCAAGCCTCGTTCCGGAGAAGTGGACGGACGCGAATATTACTTCATTTCCGACAAAGAGTTTCTTCGCCGCATAGACGTCGGTGACTTCGTGGAATACGAGGAAGTATATGCCGGCACACACTACGGCACCCTCAGAAGTGAAGTGGAGCGTGTCTGCGACAACGGTTTGAATCTCATCATGGACATTGACGTGAAAGGGGGACTGAACGTCAAGGAACTATACGGCTCCCGCGCGCTGTCTATCTTTCTTGAACCTCCAAGTCTTCAGACTCTTGAACGTCGGTTACGTGGCCGTGGCACCGACTCGGAAGAGACCATTCTCCGACGCCTCGGAAAAGCCGAATACGAAATCTCTTTCGCGCCTTCGTTTGATCTGAGAGTGGTCAACGATAACCTTGACGATACTGTAGAGAGAATCGCATCAGCAATAAGGACTTTCACAACCCACGATCCCGACTGACAATAATTCTGAATGATTGTAGGTATATACGGCGGCTCATTCGATCCCATACATATCGGACATCTGTCCATCGCTACTTTCGCGGCTGACAGCGGAATATTCGATGAAGTATGGATGATGGTAAGTCCCTTGAATCCTCTGAAGGGAAACCATCCTCCTCTTTTCTCGGACAGACAACGGCTTGAGATGGTCAGACTGGCGACAGACACCTTGACCGGCGTGAAGGTTTCGGATTTTGAAATGAATCTTCCCATACCATCTTATTCTTTTCGGACTCTTTCAGAACTCAGCAAAACCTTCCCGGACAAAAATTTTCGTCTTATCACAGGAGCCGATAATCTACGTGATTTTCATCTATGGCGAAATTCCAGAGAACTTCTCATGAATTTCGGATTGACGGTCTTCCCTCGGCCTGGCGTAATTGTCACCTCGTCGATGATCATAGAAATTGAAAACCGCTACCAAGCCCCCGGTACCATCTCATATATGGCTGATGCGCCACGCATCGATATCAGTTCCTCCCAGCTACGCGACATGCTGTCCGACCCGTATGACACAAGATTGGACAGCCTCATCCCGGAAGCGGCCTTGCGGTTCATTCGCACAAAAGGCATCAATACATCGGCGTGAAACCCTCTGTAGGTTGCATTCTACGGGTGACATCGCCAATAAGATTCTGACCGGTCGACGTATCGAGTTTCATCACAGAGGCACCTACAGACAGATTGCATTTCTTCAAATCTACATAATAGAGTCCGTTTTCGGTCACTATATCGAAATAATACAGCCGGTCTCGCAGATTAGCATACGACCGCCATTGTGTCGACGAAAGATTAGGCTCATCCTCCAATGTATAGGTATAAGGAACTGAACTTACACCCATCACTGTCCGGGTGATCGACACTCCGAGAGGACCTTCCCCGGTTTTTTCCACATGATTCACAAAATAGTGCGCACGCACGCATCGGTCCGGACTGCTGACAGTGCCGGGAAGCATGTTCTTACCACCGATTTTGCTCCAATAAGCGATAATAGCACTCATCTGCGGCCAGTTCGGATCGTTGGTCATGGCACTTATATCACCTTGATAGATTCGGACCTCTCCATTGTCAAACTCAAGCAGGGCCGATTTACCGGTAGCATCGGTTATGCCCCAATGCAGCGACGATACAGTCCCTCCGTCAAACGTGGCACCTCCGATATTGAAATCATGCTTCTTCAATACTGCGATCACCTCATCGGTAGTGGCATTGAGATCAAG
The DNA here is from genome assembly GCA_947427285.1 of uncultured Porphyromonadaceae bacterium. Taxonomy (GTDB): domain Bacteria; phylum Bacteroidota; class Bacteroidia; order Bacteroidales; family Muribaculaceae; genus Lepagella. Next base: position 78,433 of record CANEHE010000003.1, read on the forward strand.
CAGCCAGCCGACAAACATCGAAAGCGACATCGATGCCCTGTCTACAGTATTTTCATTTGAATAGACAGTTCCCTTACAGAACAGGCCATTGATACACAACCCCTTCTCATTCATACCCTCCGTAATGCCTCCATCATAGCCCACAGCATATACGGCACCATACTTCGATTTCCAGCGCACAGCACCCTTCTTGTCCGAACCTTTTTTCTCCACTCCGCGCGGATAGACATACAGATTAGTTGGGATAGGTGTCTTCCAGTCAAGCGAACGACCTACTACAAACAGCGAATCAAGTCCTGAATAGACCACACGTGTACAACTTTCCGCCTCAACAGAACTTCCAGTCAAAACACCTGCGCACAACGCGAACATACCAAAAGCCGTTCCCATTTTCCGGGCAAGAGATCTTTTTCTCAGAGAATGTGTTTTCATAGTCTTGAAATTGTGGAATTTTTTAAGAGCCTGTTTTTTAAACAGCCTCTAAACTATAACATTCTCCCTCCGCTCTTGGTTTCAGACTACAGATGTTTCTCACATATCTCCGTCAGGGAAATCTTTGTCATCGTCATCATCCTCCCAGTCCAGGAAAAACTGGTCGCTGTAACTGTCTTCCTTGAACCGGCTTATTTCCCGACCGTCGCGCTTGGTAGGACGCCCCAATCCCTTTCTACGGTCGACAAAGCCGGAGATCCGGGTCATTTCCAGCAGATCGTACTGCGACTGCGGCGTGAGATTCTCCAGATAGTCAGGCACGAGTCTGGCCCCGAGCCTGTTCTCTGTCAATCCCTTCACTCTGAAGGTATACGTCACCGGTGGCTTCCGCACATCGACAGTATCGCCGACCTTCACCATCCGCGACGGCTTTACAGCATTCCCGCCCATCGACACACGGCCTTTCTTGCACGCAGCGGTGGCGATGGTGCGTGTCTTGAAGACACGCATGGCCCACAGCCATTTGTCTACTCTGACTTCAGATTTCATCAGCCTACTACTTATTGTTATACTTGGTCATGGCAAATGCCGCTCCCGACAGACAGAATGCCTTCACTGCCTCAGCCGCTGTTTTCAGCCTTTCCGGCAGAGCCGTCCTCTCCTCCTCCGGGAAACGTCCGAGCACATAATCTATCTGTCCGCCACGTGGAAAATCGTTGCCAACGCCGAAACGCAACCTCGCATACTGTTGTGTACCAAGTTCAGACGCAATGTTTTTCAATCCGTTGTGACCCGCATCAGCACCCGAAGTGCGAAGACGTACAGCACCGAACGGCAGCGCGATGTCGTCCACCACCACCAGAAGGTTCTCCAATGGAAGTTTCTCCTTGTTCATCCAGTATCGCACAGCCACACCGGACAGATTCATGAACGTAGATGGCTTCAATACCAACAGTTCACAATTCTTCACTCTAACGCGGGCCATGTCGCCGTAGCGGCACGACTCCCACGGCGCACCAGCCTCCGAAGCCAAAGTGTCGGCAACCATAAAGCCTACATTATGACGCGTCCCGACATATTCGGCTCCGATGTTGCCAAGTCCTGTTATCAGATATCTCTTCATACCGTCGGCAGTTTCGGCTCTCTGTCCGCACGTCCGTCCCGTAAGGGCATCAAGCCATTCTATAAACTTCATCTTGTCTTTGATAATGACAGGGCCGCAAAATAATTGCGGCCCTGCCTTGAAATTTATCTCATGCAGAAATTTTTCTCTTCTGCATATACATCGTATCCGGATTATGCCTGAGCTTTTGCTGCGGCACCGCGGGCGGCACGTGTCAGCTGAACAGCACAAACCACTGCGTTCTTGGCATTCATCAGTTCCAGACCCTCGAAGTGGAGATCTCCTACAGCCAACGATTTGCCGAGACCGAGATTGTCCACATTGATCACCAGACGTTCAGGAATCTGTGTATAGGGAGCTTTAACCTTGAGTTTGCGCATGGAAAGCGAAAGTTTACCACCGGCTTTCACACCTTCGGCATGACCCTCTATCTGTACGGGCACTTCCATCACGATAGGCTTGTCGGCGAATACCTCTAAAAAGTCAATGTGAAGCACTGTGTCTTTCACAGGCTGGAACTGGAGCTCCTTCATCACAGCCTTACGCTTCTCTCCGTTGAGTTCAAGATCAATCTCAAAAATGTCAGGAGTATAGATGAGTTTGCGCACATCCTCAGCCTTGACGGTGATATCGGTTGTGATAATACCACGTCCGTTTGAGATCTCGACGATCTTCTCTCCGGGTTTGAGGGTGCCTTCAAAAGGAAGGGTCACAATCTTTCCGCCGTTGAGCACAGCGGGGATTTTCTCTTCGGCACGAAGAGCTTTCACTGCCTTCTTGCCGAGGTCCATACGGGGTTCGGCCTTGAGTTCGAATACTTTCATTGTCAGTTTTCTTTTGTTTGATTTGTGTTACTCAAAATAAGTCTTGCCTTTCGGGCCAGATGATTTCCCATCACACTGTCCTGTCACAAAAGCGACGCAAAATTAACTGTTTTTTCCCACACGGCAAAATATCCGTCACACTTTCGAACTTTCGGTTTCCGTGGCTATCGCGTTGGCCATTACCACCGCCTTGGTGATATGGTCACAGATATTTTCCGGACCTACCATCCGGTCGATACCGGCATGCTCCAGCGACTCCCGGACGCCGGGATTGACTCCCGACAGCACCACCTCGATACCTTCGTTGTGACTCGATGTAATCAGAAGTTCAAGATTATGTATGGCAGTCGAATCTATGAAAGGCACTTTGCGCATACGGATAATACGCACTTTCGGCTTCTCTCTGAGTGCCGAACGCATCAGCTCGTCAAACTTGGTGGCTATGCCGAAAAAGAACGGTCCGTCTATCTCATAGACCGACACACCTTTCTCCACCTTCAGCACCTCATGCTGTGTCAGATCGGTTCCTTCCGCCACATCAAGCTGTTCGCTGTAGACACGTATCTGTGAGTTTTCCATAACACGACGCAGAAAAAGCACAATGGCCAACAGCAGACCTATCTCGATTGCAATCGTAAGGTCAAAGATGACGGTAAGAAGGAATGTCACCGCCAAAACCCATATATCGCTCCTCGGAGAACGAAAAATTCCGGCCACCGTACGCCAGCCGCTCATATTATACGACACCACTATCAGCACAGCAGCCAGACACGACATCGGGACAAGATTGATCAACGGCATGAAAAACATGAAGATCAACAGCAACACCACGGCGTGCACAAGGCCGGCCACAGGCGTGCGCCCCCCGTTCGTGATATTGGTCATCGTTCGTGCTATCGCCCCTGTCACCGGTATACCGCCGAAGAGCGGCACCACTACATTGGCGAGTCCCTGCCCTATCAGTTCGGTATTGGTGTTGGTCCGCGATCCCGTCACACCATCGGCAACTGTGGCCGACAGCAGCGACTCGATGGCCCCTAACATCGCGATAGTGAACGCAGACGGGAGAAGCCGGTTGATGATCTCCATATTAAGGGAGAATCCATGCGGCATAGGGAGATCGGTGGCCATATCGCGGAAACGCATTCCGATGGTCTCCACCTGCAGCGAAGGGTTTACCTGAGCTATTATCCATGTGGCAAGTGTCATCACTATGATCGATATCAGCGCGCCGGGCAGACGACGCGAGATACGCGGAGTCACGATTATAATTCCCAGCGATACAGCACCTACTGCGAGAGTATACGGATCGATACGACTGATATTTGCGAAGTATACCCCCCATTTCGACACAAAATCACTTGGCACATCGGTCAATCCGAGTCCGAAAAAATCGCTTACCTGTGTCGAGAAGATAGTCAGCGCGATACCTGCGGTGAAACCCACCACCACCGGATATGGAATAAACTTCACCACCGTGCCGAGCCGGAACAGACCCATCAGGACCAATATTATTCCGGCCATCAGCGTGGCGACCGCCAGACCCGTCAGACCGAACTCCGTGATGATTCCGGCCACAATCACGATGAAAGCACCCGTCGGCCCTCCGATCTGCACCGAATTGCCGCCGAAAGCAGACACCATGAATCCGCCGATAATCGCTGTGATAAGTCCGATTGTAGGACTTACACCCGATGCGATGCCGAAAGCGATGGCCAACGGAAGAGCCACTATCCCTACCACTACGCCTGCGGTAAGATCCGATTTGAAACGTCCCCACGAATAGTCGCGAAGAGCCGAAAAGAGTTTCGGGCTGAAATCGATAGATTTAGTCAGGTTCATTACTTTGTTCAATCAAATTTTGGCGGCAAAATTAGTAAAAAATTCCCATCCGGCCTTATCCAACCCTAAAAAGCATCAATTAGCCTTAAAAAGAAAATGGACGGCTCTTGCCGTCCATTCCTGTATGTCAGTTTTGAGAGGTGTGGATTACATCACAACTTTCTCAACTTTGTTACCCTGCTTCTTGATCACAAGCTGACCTTTGGCGGGGTTGATAACCTCGATACCCTGCATGTTGAAATACTTAACTGCGCCTTCAGTACCTTCGATCTCGATGCCATCAACACCGCTCTGTTTAACAGTGATTTTTGCTACTGGTTTGTTTTTTTCGGCAGAAGTCCACATCAAGGCATCGTTAGGACGGATACCAAATCCAAACTCAAGATTCATGAGATTGAAGAGACCGTCTTTATAAGAGGAAAGGAACTTGCTGGGATCAGCACCTACAGCAAGATATTCACCAGCCTGATCCTCAGCTGTGATACCCTGAACATCTGCCTTATAACCCTCGTTGTTATAGAGGTAGAACATATCAGCAGGATCTCCTTCATTGCCCATCACCATCCACAGACCGGAAGCGACAAGAGTACGAATCAGAACACACTCAGGAACTGTAGCGTCAATCACAACGAAGCCATCTTTAGTCTTGCCTTCAGGGCATTCGTTGATGGGATTCCAATAGGAACCTGCATACGGATTTGCAAACGCAAACAAGTTTCTGTTAGCTTTGTTCACATAGTAAGTGACGTTCTGAGGTTGGGGATACGATGAGGGATAGCCCTGCAGAAGAGGAGCAACCCAACCATCGGTATAGCTTGCCTTGTCAGACTGCTCTTCCCATTCAGAAGCGACAAACGAGAAGTAGTTTGCCTTGATCATGGTGAAGTTACCGAAACCAAAGTTGTATGAACCCTTGTTAGTCCATTCGCCCATGAGCGAGCAATTGGAGAAGTCGAGTGTACCGTCCTCAAGGATCTTACCTGTACATTCGTTCATATCAGTCCAATAATACTTGCCATCGTCCGGATTCTCGACAGGCATAGCAGTTTTTACAACAAGAGGACCAAGCTCAGGATGATTATAGATCTGCTGGCCGCTCTTGATGGTAATGGTAGCCTTTGAGAAATCGACGATAGCAAGAATCGGATCAAACTGGCCATTTGGCAGACTGCTGATGTAAATCTCATTGGCAGCGTCACCTGGCAGAATGTAGGGAGAGCATTTGCCTGCATACGGGTCATCACCGTTAAGACGCCACTGTTGCCATTGGCACTTCCAGATACCTTCAAGATCTGCAGTGGATGTAACAGCCTTCATAGGGGCTTTGCTGGGAGCGGAAGTCATGACGGCTTCGGCTGTCGACATCTCTTCAGCGACAGAGATGAACTGGGCAGCGTTGCTCACAGCCTTAGGAGAGGCCATGGCAGAAAGTCCGAAGAGGACAGCACCGCCTAAAAGTACGTAGCTTTTCATCATTTGATTAGTTTATTATTAATTTGGTTGTTTGACTTTTACTCAGTCCCGACTAACGGGAACAGAATCACAGCCGCAAATTTACGCACTTTTTTTCTTTTCTCCAAATATTCCCGCATAAAATTTCCGACACAAAAGCACATTTCATGGTTTTTAACTTTCAGAATATCGCGACATAACTATTCGAATCTTTATATAAAAAAGAGAGACACGGCAAAATGCCATATCTCTCTTCAAATAGTCTTGTATATGCTCCGGACATTTTATATCCGGAATATTGTCATATCTTAGCGCACAATCCGTTTTGTCACTTTACCGCCGCGACGCTCTATCACGAGTTCACCTTTTGCAGGCTCTGTCACGCGTACTCCCTGAAGATTGTAATACTCCGGTTCTGCATCGAAATCCACTCCGTCAACGGTGTCGACACCCGAATCAAATTTTACGACAAAAGGAGTGCCTATCAGGAAACGCTGAGTTGAGCTTATAGTATAATAGCCACGTATATAATAGATGGTGTTCAGTTCAGCCTCCGGGAAACTTATCTTCACGTCTCGTGTCGCCTCACTATTTGCAAGGATAAAGGGCCAGAAACTGTCAATCTGTTCCTTCACGACAGTATAGTTTGAAGAATTATCAGGATCCTGACGATATATGCTCAGAGTGATCTGACCATCATAGTAGCCACGTGTGCAAGCGTATGTCAGCTGATAAGTAAAATCAGAAGGATTCTTTACATTGTAGACATTAAGCGGACGCTCGTCTACATCCAGAGTCACTGTCTCTGCATCAAGAATCACACCGTTGCGACCCTGGAAAATCAGATTATTGGTGATATACTTCATTGTGACATCAATCTCGGTGCCGGAATAGAGAGCACCTGTCTGCTGGTTGACCAGTCCGAGTTTGAATTCAGTGTCTTCCTTCACTATGGCCGGCTTTCCATTGGCATCATAGAATTTCGATACCCACTCTTTCTCTATTGTCTCACCGGCATTAAGCGACACCATTGCGCCGTCTCCAGTGTAGAGGATGGCTCCGGCGGCATTCATAAGCACAGGAGTCACAGGCTGTGAAATCTCTATATCGTTGTTATTGACAATCTTTGCCTTGAGCATTACATTCTTTCCGCTGTAAAGCTGCGATACCGTGCTCACTTCTGAAATGGTAAAGTTGTCGATAGGCACATTTGTGATGGTCTTGACACCATTTTCAACCGTCAGGAAAGCATAGTTGTGATAACCCCAGGGCACCAGAACAGGATACCACGGAGCGTTGGCGTCCGAAGTCTCATGTGTGGCAAGAGTCAGTTTATATTTTCCATCGGGAAGGGAAGGAAGAGTCACGGAAGGATATAATGAGCTCGATTGGGGATAATACGTACCGGTACCGCCGGAAAGTGTGACGACAGTCATGCTGCCGAGGCGTCCGGTGACATACTGAGTAGAACCCTGAGTGCCCTCTACAGGTTCTATGATGGCACCGATATTTACATTGATCTGATGATCAATACCCGACGTCCATCCGAGGGGATCGTAACCAGTGGTCTTGAAAGCTACGGTATTGCCGTTGATCGATGCCATAGTGGTTCCATACTGCAGCATCATGTCCGGTGTCGGAATAACTGGATCACCTGTGGGGGGCTGGATGCCAAGTATGGCGTTCTGTGAGAAGTTGAATCCACCGGCAACACCACCGATGCCCTGTGCATCAGGATTGAGTGCATCAAGAGCATAATAACCGTCACTCATACCGCTCCATCCCCAGTTGAAATGGAAATAACCGTCTCCGTTATATCCGTCGCACACAAACGAGTGACCGCCCTGGGAAGGTGACTGTCCGTTCATCACTATAGGGCCGACATTCTTAAGATTGTCATAGATCATCTTCGTCCATTCGCTGGAGGAATAGATGGCCCGGACATAGTCACGGCAGTTCTGGTCATATTTGAAATATGTACGCAAAGCCATACCCACAGAGCTGCCCTGCGCGCCGGAAGCTGTAGTACCATAGTTCATTTTCACTGAATATCCGCAGGCCATCATCAGTCGAGCCACGGCCAGAGCCTGATCATTATTGTATTCCGTAGTGGAATAATTGTCAAGCATATTGGCCCAGTCGAATGTCATCATACTCAGATCAAGACTCAAAGGTCGCTGAAGACTTGTCGGAGTGTAAGTGATTTTTCCCTCGCCAGTCTCGGGATATTTGAAATAGTTCATCACCTGAGCCATGGAAGTAGCCACGCAGCCTGTATAACAGTTTACCCCATTCGATTTCGGGCAGAATTTGTTATACGGATCACCCTGATCCCATTTCGTCTTTACCAAAGGAGCAATCGCTGTCCATCCCTCGGGAGCGGCAGGGCCTTTGACAGCAGGTGCGGCACCCTTCGACACAGCCCATTCGATCTGACGTCCATACTCGTCAATCCACCATTTGAGCTCAGGAGACATATCGGAAGGATCGATGGTTCCCGTCTCACTGTATGCGAGCACCGGATAGGCCACATCATCGGCACTGACCAACAGATATCCCCCCTGCTGGGAGTTGAAGAGATAAGAGGTGGCCGTACCGTCAGCCGTACGGGCCGTGAAAGCAGGCTGTGCCGTACGGGCCACACGTGCTCCTATACGCGCAGGTATACCTGCGTTTGCCCTTCTCAGAGCCTGCGAAGGGGTAAGAGGTGCCGCGGCGGCAGTCAGAGAGAATATGGCCCCGGCAGCCAATAAAAAGATTCTTGAAGTCATTATTGTGTTGAATAATAAATTGGTTTCGATTCTATTCCCACCCTTGTCACCGGCGGAGCATACGCGTCCGCAATAAGCCGCATAAATATAAAAGCGACGACGCGATGGATTTCTCCCGAAACAAGGGCTTCATGGTTTCCAAGCCACAAAGTAACAAAAATTTTTTCAAAGAACCAAATCCACAGCGTATTTTCTGGAAACCGCGCCCCTAACAATCATTGTAATTGCTATCTCATACTTTCGTGTCCTACCAAAAAAGGGGATGCCGGAAATCCGACATCCCCCTTCAAAGGTTTACATCATGCATGCCGTCACAGACATGCTGTCAATTGTGTCTTAATGATCAGAGAGTGCCAAGTTGGCTACGGTCTATTTCAGTGTTGTAGTTGGACTCGCTACGCGGAATCAGGAAGCGCCAGCCGAAGTTAGCACTTGTTTCTGTGAGACCGGAACGCTCCTTCATACGGTTGCCCGAGTTAGGATTACCTTCCTCCCATGCCTGACGGTCGATAGGAAGATTCCAACGCTTGAAGTCGGTGAAGCTGTGTCCTTCTCCCCAGAGTTCGATACGACGGCAGAGACGGATCTCATTAAGCAGATCCTCACCGGTCTTGGTGCATGTGTAACCCGGAATACGTTTGCCATTGATTTCGTTGATGCAGCTCTGGGCAGTGGTGATATCATTGTTGTGATAAGCAGCCTCAGCCTCGATAAGGCACATCTCGGCAGCACGCATATAGGGATATGAACCGGCACCATACTGAGCACGTGACAAGAACTTATACTGAGCACCGAAAGGAATCGTAACAAGAGTGCCATATACAGGCTTGTCATTCTTGATCTCGATAAGCATATCACCTTTGTCGGCAGCTGTATAATAAAGTTCGAAGCCAGACTCCAGAGGTATATCGCTCTTTTCGCCAGTAAAGATATTGTTGTAGTAATACCAGCTGTAACGCAGTGCGATATTGTAGAGACCCCATTTGCCGTCTTCGCCTGCTTGTGAAGCTACAAACGGGCCAACCTTGAGGTTACAGTCTTTCGATGCGTCAACAAGATGTGCATTCCACCAATCAGCCTCTGTCACCTTACCGGGATTCCAGTAACGGTTGACAGATACAAGCTTTGCAATCTTATCAGGAGTCAGGTAGCACTGACAACGGATATCATTGGGATCAAGCTGACGATAGAGATTGATGTCGATGGCACCGGCACCTACACCCCAGTTCTGCACATACAGACCATTGGCGGCATAGTGCGCACCAAAAGACCAATAATAATAGTCAGACTCAATATCCGAAGAAGTCCACATGAAGTCGTTGTTGTCCTTGTAGAAACCGCTGAGATATGTATCATTATCCATGATCTCATAACCTTCGCGGGCAGCTTTCGCCTGTTCCTGTGCGGTGGGCCAGTCGTTCTTCAGAAGAGCGGCACGAGCGAATATACCGTGAGCGATATTCTTGTCAGGAGCGAATTTTGCCTCACGCTGCACACCGGCAGCCTCGTCATAAAGACCAAGAGCAGTATTGAGGTCACTGTAGATAAGATCCATAGCGTCCTTCATGGTTGCCAGAGGAACATTCTCTACCGAAGAAGTAGTACGGAGCACAAGGCAATATGTATTACCTTCGTTGCTGTCTACCCAACGGGGCCCAAAGAAAGCCACCAGTTTCGAATAGGCGTGTGCACGGAGAGTCAGAGCCTGAGCTTTGATGAAGGCGCGCTCCTCCTCGGGACCTACAATCTGTCCGTCCCATGCGTCAAGTACTTTGTTGCACTGATTGATGAGATTATAGTAGTACATCCAGGGAGCCGTGTAAAGGATGAGACCGGTGTTGTCCCAACCAGTAGCGTTAGCGATGTCATTACCCATCATTGCGCCGTAAAGACCGGATATATAATCCTGACCGTTGGCATCGTCAATCAGAGTGTTGATATATGCCTCACCGATGAACTGGTTCCAGGATGTAGACTGGTACTGGGCATACATCGAACGGCAAATACCGTTAATGACGAGGGCTGCCGTCTTAGTGGACTGCATTACCTCCTTGTCGCTGGGATTCGACTCAGGCTTGAGGTCGAGATAGTCGCTGGAGCATCCTGTGAGGAATCCGGCAACCGCAACCGCAGCGAGACCCTTTATAAAAATATTTCTTTTCATATTGATTTGTTCTTTATAGATAGATGGAGAAATCTTAGAACTTAACAGTGAGCTGGAACGAGAATACCCGTGCAGGCACATAATATGCTCCCTGTCCGCCAGCGAAGCTGTACTGCGGGTTCAGACCTTTCTGACGGGTGATGATGAAGAGGTTGTCCACGGAGAAACCGAGGTTGAGGTTCTGCATCTGGAGAGGTTTCACCCACTTCTGGGGGAAGTCGTAGCTGATGTTGAGGTTCTTGAGAGTAAGATAGTTGCTGCTTACGAGCCAACGGCTGGAAGAAGCGTTGTTATACTGGTCGAGAGTTGTGTCAAGTACAGGCACGCCCTTAGGATCGATGTCGCCGGAGTTGATGTAATATACACCATTGTCGATCACACGGGGAGCAGAACCTTCCGGAGCATGTGTCCAGGCGTTGAGTACATCCTTGTGGAGAGCACCGGGAGCCTGTGAGCTCATGCTCATCAGTTTCTGATAGTTGCCATTGTAGGTCTTGCCACCGAGGCTGTAGGTGAAGAGAAGGCCGAAGTTGATACCTTTCCATGAAAGAGTTGTGCCGAACGAACCGTAGACGGTGGGAAGAGCCGAGCCCATGATCTTACGCTTTGCGTAGGAAGTAGGACGGTCGGTAAGAGGAGTTCCATTTTCATCCTCGAAGTAGTGACCGGACTTCTTCGCATTAGCTACAGCCTGATCCCAGGTATCCTTCTGGAATTCGAATTTACCCTCCTTGTTGTATGCATACCACTCGGGCGAAGAGGGGTTCATGTAGTATAGCGAGTTACCAGTAAGCTGGTCGACACCTGCCCATTCATAATCGAAGTGCTCGTAAAGCGATTTGCCGATGAAGAGGCCCTGACCGACGATGTCACGTCCGTTGGGAAGATCAAGAATCTTGTTCTTCACGAAAGAAGCGTCGAGAGAAGCACTCCACTTGATGTTGGCGTTACGGATGATGTCAACACCGAACTGAAGTTCCCAACCACGGTTGGACATGGTGCCCACATTCTGCATGATGGAAGGAATTGAACCGCTGTTGGACAGTGTACCTACAGAGTAGGGAAGAGTCACATTGTAAAGAAGATCAGAGTTGCGCTTGTCGAAGTAACCGATAGTGAACGAGAAACGGTCGTTGAACAGCGAACCTTCAAGAGCGATGTCAAGAGTCTTGGTTGCCTCCCATTTCAGATTGTCGGAAGCGATGGTAGCGGGATAAAGCGATGAATAGCCCTGATATGTGAAGTAAGAGTTGTAGAGCCACTGATAGGAGTATGCGGTGGCGGCTGCGTCGTTACCTACGGAGCCATAAGCGGCACGGAGCTTGAGGTAGTTGATCCAGTCGATGTTGTGCATGAATTTCTCCTTTGTGATGATCCAGCTTGCACCTACCGACCAGAATGTACCCCAGCGATTGTTTTTGGCGAAACGTGATGTACCGTCGCGACGGATGGAGAACTCACCGAAATATTTCTGATCGTAGTTGTAACGTGCGCGACCGAGATAAGATTCGGTGCGGAGCTCAGCAGATGCCTCGGAGTCAGCGTCCAGATTCTGGAAGTTGTTGAGAGAGATATTGTCGGGAAGGTTCTGGCCGGACTTACGCATGAAGTACTGCTTGTAGCCATACTGATAGTTCTCGTGGTCGAGCATCACGTCAACATGGTGTGCGCCGTATTCGTGGCTCCAGTTAAGGGTCTGCATGAATGTATGGGAGTTCTGGTTGTAGTTGATGAGGTCAACACCACCTACACCCTCCTGTGAACCAACGAGGTTGTTGGAGTAGTCAGTACCTGTCTGCTTGATGCGGGACATGTTGCCACGGACTGTGAGTTCGAAGCCGTAAGGGATGATAGCAGTACCGTAGATAGAACCGTTGATGTTGTTGGTGGTATAGTCATGCTTGTCAAGACGCATTGCCCATGCCACGTTGCCACCCTTGTTGAGGCCAGTTGTGTTCCATACCTTCTGTCCGTCGTCATTAAGAAGAATGTTGCCCTCTTCGTCGTGAGCATAGTAGGACTGGATTGCGGGATAGAACTGTGTGAGGAACGGGTTGTTAGTCGCATTCAGATTATCGGAGTCGGCACTTCCATCTTCAGAGTTCTGATAAGAAGCAGAGAGATTGGCACCGAACTTGAAGTAGGAAGTGGGCTGATAGTTAGCTGTGATACGGCCGTTGAAACGCTCAAAGTCAGTACCGAGCATGTAACCGTTCTCCTTAAGATAACCTATAGAAGCGAACACGTCGAATTTCTCGGAAGCACCGGCTGCATTGATGTTATACTCCTGACGATAACCGCTGCGTGAGATAGCATCCCACCAGTCGAGGTCGGTGTAACCGGGAAGCACATTTGCCTGGATCTTACCTTCGGGAGTGAAGATTTCAGCAGCGGGACGGTCGTAGATATTGACACCGCTCACGAAACCGTTGACAAAAGCGGGACCTGAAGCTGCGATAGCCTCCTGATAGGTCTTGAAAGTTCCACCGGTGTAACGGCTGTGTGCCCAACCGGCGAGAGAAGCCTCCATCCACTGGTCAGGACCAAGACGGTCATACTCGGGGAGACCTCGGTTATACATACCCTGACGGATCTGGAGAGTAACGTCGATCTTGCCCTGGCCTTTGGCACGCTTGGTATTGATAAGGATCACACCGTTGGCACCACGGTTACCATAGAGGGCGCAGGAAGCGGCATCCTTGAGCACAGACATCGATTCGATGTCAGCGGGGTTGATGTCGGCCACGTCACCGTCATAGACGATACCGTCCACAACATAGAGAGGAGCCTGCGCGGTGCTCTGGAAAGAGTTGAAACCACGGATACGGATGGAAGGAGACGAACCGGGCTTGGAAACAGAGTTGTTGACCTGTACGCCGGGAGCGTTACCCTCAAGGGCAGAGGTGACGGATGTCACAGGACGGTCCTCGATCTCCTTGGCACCTACGACAGCCACAGAACCGGTAAGGGACTCCTTGTTGGCCGTACCGTAAGCCACGACAACCACATCGTCGAGCGAAGTGGAAGAAGACTCAAGATAGACAGTCATTTTGTCAGTGAGGGTCACATTCTTTGACTTATAACCCACATAGGTGACAGTGGCCTGCTTCACGTTCTGTGGAACAGTAAGCGTGAAGTTGCCGTCGATGTCGGCAGCCGCGCCTTGACCACCGCCTATCGGCATGATGGTGGCACCAATGAGAGGCTCATTGTTGGCCGCGTCGAGAACGGTGCCATGATACGTGCGGGTCTGGGCCGAAAGAGACCAGGTGCACGCGATCACCGTCATCAGAATTAAAAACAGTTTTCTCATACTTAAAATAATTTAGACGATTATTTATTTTAATTTCTTAATTTCAGTATGTCTGGCGGAACAACAACTCATCGTCTAAAGGCATCCAGGCCACACAAGGCAGACAGAGAAGAGCAGAAAACCACGGCTCAATAGTATATGCGCACAACTCAAACACAGCGCACACCTGCCGCAAGCAAAACAACTCCAAGAGATAACCGTTTGGCAATCACTGTCTAACCCTTGTTTTTTCGATGGTGTTAGATTCGCGATAGTTAGTTAAAATCATGCAAATTTAATATTTTTTTATTATTGGCCGCAACAAAAAGCACATTTTAACATTAAATTTTTATATCCGGAAGTCGTAACTGAGCAAAATCAAAAAACAGATATCATGGCATTTTGACATCAAAATCACCAAAACAGTTCTTCAGAAGAAAGGTTTGAACTTATATTTACAACATATATCCAAGCGATTAGGCGTATTTGAGAAAGAATCACAGACAGGCGAAAAAGTTCATAATAAAGAAATATACGAGAGTGAAGATTACAGCAATGACAGAACTTCTCTAAAATTTTAAGTTAAATTTATTACGATTTTAACTTTTATATAGGTCATCTAACCCTTGAATACCCTATATCGGGTCCACTATAAATAACACGACAACAATATATCTCCATTAAACCCACAACGAGCAAAAATGTCTGATTTATAAAACCATTAAACGGACACGACAATGAAACTTTTTCATTCGAAAACAATGAGCTGTCTGATCGCAGGCGCGATGCTGTGCCCCGGATTAGTGTCTCCAGATATATATGCCCAACGTAACAGGGATTACAGAAGCAATAATCAACAGAACACATCCATGGCCCGTCCCGCACGGGGAAACACAGCAACGCGTCCGGGCAATAATCCCGGCTCCAACAGACCGGGCAAACCCGGAAACAACAATAACAACCACCGTCCCTGAAACAATCCCAATCCAAACAGGCCCGGGCGTCCCGGAAACAGCGGAAACCATCACCGCCCTGGCAACAACCCCAACTCAAACAGGCCAGGCAAACCGGGTAGACCGGGTAACGACAGACCTGGCCACAAACCTGGATACCGACCCGGGAACAGTGCCCCGCAACCAGGATTCGGCAACAACCGTAGACCCAGACGTCACTATTATCCGCCACGTCCGCCATACGGACGTCCAAAATGGCACTTCGGTGTCTGGCATCCGCTTCCACCGCCGCCTCCAAGACCTCTGTATTATCACACGTCCACCTACAATGTCCCTGTGATCTCAACCATACTCGGTCTTACTTTCGGCACTCTCCTTGACTATGGCATCAGATCGCTTGTCTCTTCCGGATATACCGTATCCGGTTATCAGGACAACGCCATCTTCCTGAACAATGTCGACATGCTTGGATATACATGGCCTCAGGCTACAGTATATTATGGAGCCAACGGAATGAACGGAGCTCTTTTCCAATATCGGACATCAACCATGGGTAATTCTCCATATAATAAGGTGTATTCCCAACTATGCCGCAGCTACGGCGATCCCGTGGAATCGGTAAACGACGGCACCTATCGCAGTGCCACCTGGTGGGGCGGGAACAATACCGGATATGTCACCCTTACTGTCCAAGGGAATTATGACACATCCGGGAATCCGGCTTACGACACAAATCTGATCTACGGAACAGAATGATCTAAAACTACCAAACCAAACATACAAATGCCCCCGCGGCCGCTGTTTCTGACAATAACGGTTCCGCGGGGGCGGTTTTTCTAAAAACTGTGGCGCAGCCTGTCAACGTGGAGACTGAATCACCAATGGGGCACCGTCAAGACCGACAAATGACGAAGAAGGGAAAGAGGACACAAGTCTCCCTACGCATTCTGCGGTAGCCTCAGGCGAATCAAATCTTCCGGCAACAGTATAATAGAGATCACGTCCATCGGTGACTACCGTGGCATCGGGGAATCCCGAATCCATCAGCGACCGAGCCTGGGCTCTTGCGTTTGTAGGCATCCGATATTTACCGACTGCCACCTGATAGAGCTTCACCGGCATGGACATCGATGTATCGTCCAAAGATTTTGTAAAACAGGTGATAAGTCTTAGCGAACGATCGCCCACGGTCACTGTCCGCGGAGCGTCATAAGCGATTATCTTATGGCCGGAGGCATCGACAGACATGGCTATGGAATCGGCCTGACGTTTGCGAAGAGCGGCGTCGTAAGCCGCCTGATAGTTTCTTTCTGTGGGTTTGCATCCGACAGCGACAGCCATCAGGACAATCATAGGAAGAAACACTCGGGATATTCGAACTGTTTTTTTCATTTTGCACGCTGGAGTATCATGGACTGACGGGGAGAGAGATGCAACTCTTCCGATGGCTCAAGGGATAATGTGGCGGAAGTCACCACATCACGCCATATCGCACCGGGGACAAGAACTTCGGCATATCGGCCGAGAGGGACTGTCACCTCCTCATCACGTCCGTTAAGAATAACTATCACCTGATCGGAAGAGGAACGGCGTTCATAAATATATACACCGTTGTCAGGCAGAAAATGCTTCATCGATCCGTGGGCCACAGCATCCGAAGTGCGACGCCAACGGGCCACTGTAGAAAGATAGGCAAGCGCGTCACTGCATTCTGCAGAAAGGAGTTTGCCGGAAAACACGCTTGAACTGTCGCCCGGAAAACCGCCGGGCATATCCTTGCGGATGTTGCCGTCGCCGCCCTCACGTGTACCGCTCATCAGAATTTCCGTACCATAATAAATCTGAGGGATACCCGGAACAGTCAACAGAAACGCCATGGCCTGCCGCCATGCCTCTGGAGAAGGGGGATCACTGACCACAAACCTCTCCGTGTCGTGATTGTCAAGAAAACGGAGAACCCGCATCGGATCGGGATAAAGGAAATCAAGTGCAAGATGATCGTAAAGTGTATTGAGACCGTTCCATGCGTCCGTCTGGTCGCGGAACGGTCTCATATCGCGGTTTTTGAGCACCATCCCGAAATCCATCACAACCGGAAGTTCAGAGTCGATTCCGGCCGTGGCTCCGCTGTGCGTACCCTTCTGCCATACCGCTTCTGCTCCCGCATCGGGAAGCCAGCACTCCCCCACTATTGTAAAATCGGGATATTGGGTTTTCAAAGCGCGTATCCACCGATTCATCGCACGCCAGTCGGCATAAGGGTATGTATCCATCCGGACAGCATCAATTCCGGCTTTCTCAACCCACCAGATGGAATTCTGAATCAGATAGTCCATCAACTGCGGCTGCCTCTGGTTAAGATCGGGCATCTCACGTACAAACCATCCGTCGGTAGTCAGCCGCCTGTCATATCCGGATGCGTAAGGGTCGGTCAGAGTGGAGAGTCTGTAATTGGTCTGTTGCCAGTCATCCTGCATATTGAACCAGTCCGAGGCAGGGGGATCAAGACGCCACGGATGTTCCGAACCACAATGATTAAAAATCATGTCCATCACAGTCTTTATGCCCCGCGAGTGCAGGGAATCAACCAATGTGGCATACAGCGCATTGGTCCCGAGACGAGGATCTATACGGTAATAGTCGGTGGTGGCATATCCATGATAAGATCCCCCCGGCATGTCGTTTTCAAGCACTGGAGTGAACCATACCGCAGTGACTCCAAGCGAGTCGAGATAGTCAGTATGATCGAGTATACCTTTCAGATCACCTCCATGACGTGTGTTGGGGTCAGTGCGGTCCGCACCAACAGGAAAACGAAGAGATTCGACATTATTGTTTTCCGGATCACCATCTGAAAATCTGTCCGGCATCACAAGATAAAGCAAATCCGTCGATGAGAATCCCTGTGCTCCTTTCCTGTCGAGATCGCGCCTGAGCAAAGGGAAAGAGCGACGTAATGTCTTTTTCCCAAATGAAAACTTAAGAGGTATTTTGCCGGGAGCTGCATCGGGTGAGATATCAAGATATACATAAAGCCAATCCGGAGAGCCGTCGAGCCTTACAATGGAATCCACCGTTACACCCGGATATGCGACCGAAACATCCGCCGAACGGATGTCGTCGCCATGCACCTGCAGCTGAAGTGACCGCGATGCCATACCGGTCCACCATTCCGGAGGATCTATACGGTCGATGGAGAACGGAGCAGCCGACAGACATACCGTCAATAGCGAAGAAAAAGCTGCAATGCGGGAAAATCTCATGATATTGCCAAAAAGGGATAATGGCGCGTCCTTTCAAGGGACGCGCCAGATATGATGGTTTTTCAGATTTCTATACCTGAGTGATTCAACTTCTCACCGTAGATCAGTCTACCTGAATGATGAGGTAGGGTGTGAGACTCCAGAACTTGGCAGGATTGGTGATACGGATGGTCTTTGTCTTGTCCGCATTCTCCACGATCTGATATGAATCCGCGGGCATATTGCTCCACACTTTCACCTTCTTGGAAGTAGTGGGAATAGAGGTGAGGTTACGCTTGTCGGCCGTTGTGAAATAACTTGCGTTGAAATTGCCTTTGAGCACCTTGGTGGCACCGAGGAATTTCTTCTCAAGAAGACCGTTCTTTTTAAGCTCCTTGTTGGTGCCGATGGCATAGTACACCTTGTTTGCCTCATTTTCGGCAGCCACGGTCTCCGCCTGAGCCTGTTCTTTGGCGGCAGTCTCGGTCTTCACCTCCTCTTCTTTCTGAGCGACGGTGTTGTTAAGCTCGCCAATCTGCTTATTGGCGTTTTCAAGATCAGACTGCAACTGGGCAATTTTCTCGTCCTGCGACGCGATATGGGCCTTTAGCTGGTCGATGGTCTTTGTAAGCACCGAATTCTGGTTGCCAGTGTTTTTCACCTTGGCCTCCATGTCGGCCAGAAGTTTCTTGTTTGCATTCAGACGGGCCTTGATGGCAGAAAGATTGCGACGGATCTCCTCGCGACGGTCGGCATTGTCGCCCTGATTCATGTTATAGAGCAATCCTTCCTGCATGTTGATGGAATCAAGACCGGTGTAGATGTCGCCCATGAGAAGCATCAGCGAGTCATTGAAGTCAGCCGCCTCTTTATACTCTTCGGTCAGATCGGCAATCTTGGCCGAATCTTCATTGAGTTTCTTCTGGTTTCCTGCACATGAGGCAAGGATGAGGGCAGCAAGGCCTGAAATTAAAAACGATTTTTTCATAACTTGATGTGTGGAATTAAATTTTCAATCAGATTTACTTTTCGCGGTACACCCGCCATGGCCGGAGCTCTTCGGCCATGCGGCGGAGTGACACCCCTCAATGACTATAACAATCTCCCCTTTCGCATTGTTCATTTCGAAATACGAAACAAGCTGTCCGAGGGTATCGCGATGTATAGTCTCATGCAATTTGGAGATTTCACGGCACACCGCCGCCTCCCTTTCAGGGCTGAATGTCTCGGCAAGTTGCCGGAGAGTACGGGCCAGGCGTTTCGGGGATTCATAGATCACAACCGTACGTGGCTCGGCAACCAGTTCGGCAAGTCTGGTTGCACGTCCTTTTTTAGGAGGGAGAAAACCTTCGAACACAAACCGATCTATGGGCAGCCCTGAGTCAACAAGAGCCGGGACAAAGGCAGTAGCTCCCGGAAGGCATTCTACTGTCAGGCCCCGTCGCCGACATTCACGCGACAACATGAATCCCGGGTCGGATATACCAGGCGTACCGGCATCGGATATAAGGGCCACAACCAGCCCCTCCTCAATCTGCGAGGCAATCCGGGCAGAAGTCTCATGCTCGTTAAATTTATGATGGCTTCGCATCGGAGTCTCGATCCCGAAGTGTTTGAGCAGTACTCCAGATGTACGGGTATCCTCCGCAAGAATCAGATCGACAGCTTTCAGAGTCTCGACCGCCCTGAAAGTCATATCGTCAAGATTGCCTACCGGCGTAGGCACAATAAACAGTTTCCCGGCCATCTGTCAATACAGCTGTTTTTTATAATACCTGCGCATCATTTCCATGAATTCCCCGACTACCGGGTCATCCGGATTCCATTCCAGCTCGCTGAAAAAATAATTCTCCGCTTCCTCGTATGAGTCCATAGCGGCTACCTGTCCGAGAGCGGAATTGAAATCATCATCGGAACCGGCAAACAGTTCACGACGGAAACGAAACCTGTCGTTCACACTAAGCAACGGGCGACGACGTGAGACCTGAGGTTCAGATGAATTTTCACCTTTATCCGGACAATCCGACAATACAATGTTTTCGACAGGACCAGATACCTCCTCGTCGTCCGGCATGGAGTAAAACATCGTATCATCCGGATCAGACACCGCCTCCGGGGAAGACGACTCTGGAGTCATCAGTAGATTTATTTCCCTTACTTTCTCCTCTATCAGATTTTCAAGCGACGGGTCGGCTCCACGCGAGACACGCAAAGACACGAGACCTTCCAGTTCGTATGAGAGTTTCAGCAAAGATTCGTATATTTCCATTTTTACTTGGGTAACAATTCAAACTTGGCAATAATTCAAGGTTGAGAGAAAATAGATAGAAGCATCCGTTCCACTCCACGTCTGACCTCAGCGCGTGAACCTCGCATTCCGTTCACAATTATAACAATGGAATGAGTCGGTATGTAATCGTCATCGAGTTTATAACCAGCATAACATTGGATTCCCAACATGGATCCAGTCTTCATGGCCACATACTCTTCAAGCGGCGTTCCGGCCAGAAGATTCCTGAGAGTGCCTTCACGTCCGGCCAAAGGGAAAAAAGAGGCATAATACGGATCGTGGCTCTTCAAAGCCAATACATCTGTCATGAATCGTGCCGTGGTTCTGTTCGCCCGCGACAGACCGGAACCATCGGCAAACACCACTCCGCTCATATCGGCTCCTTTGCCTTTCCAGAAATCGCGTTCCATGGCAAGCGCATCGTCAAGAGAGGATTCATCCTCCCCCTCTGCCAGAGGTAGAGTACGCAGAAGAGCCTCTGCATACAGATTATCGCTACGCATCATGCATGAACGCATTATATCCTCAAGCGGAGCCGAGCGATGATTTACTATCAATGACTTTTTTTCATGCGATTCCACAGACTGGTGTCCAAGGTGTATACCTGCCGAAGCAAAGGCTTTCTCCAAACTATTGATAAAGACCTTGGAGGGATCTGAGACAGAAGATTTGCCGGACGCATTGTTGCGGAAATTGAATCCATGCACACCTGTGCCATAAGCATGCGGCAGATCGCCGGAAGCCCAGGAAGCGGGAACCGACGGTCCACGAAACACCGATCCATCCACGATAATCTCTCCGGCGATGCTGTCAATCCCTTTGCGACGCAAAGCGGCGGTTATGTCGGCTACAAAATCGGAAGTCAGAGGCAATTTCGAAGAATTGAGAGTAGGATCGCCCGATCCATCCACGAGAATATTCCCCTCCAGCACGGAGCCGTCGCGTATTTTCCCATCAAGATACACCTTCGTATTATATATCCAGTCCTTTCCACCCCTGTCGAGCAAAGTGGCAGTAGTGACAGCCTTCTGTATCGACGCGGGAATCAAAGGGATACTTTCATTATACGAACACACCTTTTCTCCATTCCTGAGATCGCATATAAGCACTGCTGTACGAGTGGAATCCACAGAAGGCAAACATACGAAAGTTTCCATTGCTTTCTGCGAAGTCGTAGCGTATATGACACCGGAATAAAGACATAACGACGCTAAAACCGTAATTATATACAATAAACGTATTCTCATGGACCTATTATGAAAGAGGACTCCGGTGCAAAGATACGAATTTATTTCAATCCGATAAGATACTTCTGACAAAACACTCAATAAAAAAAACACCCCGTTGCCAGAACATGTCCGACAACGGGGAAGAGATCTCAAAACGCACCTACGGTCAAATCCGTTCCAGATTATTCAGATACAATAGTTTTTGCAGACAAGATTCTGCCTCCGGCATACACATCCATACGAATGCATGTCTCCCCAATTTCGGGCTTCGATAATTCGATACCGTCGAGGCGGAACCAACGTGTAGCTATCACTTCATCCTCTTCAGGACTAAACACCCCGTTATACACAGTTTTTGTAACGATAAAAGGGAATTTCCGTGTAAGACTCAAACCAAAGGCATCCGTGCCTTTCTGAATCCAGCCTTCCCCCAAAACGGCGGGGAAAGCTTTGTTACCGGAAATATAAAACTCGGATGAGGAAGTCCATTCCATCCCTGGGAGTTCAGCTACGGTTATAGCATCTGTTACATTTTGATCAGTATCTCCTGCCGAAAGGGAAAAGAAAGCTCCGTAGAAATTAGCTATTCCGTTATCGGACAAAGGTTCCGGAACCGGATAGGTGTTGTCCCGGTAGACGAATCCATCACCAAGACCGCGCATCTTCAGGAAACCGTCTGCCGAAAGAGGGACTGCTTTTGCATCAAGCTGTGAAGGAATACCCGAAAATGATGAATCCAGATAATAGATACCGCTTATAGTCGGCTCATCGAATCTCGATGACAAGATTATGGCCGCAGCAGTGCCGGGACACTCGATCATACCTGCGTTATAGGAATCGGACATAGAGACTTTGACGGCATCGACATATCCCACAAGACCTGCCGCACATGTAGGTGCAGCCACTTTCCCCATATTATATGAAGAAGTTATCGTAGCCGAACTCTTGGCCACCAGTCCGGCCGCATTGCAAACCGTGGTCTCTTTGAAATCGGAAATCACATCGCCGAAATTGGCACATTGTATTATGCTTCCAGAAGTGGTGGCACCGGTTATTCCTGCGGCATTCCCTTCACCGGCATGGACAACACCTCCATTCCAACATCCAACGATATCTATATTCCGGCTTATGCCCGCTATCCCTCCGGCATTCGTACCGGTGGAAACGACATTCGCAGTATTATAGCAATTGTAGAGATTACTGTTGATGCCGACGTAACCGCCTATTCCACCTGCATACTCCTGAGCATTGACTTCTCCGGTATTGTAACAGTTCCTTACATACACATCCGGATCCGAAAACGTCCCTTCCGCATGCCCCATTATGCCGCCTGCATACTGGAACAGGGCCTTGACAGGAGCTTCATTGTGACAATCGGACATATTGATTCCTTTGGAAATATAGCCAATTAGGCCACCTACGGCACTTCCGCCTTTTATTTCAGCGTAATTATGACAATCCGACATATAACTTGTAGTATCCGGTATCGACTGCCCTATAATACCGCCAATGCCGATGCCGGTACCTGTGACAGGCGCATTGTTCACACAACGTTCCAAAATATCTCCACCTCCATTAGAGACAAGAATACCTCCCATACTGCTTTTCCCGGAGACACTGGCATTGTTGGCACAATCCGAAATACGACCTTGATTCACGACGGCTATGCCAGCCCCGGGACTACATATAATCGGAGATTCGTTGTAACACCTCTCTACCACGGCACCACTCTTGACGGAATAGACTATTCCTGCTCCGGAACCGCCCATGGGTGAAATATCACCTTGATTACGGCATTCAGAAATGTAGGAATTTTCAGCAGCTATGCCGACAATTCCACCGGCATAAGGATAACCTTTGGAGGTTTTTACGGTGGACGCGAACGTCAGACGTTCGGCCTTACCTTTAAGATAACCCACGAATCCACCCACATACCTGTAAGCGGTGATAGAGCCACCCTCAAGAGTAAGGTCATGGATGGATCCTTCGTTACCCATACTACAAATCAAGGCGGCATAATCCATATCAGGCTGATCAATGACAAGATTGCATATCTTCCTTCCGCCTCCATCGTAATTTCCGTTGAACGGCAACGAGCCGGATCCAATAGGAAGAAAAGCTTTTTTTCCGGAAAAGTCTATGTCAGAAGTCTGCCGCAGATAGAATCCCGCGAAATCAAAATTCTCGACATTAGATATTTCAGACAACATATTAAGGTCATCCGTATTCCTTATCAGGAACGGTTTTGCCTCTGTACCATCTCCACTGAAATTCAGAGGAAGTGCGCGAAGATAAATAGGTTTGCTGAAATCTCCCACAGTCGCCGTAAGTGTGGCATACTCGGATGTGGTGAAATTTTCCGGCCGATGGAAACTTATTTTACCGTCACTAATCGTGAAACTCTGCGTGTTGCCAGACAATGACCACTGTGCGGATGCAGACAGGATTGCAGAGGAATCGAAGAGATCGGCTGTCTCGTCCAAAGGCATCTCCACTATTATCTGTCTGTGAGCTGACGCGGATGGTTCGGAGACAAACGCTTTCAATACCGGATATACACCTGCTTTCCAGTCAAACGCATCTTTGTCCAGTCCTGACAAGGGTTGCCCGGATGTCAGTTCGGCAGTGTTGAGCCCTATGGCATAAGACACTGGCTGAAGGCACGCCGCTCCGAAACGAGTGATCTGACGGTCATAAATATTGTCGGCGGCTTCTGTCAGATTCAACTGTGTCGCAGATATGGAGCCGCATGACGCATCTGTATATGTGTACATGACGGTACCATAATTCAGATTACCTCTGATTGTACTTTTACGCGATGCTGATTCAAATATGCCGGCGACATCACGGAGTGAGTGTATGTAGCCCGAATTGACATTCGTCTCCACCACAGCGTCATCGGAAAGGGCACACGCAATTCCGGCCACTGTGCGTTGAGCTTTATCTCCTATAGAAGATTCTGGGAGTTTTATCGCTCTGACCTCTCCGTCGTTCTGACATAAACGCACCTGCCCGGCACCTCCGCACACGATTCCGGCCGCAGTGTTGGC
Organism: uncultured Porphyromonadaceae bacterium; assembly: GCA_947427285.1. Classification (GTDB taxonomy): domain Bacteria; phylum Bacteroidota; class Bacteroidia; order Bacteroidales; family Muribaculaceae; genus Lepagella. The sequence continues at coordinate 103,097 of CANEHE010000003.1, forward strand.
TCCGACGGTTATTGTACCGCTGTTGTAACAACTGAATATCGAACTTTCCTTGGTACCCTGTGTGGTGATTCCGGCCGCATATGAATCCACGGCAGTGATGTCAGCATAATTACGACAATTCTCAACACGTCCTCTGGTGGCCACGACGATCCCAGCTACATTGGCATATCCTCTGATCCGGCAATCGGAAGATATCACTACATTCTTGATGACGCTTTTTTTGTCAGCATAACTTATGAAGGCACTGGCTGCACGAGATCCATTGCTGATGGCGATACCGTTGGAATCAAATGCCACACCATCTATCTTCATCCTGTGAATGGCATGCCCTCCTCCATCGTATGTGCCGTTGAAAGCAGTGTTGACCGTAGCCCCCGACCCGATACCGGAGAAGTCGGGCGTATAGTCAAGATCTATATCATTGGTCTGTAGAAAATATTCATCCGTAAATATGATGCCGTAGCGAGATATGTTCTTGTCAAGCTCAATGAGATCTTCCTTTGTGCTTATAAGATATGGATTCTCTTCTGTCCCTTCACCGGCGAATCCGGATGCATTGACAGTAATGAGGTTATAGCATTTCCATAAATCTCCGAGAGTACCCATGATTGTCTGATGGGAGCTTATCGGCTCAACAGACACGCTGGTGCCGTCTATGGTAAGTACATCGGATTTTTTTGAAAGACCTTTATCCGTGTATACAAGCCAGTCCACACCACCTTTATCCGAAACCGAAAAATCGCTTTTGACCTTGATAAGAGACTGCTTCTTGTCAAACGTGACCGGAGCCGCGCTCAACACCGATGCCGGAGTGGCGGCAAGATTCACAAGCACTGGATAACTTCCTTTTGAGAATGACCAGACAGATTTGTCAAAGCCGTTCAGACCTGTAGAACGTGTCATATTGGATGTAGTGAGTCCCATATTCGCTATTGATCCGTCCACATCGTATGGATTCATCTGATTGTCGAAATAGACATTTCTGAATGTCTCCTTTATGTCAGGCTCGCATGTCCCGAATACAGGTTGTGTCGGAGTAGCCGACGGGCGCACCAACTGTCCTGAATTATAGCAGTTCTCCACCAAAGAAGCTCTTCCGCTGGCAACAACGGGGCTGAAAATGCATCCAACGAGACCTCCGACGCGCGTTCCGCTTGAAGAAGCCACCATCTGATTAGCATTATAGCAATCGCTTATTGTGCCGGAATTCATCAGACCGACCAATCCTCCGAAAGTTCCGTTCTGTGCCGCAACGGCAGATGACAACGCTCCGAGATTAAAACTACGCCTCAGTATGCCTCCGTTTATGTCTCCTATTATGCCGCCCGTATGAGCTGTGCCTTCGACATCACGGAGTGTGCCGGCAAACATGCAGTCTTCCACTTCCGGCTCTCCTTTGGTTGTACTTATTATGTAACCGGCCACACCTCCGATCGCCCTGTAGAGCGCATTCGTCTGCCGTGGATATGTTATGTCTGCGGCAACCCTACATTTCCGTATTTTTGAGTGATACACTATTCCGGCGATTCCTCCAGATGCTCCTCCTACTATCATGGACCCCTCGAAAGTACAGTTTTCAATGGTATTCTCGGAAGCATATCCCACGATGCCGCCTCCATTGATGCCGTAATGGGAGATCATGGCTTCCTTCACAGCAAGATCTTTCAGAAGTCCATAAGCCTCGCCGACAACGCCTCCCGTCTTAGCGCCATATGAGGATATTTTAAGATCCGAAACCGTAAGAGACGTAATCGCACCTGACGCATCAAGATAACCGAACAATCCTGTGTTTCCAGCCGTCCCGGCACTGATTGAAAGATTAAGCACAGCATGACCGTTCCCGTTGAAATGCCCGCTGAAAGGATTGGCCTCCGATCTTCCTATCGGTCTGAACGCCACGGGAAGTTTAGAGGCATCAATATCATTACCCAACAGAATATATTTGTCCTGATAACTTTCACCGTTGGCCACGCTTTCAGAAAAAGCTGAAAGATCATACGGAGTCTTTATCACAAACGGGTCAGACTGTGTGCCCGAACCGGTCCAGACAAGTGTCAACGGAGTAGGGTAGACCAATGTCAGGCCATCATCGAAAACAATTCTGGAAGATGCGTATGCCGCACTGTAGATTTGAGAGTAGCTTTGACTGAACAGTCCCCAGTTGCCGAAAGTGATGCCCTTGTCAGTGGATTGGCCTGTCATATTCCCCTTGAGACGCTGTCCTCCGGACCAGTCGGCAGGATAACAGAGAAAAGTGCCGTACTGGGGATTCGTAAACATCGGTTGAGGTGCTATCTCAATGTTCTTGTCCGAATTGACGTATGCATCCACACTCACACCATTGTCAATGAAATTATAGATGGTCACAGCATTGGGATATGGCTGTTCTATATACACTCCATACGATTCCGCTTTACCGTCGACGGCACTGATGTTGGTCATGACAGCATTTGTGGGCTTCAATACGGTTGAAGTACAGACACTCGATGAATATCCGTTAGTTATGAGATTACCCACACCGGAACCTTCAGTTATGACTCCACACCACGGGCCAATAGTTATTGTACCGTCGGAAGCCACCTGAGCCGTCACCGCCCCATTGGCATTATATTTTCCCTCTTCCGGAAGGAACTGGCAGAATGTGACGGTTCTGCCGGAAACAGAAACCAGAGTCTGAGCTGGAATTACAAGGGTGTTTCCGGAAAGAGTCCCCTTTAGTGTATTGGAGCCGTGTATGAAAAAATTGCTTATCGAAACCTCTCCGGATGCGTTGCCGCGTATCGTGAGCGAACTGGCTCCATGCATGGATCTGTCTGCCTTGTATACATTGTCAAATTCAACATATATATGGGACAGAAAGGAGGCATCAGAAACTTTTTCAGAAGACATGACAATACTTTCGAAACCTGCATCGTCCTTAAACGATATAAGAGATACCGAATCGACAACTGAAATCCCGGTTTTCTGTGAAAGGGAATGATACTCAAGAGTAACGGCCTTAACCGACATGATTCCCACCATTATCATGACAGCGAGAATCAAATGTTTTATATGAAAATCCATAATTTTCTCTTATCGACGGTTGACTACGATTTTCATATTGTCCCTGATATATATCCCCGGAGTAAGAACAGTCTTGTCAGTACCCATAGGACGGCCTGTCAGATCATAATAGATGCCTGAGCCTTTAATCTCGTCATTTGCAATCGGATTCACTCCGACCTTAATCTCTTCCTCACCGACAATGAACTTCAGATTCCCCTCACTGTCAAGTACATTGGGGCTGGCCAATATCACGGCGGTCATACCGTCCATCTCATCCGAGGGATTGACCGGCTTGAACATGCCATTCTCTCCGATAGCGAACCACTTGGACAGACGGGAATATGTGCTTCCCGGATTGAAAGAAGAACTCTGGGAATCATAATTCACGTGACTTGCGAACACAACATTGGACGCCGTGGCATTGGAACCGCCCAATACTGTGGAAGTACCTGCACCGTTCATAGATACAGCGGAAACTGCCACAAAGCCTTCCACATCCCGGGAAGGCATGATGAGAAGAGGCGTAGAATTCGGAATATCACCTGTAGGAGCCTCCTTATAGGCGAAACAGACCTTGTTTTCCGATCCTTGATTGGAATTGCGGACAAATTCCGCGACTTTGGTATCGCTGCCGTAAATGCGGAAAAGTTCGTCGTATGACCATTTAAAAGGGACAGCGATCGCAGTCCATACTCCGGCTTTTGCCGGCCTGCAGAGACTGATACGGCAATTTCCGGTAGCACCTGAACTGTTCTTGAACCATGACTGCTCCTTGTAATCGAGTATCGCAGTAGCACACTCTTCGCCTCCCCACAACACAATCTGAGGTTTTACAGTTCCTTTGCTGTCAATCTGCGGAAATACAATACCCGTAAGCTCTACCGAGCCATAATACTGAGATGCGTTCTTAGTCCACGGATTTATTTTGACATCCGAAGAATAAAGAGAGGTGTAATAGTTGAAAGGAAGCGGAATGACATTCCGGTGAGCGATGAACCGTATCAGTTTGCCATCGTTGTCCAGATTTGTCAGATAAGACGAAATGTCATCGGTCTCTACAATTTCCGGAATCAACGTATGATTTCCCGAAACCACAATTTCCGGATTTCCGGCAAGCTCTATCTGGGCATGCCTGTTCTGAATCAATGTATATGTGCCTTTCATTTCACCATTGACAACATCTCCGGCCTTAAGCATTCTGGTATGATCTGTTATGGCAGTGTTGTTTGGAAGTTTCACCACTCCGATTTTGCCGTTCTTGTCGCGAAGAATCAGATTGTTGACTCTATTCGATGCCGTAGAAGCATAGATGTAGTTTCCCATCACCGTAAACTCACCCTTAAGTATGACCGAACTTTTGGGATCGCAGCCGGACACAATCTCATCGAATCCCGACACCACTGCAGGGAAAGTATATTTGGCTTCAGTCATTTCACTCCAATAGTCACTGTCTTCGTTGTAACCCTGCGTCTTTACGACAGTTGTCGCTGCAATCTGAAAAGGAGCATTATATAATATGCGGGTCTCTGATTCGGAAGGGGTTGAACCATCGAGAGTATAATATATCGCTGAACCTGTCGGCGCAGCAACATCAAAAGACAGGGTGAGCATGAACGGATCCGAGACATTTCCACCCAACACGGAAAACGTGGGGGCAGGCACATATTCCTCCATATCGACACGACGCACATAGAATCCTTTGAACCATGTGCTGGAATTCCCTTTGAAAGACACAAACTCCGGAGCGGCATTGTCTGTCCATGACCTCCACCATGATTCACCATCCTTCTCCATGAAACCCAACTTCCCCGATGAGGGGGCATAAACATTTGATATCGGGTTGTTGGCATTTATCTCCATATAAGATATTCCATATCCTTCTCCCACCTCAACAGTTATCTTTGCCTCATCATATACTTGAAGTACTACTCCTTCACCATTTTTGTTTTCAAGATACACTCTCGATCTGGATTCTCTATCGTCTGGAGCTACTGTATATGGAAAAATTACGGTTATTCCTTTGGAGGAATAACGTACCGGCGCAGTGATCCATACAGTATCACCAACTGAGGAGAGTGGATCCACGTGAAAAATAGACTGATAGTCGGCAGCTATGTTTATCGCCGATAGCTCCGGACCTGAAACAACAGCGGCGTATGACGTCGTGGCCATACATGCGATGATCCCGGTCACAATGACAATGACGTTCTCACACAGTCTTTTCCAATGCGGAAGCCCTGTCATTCTTAAAGAAAACATTTTCATGACATTTGAATGATCCTTATCGGCCCTCCGCAATTAGGATATATTTATTATAGTGATTAAAAAAAGCGCGAGGGTCTGTATCTGTCACCCGTCCCGCTATACAAGGCCTTAGCACTGCCCATCAATGTGGAACGAGCAACGCGGAGCCTCACGCTGTATGACACGCTTCCAACGAGACCTGAACCCCGTTGAAAGAAAGTATATCATACCCGAAAGCTGCCTATCGTTGACTCATTCTTGACATTGATTTTAGAAGGTGCTAAGTTCTGTATAGACAAGAACAAGCGTTGGATAAACGCTCTTTTATTATGTCTCACATCCCACCCGCCATGCCTGCCATCGAAGCTCCGCAAGTGTTATGCACAGCAAAGTTAACGAATTTATTTTGTCTCGCCAAATTTTCAATCACTTTTATTTTACGCTTTTATTTCCCTGTTTAAGAATGGGTAGTTTCACGTAAACCCTGTGATAGACACTTGTCATGTCGAATAGTTTTAGTAATTTAGAGGTCTCAAATAAAAATGACTTACACCACATACAAAATCTGGAAATCCAAATGGGGGAATATAACATCAGGGAACCATACACGTTCGACCGTGTGATCCGAATCATTTTCTCGGCGGTGGCAGCAGTGGCCGTGCTCTTTCTGATCAATTATCTGAAAGGTGCGTTGCTGCCTTTTTTTGTCGCATGTCTCATCGCCTATATGCTTGAACCGATTGTCCGGTGGAACAAACGCTGGACCCATCTGCGGGGACGGTTCATCCCCGTGGTGCTGACTCTGATCGAAACCTGCGGAGCCATTGCCATATTTCTGGCCCTTTTTATCCCCTACTTTATATCAGAGACATCGACGATGGCCGACATACTGAAGAAATATGCTACCACACAGATCGACATCCCGTATATCAGTCGCAACATTCATGATTTCATCCGTGACAACGTGGATTTCAACACCGTGACACGGTATCTCTCAAAAGATCAGTGGAGTTCACTGGCCAAAGAGGCATTAGCCTCCGGATGGAGCTTTCTAAGCTCAAGCGTGGCTTTTGTGGTGGGAGCCGTGAGCTGGCTTGTGGTGCTTCTCTATCTCATATTCATAATGATCGACTACGAGAGGCTAATGTTAAGTTTCCGTCAGCTTGTACCCCAGACGCACCGTCACCGTGTGTTTCATATATTTGATGACATTAAAAACGCAATGAACCGTTATTTCCGCGGACAGTTTGTGATCGCCTTCACCGTAGGAGTGCTGTTCTCAATCGGATTTCTGATCATAGGACTGCCGATGGGAGTGATTCTGGGGCTTTTCATCGGCATGCTCAACATGGTCCCTTATCTCCAACTGATATCGCTGCCTGTCACTGCCGTGCTGTGCATCGTGGGGTCTGTCTCCACCGGAGAGAGTTTCTGGCTGATTTTCTGGGAGAGTATGACTGTATATGTAGTGGTGCAGTGCATACAGGATCTTTTTCTTACGCCTAAAATAATGGGAAAGGCGATGGGTCTCAATCCAGCCATCATCCTCCTCTCGCTGTCGGTATGGGGAAGTCTTCTCGGCTTTCTGGGTCTCATCATAGCTCTTCCTCTCACTACTCTTATTCTTTCCTACTATGACCTCTACGTAATCCAGCGTGTACGTAGAAAACAACTTCTGCATGAACTTCACAAGCGCGAGGAGGCGGACAAGGGATAACACTGAACTTTGACACGTATCCCGACGTTGACATAGAAACCAACAACTTAAGAATATTATGAAGAAGTTTGCATTGCTCCTACTGATAATCGTAGGGGCCATCGGCATCGCTAAAGCCAAGGATGAATATGCTCATGACGACACCGTCCTTCCCGCCGCAGCCAAGTCATCGATAAAGAAGAATTTCAAATCCTCTGTCAGCGTTGTGAAGATCGATAAGGATTTCGGACGTATCAGCGAGTATGAAGTCACCCTCACCGACGGATCAGAAATCACATTCGACCGTAACGGCAACTGGAAAGAGGTGGAAACCAATATCGGCAAACAGGTTCCCGCAGCATATATTCCCGCCGGAGTGCGCGATTATGTAGCGAAAAACCAAAAAGGGGCTCATGTGGTCGGCATTGAAAAAGAGCGCAACGGTTATGAGGTGAGTCTCTCCAACGGCATCGACATAAAATTTGACCGTCAGGGGAAATTTATCCGATTTGACTGACAGCAATTGAAATACAGATTGAGATACACCTCAAAACTGCACTTTTCACAAAGAAAGGTGCAGTTTTTTAATGAAAATTTGGCTGTTCAGATAATTTGCTGTAATTTTGCAGCAAATGCTCAACGAATTTAAATCTTATTTAAGGGATTTTTATTTTCGTTGATGTATGAGAAAACAAACTATAAACATCTTAACACCTAAAAACGATTAATTATGAAGAAATTAATCTTCGGTTTAGCTCTCGCTGCCTTCGCAGTGACCGGTGCAAGCGCACAGCGTATCGTCAACAACCCTGATAACAAACCTTTCTGGGGCGTACGTGCATCTCTTGATGTTTCCTGCCCGACCAAGGCTACTATGAAATCGGGTGACTTCAAGGAATCAGAGTCCCTCTTCAAGAACGGTGTGGGCGTAAGCGTAGGTGCAGTATATCATCTTCCCATCGTGGCCAACTTCTACTTTGAGCCGGGAGCAAGCCTTTTCTACAACACATGGGCAAATAAACTTGACGGCGATGAAAGCAAATATATCAACCACAACAGCTTCCGTCAGACCGGTATCCGTATTCCTCTGAATCTCGGCTATCACTTTGACTTCACCGATGATTTCAAGGTATCCGTATTCACCGGCCCGCAGCTTCAGGTTGGTTTCAGCTGCGACAATTATGTAGGAGCAAAAGTTGAGGGTGTAGAATATCACGAAGCCCCCTCTATGTACAGCGGCGATGAAGGCTTCAACCGTTTCAACGCTTCCTGGAACATCGGTGTAGGCTTCACCTACAGCAAGTTCTATCTTGGCATAACCGGTTCGCTTGAAATGACCAACATGATGCGTTACAAAAAGGAAAGCGGCGAAGACTGGTCGTACACAGCACACATGAACACTCTGGGCATCGCTCTCGGTTACAACTTCTAAACCGATATAACCCATAAATACATACCGGCCGGCCCACCATTGATGGACCGGCCGGATTTTTCATGTATCTGAGTCAGGCGTGACGGCGGTCTATGAACCGTTGGATTTCCTTGCGGTCGGTTATCTCATTGTTTTCTCCTATTTTACGTATAAACAACCTACCGCCTGCAAATAGGACCGTTCCAGGAAATGGATTGACCGATACACGACATATCCAGTTACCGTCGATCTGTTCATATTCGATCTTTATATAGTCGGGGAAGAAAGACAGTCCGTCGGACGTTACTCCAAGACAGCGGCGTATGTGCCGTTGCAGTTGAAGATTGAATCTGTCTTGAATCTCCCGGATGTCATACCCGTCGATTCCATGATTGAGAAATCTGAAATCATTGGCGAGTCCGCGAGGATAGCCGGCATTGTCGACACCGATATACAACGTTCCTCCCTCGGAATTCATAAATGCGGCGATTGTTCTGGCTATCACTTCCCCCTGACGCTTCTCGTCGGCAAACATATTGTTGTCAGCCGGATATATCAGAGATGTCTTGAATTCATGATAGAGATCTTCGGTCACTGTCAGACGACTCTTCTCAAAATGCGGAGACGGGAGGCTGAGCAGATTGAAGATATGCTTCTTTATATCGGAACGGACATCAGAAATCCCCAGGCCATCAAGCATATTATAAGCAACGGCAAGATTATACAACTGTCCGGGAAGAGTGGTTGAATCCATCTCGCCATCGTTGACACATCGCTGCATGAAAGCGGGACTGTCAAGACCTGCAAGTATGCATACGATTTTCATCTTTCCCGCCATATCGGCGTCTACAATTCCTGAAGAACGACATTCCTCAATCAGATTTTCCACAAGAGAGATGTCAAGACGACCGTTGCGGGCAAACAGAGACAACTGCTCCTGAAGACTCATCTTTTTGGCCAGCATTCCGGCCCTCAGACTGTCGCCGGCAGCAGCAGCCAACAGACGGGAGACCGCAAGATCCGTGTAACATCCCACCATATCATCGCGTCTGATCTGGGCACAATGTTCAAACAGGAGTGATATGTCCCTGACAGCTTCCGGAGAAAGATATTGCATATCGTCGGAATCGGTATTGTCAATTCCATCCGGGGCCACAGGTTCAGGCGTGTATGCCTGACGCCTGTCGTGTGAAAGGTCGGTCAACAACGCTTTCAAGGCACCGCTGCTGTAATTATAATGGTTCATATTCACCAGCTCCTCCTCAAACTCCATATCCGGATCTGTCACTACATCACCATTGATATATAATTTCCCGTCTGAGGGCCTGTAATTGACATTGTTGATGCTCACCATCACCATCTGATTAAGCTCCAACGGCTCCTCTGTCTTTGGTAGAAGGATTCCATATCCATACTCAGAGGTAGCTTTATACTGCCGACCCTTTATATCGGATACTTTTGCCTGCACCAGATACTCATCGTCACGATCTTTCGAAGCCTGGGTACAGTTATGCTCCATCACCACATCTTTCATAGAGAGAACAAGACTGCCATCTTCCGATATATCAGTGATCACGGCATCAAGCACTATGGAAAGGTCGCCGTCGCAGAACAGATCACGATGTGAGAAAAAAGCCACCGGATAAGGGACGATATTCCATAGCGAAAGCCATGCACGACAAGAATTTTCAGCTCCTGCCAGACGGCACTCGAAAAGATACCTGTCATCCGGATGGCTACCCACGACAAAGAATTCCACAGTATCGCCTATTTTCAACTTCGACTCCTCGACAAACTCCGGCACAGCGATTCCAGACTCCTTGAGACCAGCCTCCAGCTCGTTCCAGAGTTCATGATGATGTGTAAGATTTATGTCATCCATCTCCGCCGAATGGCGCAGACGCGAAGGCAGCCTCACCTGAAAGGAGATGCCGGAGCCGATCTCGCGTTTCAGCGCAGGTTTGATATCGGTCCCGGCCCAGGCGGGGGATACTGAAATCATCCCGTCGGCAACATATACCCTCACTTTCTCCCCCTCAAAAAGAGCCACATCCGTGGCCGAAGACATAGAGGAATCCGAAAGATGATGGTAGCAGACATTGTTGATCTCACTCAAATCCTCCCATCCATATTCCAACGGGAGTGAATTGATTCCGGCAAAAGAACGCATCGCCATATATACCGCACGACCGTCGGTCTTATCAGTGATTACAGCACTTACAAGATACAACAACCCGCGGTGGCGGTCGTAAAGTTCAAACTCACCGTCGCCCACCAACAGCAACTCGATGGCGATGGCCTCGGCGAGTTCACGGAGCGAAGCTCTGTCCGAAGGATTCAACTGGGAACGCTGACCCTCTATATATGAACAGAGCATCTCACGAAACGACTCACCGAACACATACATGAATTTCGGATTGGCCCTATGATTCTTTATTACCTCAAAAATCTCGGATATATGAGAATGGGCGAAACGCGGAGCTATCCCGAGAACCCCCATCATTACTCCCATACGTTCCTGAGGCTTATAGATCCATCCGGAAGCATTCATGGCCTGGAGAGTCTGGTCGATCATATCGCCAGCTGTGCCGGCGGCGACAAGCGCGGCAGCCTCACCGTAATATTCCAGCTGCTGTATGGCCGCCGACACACGTTTTCTGGCATTATCGCCACGATTGTTACCTTTTTTAGGAAACGCCGTTATGAATTCCCGGCTTTCAACCACCGTTTTTATGGCCTCCGCCATCCGACCTACCCACACACGACGATTCAATCCCACACTCAGCCACTGAGGCATAAAACGGATAAGACTATTGACCGCTGTCATAAACCACTCCGGATCCGAAGCCTGTGCCAAAGCCCTGGCATCAGCCATAGAGGGACTGTCAAATATATTGCGTGCGATACCGATCCACCTCTTTCCGGCAAGAAACGGCAACTTCATAAAGTCCTCAAACGAAAAGCGGTTAAGGCCGATTACCGCTGTGGAAGCGACATACTCAAGTTTCAGACCGTCAGGAATGATATCTGTCACACGGCAGTTTATTTTGTCGTAACGATTGACCCGTATGCGAAGATCCACCCGGTTGTGCGTCAGCCCATGAGCGTCATCACGCAGAGTCATGGAACCCGGGAAAGGCTGAAAGACCTTGAATTCATACGTTTCCCCGACCTTATATATTTTGTCAAGTACACTCGCCAAAGTCTGTTCGAAACGATTATTCTCCTTAAATACGCATATAATCTGATCCGGAATATCGTTAATCTGAAAATCAAACGGCTTAACCCTGTAAGTCAATTCAGATGTATGATCGCCTATGATAAAAAAAAGCCGTCCTGTCTCCCGTGAAGGAGTGAACTGCTTATTGGTAAATACATATTCCTTACCTACTTCGTAACCCATATCATATTATTATATAAATCATTATGTCATCCGGGCATCAAATCCGGACAACAACTCAACTAAAAATATGGTATAAAGTTACAAAAATTTGTCTTGCCGACAAAATATCATCGGGACATCAGACGCGGAATCAGATCGGCATATCCCTCCTCTTCCATACGGTCTAACGGGACAAATCTCAGCGACGCGCTGTTGATGCAATACCTCATGCCGCCAGATTCAGCAGGTCCGTCTGGAAATAGATGCCCCAGATGAGAGTGGCCTGCGGAGGAGCGCACTTCAGTGCGCGACATGCCGTGGGAATTGTCCGGATGCTTTGTGACAGCCATATCGGAAACAGGTCTGGTAAACGCCGGCCAACCACATCCGGAATCAAACTTATCCGTGGAAAGAAACAATGGTTGACCCGTAACAATATCCACATACACCCCCGGAGAAAATTCACGGTCGTATTCGTTGAGATAGGGTCTTTCGGTAGCACCGTTCTGAGTGACTTCATATTGCAGATCCGAAAGACGTCGACGCAATTCCTCATCGGAAGGACGGGGATAACGGGCATGCATCCGGGACGCTGCCGTGTCGCGAGACTCTCTGGCCACGCGAAACAGCTCCAGAGCGATATGGCAATATCCTCCCGGATTTTTTTCAAGATACGACTGATGGTATTCCTCTGCCGGATAAAAATTCTCAAGCCTGCCGGTCTCTATCTCAAGAGGGACATCATAACTACGGGCAAGACGTGCCAGCGACTCCCTTATCACTGTGGAATCTGCAGGATCAGTCCAATATATTCCGGTGCGGTATTGCGAACCCACATCATTTCCCTGACGGTCCACACTTGTAGGATCAATAGTCTTGTAATAGAGATCAAGCAGAAACGGAAGTGACACAGTATCGGGATCATAAACCACTCTCACGGTCTCTGCCGCTCCCGTACGCCCTGTGCATACCTGCCTATAGGAAGGGTCAGGCACGCAGCTGTTGGCATATCCAGCCTGAGTGGAATCGACACCATGTACCAATGAAAAGAATTTTTCAGTCCCCCAGAAACAGCCGCCTGCGAAATAAATTTCCTTATGATTCATATCTGACTTATCGGTTGGGGCAGATGTAGTAACACATGAAGCCGCTCCCGACACAACTGCTGCCGTCAGAAGTACGGAAAGCGATCTATGACAATAATCACGAAATCTGCCCATTGATTTTTAAACAGCCTCTAAAATTTCAATATAGTCTTACGCTTTTAACAGTTTGACAACCGGTATGGTTCGCAGCCTATTACTTCAATGCAAAATTACAATCAAATTACTAACTATTGTTAAATATACACATATTTATTACTTCATATTTGCGGCATACCACTCTTTTCCCTATTTTTGTGAGTTGAAAAATTACTGTTCTGGAATCCATCCGCTTTAACACAGGAGTAAGTTTATTCAGCCACACATATTTTTTCAATTCATTATATTTTATCTTAACATCTATGTTTAAACGTTTTACCCTTCTGGCAGCAACCGGAATCATATCCATTTCCGCGTTTGCAGCCATTCCTCCGGGTCCGACAGTGGCGTTACGTGCCTCAACGGCATCTGTCGCGACGCTGAAAGCCGACACGGCATCTGTCGTCAGACAGACCCCGGTCCAACGGGAGGAACAGATTGCCCCACCGCCCCAAAGAGCAGGTCAACGCATCACCGAATGGGAATGGACCGACGCCCGTCCCGATGCCCCTTTCCAGATTGCACCGACAACATCGATGGCTGTGGGAGAAGTAAAGAACCCAATGTTCAGCCTGCCGCAGATGAAAGCACCGGGCGAAGTGAAATACGGCACTATCATTCCGAAAGACCCTGAGGTAAGAGGTACGATCAACACCTCTGCCATGCAGCTTATAAAGGGTCCCGGCGAAATGGATACTCTTTACAATCTCTCGCTCACCCAGAGCAAGATCCTGATCAACATCAACACCGAAACAGGCCTTGTGACGCTGCCTCCACAGAAAGTGCTTGACCACAACACATACGGAGATGTCTACGTATACTCATGCAGCGTACGCGACGGGCAACTCATCTATGACCCGTCAAAAGACATTCAAGGCCGCATCGACACCAATGGAAAAATCACATTGACCGGTTACGGTATTTTTGTGGCCGACGGTCCGAACAAAGGGGCCTGGTTCTACGCCTACACCCGCGGAGAATGGTATCCGGCCAACGCGACTGTAACTCTTTCCAAATCCGACAATACCACATCGGTATTCAATGCCTTGATCGAGCAGCCATATCCCAACCAGATCGACATCTACAACTTCGTAGGATACTCCAATCCCGTGTCGGCCACACTGAATGCCGACAAGAGCGTGCGCATCACACCGCAGTTGATCTACACAAATGCCATATATGGTCCGTTCTTCAACTATGCATGCGAAAAGGTCGACGGTAAATATGCCCTGCAGACAGGTGCCTATACTGTCGGCACCGGCTCCGACAAAAAGATCACCACCGGTTCCTGGGCAGTATCGGCCAGAGTGGCTCCCACCACATACGTGGCTATGCTTGTGGACCATGCCACTATCGACACTGACTTCACCCTCGCATATCCTACGCCCGTAGGTGGTGAATTTGAGGGTAACGGAACAGAAGCCGATCCATACAAAATTAAGACAGCCACGGATCTGGCGCGTCTTGCCCAACAGACAGCAAGCCATTCTTTCGAAGGCAAGATCTTCCGTCTTGAAAACGATCTCAGCCTTGCCTCCCTCTCTTCCGCTTTCCAGCCAATAGGCGAGGAAGGTGCTCCCTTCCAGGGAATTTTCGATGGCAACGGACACACCATATCCGGACTTGCATTCGACGGCCGTGGATATCATTTCACCGGGCTCTTCGGAGCACTCGGAGAGAAAGGGACAATCCACAATCTCAAAATCGACAAGTTCACCGTAACATCCAACGGTAACTGGGTCGCTCCTGTGGTTGCCGACAATGCCGGAACTATTACCGACGTAACTGTCACCGGCACACAAACCGTATCGAACGGTCAGAGCGGAGGCGGTATCGCCGGACGTTCCACCGGCACAGTTGAACGCTGCTCATTCAGCGGATCCGTCATAGGCATCGGAAGTGTGGCCGGTATAGTCGGATACTCATACGGACCTATCCGTAACTGTCATTCCGACGGCTCCATACAACGTGCCGGCCATCTCAGCGACGTCTATCGCGATTGCGGCGGCATCGCGGGAACAATGACATCCGACAGCCAGTCGCTCAACGAAATGACAGGATGCTCATTCAGTGGCACTATCAACGAGGCGTCCGGATATGGTATCTCAGGAGGTCTGGCAGCCAAACTCAACAGAACAAAGGTAACTGACTGCTTTAACGTCGGCACAATATCCCATAAGCGCAATGATGCTGACTACGACAATTATACCGGAGGTCTTTTCGGATGGATGAGCGCATCCGATGTGGCCGACTGCTTCAACGCCGGAACCATCATAAAATCGAGCGACCGCGGACTGACATCAGACGCAGTAGGAGGTCTTATCGGCTATGTACGTGTATCATACGGCTCCACAAATGGAGGTCCGATGACTATGAAAGACAAGTCCTCGGTAGCCCGTTGCTATAACTCGGCACCAGTGATCTCCACCTCCAATGAAGGTCACAAGGGAATATGGGGCGCAACTTTCACATACGGTGGTTTTGATCCGATTCCCGAAACATTCTTCGACTGTTGGTTCGACCAGCAGATTTCCGGTATTGCCGACGACACTTTCGGAAAACCTACTGAATTCTTCACCTCCGGACAACTGCCAGCCAACTTCACATCCACTATGTGGAATGCACAGAGCGGACGTTATCCTGTGCTGAAGACATTTGCCGATACTCAGGCTTCCGGCCTCGCATCCTCGGCCATGATTCTCACAGACGGCGAAAACGTCAGCAAAGTGAAGAAATCGTTCACACTCTCCTCTCCAGACGGAATACTCTGGAAACTTCTCGATGCCAACACCTCGTCATACACCGATGAGACAGCCTCTTTGAAAATCACCGGAAACACCGTCACTATAAAGAGCTCGTATGGCACAGAAGTACTGTCAGCCCTCACTCCTGACGGAAAAAGCACACGCGCTTTCCGACTGGCTGTAGTGCCAAAACTGTTCGACGGCGAAGGAACTGCCGAGAATCCCTACCTTGTGAAATCACCAGCTGATTTCAAGACGATCAACATGGCCGTAAGCACTTACGGACAGTCGCACAACGGTGACTTCTTCCGTATGACCGGCGACATCGATTTTGCAAACGCCACCGACTTCCAGGGCGTAGGTTCCGGTCTCGGAACTGCAGTCTCTTTCGGAGCCACATTCGATGGCGACGGGCACTCCATCCATAACCTTAGGATCAAGGCGGTGGAATATGACAGCAACTACGATCCTGTACAGGGAAGTTTCTACAATTATGCAGGTCTCTTCAACGTGCTCAACAAATACGCCACTATAAAGAACCTCAAAATCGCTTCCGACTGCCGTTTCGACACCTATACAGCCGGAGGATCCTTTGCCGGGTATACAGAAGGCCGGATTGAGAACTGCCGTAACTACGCTCCTGTATATGGCGCACGCCAGTATGCCGGAGGTATCGTCGGCAACGTGGGCTCCACAGGCGTAATCAACAGCTGTTACAACGGTGCTCCCGTAAGTATCGCCTATTCCAATGTAGGAGGAATAGCCGGATATAACCGCGGCACAATCTCATTCTGCCAGAACGACGGTGAAATACGCGGTGTGCGGCCCGACGGAGCTGAACTGTCACAAAGCGTCGCCGGAGGTATTGCCGGATTCCACAGCGGAATAATGAGCAATTGCGTCAACAATGCGAATATCCGCGCAGCTTCATCCACTGGTGGTCTGGTCGGACAGATAAGTGCCAACCTTGGTACCATTGGAGATATAAGCAACTGTCTCAACAACGGTATTGTGACTCTTTTCTCTGAAGTATCGTCACGCGGAGGTATAATCGGATCGGCCGCAACATTCGGCAACATAACCTCCAACTACTATGACGCCGGCTCAAACATCAACGGTGCCGCAGCCAACGGAGCAATGGCCGGATGCACCGGAGTGACAACTGCCGTCCTCACATCGGGCGACGCTCTTGAAGGCCTCCCCTCCTCCGACTGGGATTACCGCAAAGGAGCTTTCCCCGTGCTCAAACGTTTTGCGGCCGAGCCCCTCGGAGAAACTCTCCGCACCGTGTTTGCAAACTTCCCTGAAGGCCAGAGCCGGGCAAACATCAACACCACTGTGCCTCTGTCGTCTGCAACCGGAACCACATGGAAACTCGCTCTCAACAAGGAGTTCCGTATAAATGGCAACAATCTTGAAGTCACCGTACCGACCGGCATGACAATGGGAGTAGACACTCTCACCGCCACTCTCGGAAACGTGACCAAGACATACATGATCAAGACCATTCCCTCCATCTTCGAAGGTGACGGCACAATATCCTCGCCTTATCTGATCAAGACTGTGGAAGACATGAGAAAACTGGCCGAGTTTATCGACATCACATCGTTCGACTACAGTGGATTCAATTTCCGTCTGGTCAATGATCTCGATTTACAGAATTCCTCATGGAGAATAATCTGTCCGGCTACAGTCCGCTTCAACGCAGACTTCGACGGCAACGGAAAGGAAATATCCGGATATACTTTCACCAAATCATCCAACAAACCCGGAGAAGGATCATACATCGGCCTCTTCGGAGTAGTGGGACAAGCCGGCCATATCCACAATCTGACTGTCGATGGCACATTCGCCGCCACAAACTATGTGGGTGGCATCGTCGGAGACCTCTACGGACGCATAAGTGACTGTGTCAACCGCTCCAAGGTGACTACCGAACAAAGCGGTGCGGCCGGTATTGCCGCCCGTGTATTCGCCGGAGGCGTGGTAAGCGGATGCCGCAACGAAGGCACCGTTATCTCCACCGGTACAAACGCCGGAGGTATAGTAGGAAGCCTCAAAATCAACGGACGCATCGAAAACTGCGTCAACGACGGAAATGTCTCCTCTCTCTCATCAGGCGCAGGAGGCATAACGGCCGAGACCGGTGGTGCCATCACAGGATGCCGCAACCTCAAACCTGTACTCGCCACTTCGTCGGTAGGAGGCATCGTGGCCAACTCCACGCCAGACGCCACTGAGATCACCGACTGCCACAACGAAGCAAATCTTATCGTTTCCAATCTCGCAAACGGCACAGGAGCTGCAGGCATACTCGTACGATCCAGCAACCAAGGTTCAAATCTACGGATAGAGAACTGCACCAATTCCGGCTCTATAACCGCCAAAGGACATGCCGGAGGTATTGCCGCATACGCATACGGAGGCGTACAGATCATCGGATGCACCAATACAGGCACCATCTCCAATACCGGCGCGTCCAACGCAGGTGGAATCGTGGCTGAGGCAATGTCATCAGGAGACCATATAACGCGTCTTGAAAATTGCGCCAACCACGGTAAGATCGAAGCCCACTGGGGATACTCCGGCGGTGTGGCAGGTCTTCTTGCCTCAAATGTAGAGGCATACGACTGCTACAACGACGCTCCCGTCACCATGACCCCTTACTCGCCAGGTGCAATAACCCAACTCACCCAGTGGCTCTGCATCGGCGGATACGCAGGAGCAGTACGCGGGCACAATGTACGCTGCTGGAACTCCGGAGATGTGACGTCTGACTTCACATGTGTCGGAGGTTTCGCAGGTGTGGCACAGTCTTCCGATCCACTGCCTGTTATCGACGGATGCTTCAACATAGGCACCGTGACAGCCAAGGCGACTATCGACCATACAAGCGGTCATGCCGGAGGTCTCTGTGGCTACACAGTAGGTCGTCCCGAAATCCGGAACTTCTTCAACCTCGGAGAGATCAAAGGAAAGAAAAACATCGGCGGTCTGGCTGGTATGCTTCACGGTGACGTGGTGATGAAAAGCTGTTACAATGCCGGTAAACTTACAGTCGACGGCACTGCACGCACATGGGCGAACATAGCCAATATATCCGGCAACGGCTCTCTTGCCGCTTCCGATATATTCTACAACTCCGACATCAACGCTGCCGGAGCCAATGACAAAGAGGAATATGCTCTTTCCACTGTCAAACTTTTCAACGCTCCTCTGGGCGACGGATTCAAATACGGACACGCTTCATATCCGCTCATCCCCGACGTTCTCGTGGAGGAACCGGTGGCATACGAGGCCGCATTCGCGACACCCATACTTGAAAACGACAACCCGCAGGCACTTGAGAATCACGTCTACGTCGGAAATTCCGACAAGGTTGACTGGACGGCCGGTTCCGATCACTTCCTGATCATAAACGGAATCGCATACGCCCAGAAACTCGGAGAAGCGTCACTCACTGCCTCCAGCCGTGTATCGGACAAGTCCAAGACATTCAACTTCATCATCAAGAATGTCGCCGGAGTAGACACTACCGTGCTTGGGAAGGAAGTCGAGTCACGCATATTCATCGACATAAACGGATTCGCAGTGACAGAGAATCCGGTGTCAGGAAATGTCTATATCGTTAAAACACGATATACCGACGGAACATCATCGACTGTAAAAGTATTGGTCCCATGATGTTCTGATTCATAATGATTTCACAGGCACCCCGGCTCATTTCCGGGGTGCCTTCATTTTACCGGGACACTTCGGCAAGGAACGCAAAATCTCCCGGAAGTTTGGCCGAATGAACCCTAAGCGTTAAATTTGCATTGTTTTTATAGATTCCGCTAAAACACCCACATATGGACTTCACACCTCTTGTCAGACATCACTTTATCCGCCGCGCCCTCCGCACATGCAGATGGGCATCCGACGGACTTGATATACAGACCGGGGTGTTACGTTCATTGTTGAAAAAGGGGATAGATACTGAATTTGGCCGCAGATATCGATTCGACCTGATACTGTCGGCATCTGATCTATATCAGGCATTCCGGCAATCCGTCCCCTGTACAGACTACGAGACAATCCGGCAGATGGTGAACCGGATGCTCGCGGGAGAAAAAAATATACTCTGGCCAGGGCGTTGCAGATGGTATGCCCAGTCATCCGGCACATCCGGTGGAAAATCAAAATATATTCCAGTCACCGACGACAGCCTGCGTCTGAATCATTACCGTGGCGCGGAAGACGCCGTCAGCCACTATCTGGCAGCCAACTCCGAATCCCGGATGTTTGCCGGCAAAGGGATGATTCTCGGCGGAAGTTTCGCCAACGAACTGTCCGGTCTTGCCTCAGGGGTATATGTAGGCGACCTCAGTGCCACATTGATCAAACGCATCACTCCTCTGGCAGACTTCGTGAGAGTCCCTTCCAAAAAAATCGCCCTCATGTCTGACTGGGAGGAAAAACTGCCTGCATTGGCGGAAGCAGCCATCAAAGCCGACGTAACAAACATTTCCGGGGTCCCCAGCTGGTTCCTTACAGTTCTGAAACTCATACTTGAGCGAAAAAAAGCAACCTCACTCGCCGAGGTATGGCCCCATCTGGAGGTATTCTTCCACGGAGGAATCTCTTTTGCTCCATATCGTGAGGAATACCGTCGCATGACACAAGGATGCCGGATGCATTTCGTAGAGACCTACAACGCTTCCGAAGGATTTTTCGCGACACAATCCGATTTAGATGATCTCTCGATGCTTCTGATACTCGACTCTGGTGTCTTTTATGAATTCATCGATGTGGCAGTTCCCCATTCCATTCCCATCGGTATCGGGGAAGTAGTTCAAGGCAAGACATACGAAATGGTGATAACGGCCGCCAATGGTCTGTGGCGTTACCGGCTTGGCGATACGGTACGGATAGAAAACACTTCACCACTAAAGATTACCATTGCCGGACGCACAAAGAGCTTTATCAATGCTTTTGGCGAGGAACTTATGGAATGCAACGCCGAAGAAGCCCTGGCCGATGTGTGCCGCGATACCGGAGCCGTTCTCAGAAACTATTCTGCCGCCCCGGTATTCGCCGCGGACGGACATCGCGGACGCCATGAGTGGATCATCGAATGGGAGACTCCTCCGGCGGACACCCGTGACTTCGCCATGCGTCTTGACCGTAGGCTTCAGGAACTCAACTCCGACTATCAGGCAAAACGCGCACACACCATATTTCTTGATCCTCTGACAATAGTGGATGCAAAGCCAGGACTTTTCGACAGATGGCTGGCATCTTCGGGCTCGCACAAACTCGGCGGACAGCGCAAAGTGCCACGCCTGAGCAACAACCGCCACATCGCCGACGCTCTACTTGCCCTCAACATCGGCTGACACCGATTATTCCACTCCACCACCGACACACACTTGACCTACCTCAATAAATAGAGGGCTTTTCGGAATTTAATGAGACCGGATTGCTGTGTTATACCATTTTATTCTTACATTTGCCGCATAACATTACATTTAACATGATTTCGGATCATAATATTCCGGATTCTCCACGACATCTTTAGAGGCTGTTTAAAAATGTCTGTTAATTCACTTCAATCATAATCACAAAGCCGCCTATGAAAAAGATTTTACTTCTGGCCACACTATGGCTGACCTCGGTGCTGACCGCACTATCCACACCAGTAGACCTGACACAGATTGACGGGAAGATCTGGAATCCGCGGGGAACATACCTGACCGGAACCGACAATGAAACATGGAATCTGAACCAGTTCGGTAATTCCGGAATAAACTTCGTACTTCGCGAAGGAAGCAACTTCGCTCCATCAGGCTACGAATCCGTTTTCAACGTCAACTCCCCCTCCAGCCAAGAACTCAATGCATGGCTATGCTCCCCCGCGTTCCTTTTCAAGAAAGGATATACATATCAGATAAAATTCTCCTATCGATACACCAGTTCCTCCACAAGAATCTCCATGTCCTGTTGGATTGACGATGCCAAAGGAACTCTCGACGCAGAGACAGCCACCGCCATGACAAAGAAAAAAGCCATGGCAAAAAACAATGGCTATCCCACATCCTGGACAGAAATCTCGTTTGACTATACCCCGGATGAAGAAGGTGTGCGATTCATCAACTATCAAGCGTTCACAAGCCAATATGCCTCATCGACAGGATTATTGTATGTCGGCCAGTTTGAGGTGAAGATAGTCTCAAGCCAGGCTCAACCCCAGGCTCCCTCTGACGTGACGGCAGAGCCGGCACCAGACGGAAAAATCAGCGCGACACTTTCCTGGACTCTCCCGACACATAATGTCGGAGGCGAACCCTTGACCGGTAACAACGCCATACAGAATATGCTTGTATATCGCGACGGTGAAAATGTCGCCACACTACCGGGATCTGCCGTATCATGGACCGACACCGAAACGTCCGGCCTTAGCAAAGGAACTCATTACTATCAGATAGCTGCCGTGGCCGCAGACGAAACCGGTGTTCTGTCCGAACCCACTCCATCAATATATGTAGGACCTTATCTTTATGCTCCGCTGACAATGGAGTTCGCCGATGATCAATGGACCTGTTATAAGATTGCAGGACAAGCATTTTCCTCCAATACCGCGTATGTGGAATCGCCATACACCAATGCTGCCAGCATCTGGGCATACAACCAGGTTCAGGAAGACGCATGGCTATGTTCTCCTCCGCTGAAACTGGATCCCGCCAAGACCTACAAAGTCCGATTCAATTATCTGACGTGGGATGACACAGCCTTCATCGTGGAGCACCTCAATATTTATGCGTCCGGACATCGGGCCGACGAAAATACCGTCGGTTCAATTCTGGAAACGGAACCGATATATACCCTCGACAACATAAAACACTCAATGCCGACTTGGAAATCCGTTGAGATATCCGGGGTAAAAGGAATCGGCGAAGCAACGCATATTCTGTTCCATGTCAGCGGTAAAGTATGCAAACGATTCTCAATAAACGCCTTTGAAGTAGAAGAATACACAGAAGTGCCTTTCGCTCCCGCCGCGCCGACATCACTGACAGCCAGAGTAGCACCCTATCAGCAAAAGTTGGTCAACCTATCATGGACCAACCCGACAACGTCTTCCGACGGAAGCACCCTCACAGAAGATCAGCCTGTTACCGCCGTGAGAATCCTACGCGACAATGAGGTTGTTTTCACAAGCGACAAAGCCCTGACCGAATTTACCGACTCCCCGGAATACGGACTGACAGCCGGCACTCATGAATACGCCGTGGCCGTCTGTGCCGCAAATGCATGGAGCATGCCGTCGGAATCAGTCACAACCGGATATGTTGGTGCTCCCGACCCACAGAGTCTTCCATGGAAACCACAGTTAGCGGCTCTGACATCCGACGTATTTGACCGTTGGTGGGTAAGTTACCCGGCTGATAGCACAGTAAAATGGCTTGCAGGAGCAACCGGTATACGTTTCGTCAACACAACAGGCACTTCCGAAAACTGCTGGCTAATCGGAGCACCTCTTGATCTGGACTCTCGTTCCACCTCATACAAACTCAACTACAGGATGAATTCGGAAGACACGACCGGAACTAAAATATCGATCGGACTGACCGACACTGCAATGCCTGAAGATTTCACTTTCCTGATTACCGAGAATGCCGTCTTCGGCGAGGATCAATCAGTACGCTTCACTCTGGATCCCACACGTGCCGCGTCTATGCCCCGTATTGCATTCAGAGCCACCAGCCCGTCGGGGACCCGGACGGTCACACTAAGCCTGCTTGAACTGGCAACCGATGACCAGACCGGGATTGATGACATCTCCGTCTCCGGAATCTCAGACATACGAGTCTTCAATTTAAACGGACAAATTATTGGACAAGCCTCCTCTCTCTCCCTTGAGGGATTCTCCAGAGGTATCTATGTAGTCACATATATTTCCGAAGGAAAGACTCTTCGTATGAAAATCATTAAATAACCTCACGGGAACATAACACGCCACATCCGGCAATTTCCCTTAATGACACAAACCCAAACAAAAGGCTCATGAATAGACCTATTATTACCGTTGCTCTTGCCCTTGGCATCATCATGTCGGCGTCAGCAAAAGTAAATACGCTCAGAGTGGTTCCGCATTCCGGCGATCCGGTGCTGTTTCATATTGACGGCAAACCGGAAATCACCCGGGACGACAAGACAATCACGATCACAACCGGTGACAACAGACAGCCCCGGATGTTCCAGCTTGAAGATATACTCCATCTTGATTTTATCGATGGCGGACAGGGCAAAGTCAATGATGTCACCTGCTCCGGAAATCCAATCGAAATCACACAGACAGACCAGACACTGCGGATAGACGGCATTCCTGACAATTCCGTTGTACGGATATTCGGAACCGACGGCCGTATTATGATACAGACAGCCGCCACCGGTTCTTTGACCGTGGATTCTTCCGGTTTCCCGTCAGGGATATACATTGTCCGGATCAACAACTTCTCATTCAAGATCCGCTTCTGAGCCTACCATAACAAAACTTCTTGAAACATATCTCAACATGAAAAAATTTATATTCTCCATTATGGCTGCTGTGACAGCCATCTGCGCTTTCCCACAACACAATGTGGTGAAACTGCATCACACTAATGGGTCGATCTCCACATTCAATGCGGATGAAATCTCAAAAATAACATTTGAGGAAGAAAATGATGATCCCGGCATGACCCAAGCTGTGGATCTCGGTCTTTCAGTCAAATGGGCATCGTGCAATATCGGTGCCACCCGACCGGAAGGATATGGCGACTTTTACGCCTGGGGCGAGACCGAGACCAAACAGGTTTACAACAATACCACATACAAGTTCTATAATCTTGAATGGGGCACAGTGACCAAAATAGGACAAGACATTACCGCCACACAATATGATGTGGCCAAGCGCAAACTTGGTGATGAATGGAGAATGCCAACCCGCGATGAATGGGTAGAGCTGTTGAGAAACTGCTCCGTTGAGTCCACTGTGGTCAACGGGATATCCGGCTTCCGTGTCACCGGTCCTAACGGAAACTCGATATTTCTCCCTTCTGCCGGACGTCTCTACGACAAAGAGGGGCAACCTCAGAACGGATACGAAAACATATCAGGATTCTACTGGACAAGTTGCGTGGCAGAAGATGACGAGTATAACTACCGCATCTATCGGGCAAGCCTCTCCCCGTCACTCTGCGGATGCGACGGCTATGATGTTCCGGAGATCGGCATGAGCGTCCGCGCCGTACAGGGCACAGTTGCCGAAACCGATCCCGAACCGGAACCGGGGCCGATGGATATGGTGGATCTCGGTCTCTCCGTCAAATGGGCCTCACACAACGTAGGTGCCGCCAAAGCAAGCGAACCAGGCAATTACTATTCCTGGGGTACAACCAAAGTGCAAAGCATGTATGGAGACGCCGCCTATCCGTACTATAACGCTGACAACGATGACTACACCGACATCGGTGAGGATATCAGCGGAACACGATATGATGTGGCCACAGTGCGCTGGGGAGAAGGATGGCGTATTCCCACAAAAGCCGAGATTGAGGAACTTACAGAGAAATGCACCTGGGCATGGACAGGCGAGGATGGTAAGATGGGTTACAAAGTAACCGGGCCAAACGGCAATTCCATTTTCCTTCCTGCCGCAGGAATGATGGGAACGGAAGGTCTGGTACAGGCCCAACCCGGAGACATTCTCGGACATGTGGGATACTATACTTCATCGGTACAGAAACCTTCCAGATACGGATCGCCGCATTCCAGATATTGTCTCAAACTGAAAAACAATTCTCATCTGGTGGATGACACTTTCAAGAGCATCGGCATACTTGTAAGGCCCGTACACAAATAATCAGGCTCTGAGAAATAAAAGACTCTTAGATAATCCATACATCCGAAATCACAGGACTCCTCCGGTGCCTTACACAAAAAAAGCCCGGAGGAGTCCCGACTACAGATAATATCCATGACACTGAAAGAGATTCTTCGCGCCACATACCCTGTCGCGGATGCGACCGTTACTGAAATAGAAAACCTTTGCGAACCAATAGATGTAAGAAAAGGAGAGGAGATTGTCCGTCAGGGAGAAGTTTGCCGTTACCTGTTTTTTGTTCTGGAAGGTCTTTTCCGTGTCAAATTCAAAAACGGACATCGGGAGGAAACCATCTGCTTCGGAATTGACGGTGATCCTTTCACTTCCGTCCATTCCCTCATGCGAGATGAAGCCGCTCTTTACTCATTTGAGGCCATTGAAAACTCAAAATGCCTGAGATTGCCGCTTCTGACTCTCAGAAAGCTGAAAGAGGAGAATACAGAAGTCCTTCGCTGGCTTGAAGCTCTTCTTGAGGAACAGATATATGCTTTCGAAAGACGATACTTTCATCTCGGCACAGCCGACGCATACACGCGTTACAAGACTTTCATCTCTCTTAGAGCCGAAATTGTCAACCGTATCCCACTGAAATATATCGCCCAATACATCAATGTGAAGCCAGAGACACTAAGTCGCCTCCGCGCCCGTTATGCTAAAGAGTGACCCTCCAGATTACGATGGAGACATCTCTTTCTTGATAATTTATTTCGACTGACCATGAAACGCATCGCATTCATTCTGACATCATGCCTTATCTCGGCTCTTCCTCTGACAGCATCCGACAACGGGGGTATTTCCACCGACATGCTTTCCCGTCTGCAAAACGGTTTTGACAGGTCTGCCTCTACGCGCGCCCTCCGCAACGCCATCAGCGGATCCGACATTGACAAACTTGCCGTAAACCCTGAATCGAAAAACGGATTCGACACTTATTTCTCCGACAGGGTGAAGAGCAAAGGGATCACCGATCAGCAACGTTCCGGACGCTGCTGGCTGTTCACGGGTCTCAACGTACTGCGTTCGCAGATTATGGCCAAACACAATCTGCC
Source organism: uncultured Porphyromonadaceae bacterium (assembly GCA_947427285.1). Taxonomy (GTDB): domain Bacteria; phylum Bacteroidota; class Bacteroidia; order Bacteroidales; family Muribaculaceae; genus Lepagella. Next base: position 129,816 of record CANEHE010000003.1, read on the forward strand.
GGAACTGAAACTCTCCCAGAACTATAACTTCTTCTTCGACCAGCTGGAGAAATCAAACCTGTTTCTTCAAGCCATGATCGACAGGGCCGGTGATCCGATGGACGACCGCACGGTAGACTGGCTCTTCCGCAATCCGCTCAGCGACGGAGGACAATATACCGGCCTGTCTGACAATCTTATGAAATACGGCATAGTGCCTGCCGAAGTGATGCAGGAAACTTTCACAGCCAACAACACTTCCAAACTTAACCGTCTTATCTCCCTTAAACTCCGTGAAGACGGACTGCAGCTGCGCAAGATGCATGCCGACGGAAAGTCGGCCAAAGAACTCTCTGAGACAAAAGAAAAAATGCTCGGCGAAATCTACCGCATGCTCGCCCTCACTCTCGGTGAGCCCCCGACAGAATTCGTCTGGACCCGCTACGACCGTCAGGGAAAACCTGTCGGGACAAAAAAATATACTCCGCAATCATTCTACAAGGAATTTGCAGGCAACGATCTCAAGAACGACTACGTGATGCTTATGAACGATCCCACCCGGGAATATTTCAGACTCTATGAGATAGATTTCGACCGTCATGCATACGATGGTAGAAACTGGACTTACATTAACCTTCCGGTAGAGGATATCAAGAAAATGGCCATAAAATCCATTCAAGACAGCACCATGATGTATTTCTCCTGCGATGTAGGTAAATTCCTTGACCGAGACCGCGGCGTGCTCGACACTGACAATTTCGATTACGAAGCGTTGATGGGCACCTCTTTCGGAATGGACAAGGCCGACCGCATACGCACTTACGCAAGTGCTTCGTCACACGCCATGACTCTTGTGGCTGTAGATCTCGATCAGAACGGCACTCCACGCAAATGGATGGTTGAGAACAGCTGGGGCTCAGGAGCCAATGACGGTCATCTCATCATGACCGACAAATGGTTTGACGAATACATGTTCCGGCTTGTGGTCAACAAGAAATACGTTCCTGCCGACATACTGAAGATTCTCAAACAGAAACCTGTCACACTCCCGGCATGGGATCCGATGTTCGCACCGGAGTTCTGAACGGCACACATCTCATCCGGATGGCCGCAGAGACCTTACCTCTGCAGCCATCCGCTACCATTCCCCATCAAATGCTAATCGTACGCAACAGATTTATTCCTTTTGGAACGCGATACTCAGCTATCAATCTTTTAGGCATTCTGTTTGTAAAGAGAGACACGAAAATAACCGACCGTCTACTCAACCACGAACGCATACATACCGCCCAGATGCGGGAACTTCTATACGTATTCTTCTACATAATCTATATTGCCGAATGGCTTTGGAGACTTATTCCATCAGGTGGAAACGGTTATAATGCCTATCGATCCATCAAATTCGAACATGAGGCATATTGTCATGACTCCGATCTCTCCTATATCAAAAACAGGAGATTATTCGCCCAATGGCGTAACACATCCTCCTGAATACTTTCAATCATGAATATCGAAGAATTGCGCGAGACAGCACTGGCTCTTCCACACGCTACCGAACGTTCGCCCTACGGACCTGACACTCTGGCCTTCGAAATAGGAGGTAAACATTTCGCCCTGCTTGATCTTTCAGGCGAATGTGAATTCTACAATCTAAAAGTCGATCCGGAATATTCGGTAGAACTTCAGGAACGATACCGGTCAGTCAGGCCAGAATGGCACATGAACAAACGCCACTGGATATCAGTAGATTTCGTCGGAGATGTCCCCGACCCATTACAACGGGAACTCTTAAAACACGCATACGCACAGACTCTCAAGGCTCTTCCGAAACGGATGCGTGACGTTTTGTCGCATACGCCAGCCGAGGACTCCCGTCAGCCACACGAATGATCCCGCAATATCCGAATCCACGGCTCTCAAGCCATCGACGCATCGGAATATTGTCCTTGTGTGTATCTGCCCTCACACGTTCATGACGGCTTAATGCAAAGCGCAATACCGTATCGGCAACACCTCTGCATTCAGAGACTCCTCCCATACGGTGAATGGTGACATACGGCTCATGGTCTGGCCAACATCCGTCAATTTCCCTGTACGTAGGATCCTCCCCCTCCGCCAATACAAACACACCGACCGCATTTCCCTCCTCATTCTCACAGATATACATCTGATGACGACTGATGTCATCGCATATCAGATCCTCCGATGGGTAGCCACCGGTCCACTGCGAACTATTGCCTGAAAGACGCATGAACGCACGCGCCTCCTCATAAATCCGCATTATCACATCCACATCGTATATTGTAGCCGACCGTACGTTATAATCCATATATTATCAACGCAGTTTCTTAGAGGCTATTTAAAATTATTCTTTCTTTCCTACAAAATCACCGCTAAACTCCATGATACTTCAAGGAAATATCTCTTCATCCCGACATCATCATATTGTGTAGTCAGAAAAAAATGCTTACCTTTGCAGCCGAAAAAGTATCGCGTGCCATATAACGCAATTTTTCGACCACGGTCTGGTAGCTCAGCTGGATAGAGCAACAGCCTTCTAAGCTGTGGGTCCTGGGTTCGAATCCCAGCCGGATCACTTTCTTTTCATGACGACACCATCATGATCACTCCTGACCAGCTCAAAGAGGCACAGAAACGCACGGAAACCCTCGGGCACTACCTTGACATAGATTCAAAACGGATTGAGGTGGAGGAAGAGGAGCTGCGCACACATGTGGCAGACTTCTGGGACGACCGCACGAAAGCCGAAGCCCAGATGCGCAAAATCAAAGACCTTCATTATTGGATTGACAGTTTCACCGCACTCCAGAAGCAGACGGAAGAACTGCAATTGGCTTTTGACTTCCTCAAGGAGGGACTGGTAAGTGAAGAGGAAATCGACTCCCAATATACCGCCCTTGTATCCGATATTGAGAAACTTGAGTTGCGTAATATGCTCCGTCGCGAGGAAGACAAGCTCGGGGTGGTGCTCAAAATCAACTCCGGAGCAGGCGGCACAGAAAGTCAGGACTGGGCTCAGATGCTAATGCGTCTATATATGCGCTGGGCTGAAAGCCATGGCTATAAGACCTCAATCGCCCAATTGCTTGAGGGCGATGATGCCGGCATAAAATCTGTAACAATCAATATAGAGGGAGATTACGCATACGGCTACTTGAAAAGTGAAAATGGCGTGCACCGTCTGGTCCGCGTCAGTCCATATAACGCACAAGGGAAGCGCATGACTTCCTTTGCTTCTGTCTTTGTAACACCACTTGTCGACGACACCATCGAGATCCATGTAGATCCGGCTGCTGTAAGCTGGGATACATTCCGTTCAGGAGGTGCCGGAGGCCAGAACGTCAATAAAGTGGAGTCAGGAGTCCGGCTGCGATATCAGTTCAAAGATCCTTACACCGGCGAGGAGGAAGAGATTCTCATCGAAAACACCGAGACCCGCGATCAGCCTAAAAACAAGGAGAACGCAATGCGTCAGCTGAAGTCCATCCTCTATGACAAGGAGCTCCAGCACCGTATGGCAGAGCAGGCCAAGGTGGAAGCCGGCAAGAAAAAAATCGAATGGGGCAGCCAGATCCGCAGCTATGTTTTCGATGATCGCAGGGTCAAAGACCATCGTACCAACTATCAGACCTCAGATGTCAACGGAGTGATGGACGGTGACATTGATGAATTTATCAAGGCATATCTGATGGAATTCGCAGCCACATTGGAACAATGACGGTAGTCCGCGGAAACGCGGATTTTTTATTACACCCCCTCCCCTATCACGCAACCTACAGCAGGAATCCGCTCTACCGAAAACTCCGGAATCAAATTACCAAGTCCAATGGGAACCGGCTCCGGAATGAGTCGTGCCATATAGGCCAGACGCCCTAATACTTCCCGTGCCGTAAAATTCTTCCGCAAGGTGCCGACATCCATCATCGCATCCCGTTTGGAAAGTCTCTGGCCCAAATGATTGCATATCAACGGAAGATGCATGAATTCCGGGGTATCGTAACCGAGAAGTGAATATAGATATATCTGCTGGGCTGTAGAGATCAGAAGATCGCATCCGCGTACCACTTCCGTCACTCCCATGAGAGCATCGTCCACTACCACCGCCAACTGATAGGCCCATGCTCCATCGGCACGACGCATCACAAAATCTCCGCAATGACGTGCCAGATTGATGCTTTGCTTTCCAAATACCAGATCCGTGAAACAAATATTCTCGTCCGGGACATACAGACGCAACGCGGCCACTAAATTGTCTACATCAGTCTTAAGGAAGGGGGGACGTTCCGACGGGCGACACGTACCGGCATAGACCACACGGCCGTCGCTCTGATGAGGTGCCTGTGTGGCAAGAATATCCGCACGGCGACATCGACAGGGATAAAGCAACCCTCTGTCACCGATACTACGAAGAGCATCCGCATAAATTTCATCACGCATACTCTGGCAATAAGGTCCGGCATCACCTATATTTTTCAGTCCCCCTTCATCCCATTCAAGTCCAAGCCACAGAAGGTCATCCTCAATCTGCATGGCATATTCTTCCCGTGAACGCTGTCTGTCAAGGTCTTCTATACGCAAAACCCACTTTCCCCCACGGCTTTTCACTGACAGCCACGACACAAGAGCTGTGAACAGATTGCCAAGATGCATTCGTCCTGACGGTGAGGGAGCAAATCGACCTTTCGGTACACCAGTAAATGGCATTTCCGATGCATGCGTCTGAGTTTCCATTTCTTTTTAAGGTTAACCGAATGCAAATTTACCGATATTTTGTGTAACTTTACATATCAGATACACCTATCCGACAAACAAAAGCAAAGAATATGCCGATGTGGAACCCATGGCACGGATGCCATAAGATCAGCCCGGGATGTACCCATTGTTATGTCTATAGGGAAGATGCAGCTTTCGGCACCACCATCCCTTCCGACACAGTGCGTAAGACTGCATCGTTCAGCCTTCCCCTGCGTCGCGACCGATACCGGGCATGGAAATTCCCGCCCGGTACTGAATTTGCACTCTGTTTCACCTCCGACTTCCTCATAGAAGAAGCTGACGGATGGCGTCCTGAACTATGGGAAATAATCCGTCAACGCCCCGATTGCTCTTTCTTCTTCTTTACCAAACGTATTGAACGCCTCTCTTCCTGTCTTCCAGCTGACTGGGGCGACGGTTATCCAAATATGGCAATAGGCTGTACTGTCGAAAACCAATGTTACGCGGACCGTAGACTTCCGCTTTTCCTTTCCTTGCCCATACGTCATCGCATCATAGTGGCAGCTCCTATGTTGGGACAAATTGATATTACCCCATATCTGAATCCAAAATTGATCGAGAAAGTGACTGTGGGAGGAGAATCCGGCCGTTATGCACGACCATTGGATTATGAATGGGTTCTTGACCTTAGGATGCAATGTATTCGCCACAGCATACCGTTCACATTTCATCAGACTGGTTCATATCTGATCAAAGACGGTCATCTCTACCGCATTCCAAGATGTCACCAGCACTCACAAGCCTCAAAAGCTGGACTCGACACATCCGTCCGCCGACATCCTCAAGAGTGAGAGTCCGAGTCAGTCGACGGACGAAAACTTCACGATGATTTCCTTACCACGATGGTTTATCCATATTGCCGGTTTATCTATGCACCAATGCCTTCTGAATATCAATGATTTTCTGCTTGCCATTGACCAACAGCATCAGTTTACAGTCTTTGAAGACCGTATGACGCTTGAACTCCAATCTGTAGGTCGCCACTCCGTCTACTACGTCGCATCTGATCTGTTTTGCCGGATACCCCTTCCCGCCGTTGTAGAAGACCGCATCAGTTATCTCGATTCTTCCATCGGCTTCATTGTCAATCAATGTGATATTGGTAGCCTTGATATTGTTGAGTTGACTAAAGCGGATTTCTGCCGAAGCACTGAGCAATCCCGCGGCAAGCATCAGAAATAAAACTGTCTTTTTCATTGTCTATTTATTTTAATTTGTTTCTCGATGCTGCAAAATTAAGACTCAGACAACTGTCATGCCAAAAAAATCCATAAGTAATATGTCCTCACCTACACCCCTAACATGCTGATAATCAGAGTGAGGATTTTTCAATATTTCCTCATCCTTATATTCAGCCAGTTAGCATTCACATTTTTGACACAAAATATTCCCTATCGGGAGCATCTGTAGCGAGTATACGCTCTTTCAGTCTGCTACGCCTGTTATAGAAGTTCTTTATCTTTATATTTGAGAAAACACATACAGCACGGGGAGAAAATCCGGCGTAGAGGTATGTAAGGAATCTAAGGTCATTCTGACTCAAAGACGGGATCTGTTCCCTTACCCTGACAAGGATGTCATCAAGACAGGCATTGACTATATCTTCTAGTTCCGCAACACTTTTGTCATCCCGTAGCGCGAGAATATGTTTCTCTACTTCATTGAACAGTGTCAGTTTCAGTTTGTCGGATGCGCTCTTCTCAAAATATTCATTACAGAGCATGTTGAGCGTATCAAACCGGCTCCCGTATAACCTGTCTATCTTCAATTTCTGATCCCGGTCCATATTCATTTTCTCAGCTAACATCATAGACAGGTCCTCCACTTCCTTGCGCCTACGCCTCACGTCACGACGTATCAGCAGAAATACCCCCATACCTAAAACCAAAACCACACCCACGACAATCCCAAGAACAGTCCAGGCATTTCTGGAACTACGCTCAGTAAGATCCAACTGTTGCTTATATCCGTCATTAAGAATATCTATCTGCTCTTTCAGATTAGCGGTCGGTGTTGTAAGACACCTTACGACACCTCTGTCCGTAAACAAAAGCAAAGCGTCTTTGTCATCAAACGTGTCTCTGAATGGAAAATCAATTGCTATATGCCATTCTGTCTTCTTTCCAATCACCTCTTTCCCATCTGCTGTCAATGAGAATGGTTCAAGCGGAGAATACACACTGTCACAGTTTATCCATTCAGTTTTATATATGGTGAAAGGAGTATTTGAACAAATAAGATCCACCGAGATTCTTGTCTTTCCTCCTACATTTGATATCCTGTTCAAAGTCATCGACAATTTATCGGGAATCCCGGTATTTCTCTCGCATAAAGTATAAGTGACAATGTTAGTGGCAAAACATATCCCACATCCTACAATAAACACCAGAGCAAACAGCGTATGTCGCAGACAAATCGAACAACGACTACCGCCTGTCATCATACTTACAATTAATTTCAATGACATGCCAATAGTACAATCCATACCATGAACAATATGCCACTGCAACTATCCAGCCATTTTCGGTATCTGTCCGGCATACTGCTGAACTGTTTTCTGAAAGCCAGCATAATCGTAGCCCATATAAGCCAGACTAACAGAATTATACCCCCGATGAAACTGGATGCGACGGCCAACGTAGTCCACGCGTCATAAAGACACATCTGGAAAGCATTTACAACCATACAGCAACTCAACGCAAACATTGACACCACAGTTATAAGACTGTTGAAAAGATCTTTAATTTGATTACTCATCTGACACTTCTTTCTTTTAGAGGTTGTTGATTTCTTTTTGGAGAAAATCAAGGAAGCGGGCGGCGTGTGCACCATCCATCTGGGTGTGGTGGAACTGGAATGATACCGTGAGGGTTGTCTTGAACCATCCTTTGCGGTATCGACCCCAAATCATAAAAGGATTATTGAATATTCCGCTGTACATACCAACTGCACCGTCTATATTGAACTGCGCCAATGCCGATGTGCCGATTATCATGCTGTCTGTCAGGTCGTGATTCTCGCAGGTGTCGGCAACCTGTCGCGTGAGCCGGAGATATTCGACATTAAACGCTTCCAGATCAGCTGTAAAGGGAATGTCGCAGGAACTGACTTCTCCCTGGCTGTTGGCTACAATGGTATTGACGGCTATGGTATCATACCGAATCAGTTTGTCCCCCACCGGAAGCATAAAGAATTCCTTGACCTGAGTTGCCGCTTTACCGATGCACCATAACATCAGCATATTGAATTTCAGTCCTTTTTTAAGGCTGATTCTGCGAAGCCGTGACACATCGAGCGTCTTGAAAAACGTAACCATCGGCATCGGGGCGTTCATCCACATGTCGAATGCGTAAGCGCGAGTAGTGTCTTTGGGATTTACTTCTCTCATAGTCCTATATTTCGTCGTGGGATGCCTTGCGTCAACCCGACCACAAAGGTACAAAAGTTTTATGAGATTTTACTATTAAGCGTGGTGACACGGCTAAAAATCGAGTGAAGTCACCACATTTTTAGCCATGTAACTATTCAGCGAATGGTTGATCTAGGCACCAAATCTTGCGGATATTGAAT
>CANEHE010000004.1 GCA_947427285.1 uncultured Porphyromonadaceae bacterium
GCCAAAGGGGGCAAATCAGCCTGGCTCAAGGGGTCATCCGACCCTGGGTTTTCCATTACAAAGTTACAAAGAATTTTTGAGATGACAATCGGTTATATCGTAAAACATAACCGATTGCCATGAAAGTGGTTGCTATTTTCTCGATGCGATTCGGTGTTGGTGGAGGAAGGAGGAAACCCCAGGTGGTATTCTGTGTGATTGAAATGGGGGGATGATCTTCTGTGGCGGTAAAGGGAGAGGGGACGTCGAAGCCCGGCGTCCCCTCTGATTTGAAGCAAAACTATTTTTGTTTTATTATAGTCTATGAATGTGTGCTCCGGTTTGTCTCTTTGTTCAGACGTATTTTCCGAAGTCGGCCTGGAGCATATCGCCTGTCTCGCGGAATGCCTCGTGGAGAGCGAAGGCGGCGCGGAGGTCGTGCGGTGTGTGTCCGCCGCATTTTGAGGCGAGTTTGATGTAGTCCCAGAGGAGTTCCTTGTACATCGGGTGTACGCAGTTCTCGATGATAGTCTCGGCACGCTGGCGCGGGTCTTTGCCGCGCAGGTCGGCTACGCCCTGCTCTGTGGCGAGTATCTTGACGGAGTGCTCGCTGTGGTCCACGTGGCTTACCATGGGGACGATGGCTGAGATCTTGCCGCCTTTCTGGATGGAGGGGCAGGAGAAGATGGAGAGGTAGGCGTTGCGCGAGAAGTCGGCTGAGCCTCCGATTCCGTTCATCATCTTGTTGCCCATCACGTGGGTGGAGTTGACATTTCCGAAGATGTCGGCTTCAAGTGCAGTGTTCATGGCGATGAGGCCGAGACGGCGAACCACCTCGGGGTGGTTGGAGATCTCGCCCGGACGCATCAGAATCTTGTCACGGAAGAAGTCGATGTTGTCCATGAAGTGGTCCATGGCAGCGTCGGAGAATGTTAGCGCGCATGTGGAGGCGAACTTACATTTGCCTTCCTCCATAAGGTGCATCACGGCGTCCTGGATTACCTCGGTGTACATCACGAACTGAGGTACGTCGGGGTTTTCTCCAAGTCCGTAGAGTACGGCGTTGGCTACGTTGCCCACACCGGACTGGATGGGGAGGAATTCCTTGGGGATCTTTCCTTCGCGGAGCTGCTGGGCGAGGAAGTGGCTGAGGTTGTCACCTATCTTCTGCGACACTTCGTCGGGAGCGGTGAAGGGTTTGATGCTTTCGGAAGCGTTTGAGGGAACGACACCGATGATCTTGGCGGGGTCGATCTTCACTACGGTGCTGCCGATACGGTCGGAGGGAGTGTAGATGGGTATCTCCCGGCGGTGAGGGGGATCCAGAGGCACATAGTTGTCGTGGAAGCCGCGGAAGGATGTATGGTAGAAAGAGGAAAGCTCTATGATTACTTTCTTTGCCATCATGGCGATGGTCGGTGTCATGCCGAGTCCTGCGCCGAGGATGACTTCGCCGTTGGGGCTCATTTCAGTGGCTTCGATCACGGCTACGTCAAGGTCGCCGTAGAAGCCGTAGCGTAGATCCTGGCTGACGTGGCTCAGGTGGGTGTCGAAATAGTTCATACCCCCCTTGTTGCACAGTTTACGGGCGTCGGGATGCGACTGGTAGGGGGTGCGGATTGCGACTGCCTCGGCACGTGCGAGTTCGCCATCTACATGGTCGTTGGTCGATGCGCCGGTGAACAGGTTGATCTTGAAAGGTTCTCCTTTCTCATGAAGTTCACGGGCACGCTGGGCGAGAGCGACTGTCACAACTTTGGGCGTACCCGAAGCGGTAAAACCGGAAAAGCCCACATTGTCGCCATTCTTGATATAGCTTGCGGCCTCTTCCGCTGAAATAAACGGGATACTCATTTGGTAAGTCAGATTTTAATGGTAATTTTGCACAAAATTAGTCATATTATCTGATATAGACTCTACCATGCAGCCATTTTTTTTGCCGACAAACGATAAAAACTGCACTCTTTGCAGGAAAGTGCGCATCGAGACATACGGATGCCAGATGAATGTAGCTGACAGCGAAGTTGTTGCAGCCATGATGATGACAGCCGGCTATGATGTGGCCGAAGATGACTCCGAAGCTGCGGCTGTGGTCATCAATACCTGTTCGATACGCGACAACGCCGAGCAGAAGATCATCTCGCGGATATCCTACTGGAACTCGATCCGCAGAAAGACGGGCCGGTCGGTGATCATCGCAGTGATCGGCTGTATGGCTGAAAGGATGAAGGAGCGTCTGATAGAGGGTTATGGAGTCGACATCGTGGCCGGCCCGGACTCTTATCTCGATCTGCCAGCACTTTTCGCTGCTGCCGAGAATGGCGAGAAGGCCATCAACATAGAGCTTTCCACTACCGAGACATACCGCGATGTGATGCCGCGGCGGATAGGGGGAGCCGGGATAAGCGGCTTCATATCTATAATGCGGGGATGCGACAATTTCTGTTCATACTGTATTGTCCCTTATACGCGTGGCCGCGAGCGTTCGCGCGAGCCTCAAAGCATATTGCGCGAGCTTGACGATCTCCGCAGCCGGGGTTTCCGGGAGGCCACTCTTCTCGGTCAGAACGTCAACAGCTACCGTTTTACGGACGAGGAGGGAAAAGTGACAGACTTCCCCGCGTTGCTTGAGATGGTGGCCGTGGCGGCTCCGGAGATGCGCATACGTTTTACGACCTCGCATCCGAAGGATATGAGCGATGCCACTCTTGAGGCCATGTCGCGTCACGCCAACATAGCCCGACACATCCATCTTCCGGTGCAGAGCGGAAGTGACTCGGTTCTGAAAGATATGAACCGCAAATATACCAGGGCATGGTATCTGGACCGCGTGGCGGCCATTCGCCGCATTCTGCCCGATGCCGGACTTTCCACAGATATGTTCACCGGTTTCCACAATGAGAGTGAGGAGGATTTCTTACAGACTCTCTCGCTCATGCGCGAGGCTGGATTTGACTCGGCTTTCATGTTCAAATATTCCGAACGGCCCGGCACGTTCGCATCGAAACATCTGGCCGACAATGTGCCGGAAGAGGTGAAGATCGACCGTCTCAACCGTATGATCGCTCTCCAGAACGAGCTTTCACTTGAAAGCAATCTGCGCGATGTGGGCAGGGAGTTTGAAGTGCTTGTCGAAGGACGATCCAAGCGTAGCGCGGACGAGCTTTTCGGACGCACTTCCCAGAATAAAGTGGTGGTCTTCCCCCGTGGCGATGCGAGTCCGGGACAGTTCCGGCGCGTAAGGGTGGAGAGTGCCACGTCGGCCACTCTGCGCGGGATATTGCTTCCCGAATAACCGTTATCAGTGGGCGTCGAGCCAGTTGGTTCCTGTTCCTGACGACGCGGTCAGACGCACGCGCCCGTTGTAGGCCGCTTCCATCTGTCGCGACACCAGTTCCTGCATCTGCGGCAATTCGTCGGGCACTACGTCGAAGTTCAGCTCATCGTGTACCTGCATGATCATTCTTGACTTCATCCCGCACTCCGACATCTCGGCGTCGATGGCCACCATGGCGCGTTTGATGATGTCGGCTGCGGATCCCTGTACAGGAGCGTTGATGGCGTTGCGTTCGGCATATCCGCGCACCACGGGGTTCTTGGAATTAATATCCGGCAGATACCGGCGGCGACCGAGACGTGTCGATACGTAGCCGTGTTCACGGGCGTGCTCCACACTCTCATCCATATAGCGGCGTATGGCCGGGAAGGTGTTGAAATAATTGTCTATAAGTTCTTTCGCCTCTGCGCGCGGAATTGTGAGACGTGAGGCCAGACCGAATGCCGAGATGCCGTACAGTATCCCGAAATTGGCTGTCTTGGCATGCCGGCGCTGTGTGTCTGTCACCTCCTCGGGGAGTGTGTGATATATTTTGGCGGCAGTTATGGCATGTATGTCCCTGTTGTGGCGGAAGGCATCGAGCATGGTCTCGTCACCGGCGAAGTCAGCCACCAGACGCAACTCGATCTGGCTGTAGTCAGCCGAAAGGAACAGATGGCCCGGATCGGCGATGAAGGCCCGGCGTATCTCGCGTCCCACATCATCCCTTACAGGGATATTCTGAAGATTCGGATTCGATGACGATATGCGTCCAGTGGCCGTGACTGTCTGGTTATAGTTGGTATGTATTTTCCCTGTGCGCGGATCGATTGCCGCGGGCAGAGCCGTCAGATAGGTGGTGAGCAGTTTTTTCAGTTGGCGGTATTCAAGGATCTTGCCCACGACGGGATTTTTATGAGCGATTTTTTCCAGGACTTCCTCGGAGGTGGAATACTGGCCGGTCTTCGTCTTCTTGGCTTTAGGGTCAAGTCCGAGCTTATCGAAAAGAATCTCTCCCACTTTTGCCGGAGAACTGACATTGAACACCTCTCCTGTCAGTTCATGCACCTCTTTTTCGAGTGTGGATATACGGTCGCGCAGAGTGTCGGCGGCATGATTGAGGGCCTCCACGTCGATTCGCACGCCGGCCATCTCCATGCGGGCCAGCACTCGCACCAACGGCAGTTCCATCGTGTCATACATTCCGGTCATTTCTGTTTTTTCAAGTTCATCTGCCAGAGGTCCGCGAAGTCTCAGAGCCACATCGGCCCGCTGGCAGGACACATCGGCGAGAGTCCGGATGTCGACCGCGGCCAGCCCCTCCTTTTTCCCTTTAGGACCGGCAACGGACTGAAGAGGAAGAATCTCCATGCCGAGATATGCCGGAGCGATATTCTCAAGAGTGTGGCGCATGTCGGGCTGCAGAAGATAGTGGGCCAGTTCCGTGTCGAAATAATTCACAAGAGGCTCCGCATCGTCACCCCGCATTCCGGCTGCGACCACATATATCCTTTTTGAGTCAGGACAGATTTTCTCGACATCCCCGCGTGCCATAAGGTCGAGAATCATTGCCTCTCCTTCCGGGACTCTGGCGGGTATGTACCATGCCTCTCCGGGAGCTGTAGCGACAGCCGCGCCAACGGGAACGGCACTGAAATCTGTATCGCCGTCGGTCGGGATAAAAAGCCCCACACGGTCAGCGGCGGCAAGTTTCTCTCCGAGCCGGTGCAATGCTTCCGGTGTATCTGCAATACTATATTTTTCACGTATCTCAGAGGCAGCTTTTACTTCATTTCCGGTTTTGGAAGCCGGTTGTGACTCAAAATCAAACAGCGAAGGCTGACGGACGGAGGCTTCAGAAGTCTTGTCGCTGTCTCCGTCCAGACGGCGGCGCACACGGTCGGTAAGCGATTTGAACTCCAGTTCATGGAAGATGGCGAACAGTTTCTCCCGGTCTGGCTGGCAAGCCACAAGTTCAGACAGCGGTTTCTCCACAGGGACATCGGTGCGGATCGTGGCCAGAAATTTCGATTCGATGATTTTGTCGGCATTCTCCTCCACTTTCTTTTTCAGGGCACCTTTCAGTCTGGAGGTGTCGGCCAGAAGAGCCTCCACACCACCGAACTCCCCGATAAGTTTAACGGCGGTCTTCTCTCCGACGCCGGGACAACCGGGTATATTGTCGATCTTGTCTCCCATCAGTGCCAGAAGGTCTATAACCTGCGACGGACGCTCTATCCCATAGCGTTCGCACACCTCCTTCTCTCCGCGCAACTCAAAATCCTGACCGCGGTATGAGGGTTTGTACTGGAATATGTTGGGGCTGACAAGCTGACCGAAATCCTTGTCGGGAGTCATCATGTATACGGTATATCCTTCATTTCCGGCGCGTCGGGCCAGAGTCCCGATGACATCGTCTGCCTCAAATCCGTCCACCTCCACGGCCGGTATGCGGTAGGCCTTGATTATCTCCTTTATAATCGGCACGGAAAGTTTTATATCCTCGGGAGTGGCCTCGCGTCCCTCCTTATATGACGCGACAGCCTCATGACGGAAAGTAGGGCCGGGAGGATCGAAACAGACGGCGATATGCGTCGGTTTCTCTTTCCGCATCAGCTCCTCGAGAGTGTTGACAAATCCGAATATGGCAGATGTGTTGAATCCCGCCTGAGTGGTGCGGGGCATCTTTATCAAAGCGTAGTATGCACGGAAAATCAATGCGTACGCATCCAGAAGAAACAGTCGTTTGTCGCTCATATAGTGTTGATTTTTATCGGGAAGGACGATATATCTCTTCCAGCCGGGACGCAAATCCCCGCCATGACAGTCCCCGCATGTAATTGGCCCGGGCGGCGGCACCGAGACGGGCACGCAGTCCAGGGTCGGAAGCCAGACGCCTCATGGCCTCCGCCAGATCCTCCACACTACCCGGCGGCACCACTATCGCATCTGTTCCATTGGTCAGATATTCGGTCTGCGCACCGTTGCCGGTGCATACCTGCGGCCGACCGTTTATCATATATTCCAGATTGGACAGACCGAAAGCCTCGCTTACCACCGAAGGAAGAACACCGAAATGGGCCTCTCGGATCAGCGTATGCGGATCAGTGGTGTATTTGTGCCAGTCGATCATCTCCATTACATCGCGTGTCTGGGCACGGCGGCGAAGTGCGTCGACGTAATCGGGATGGCCCGTGCCTACTATCCTCAGACGCATCCTCAGACTCTTAAGCCGAGGAAGAGCATCTATCAGGGTCTCAAGTCCTTTTCCGGCTACCAGCGGACCATGGAACATGGCTATCACAGGTCCTTTCTCCGGTTCCGGGGCTGCTTCGTAGGATGGGAGATAGAGGCTGTTGTGGAGCACAATCACCCGGTCTTTCGGGAAAGGGAGCCGTCTCCGACGCCAAGTGGCCAGAAAACGATTACATGCGGCCTCCGACACAAATACCTGGGCATCGAGACTGCGATACATCCTCCGGTAGAGCCATGAGTCATGTCCGCGGCGTACTATATGGCGGGTGTTGACAATACGCAGATCGGGACGACTGATTATCCTACGGGCTGCAAGAGCCAGAACCGCATCGCGGTAGCGGTGGGTGTGGATCACAGTTTCCTCCGGTAATTCCCTGAAATCACGGACGAACTCCATGAGTGTGGCCGGATCGGCCAATCCCTGGAGCGGAGCATGACGCAGAGGAATCCTCGCCTCGGCAAACAGGCAGTCCACAGCTTTGGCATCGCGGGTGTAGGCTTCCACATGCCATCCTTCCGAAAGGAAATGACGGCAGATGTCGAGCGCATACCGTTCGGCACCTCCCCATCGGTTTGAGGGCACGATATGGACGAGACATCTTTCCCGAGACATTTTTCTGATACCTGTAATCTCAGTTCGAACCGGCCAGAATCATTCCCAGATCGACACTCGGCTGTGACAGATAGGCCGCCACGAGTTTGTCGACAAGATGACCGTTGTAGGTGACAATGCCGTGCTGCACACCGGGTGTGGTAGAGAGCATACCTCCGAACCCGTCCTTGAGCAGCATCTCGTCGAAGAAATTCACCAGAACGTTCGAAAGGGCCATCGCCACAGTCCGGGGCACTGTCACTGACGGATGTGTCTCGTTGAAATCAAGCACATAGACGCTTTCCTTCATGGCCACCGTCAGTTTCTTTGGAAATTCAAACGGACGGGTACAGTTGCCCATCAGAATCACGTCGGCTGTCTTCACCTTGTTATAGAGCACCCTCGGATGGATTGCGGCTGTGTTGAGCTGCGGCCCGCAGATCTGTCGGGCATTCTGCAGAGCCGACACATCATTGTTCATGAGAGTGACATACGCACCGGCGTCAAGAGCAGCCATCGCTGCCGCGCATTCCATGTTTCCCTCGCCGAAGATCAGAACCTCGCAGGGATTCAGTCCGGCCACACCGGCCAGAATCACACCCTTGCCGCCACCGAGAAACGACAGACGGTCCTGGGCATATATGATCGATGCCCTGCCGTCCAGTTCATCGATTATGTCGGCAAAGACCGGAATATCGTTATGACTCGACATGTTGTCGAGACAGCCCACCGTCACCTTGCGTTCAAGCAATGCCGCGATCACCTCCTTCTCAAACAGAGTGTTGTCCATCATGCAGAGCAGCGTGGCTCCCGGACGCATCTTGAGCACGTCAAACTCCCGGAGCGGGGCGTAGCTGAGCACTATGTCACATTTCAAAGCCTCCTCGCGGCTGACGATCCCGACTCCGAAGCCCGCGTAAGCCTCGTTGGAGAAGCTGATGTCGATGCCGGCGTCACTCTCCATCATCAGGCGTATGCCCGACGACACTATCAGTCCGCTCGCCTCAGGGGTGAGCAGAAAACGGGTCTCTCCGCTATCACGGTAATTGGCCACCATGCCTACGCTGATCTGGCGGCGGGAATCCTCCTGGCACTGAGCGGCTGCCTGCGGCTCAGGATCCATCGTGTTCTTTTGTTCTGTCATTGTCGAGAGCCGGCACGGTTAGCGGATAGATTGCACCGGATAGAGACCATACGTTTCTTCCTCCGGTGTCAGCCCCGATTATTCGGGAGTCCGTTGGTGCGGGCACGCAAAAATAGAAAAAAAATCCCACGCGCCAAAATCCCGTTCTCTTTTTCGTGCCATTCCGAAAAATTAAGTAACTTTGTCTTTTGGCAAACATGTCGATTGCCCTCCAGTTTCTAACTTGATTTTGATTATGGAAGAAACATATATCGAACCTTCCCGAGATGAGGTTGTCATGGCTTTTGTGGCATCCTGTATAGAGTCTGTAGGAGACCGGCTTGACCTCACATATTCTGAGGTTATTGAACGCATGGATGCTGTCGGATTGATTGACAAGTACATATATGACTGTTATGAGGCACTGCATACTGAAAGCCGGGAAAATCTGACAGACAACCTTGTCGAAACTCTGATGACATGGGAAAAACAAAAAAACGACAATGGACAAGATTGAGGTATATCATGCCGGAACAGAGCGGATAGAGACTCCGCTTTCTGATAAAGGACGAAAGTCTCGACTTCGGTCAAGGGTTTTATCTGACCGATATTTACGATCAGGCTCTCGTATGGGGTGCCAGAAAGTCTCGCGAGAGACAACTCCCGGCACTCATAAACATATATTTGCTTGATCAGAAAGAGATTTTTGACAAGGCCCGTATACTGCGATTTGATCACTATGATGAGGAATGGCTTGATTTTATTGTAGGTTGTCGGGCAGGCAAGGATATATCTCCCGGCAACGTGCTTTGAGAAACTTACGTTATCTTCGTCCGAATAATCAGATCTGTATTTCCTGCCAGTTATTGCTTAATAATAATCTCTCATTTGTAGACTGCATAGAAATTCCCTCCAATGAACTATTATGACAAGACACTCTTGGATATCACCCGCTGGGGGCGGATCGGTTCCATATCGTGCCGCATATCCGAGAGACTCGGTATTTCCCCTCTTCAGTCATTGAAGATGTTTTACAAGAGTATGACATGCGATAAATTTCATGATCGTGCCACGGGAATGTATCTCTACAGCGATCTTTACATAGTAGATAGTTTTCTTGCCGAAATGAACATATTGTAGTTTTCAGGGTGCGTATTGCGTATGAATCCTTATCGAATCCTTATGTCAATTCAGCTTTTTGTGTAATTTTGCGCTCTGAAAAACGTTGAGGTATGGAAAAAATCGAAGGTGTCCGCAATTTAGTCTTCGACCTCGGTGGTGTGATTATTGATCTGCGACGCGAGAATGCCGTGGAGGCTCTGGAGTCTCTCGGTATCGCCGATGCTGGTGAATTGCTTGGCCTTTATCGGCAGGAAGGTCCCTTTCTGCAGCTGGAAATAGGAGAGATTTCCCCGGCGCAATTCTTCGACGCTCTCAGAGCACAGTGCCGTCCCGGGACTGCGGATGCGGATATTGAAAAGGCTTTCAATGCTTTCCTTGTCGGTCTGCCGGTGGAACGGCTCCGCATGCTCCGCGACCTGCGTGGGCGGGGATTCCGTGTTTTCGCTCTTAGCAATACCAATGCCGTGATGTTTAATTCCTGGATCCGTCGTGCCTTTCAATCTGAAGGATTGGGAGTGGAGGATTATTTCGACGGGATTGTCGCCTCGTTCCGGGAGGGGGTATGCAAGCCTGATCCGGAGATTTTCCGTATTGTATTGCGGCGTTATGGACTGAAAGGAGTGGAGACTCTCATGCTCGACGATTCGGAGGCAAACTGCGCGGCTGCCCGGAGTGTGGGGATGCGTGCCGAGTGTGTCGGATTGCCCGGCAGCGGTTCGGATGTGATTGCCATAACCGGAAGGCTCGTTTGAAAAGGAACTGTGTGATGGATAGGAGAATTGCGACGGTAGGTACTTTTGACGGAGTGCATCTCGGACATCTTGCCGTGACCGATGCGCTTCAGAGGTTTGCCGCGGAACGATCACTTCTGCCTACTGTGGTGACTTTCGACCGTCATCCTCTGGAGACGGTAGCACCGGAACGTGCGCCGAAGCGGCTGATGTCTCCGGCTGACGAGGTGTCGGCATTGCGCTCACTTGGTCTTGATGTGATCGTGGAGCGGTTCACTCCCGACTTGATGAGACTTACCGCACGCCAGTGGATGGAAGGAGTGCGCGACAATCTCGGTGTGCGTGCTCTTGTGATGGGCTACGACAATACTTTCGGGTGTGACGGTCTGGATATGTCGTTGGCTGACTATCGCCGTCTGGGATATCAGCTGGGAATGGATGTGATCGAGGCCCCGGTGGTGCCAGGTATCAGTTCATCTGCCATACGTCGTGTGCTGACAGGGGGAGATGTGGAGAGAGGAGCGTCGATGCTTGGTCGGCCCTACCGGCTGGAGGGAACTGTGGAAGCGGGTAATCAGCTTGGACGCACCATCGGATTTCCGACGGCCAATCTGGCGGTCGATTCCGGCAGACTTGTGCCTGCCAACGGTGTATATGCCTGTCGAGCCGAGATGGAAGACGGTTCGTGCAATCCCGCTGTTGTGAATATCGGTGTGCGCCCGACGGTGGGGGAAGGTCTCGCATGTACGGTTGAGGCACACCTCCCTGGCTGGACCGGTGATCTTTACGGACAGACATTGAAACTTGATTTCGCCGCCCGTCTCAGGGATGAGATGCGGTTCGGCAGTCTGGAAGAGCTCCGTGGCCAGATTGAGCGCGATTGCCGCGCCGCCATAAGTAAAATTTGAATGGTTCTAATATGCGTTGTCCCCTTTGAGCCAGAAGCTCGATTACTTGATTCAGTTTATTCTTATCAAGATTACGTTTTCTTGCAAGTTTCAGATCTTTAAGGAATCGATGAATAACTTCAATTCAATATGAGAGGGGATGCACCGCAACAGATACATCCCCTCTTAATCAATTATCAGTCTCTAAGAGGTCGTACAAATGTACGACCTCTAAATATCGAATCATTCGGTGGCTTTCACCGTCGGATTTGCGGGTGTGCAGTTACTGATGGTATATTTTACGGGGAACCATGTCTTTCCGTCACGGTAGTCCATGAGCAGAACGTCCCATTCGCTCTGGGTATCGGTAAATGTGCAGTTGTCTACGAGGAGAGTGATTGAATTGGCGGGACCGCCGTTGTCGACAACGCGGACAGGAGCGGCATAATTGTATGCACTGTTGGATGTCTCTGTCGGAGAAATACCACAAGTGTTGAATGTACAGTTGGTTACGCTGATATGTGCCGTCTGCTGATTGGATTTCTTGGCTATGTTTATGGGCACAACCACATCCTTGAAAGTACAGTTGTTGAAGACCATCGTGCCGCCGTATATGGAATGGATGCCGTCCTTTCCGTTTTCCATGTAACAGCCCTGAAGATTAATGTTTACTGTGGCCCCATTGTCGTTGCCGCGGGTCATTACCAGACTGTGGGCACCATCTGCAAGGCCGTTTCCCTTCATGGTACAGTTTGTCAGATTGATATTGAAGGTGGTTTTTCCTGTAGGGCTACCCCAGACTTTCACACCGTTGAGGTTGTTGATGTTCACGTTCACGGTGCTTCCTTCTATATATGTGTTCTGGATAGAGAAGTCCTGTTCCTGACCGCTTATGGTGGCTCCATTGCCGTGAACCGTTATGCCAGACTGAGGAATCTGCATGATATGAGACCGGACTGTAATGGTGGAGTTCGGAGTAAAGTAAATCTCGGAACACTGCTTCATTGCCTGATTGATCGCATCGCCGGTAGCATCGAAGTAGAAGGGATTGCCTTCTGCGTCAAGTGCCACGCCACCTTTGCCTTGAAGATCCTCTGCGGTCACGCCCTTGGGAAGAGCAGGGGTGAGGCAGACCACGTTGCCATTCTCATCCATCTTCACAATTGCACCTCCAACGATCTCAGTGTTGAATTCATCTTCGAAGTCAGGGTCGATAGTCACTGTGAAGGCGTTCTGTGTGGTCAGAAGCGAGCCGTAGATGTTAGTCCGGTAGTTCTGGCGTACCGGTGTCGACGCGAGGTTGAGGGTGTTCACTGTCGACGCGCCTGCCTTGCCGTTGATCGTGTATGTCGCATTGATAAGGTTGGCTGTCTCTCCCTCTGTCGGGGCCACAAGCAGATAGTTCATCTCAATGTAGCTGTAACCCGATACCGGGAACTCGTCCGTCGGAAGCTGCGAGAAGTCGGCGATGTCGAAGCTCAGGTCTGCCGCCTGGGCTGTAGTCGTGCCGTCGAGGAAGTTGATCCCCGAAAGTACGTTCTCCTTCGCGATCTGAAGTGTCGACGAGAAGTTCGACAGGCCGTATTTCGCTACCGCTGCTTCCGTCAGGTCGTTCGTGCCGATGTTAAGCTGTGCGAAAGGACGCGTCAGTGTGACGGTCTTCGCGTTGCCGTCGGCCACAACTCCCTTCTCATTCTTCACGAAGGCATCGAAGATGTCGTTGTTTACCATATCCTGACCGTAGGTGACACTGAACTGGGCTGTCTCAGCATCGTAGCTGTAGCCTTTACCCTCGGCCTCACTGTTGTCGGCGAAGAAGACGATGTCGTAGCTCTGGTTGGCTACCAACTGAAGTGTGACGGTGGTCGTCAGACTCCCCGCCGGCCAATCCTCATTGTTCTGGAGCACAAGGTGGCCTTCGGTGTCGAACACCGAGTAATACAGTCTGTCGACTGTCGTCCCTTCGGCGAAACGGGTGTTCTGACCCGGAAGGGTGACGGTGAAACTCAGACTGCCGTCATTCTGATTGTTGCCCAACGGTTCGTCGGAGGCGCAGGAGGCAAGAGCCAATACCGCGCCGAGAGTCATTGCTGAATAAATGCTTCTCTTCATTGTTCTACTTTTATTTTAAAATTATACCGAATATGTTTCTTAGAGGCTGTTTTAAAAATACCAAGCCAATCATTTCTATTCGGCAAAATTAATAAAAGCATAGCGGTTTACCCCCTCGAGCCGTTAAATGATGTTAATCCAACATCATTTAACGATTATCTGCCACATAAAAGCAGAAAAAATCAGGTATCGACCAAAATCGATACCTGATTTTCTATTATTTCGTTCGTAATAAAAACAGACTCTATTATCAATGGCATCCTCCACAGCAACCGGTATCGCATGAGCTGCCTTCGTCGCAATGATGGTCGCCACAGCCACAACATCCACCCGCAGGCTTCAGTTCCTCCGGAGTGGCCTCACGCACCTGTTCGACCACCCCGTCGTAACGGACAGTCAATCCGGCGAACGGATGATTGAAATCCATTCTTATCTTATCGCCTACCTCAAGCACACGCCCCATGATACGATAACCTTCGGCTGTCATCATCGGGAGTTCGGCACCGACAGTCACCTCTTCGGCAAGTTCTCCGTCGCGTTCGAATATCTCACGTTCCAGACTGACCACATTCTCTTCGTAACGTTCTCCGAAAGCGGCTGCTGGCGGGAGTGTCACTCCAAACTTGTCTCCTTCTGACAGATCTTTCATGGCTGCGATGAGTCCGGGTACGATCTCCTGACTAACGCCATATACCATCACATCCGGAGAATCGGGCTTGGCCTCAAAAAGGAGCGAGCCATCAGCGTCATTATACAATTTATAGGAATAGGCCACGAACATGCCGGGGCCGACCTTCTCTTTCTTATTTTCCATATCTATATAACAGTATTTTTGATTATTCCGCAGGAATCTCGTCGGGATCCGGCTCTTCGGGCACAGGCGAGGGTGATGCGGACTCCTCTTCCGATTCCGGATGCTTCAGTTCGTATTGTTCTCCGGGAATAGTGACGTCAAAATAAAATCCCTTGGCCACTTTGTCACGCAGACGTTTTGCTGTCTCAGGATCGGGACGGACAGAAAGATAATCGAATCCCGGATCGATAAATTTCACATCTGTCGCCTCATAACCGAGAAGCTGCACCATATCGTACTCATGCGCCGGATATATAACATACCAGGCATTGTTGATGTCCTCGCCTGTACCGGTACTCTTTATGGCACCGAGAAGATGCTCCAGACGGTATTCCCATATCTTGGCACTCATGTTCTTCTCCTTCTCCTTGAGCACATGCACCAGAAACGACATCTGCCGCAGATCAAAGGGATTGTCCTTCAACGATAATTCGGCATATTTCCGGATAGTGTCTATCTCCTCCTTTGAGTGTGTCTTTTTCAGACGGAGAGAGTCGGTCACACCAGAGTAGGGAGATACACGGTAAGGGTCGTAGTCCTCCTGAAACATATATCCGAGATATAGATGACGATATTCGTCGTTGGTCATTGTGGTATCATTGCGCCAATACTTCTGCAGAAGTTTCGGATAAAAATACCGGCCACGCGGATTCAGTGTCTCCTGACGGATTTTCTCCAGATCAGGTTTCTCTACAGTTATCTTGCGCTTGTTGGCCGCAGCCTTGGCCTGTGCCGCCTTTTCGGCGGCGGTTATATCTTTCCGCTGCTGCGGATATGCCGGAAAGCTCATTACACCGAGAGCGGCAAAAACAATTACGAATATGCGGACTATATTGTTTGTCATCTGGTTACAAATTTATTGAGAGCTATGGCAAGAACCAAAGCCACCCCTATCTGCATTACAGTTATCGCCGTAGGAAAACCTTTGGCCAAAAGATACCGGAAAAACATACCTTTGGACGGAGCGAACACAGCTCCCCGGGGAGTGCGACTGTAGAGAAGGAAACCGAGAAATACTCCTGCAGCGACGGCCACAATCATTATGGCATACAACATCCCTATATCGGCACTGAAAGTGAAACCGAGCAATCCGACAGCAAGACCGGTGATCGCGCCTCCGGCCATGTATCCCATGCCACGGTTGTCTGCACGGACCGATACCGGCTGAAGCACCACCGCCATCATCACAACAACGGTTATCGCCAGCCAGCCCCACAGCATGGAGTCCGAGACCGGAAGCAACGGATAGCCGTTCTGTCGGGCGAAACTGAGGACAAGAAGTCCGAAGTATCCCAGAGCCGGGGCGTAAAGCTGTCGGCGGAATAAAGCCGCAAAAGCCGCCAGCCAGAGAAGAATGCTAAGGATGATTATAAATACTGTCATGGCTTTGTTCAGAAACGGAATTAGCCCTTTCTCTCTAATCTAACGCTTGAAAAGCTGAAATTATTGAGCAGCTGTCGGCTGATCGGGTTTGCGCAGTTCCGGATAAGCCACGCGTCCGTGATAGATTGTGGCCAGACGGTTCTTGAATGTTCGTTTCACGGTCTCGATATCCTTGAACGATATCGGAGAGTCGTTGAACAGGCCGTCGGATTCCTGGGAGGATATAATACGGTCCACCAGCGCGTCGATCGACCCGGGGGAATAGTCTTTCAGACTCCGGGAAGCGGCCTCCACAGCATCGGCCATCATGAGGATGGCGGTCTCGCGTGAATGAGGGTTCGGGCCCGGGTATTCAAACTTGGACCGGTCTATCTCCTTACCCTGCGCCTCGTTGACAGCGGTATTATAGAAATAACGGGTGATTCCCTTTCCGTGGTGTTCGGAAATAAAGTTTCTTATCACCTGCGGAAGTTTCTCCTTCTGGGCCAGCTGGAGACCATAAATGACGTGTGAGATGATCTTCCGGGCACTTGTCTCAGGTGCAAGACCGGCATGAGGATTTATGCCATGCTGATTCTCTGTAAAGAAAATCGGACTTTCAAGTTTACCTATGTCGTGATACAGCGCACCGGTACGCACAAGCTGTGTATTGGCTCCGATGGCACGCGCTGCCTCTGCCCCGAGAGTGGAGACCTGCATTGAATGCTGGAATGTGCCCGGAGCCTCTTCGGCCAGACGCCGCAGAAGTTTATTGTTGATATCGCTGAGTTCGACGAGTGTCACAGTTGATGTGAAGCCGAAAATCTTTTCGATCACCACTATAAGGATGTAGGCGAAAGAGAGTATTATGGAATTGATACCGAAAGCTCCGATCACTTTCCACTGGAAATTTGACAGATCCCCCTCGTTGATAAGCAATACCGACAGATAGCAGAGACCATAGACGAAGAAGGTGATCAGACCCGTACGCAACAGCTGTGAGCGTTTGCTGAGCTGACGGATACTGAGTGTGGCACATATACCCGTCATCATCTCATAGAATATGAATTCGAACTGGAAAGTGGCCACGACAGCCGTCACCATCACGGAAGCCAACAAGGAGAATATGGCCGTCCTTGAATCGAAGAAGACCATGATGACAACGGGGACCGCCGCAAAGGGTACCAGATAAAGACCGTTGTGGAAATATTCGAACATTATGACGGCAAATACCTCGAAAAGAGTGATGAACGCCATCAGGAATGTCATCTTGCGGAGGTCGGAAAAGAAGGTGGAGCGGTAGCTCATCAGATAGATATAGAGCGTACCGAGGACAATAAGGAGGTACATTCCCTGTCCGATGGTGAAGAAAGTACGCTTCTCGCTGTCGACAGAACTCTGCGACACCATCTCTTGATAAGTGTTGAGATTGGTGAATATCTGCGGAGTGATTATCTCGCCACGATCCACTATACGCTGTCCTTTCTTGATGACACCCAAAGCTCCGTTGACTGTGATGTATTCCTGTTTGCGCAGCTTGGCATCCACCGCTGAATCCACCACTACGTTAGGATTGAGACTTATATTGAGCGCACGTTTCACATTATCGTCCAGACGCGCGTCTTTCACGCCGGAAGCGGCGGCGTATGCCGAATCGATATAATTGAAAGCCTTTGCAGGCGAGAGCATCATGGAAGCGTCGACAGTCTGCACGGTGTTGTCACCGTCGTTGCTCCCTGCCACCCGCAATGTATGGTCAGGACGGCTACGCAGATTCTCATACACTTCCGTGGAGACCACTCCCCGGGAGTATATCCCCCTCAGACTTCCTATAAGGAAATTACGCACGGTCGGACTCATATCCCCTCCGGTAGCCTTCTCAAAGCGGGAGAGATTGGCGGCGGCCACTGCATTGTCGTGTCTCACCACCGGTATGAAAGCTTTGTCGATACTGTCGCGCATCTGCCGCAGGCTCATTGAGTCACGCAGAATAGGCATGTCGGACGGAGCCGTAAGCAGAGGGTATTTCCACGGCTGGTTGAGTTCGTAAGTAAACGACTGATGATCGGCCCGCGGCATCACAAGAAGCATGACAGCCACCGATGCAGCCAGCAGCGCGATACGTATGAGCGTTTTACGGGAAAATATCTTTTTCAGGTTCATCTGTCAGGAAGTACGTTTGGCAAATTTTATGTCTTTTATCTTTTTCAGTTCACGGCAGATGGTGTCGACAGTCTCGGTGGAATCTGTCTGCACCGTGAGATCACAATGAAACAGTTCCTGGCGGGCTGCGATGTTCAGCCCCCGGATGTTGACTCCAAGCTGCTGCGATACCGTAGAGGTGATCTCCTCAAGTATTCCACGACGGTCGATGCCATCTATTGAAATCGTGACGATAAACTTCTCTGCCTTTCCCCCCCAGCGGGTAGCCACGAGTCTTGATCCGAAAGCACTCTTCAGCCGCATGGCGTTGGGGCAGCTCACCTTGTGGAGCACCACGTTCTCATCGTCGTCGACAAACCCGAGGACATCGTCGCCCGGAATAGGCGAGCAGCAGGTGTCGAACCGATAGTTGGGTTCGGCATCGTCGGGATGAAGCACATAGACCTCCTTGCGGTTGATGGGCTGTTTCTTCTCCCCGCTGTCCTTGTCGGTCTTACGCGATGCGAAAGGATTGCGGAGAATCTTCGACATGAGCGAACTGCGGCTCTTTCCAAGCTCTTTCAGCTTCCGGGCGGAGATATTGATCTCGTCATTGGCGATCATGATGAAGAATTCGGAACTTTCCGAAAGATGATAGTTGCCCAGAATCTTCTGCATTATCTCTTTGGTGGGCTTCAGCCCTTCCCTCTCCATAAAGTCGAGGTATAGTTTCTCTCCCCGCTCCATCAATGCCTTGCGGTCTTTGCGCAGAATGCTTCGCAGACGGTTCTGGGCCTTCGCCGTATGACAGAATTCCATCCATTCCGGCTGAGGTGTCTGGGAGTCGGAAGTGATGATCTCCACCTGATCGCCGGAGTCAAGCCTGTATGACAACGGCACAAGCCGATGGTTGATCTTGCCCGCGATACAGTGTATGCCGAGTTCCGTATGAATGGCAAAGGCAAGGTCAAGCACCGTAGACCCTGAAGGCAGACGCTGAAGATCACCCTTCGGCGTGAACACATATATTTCCGAAGAGAACAGATTGAGCTTTATGGTGTCGAGAAAATCCACGGCGTTAGGCTCGGGATTGGCCAGAATATCCTTGATGGTATTCATCCATTTGTCGAGTTCGTCGTCATCATCGTAGACACCGGTCTTGTATTTCCAGTGGGCGGCATATCCGAGTTCGGCCACTATATCCATCTTGCGGCTACGTATCTGCACTTCGATCCACCGGCCTTCCGGTCCCATGGCAGTGAGGTGGAGCGCACGATAACCGTTGGCCTTGGGCGTCGACGTCCAGTCGCGCAGTCTGTCTGGATGCACCTTGTGGCCGTCGGTAAAGAATGTATAGATCTGCCAGCAACGGATCTTCTCAAGAGCATCGTCATCATTGTCGAAAATCACCCTGACGGCATACACATCATATATCTCTTCAAAAGGCACCTGTTTGACCTCCATCTTGTTATAGATGCTGTAGGCACTCTTCACCCGGGCCTTGATCTCATATTTGAATCCGGCCGCATCGAGTTTCTCCCTCACAGGCCGCACAAACTCCTCCACTATCTCCTCGCGGTGCCTCTCCCCCTGCTCCACCTTGTCCATGATCTCGGCATACTTCTGCGGATGCTCATACTTGAAGGCAAGGTCCTCAAGCTCCTGTTTTATCTTGAACAGTCCCAGCCGATGGGCCAGCGGCGCATAGACATAAAGCGTCTCTCCGGCTATCTTATATTGCTTTTCCGGGCGCATGGAGCCGAGTGTGCGCATATTGTGGAGACGGTCAGCCATCTTGACAAGGACCACTCGGATATCTGTCGACATGGAAAGCAACAGTTTTCTGAAATTCTCGGCCTGCAGCGACGCCTTGTCGCCGAAGATACCGCCAGATATCTTTGTCAGCCCTTCCACTATCGAGGCGATCTTGGTGCCGAACGCCGCCTCAATGTCCTCCTTGGTATAATCGGTATCCTCCACCACATCATGTAGAAAAGCGGCACATATCGATGTGGAACCCAGTCCGAGTTCCGAAATCACAATCTTGGCGACAGCGATGGGATGCAGGATATAAGGCTCACCGCTGCGGCGGCGAACACCCTTGTGGGCCTCCTTGGCAAACCGGTAGGCCTTGTCTATGATCTCCACCTTCTTGCGGTGATTACTCTGTAGATAAGCCTGAAGCACCTCGCCGTATGCCTCCTCTATCATTCTGTCTTCCTCCTCGGGAGTGTAATGCGGATAGTCAGCCATCTGAGTCTTCTTTTTTTTGAAAACTACAAATTTAATCATTTTTTTCGGCACGAAAGCCAATCCATATAAAAAAACAGAAAAACACTTTCTGCAGATACCCGGATTTTTTAAATTAAAATATGTCTTTTTTTCTTTCCTGGAAAAGAAAAATTTATTTAACTTTGCGTCTGACATATCAGTGTCAAGCCGAGTTTAATCGAGGTTCTTTCTCGGCTGCAATTCTGAAAAACCTACCAAGGACCTCTTAATCATTCACTAATCTTTCCATCATGAGAGACAAGATGTTGATCCTCCGGGTATTACTATTTGCAATACTCTGGACATCAGTAGATTACCCCCGCATAAGAGCTAGGGAAGTCGCCGATGACGTGTGTGCCTCGATAACGGCAACATACCGATTGACGGCATCAGACAATCTTAGAGAAAAACGTAGCAGAAAAGCTGCAAGACTTCCGTCCGATCCGGGACAGCTACGCCATCTGCTGAACGGCAAATATCTGGCAATGGAATATGCGGATCCCGTGACACCGATCTACTATTGGCTTGACATTAACGTGAGCGACGACAACAATGTGTCGATCACCAACCTGATGAATTTCGGAACGACAGTGCATGGTATTCTTGATCCGTCACGCCTTACAATCTCACTTCCCGGCCAAAAACTGGTGACACATGAGTCGTATGGAGATCTTCAGATAGCTCCCTGCGATCTCGACAAGATGACATACTATGTGAACGATGAAATTGAATTCGTCATCGGGGCCGACGGATCGCTGACAACCGGGAACTGGTGTGCGTTCGTAGTTTCAGGCGAACATCAAGGCAAAGCCCTTGTACGCTATAAAGATATCCTCTATCCGGCCAAAGCCACCATGACCGACTACAGCGAGACCAAAGATGGTGAAGACAAGGTGCATTCCTATCCCGTAGTATTTGTACGCGAGAATAAGAACAAAATCCTTATAAAAAATTTCTACAACAATAAGGCCGATGTGTCACTGACAGTTGATCCCGAAGGCAATGTAGTGGCAGCATACACCAAAGTAGCCGTACAGCGACAACCCAATGGAACTGAAAAGAACTTCTTCAACTGGGCCGTTACGGACTATGTCTCTCCGACAAACCTTAAACTCAATTCCAAAGGTGTCACAGGCACATATTCCGGCAATAAGATAACTCTGGGACGTTGGGCAGTTTCAAGCGGAATGTCTACGGGAGCCATTTACGATCTGCTTGAAAAAAGCGAAATAGAGGTACCCGAGGAATTTGTCCCATTCACAAACCGTCTGCAGCTTGAAGGCGAAGGAACCGCAGCAAAGCCGTATCTGATAAGAACAGCCGATGACTTGTGCCAACTGTCATCCGCTACAAACTATTATCCGCAATACACAACAAACAAACGGGCCTTCGAAGGTGTCCATTTCAAACAGACAGCCGACATTGATCTCTTTCATATCCCAAACTTCGATCCTATAGGTCATGACAATAAAACAGCAGAATTCTGGGGCATCTACGACGGAGACGGACATACCATCTCGAATCTTAACGTCGACCGCAGGGCAAATGACTACGCCGGACTGTTCGGGATCATCGGAAAATCCGGAGCTGTGCTCAACCTCAATCTTAACAGACCGAAAATCGCATTGTCCAAGAACCGGGCAGGCTGTCTTGCTGCACATTCGGAGGGGATAGTCAAAAACGTAAATGTGACTGACGGCATGCTTGAAGGGGGAAACCTCAACATAGGCGGCATCATAGGCTATTTCAAGGGATCTCTGACAAACTCAAGTTTCTCCGGAAGAATTTCAGGTAAAAACTATGTCGGCGGACTTATCGGCATCGGCTGGGGCAAGATCTCAGACTCCGAGAGCCGCGCAGACATCAGTGTGGAAGCCAAGAACGGCATAGCCGGCGGCATTTCGGGCTCCCTGACCGGCGATACTGTGACGGTGAAGAACGTCATTGCCGCCGGCACTATCCGTGACAGTTTCGGTTCGGCTACAATAGGAGGCCTTTCGGGTTATTTCCAATACGGTAATCTTGACGGAGGAGTATTCACGGGCCATATCTATTCAAAATCCCCGACAGGAATTTCCTCCACTTCATCGCTGGGAGGAATAGTCGGAATGCTCTGCGCAGGCAAAATAAAGAACTGTCTTATGGCAGGACGCGTAGAGTCGCCCGATGCCCCGAACATTGCAGGACTGATAGGAAAAGTCAACAAACGCTCTGGAGGAACCGACGAACCCAGAGCCGACAACTGTCTTGTTTCAGGCTCATTGTCGTGTAAGGTAGACTATCACGGAAACGAATTCGCAGCCCTTGTGACAGACAAGACCGTAATAGCGGGCTGTCTCTACGACAATCAGACGTTAGGCAGAACCTCCGAGGCCGAAGGAGGTCTCGCGACTTCGCGCATAACCGACGGCACACCCTTAGGTTCTCTTTCAGAAACGGAATGGATGTATTCCAAAGGCTCATATCCTGTGCCAAGAAAAGTGTCTTCGACCGACGGTGGAAAACTTGCAGCAGCGGCATTCATCCTTTCATCCGGTGACGATGTAAACGCCGTGCGCAATGACTTCTCTCTCGATGTCTCGAAAGGGACGACTTGGAGGCTTTACGTCAACGGTCGCTTAACCGAAACAGGCCACGGCATGACCATAGATAACGGACACGCACGACTGACTGCTGAAGAAGCAGTCTGCGACACGCTCATGGCCATACAGAAAGACGGCCTCTACAAAACTGCATATATTAAGATCCTTCCTCAGGAATATGACGGAGAGGGAACCGAAGAATCTCCTTATCTGATACG
This sequence comes from uncultured Porphyromonadaceae bacterium, assembly GCA_947427285.1. Classification (GTDB taxonomy): domain Bacteria; phylum Bacteroidota; class Bacteroidia; order Bacteroidales; family Muribaculaceae; genus Lepagella. The sequence goes on from CANEHE010000004.1 coordinate 22,546, forward strand.
CTCGGTACGAGACATCTCCAGACTTCAAAACGCCGTCGATGTACAGGGCGTCAGATACACCGACACATATTTCCGACTTGATGCCGATCTGGATTTCAGCGGCATAGACAATTTTATCGGATTCTCGTCGTCAGGTGTCGACAGAGCTTTCAACGGCATATTCGACGGCAACGGCCATTCAATAAAGAACTGGCATATCGACCGAGTGCTGCTCAATGACGAAAATATACCCACAGCGGAGAACGCAGCGACACGCATGGCAGGGTTCTTTCTCTTCACAGGACGCCAGAGCGTGATAAAAAATCTCACCATCGACCGTACATGTTCAATAACAGCCGGATCGCATGTAGCCTCCGTTGTGAGTCAGAACTACGGTCTCGTCGAAAATTGCCGCAACTACGCCTCCGTCACCGGCATCGGCAGTGAAGTAGGCGGCCTCGTTGCCGCCAACTACGACACCGGAGTCATCCGCAAAAGTCTCAACGCTGGAGCTGTCGATTGCGGCGGAAGCTACGTAGGCGGTATTCTGGGAGCGAATCTGGGCAAAGTCGAATGTTGCCTCAACATCGGCTCCGTGACCGATGCCAGAATCAGCAGTGAGTCTCCCGCGCAAGACAAGATGGGGGCAGCAGGAGGTCTGGTGGGATGCAACTACAACGAGGTCACCAACAGCATTAACCTCGGGGCAGTCAAAGCTCCTCGTGTGACAGGTGGTCTGGTCGGTGAGAACAACGATCCCGGAACTATAAGGAATTCCCTGTCTCTCGGGATATGCGCCGAAACCAAATATCTCCAGATGCACGGAGCTGTGATGGGTGCACAGAAGAACAATCCGGCAACATCCGAGAATGTATACTACGACTTCCAGCTCGCTGCATCATGCGACGGAAACGATTCTTCGCAGCCAGGGGTCACACGTATGACCACCGCAGCCCTTACCGACGGCACGTTACCCGAAGGACTGAGCAGCGAAATATTCTCAGTGTCTGCAGGGCGTTATCCGCTTATAAAAGGTTTTGAGACAGACCCGGAAGCCATCTTCATGGCTTCTGCGATGGTTATGTTCTCAAACGAAGGACGCAGCGACACCCGCTTCTACATGCGCCGCAAGGCGGAAATCAGAATTCCAAAAGGGACCTCCGTCGCCACACAAGGCTCACACTTCAGCATTTCCGGAAACACAATCGATATATCGGGAAACAATTCGGCCATCACAGACACATTGGTGCTCATATATGGCTCTGCACATAAAGAGATACCTTTGTTATCCCCTGGACGCCTGCTCTCAAAAGGCGACGGATCGGAGTCCGCACCTTGGCTTATCGAGACCCGCGCAGACTGGATGACGGTCGCCAGTTTCACTGATGACTACGATGTGGATTTCCGTGACGAGCATTTCCGTCTGGGAGACAACATCGACTTCGCCGGGGCTGTCTTCAAGCCATGGTTCCGCAAAGGAGAGTCGCGCTTTGAGGGTACACTCGACGGCGCGGCCAAAAGCATGGACAACATCATCTGCGACCTGTCTGAAGAGAAGACCGGCAACACAGGCCTTATGGGGACAATAGGCACACATGGCGTAATCAAAGATCTGACATTGGGAACTGGTTGCTCATTCAAAGGATATGACAATGTAGGTGCGTTTGCTGGCCGCAGTGCAGGTCTAATAAGTGGCTGCGCCAACAATTCGGCCACGGTAGAGAGCACCCGTGTATTCTGTGGAGGTTTCGCCGGATATGTGCTTGCCGGTGCAAGATTCATCAATTGTGTCAACCGTGCGGCAATAAAAGCCGCTTCAGGACAAGTCGGAGGTATCGCCGGAGGCAACGGCGGCGAGATTGGCGGCGAAATCAGCGGATGTTACAATTACGGCAAGATCGAAAGCGGCACAACGACTGCCGGCGGCATTATCGGATCCTGCCGACTTCCTGTGTCTAATTGCCGAAACGAGGGGAATGTGTACGCCAGAAACACAAGTGCCGGAGGTATCATAGGTTATCAGGCGAGTGAATTTGCCGTGACAGGATGTGAAAACACCGGAACCGTCAATGCCGGAGGCGGCAACAGCGGAGGCATAGTAGGATATCTGTTCAACGCAGCCTCTGTACGTGATTGTGTCAACCGTAGCAACGTCAGCAGTTCAGCATCGTATGCAGGCGGCATCATTGGTCTTACCGGTATGCCGGGCGCAAAAGTGTACTCCTGTTCAAACTATGGCTCAATCACAAGCGGCAAAGAATTTGCAGGCGGTATCGTCGGAGAAGGCGAAAACGGTGTCGAACTGCAAAATGTAGAAAATCATGGCGACATCGTGGCCCAGGAATATGCAGGAGGCATACTGGCCGGACTTAAAGGTTCGATAACGAATGCCATGAACTCAGGCCAGATAACAACAAAAACAGGATTTGCCGGCGGTCTGGCCGGTGTAGTCTCAACTACCGACAGCGCATCGCATATTTCCGCTTCGTTCAATGTCGGACAAGTGAAAAGTGCCGGAGATTCCGACAAAGATTCGTTTTGCATAGGAGGCCTGATCGGTGGAGGCCTTGTGGAACTGACCGATGTCTACAACATAAGCGATGTAGAAGGCTATCGTTTTGTAGGAGGTCTGATAGGTCTGGCCGATGCAGGCTCATCGATCATCAATGCCTATAATATCGGCGATGTGAAAGGACTCAATGCCAAGAATCACTCCACTTGCGGCAACATAACAGGGAATTTCAAAAGCGAGACTGTCAGAAATGTCTATTATGACAGGCAGCTTGGCTCAGAGAATACATATCCCAACGACGCTGCATTTGAAGGCAAACTTACCCGCGAAATGAGATCCGGACTTCTGGGCGAAGCATTCGTTGACTGTCAGGGAGGCGCATACCCCATATTGAAAGCCTTCGAAAATAACAGACATGCCATAGTATATTCGTCAGCGATCGTACTTGAAGACAAGGATACGCGTCATAATGTGAACACTGATTTCAGTCTTATGGCAGCACCGTCGATAAAATGGACATCCGAAGAGATCGCCATATCTGACGGCAAGGCAAAACTTGACGGCCTACCCGGAGGGACTTACAAACTGTTTGCTGTCTCCGATGACATCAAACGCGAGTTTGTGATCAAATTGTCAGGCAACGACGGAATCGACAACAACATTTCCGATGAAATCGGCGAGCCTGAGGAAGTACTGTGGTACAGACTCGACGGCGTTAAGGTTCCAGCTCCGGAAAACGGCATCTACATTAAGGTAAGTATCTATTCCAACGGGCAAAAAATCATCGAAAAGCTCTCGTCCGTCAAATAAATCACTGACGGGACCTTGTAATCCAGTTCACGGAGGGCGCGATTCATATTTGAATCGCGCCCTCTATGTGCAATATTCTACATCGCTGTCCACGCGGGTTCGGGATAAGAAAAAGCAAAAAGCTTTCCCAGGGCACTGTTATTTTATGGGAATGCAACGATTTGCAGGTGGAAACCGTTGTAAATTATGATATGCCGAATTTGTCATCAATACTGATCGCACTCGCACTGACACTTCTGGCCGGACTTTCCACCGGACTGGGAGGGATGATCGCTGCATGGGCACGCCGACCCGACACACGCCTTTTAGCTTTCGCTATGGGTCTCTCCGCCGGGGTGATGACCTATATATCCTTCGTAGAACTGCTCCCGGAGGCCACCGAAGGATTCTCCTCTTTCGGCAACAAAGCACAAACTTTCACTCTATTGTCCTTTTTCGGAGGCATCGGACTCATCGCATTGATCGACTGGCTTATACCTGAGGACGAGAATCCACATGAGATGCATCTGCCTGGCGACACCCCGCATTCTGACAACCAAAGCATACGTCGCACAGGGACCATGCTCGCTCTGGCGATAGGCATCCACAACTTCCCGGAAGGAATGGCTACCTTCGTCTCCGCCCTCGACGGACTCTACGTGGCGTTGCCGATTGTGCTGGCGATTGCCATCCACAACATACCCGAAGGTATCGCCATATTCGTCCCGATACATCACAGCACCGGCAACCGACGCCTCGCATTCCGCTACACTTTTCTTTCAGGCCTCGCCGAACCTGTCGGGGCACTGGCAGGCGCGGCGTTTCTGTTGCCGTTATGGTCTCCGGCCGTCAACGCGATATGCCTCGCATCCGTAGCCGGAATAATGGTCTACATATCATTCGACGAACTTCTGCCCGGGGCCGAACGTCACGGCCACCACCACATTGCCCTGAGCGGAGTGATCACAGGCATGACCCTCATGGGCGTCTCCCTCCTCCTACTCTAAGAGTCGGTTAAAAATGACTCTAAATCAAATCTTTTTGTACCTACCTGCTGAATCAGCACTTATTGACTCACGTTTTGCTCGTTTTGTCCGAGTAGGATCCGACGAAATTCATGTTATTTTTTGGCAGACTCACATAATTAATGTACTTTTGCAAAAATAACCGCGGTGAAAATAACCGCGGTGAAAATTCAACCGCCGGATATGAAGTAATATATTGCTCCTACCCGGAACAAATTACAAAAACAATAATCCATGGTCAGGGGCGGCGGATGCCACGGTCGAGCATGCGGCGTTTGACAAGCATACGGACAGGGGTGGGCATCACGGCAATGAAGAAGATGGAGAAGCGGTTGAGCCATCCGTTGATGTATTGTTTCTTGCGCCGGAGCATCTTGCCGACGGCCTTGCGGGCGAAAGCTTCCGGAGTGTCGAGCACGCGTATATTGACTGCAAGGCGTTTCAGCGGCTCCGGAAGTCCGAAAAGGTCGGTGGCAATGCCGCCCGGACAGGCTACGGTAACACCCACGCCACAATCGCGAAGCTCATAGTGGAGGGCACGGGTAAAGACGCGTATGTAGGCTTTCGTAGCTGAATACATCGCGATTCCGGGCATCGGCATCCAGCACGACATGGAACTCATGTTCAATATGTAGCCGTGGCCGCGCCGTGCCATACGCTCCGCAAAAAACAGACTCAGACCGGTAACAGCACGTACGTGCAGGTCGATGAAGCAGTCAAGTTTGCGTTTGGGAGTGTCTGTCAGAGTATTGAATGAAAATATCCCGGCATTGTTTATAAGGATGTCGATCTCGATCCCTTTTCCGTCGATGAAATCGGCTATCCTCTGCGAAGCATCATCTTGGGTGAGATCAAGAAGCAGGGAATATGCCTTGACTCCATACTGTTCTGAAAGTTCACGGCAACTTTCGGCGAGTTCCTTTTCCTGAATGCTCACCATCACAATATCGACTCCCCGCCGGGCAAGATCCCGGCAGAACTCCAGTCCTATTCCGGACGACCCTCCCGTGACGAGAGCCGTCATATCTTTAAGATCAGTCTTTGATGCCATTGCGACGCTTTATGTCGGAAATCTCTTTCTGGATTCTTCTGGGAAGTCCGGGGCAGTCTTTGTGGCATCGCATCTCTTTGGAATACATACGGGCAATACAGTAGTTGACGTGGTCACAATCGCACCGGTGGGCAGCGTCGGCGGCAAGACGGTTGACAAAGTCTGGTTCACGCAGAAGAGCACGACCCATCTGCACAAATTCAAAGCCTTCGCCCATAACTTTCTCTATCCCTTCGCCGTCGACTGCTCCGCCTACGTAGACAAGCGGCAGTTTCAGTTCGCGACGGAAGAGGCGTGCGTCGTCAAGAAAGTACAAGTCGCTGTATGGCTCTGTCTTTATCATCATCTTTCCGGCCATGCGCACACCGTATTTGAGCCACAGCTGCTTCATGTAATATGTCATGGAGTATATCGGCATCTCGCCACGCATCACATACATCGGAGCTTTGCTGACGAATCCTCCTGAGAGTACGAGGGCATGTGTGCCGAGCCGCTCCAGTTCACGCGCCACAGTCAGACAGTCGTCGATTTCAAGCCCCCCTTTGAAGCCGTCACGCATATTTGTCTTGACAAGAACGCCCATGTCGCTTCCGGCCGCCTTCATCACCTCCTCCATACACATACGCATAAATGTCATACGCGCATCGAGAGAACCGCCGAAACGGTCACGCCGTCTGTTGGTATAGGGGGAAAGGAACTGTGATATCAGGTAGCCATGTCCGGCATGCACCTCCACGCAGTCGAACCCTGCATCGCGGGCCGTGCGCACCGCATCGCCGAACGCCCTTGCAATCTCTTTCAGTTCATCCTCACGCAGTCCTCTTACGAAAGTGGGAGAATAGAGGTTGAATCCTGTACATGCTCCTACGGGAGTTCCCCCGGCAGTGGAACGGTGGGTCATATTGCCGCAGTGTCCTATCTGGATGGATGCCTTCGCACCGGCAGCATGTATACCATCGGTGATTTCACGCAAAGAGGGTACTATTTCCGGGCGCAGCCATAGCTGGGTGTCAAAGGAAAGTGCCGAGCGGCATATACCGGCGTATGCGAGAGTCGTCATTCCCACGCCGCCTTTGGCAACAGAGAGATGGTAATCGCGTAGCATCTGCGTCGGACCGTTGTCTTTGCCCATGCCTTCAAAAGCAGCCGAGCGGATAGAGCGGTTACGCAACTCTACAGGGCCTATTTTACCGGGTGTGAAAAGTTTCATGTCGGGATATGATTACCGGAGAGAATAGTTTTTCAATATTTCAATAAATGAAAGGGATTATATACCGTCGGTTAAGTCGTGAATACTCATCGCCGAACTCACTGATATAACGCCGATGGATAGAAGCGGCGCGGGGAGCGAGATTGGCAAATGTCCACAAAGCAAAGACAGCACCGGCCACGCTCCAGGTAAGAATGGCAAAACCCACCCACTCCACAAACTCTCCAAGATAATTGGCCGAGGTGACATATCGGAACATCCCTCCGCGTGGTATATAGTGACGTGTATCGCCAGGCTTGCGTAAACGTCGGACAATACTGTCGCTATGCCAGTTTACAGCCATCCCGGTCATGAATACCACCGTGCCGAGTATGAACAGAGGACTCACAAGCCAGTCTGCGGTATAATATCCCGGAGGGCTGACATAAAAAATCCAGCCTCCCAACATATAAGCATTGACAAGATTGAAGAGTACCCCCATCGTCATTATGGCAAGAGGCATACGGCTCTTCCCCCGGATAAGGAAAGGAAAAACGAACGACCGCTGGAAATAATGGAACATGAAAAGAGAGGCCATCACCGCTGGAGCCGCTTCAGCGCGACGCGGACTCAACGCCCATAGAAAAGCCATGGCGACAAACACCGGTGCCTCCATAATTATCCACCCTGCACGGTTATCGAGAGATATGCCCCAGCGGCGGTTATACATCATCCCGTACCCAGCGGTGATATGCTGAAGCGCGAAAAAAACTATAATAGCCAGACAGGCCATTATGCCTGCAACACACCAGTATACTGTAGGATTAAAAAGTATATCCATAAGTCAGACGTAGATCCGGGAACGGGCGGATTGGGATCAGTCCCGAGAAACGTCCGCCGAATCGGCAAGCAAAGATAGCACAATTGCACGTAATCGCCAAACAAAAAATGATATTTTTGGGATAAAAATGGCCGAAAACTCATTTCAGACGTGAAATCTCAGAGCATTTCCCATCTGACGCCTGTCCGTTGGCCACAGACATATACCGTTCCTGTCTGATGGCGTTCGGAGGGTGCAAGCAACATCCTTAGGGGCTCTCCCTCAACGATATGACGACAGAAAAATTCCTGCCCGGTCCGAAGACGTGTACGCACAGACTCCTCCACCCTCCAACGACCGGAACCAAGATATCTGGCCAGACACATCTTTTCCGGTTCCCAAAGGAATCTCACCATATCGCCGCGCACCAGTTCCGACACATCGAGAGACGTTACCTGTGAATTTTCAATCTGTTCTTTTTCCTGTGTCTCTTTTCCCCTTATATCCTGTTTCATCCGACAAAATTACAGTTTTTTCAAATGATGACATCTAACTGTTATACAAAAACCGTTTTATGGAGCGTTTTGGGGTCTTCTCAAATTCATTGGGGAGAAGCTGTATGCGCGCGATCTGCTCATACGGGGCAAGAAGTCCGTTGAGCTCCCTGCGCACATTCTCCATGGCGTCCGTGAGGTCCGCGCCCTGAAGTCCCAGCCGGTCCACCGACTCGTAATCGGGATATACAAGAGCGACCAGTCTTCCATCGCGCTCCACCACAAGACTCTCGGCCACAAACGGCATATTGTTGAGTTTCGCCTCTATCTCCTCCGGATATATGTTCTGCCCCGACGCGGACAGAATCATCGTTTTGGAGCGGCCACGCAGAAAAAGCGTACCGTCGGACGAACGGGTGCCCATATCGCCTGTGCGTAGCCAGCCGTCGCCGTCGAGCACCTCTGCGGTAGCCTTCGGATTCTTGTAATATCCTTTCATCACATTGATTCCACGCACACATATCTCGCCAGGCTCATGTTCCGGATCATCGCCCATCACTATGGCCTCCATACCGGGAAGCACACGTCCCGAACTGCCGGGCACGAACTCACGCCATGGCGTATAGGAGATCAACGGGCCGCATTCCGTCATTCCATAGCCCACCGTAAACGGAAATCTGATCTTATACAGAAAATCCTCCACCTCATGATTGAGCGGTGCGCCGCCTACTATCACCTCCTCAAACTCCCCTCCGAAAGCATCGATAAGTTTCTTGCGTATCTTTGAATAGATCAATGAGTCGAGAAACGGCACAGCAAGCGTCCAGCGCATGGTTCCCTTGGATATGAGAGGCAATATCTGGTTCTTGTATATCTTCTCCAGAATCAAAGGCACACATATCACCAGATGTGGACGGACCTCCGCCATGGCTCTCAACAGAACACGGGGAGAAGGGGTCTTGCACAGCAATGTGATATGCGAACCTACAGCCAGAGGAGTCAACATGTCGAACGCACACCCGTATGCATGCGCCAGCGGAAGAAAAGCCAACGCCCGCGAAGAGCGGAAATGAAGTTCGCGGCTCATGCCGAAAGTGACGTTGCCTGCCAGATTGCCACCGGTAAGCATCACCCCTTTTGAGAATCCCGTTGTACCCGATGTGTAATTGATCTCAGCCAACTCCGAGTTGTCACGGCCGGTATATCTCACATCGCCGGATGAGAACCCGTCCGGATAACGCCGACGGAAACGGCGTCTCAGCAATTTAAGATTCCGGGCCACCTCCCCTCCACCGGTCTCATGGAACAACATCCGGTCTTCAAGCGATATTGCAGCCTTGACGTTCAGCAACGCCGAAGGCTCTATATGTTCCCACACCGAAGCTCCGACAAACAGGAGTTCCGCTTCGGAATGGTTTACAATGTGCGTTATGTCGACCGGATTGAAATCCGAAAGGATCGGCACAATCACAGCACCGTATGTGACGGTAGCCATATACACCGTCACCCAGGCGATGGAGTCGCGTCCGCACAATGCCACCTTGTCACCCTCGCGAAGACCGATGGTTTCAAACAGCAGATGAAGCGAAGCGATATCGCGTGCCAATTCCGCGTATGTAAGATGGCGGCGTGTGGTATATTCCGTCAGAGCGGGCAGGTCCCAGTTCTCAATAAAACTTTTCTGATATATCTGTGCGAGTTTCTGCATAAGCGGGTTGTCAGAGATATATAGTCCTCAACAGATAAACCCGCCACCCACAGAAATTGTTGTATCTCCCCGATTCTATTTTGTGGAGATCAGGTAAACTTTCAGGGGTCGGCGGACGTTGACACAGATAAAGGACTTTGTTAAGAGGCTGTTTAAAAATCAATGTTAAATTTGAGGCGGCTGTCTTACAGATAAAATTCATCCAAGGCAAAGGAGCATAGCGGGCTATGTGACTGCGCCGCCGATGGATTTTAGCGGAAGAGAGCCGGACGGTTTAATAATATTTCGGTTTAGCAGCCCAAAATTTAAAATCAAATTTAAAGACAGCTGAGTAAAGATGAAAAAACAGACTCGCATCTCCGGGCATATATTCCCCTTTGGTTCAGTCATGAAGCCCGCTTCACTCCTGAACCCGCAGGTAAATCTCTGCTCCGGATCTGCGACCTCAAATTAACAGTCATTTTTAACAGCCTCTAAAAATCATTCGTCATTATGAAAAAAATAGTCGCGACCATCATGCTCGGCGCGTCCGCACTCTCGGGTGCCTCCATCAATCCGTTTCTTGAATTCCAGCCCGTAATCGCCGGAGATGACCATGTGTCGTTCAACGTGCAGGGAGGTATTACCGGGAAAGTACATCCGCATATCGCTCTTGGAGCGGGATTCGGTATCACGGAAAAGTGGAATTTTGATTCCGCTCCGCTCATCCCGATTTTCGGACGTGCCCAGTTTGAAACCAAAATCAGTCGTCTGAATCCGTTCCTGTCGCTTGATATCGGTTATGAGATCAACACACAGGACACCAAGTGGGGTGCCGTGCTGGTCAATCCTATGATAGGCCTGAAATTCGGCCGCTGGTATGGCGGCATCGGTTATCTGGCGCATTGCTGGACACCCTCGGGAGCAGGAGCCACATCATGTTTCAACATGAAGATCGGTTACAACTTCTAACTGACCCGCAAAACATACAGAATGCCGGAGAAAGCGTGTTCGTCGCATCTCCGGCATTCTGCGTTTATTTAGAAGCTGTTTCAGAGAGCCACTTTAAGCGGTCGCCCTCCTGGGCGAACCACCACATATATCCCTCCGGGCAAAGAGATTGCCTGCGCCACAGATGCGGGAGAGGCAATACAGCGTCCTGTAAGATCATAGATGGAAGCGGAAGCCGGGATATGAAGCATTCCACCTTCTACCCACACTTGCCTGCGCAGATCTATCTCGACGCCGTCAACCGAACTACCTTTCACCCGGCGATAGAACCGGAGAGGTTCCTGTCCGGAGGAGGTGTAGGTAGTGAACCGCGGCGATGAGGCATTATAACAGAGATTGCCTGCAGAGCCGTAGCTGACCGTGGCGTCGCCGTCGGAAGATATTGATATTGTCGCGGAAGCTCCCTCCGCATTCGGCGAGGCATCAAGCGTGATCGTTTTCGACAACGTTGAGCAGATATACATGGGTGTGCTCCCCTCTTTAGCCGACAATCCTATGGCGTATGATCTGCCTGAACCAGCAAGAGTCACAATAGCGGCACCTGAAGGTGCCGCCGACACTACATCGCCGTCAGCTACGACAACTCTTTCTGTAGGAGTCAGAAACTTACCTGACAACTCCGGACTAAGACCGGCCATTGACTTGGATGAGGATATGATATAGACGTCTGTCGCAGTCAGCCAGTCGGAAGAGCGTACCAGTTCCCATGTGCCGGGAATCCCCGGGGTGGGAGGAACATCCGGATCGTCCGGCTTATCGGGGTTATCCGGATTCTCAGGATAGTTTGAGGGATCGTAGTGGAACGGTGTGTTCTTCTTGTCGCCCCATATATATTCGGCAAGGTCAGGTATATCAATAAAAGGATTCCGGTTGCGCTGCACGTCATATATACCGTCATTGCGGTCATTCTCCTTCTGCCCTACGGGATCGGCGGTATTCCACTGAAGAAGCATCTCTACCGCCCACGGTTTGAATTCCACTGTAGAGCCTGAACAGTCGTACATCCCGTCTCGTTTGTCGGAATAGGAGCCCCAGCTGATATCGTCGTAGACAGTAAACATGTAGAAGTATGCGCGGGCGAAGTCCCCCTTGTACATGTCGTGAGGCTCATACACATGTCCGGCACCGCCTCCGTAGCCGGATGCCGGTTTGCCTACTATCGTGACTCCGTTTGTCCAGGTAGGTGTTCCGGCGACTATTCCGAGAGGATAGTTCGACTTGCGGTTGTTGGCAGTTGCATCGGAAGGATTCAGATGACACAGATCCTTGTAGGCGTCATTCTTCGACCCTCCCCAGCAGGAATTGGCCACGGAATGCTCTATGTTCATCCCTGGATGACCGGAACTTACCGGCACGTTGTTGGAGGAATACATATCCCACCAGCACAGTTTGCCATTCACCTCGCGCACATCGGTCTGACGGAAAGCATCCCATGTGTCATCACCGTAACTTATCGTCTTATGGCTCCTCACCTTCGATTTAACCGCAGCTTTGAGGGCAGCACCAGATTTGCCCTCAAGAGAGTCGTAATATCCCTGTGGAGGAGCGGCTGTCAGAGAAAAAGCCGGCACAAGGAAGAGGGCTGATAAATATTGTCTCACAGTTTTTCTGTTTTATTTTGGAGAAAAGTGTGCAAAATTAAACAAAACCGCCGGCATCCCACTCTATTTTTCTGTTTTTTATTCTGCCACCACGTAAATTTAATATTTTTTTGCTACATTTGCCATTCTAAATTCAAGGAGACAGTAGTGTATCAATGTCTCAACACCATCCGGCATACAGACTTTCTCCCACCATCAATTCATTATATTTTTCACGTTATGATCTACCATTATTCAACAAAACGGTTTTCCATGGCCGTGGCCGCGGTGCTTTTCGCATCAGGGGTCGCTGCCGCGCTAAACCCGTTGGCGCAACAGATGATCGACGCCAACTCGTTTGAGCGGCAGGTGGAGAACTATCTGGCAGACAACGCCCGGCGTACCGATGCCATGATATCTTCCCGCACGCTTGAGATGGCATCGCATTCCGACTGGATCTCTCCCGGCCCGGAAATAGCAATGGAGCCGGAGGCAACTCAGCTCTCCCTCACGGCATCGGCCCTACCGGGAGCCGTGGCCGCACCTGCAAAAGCTCCCGGTGACATTAAAGTCCCCGGCAATGTCCGCTACGGATCGATGTTCTCAAAAGATATGCTTCGCTCCGGTGAGGCGCGCAATTTCGGCATGCAGCTCACATCTACCGCAGGCAAAGACTCCATAAGCAACATCTATGGTCTGGGCACCAAAGTAGCAGTCAATATCGATGCGGACGCAGGCACAGTGCGCATCCCGGCTCAGAAAGTATACGATCATCCTTCGTATGGCCCGGTATTCATCTGTCCGGCAACCATAAACGGAACTTCCATCACTTACGACCGCAACGGCACTCTGAACGGCACTGTCGACGTGTACGGCAACATCACACTCCCCGCATGGGGTGTCTTTGTGGTAGAAGGGAGTCAGGCCGGCGGTGCTTTCGCCATCTTCACGCAGAGCCAGTGGTTTGCCGCCAACTCCACGATACGTCTGTCATTGACGGACAACTCCACAATCAATGTGGATTCATACGTGGAACAGAATGCACCGAATGAAATCACTATCTACAACTTCGCGGGCACCGGTGCCGCTGCAAAAGGCAATCTTACCAGTTCGGGCAATGTGCTTGTGGCCCCGCAGTATATGGTGACACTGGCCAACTACGGCGACTTCTACTGCTACGCGGCAGACTGGGCGGAAAAGAAGCTCAATATGTCGACCTCCATCTCGGGCAAGACCGCAGCCAACACAATAGTGTTCGGCGGATGGGCACTCGCCGTGCATCGCTCCGCTACTTCGGTGGCTCTGGGCGTGACCCGTTCGGTGGTGACACTCAAAGATACCTCCATCGAACTGCCGCCAGCTCCCTCCCCTCTCTCGGGTCAGGGCACACAGGCCGCCCCATTCCTGATAAAGACAGCCGACGATCTGATCGCACTCTCACAGCGAGTGCAGGGAGGCGAGACGTTCGCCGGACAATACCTTCGTCTGGAAAACGACATCGACATGGGAGCAACCTCCAAGGCATTCTATCCTATCGGCGACCTACTGAATCCTTTCGGAGGCACTTTCGACGGTAACAACCACTCTGTGAAAAACTTCACATTCGATGCCATGGCCCTCGGCAACGCCGGTCTTTTCGGCTACACCTCCCTCGGCTCAGACATACACGATCTGACCCTTGAAAATGTCCGCCTTAAGGGAAAAGGAAGCTATCTGGGTGCTATCGCCGGTACCAACTACGGCAAGATCTCCGGTTGTCATGTGACAGGTGCATTCTCGGGTGAAAGCCTTTTCTCAGGAGGAATCACCGGAGCCGCATGGGGACCCGTCACCGGATGCACATTCACCGGAACCATGACTACCATCGCCATCGCCGGAGGTATCGCAGGTACCGACTTCAACGAGATCAGAAACTGCCACGTCAACGCCAACCTTACAATCACCGGCGCACTCGACACCTATTATCACGATATAGCCGGAATAGCCGGTGTAGCCACTCCGGGAAAGGATATGAAGCAGGTAATAGCCGACTGCACATTCTCAGGCTCACTGACCGACACCGGCGGATATGGTTATATGGCCGGTATCACATGCAAGGGCCTTAACGCCACCATCGAACGTTGTGCCAACACAGCTGCCATAAGCGGAATCCGATCCAACCGCGACAACGACGTCTACGCCGGAGGAATAATTGCATGGGCCAATGAATGCAATATCTCAGACTGTCTCAACTCAGGGACTATCGTCAAGTCAGGTCTTCCCACACAGGGAAACGGCGGTATTGCCGGATATTTCTCCATCGGCTATCAGATAATGCATACTCCTCCGATTCCAACCGGACTCACCAAGCTGACCAACTGCATCAACACCGGACAGGTGATCAGTGCCTACAACGTGGGACGCAAAGGTATCTGGGGATTCACATTCTTCAAGGACGAAGTGCCTGATCCGTTGGCTGGATGCATCGTCAACTGTCTCAACGACTACCAGGTGACAGGTTTGCGCGATGACACCTTTAACACCGCGACCTCTCGTCTCACATCCGGCCAGCTTCCGCAGGGATTCAGTTCCGACAGCTGGAAAGCTGAGGCCGGACGTTATCCCGTGCTGAAAACAATGCCGGAAGATGTAGCCGCTCTTGCGGCGGCAAACGTGCTTCTTGTCGAACCTGAGACCACCAACAAGGTCAAGAAACAGATGACGATACATGCCGATCAGACGGTAAAATGGGAACTATATTCCGACGCAGGATATGTCCAGGAGACGGCCGGTCTGAAAATCAATGGTGACAAACTTGAGATAAAGGACACATATTCCAACGAAGTGCTCTGTGCCCGTCTCGACAACTCCCGTTACAAGCTCTACCGGATCTCCACCATTCCTGATCTGTTTGAAGGCGAAGGAACCACGGAAATGCCTTACCTGATCCGCAACGTACAGGATTTCATAAATCTTGATCGCGCCATCACCGGCTACAGCCAGACCCATGAAGGAGACTTCTTCAAGATGACCGCAGACATCGACTTCAACTATACTGACGACTTCCAGGGTGTGGCATTATTGGCATCCACAGGTTTCGGTGGTACTTTCGATGGTGACGGCCATACTGTGAGACGTCTGAAGATCCACACCGCTAAGTTTGACTCTCAGGGCAATGCTCTCTCTTCGGGTATAAAGTATGGAGGTCTTTTCAGCAAAATCATGGCCGAAGGCACCATCAGGAATCTGAACATCGCCGCAGACTGCGACTTCATCTTCCACGAATATGGAGGTGCTGTGGCCGGTTCGTGTGTCGGCACTATCGAGAATTGCCGCAACTATGCCGAAGTGAAAGGTGTCAGCCACTATATCGGCGGCATTGCAGGCCAGTCAGTGACAGGTAACATAAAACATTGCTACAATGCCGGTAAGATACTTTCAGGCGGTTACGGGGCCGCAGGTATCGTAGCTGAAAATCTCGGTCGTGTCGAGTTCTGCCAGAACGACGGTGAGATATCTGCAGAGAACTATTCTACATTATGGCCGAAACTCAACCGCTACCGCGTAGGAGGTATCGCCGGACTCAGTCGTGGTGAAATCGAAGGATGTGTGAATCAAGGAATTGTTCGCTGTCTGAAGGATGTAGGCGGAATTGTGGGAGAGAACACTAAATCCGGTGGTCAGTTCACCGGTAATGTCATCAACTGTGTGTCTACAGGTCCGGTGGAATGCACCGGCGAGTCCGAGGCCACACGCGGGGCAATCGTCGGAAAGATCGGCTCATACGATCTCATAGCCGGAAATGTATATGACTTCGGCGTGATCACAGACGGTGCTCTGGCCGGTAACGCGCACACAGGCATTCTTGCACTGCCTACCACTACCCTCACCTCCGGAAGCCTTCCGGAAAATCTGCCTGATTCGCTTTTCACCGCTACCTCAGGCTCCTACCCTGTGCTCAAAGCCTTCGCCTCCGAAGAGGCATCGATGGCCATGAGCCGCACATTCCCTGTTTTCGAAGGGAAAGCCACACGCATGAATGTCGGATCCTCACTCGCACTCTCATCAGCTGACGGGCTCGTATGGAGTATGGTCGACGGAGACAAAGGTCTCTCCATCTCCTCCGGCAGACTTCTGGCATCGGTCAGCGCGCCCGCTCTTTTCGCAGCCGATACACTCATGGCCGTGACATCAGGAAAATACATGAAGAGATACCCCGTGCAGATTCTCCGCAAGGTGTTCGAGGGTGAAGGCACCGCCGCCACCCCCTATCTGATCCGTTCCACATCCGACATGCGCACGCTTGCCGAAATGGTGTCGGACGCGGGAGCCGACTACCGCGATGAATATTTCCAGCTGACTGCCGACCTTGATTTCGCAAACGAGGAATTCCGTCCGATTGCCTCAGGCATCCGTCGTTTCCAGGGTAATTTCGACGGCAACGGAAAGAAAATCGCATACACCATCTCCGACACCGATCAGAAGACCGGAGCCGGAAGAGGTCTGTTCGGAACTGTAGGCGACGCCGGCACTATCCGCAACCTCACGGTAGTACCCGCACTCAACACTTACTCCAACACAGGAGGTGTCGCCGCCTATCTCTACGGCACGATCGACGGATGTATCAATACAGGAAAAATAAGCACAATGTCCAACTATGCCGGAGGTCTCGCCGCCGTAGTCTATGGTGGAGGACGGATCACTGACTCACGCAACGAAGGAACCATCTCTTCCGGGGCCAGCTACGCCTCTGGTATCGCCTCACAGGCACAATACGGCTCTGAGATTTCCGGATGCTCCAACTCAGGAACCATCACCTCCGCTTCCTCCTCTTCGGGAGGCATCGTGGGCAATCTCTCCGGAACTGTCACCGGATGCTCCAACTCCGGAACTGTCACAGCACGCTCCTATACCGGCGGTATAGTCGGTGGACTCGGCACTCGTGGTAAAGTGTCCGGATGCTCCAACACCGCCGACATCATATCCACTTCCGGCGGTTACATAGCCGGTATAGTCGGAAACACCACCACTGATTCGGACGGAGCTTTCATCTCCAACTGCATCAATTCCGGAAATATCGGTGCAGCTCAATTTGCAGCCGGCATCGTCAGCCAGCTTCGCGACGGCATCCGTCTCGACAGCTGCGTCAACTCAGGCAATGTCACTTCCGCAGGCAACGGAGCTGGTGGAATCGTCGGGAAAGCCGAAGGCAAAGCTGCTAAAGCAACCGTTATCACAGCCTCGTCCAACACGGGCAACGTTACAGCTTCCGGACAATACATCGGCGGTGTGGCCGGTCAGATCAGCACGTATGCCACAATCGACGGATGCTCCAACATCGGTGCTGTCACCAACCGCAAAGGCACTTCCAAAGCATATCTTACAGGAGGTGTGGCAGGTATCTGTTCCGGTTCGATCCTCCGCTCATGGAATGCCGGTGAGGTGACATCCGACGGCTACGGCACAGGCGGCGTGGTCGGTTATCTCTCCGGTGGCTCTGTCGACCGCAGCTTCTCCATCGGCGATGTGAAGGCAGGCAATCAGGACACACCGGAAGGCTACGGCTCAGCCGGAGGTTTCGTGGGCTACATCGGTAGCAGCGGCACAATCAGCAATTCCTACTGCACAGGCTCTGTAGAGGCTCCCGACAACCTCGGCGGCTTCGCAGCCACACTCTTCGCCGGAGCGAAACTCACGAATGTCTACACCACATCCAAAGTGACAGCCACAGGCTCAGCACCTAAGATCGTCAGTCAGGTGGCATCCTACTCCAGCTCAAGCGTCACCGATGCCAAAGTGACATTCGACCATGTCTTCTATCTTGAAGGCAACAACACCCATTCCTCGGCTCCCGATGCGCGTGCCACAGCCCTGTCCCGCACGGCTCTCTTCTCCGCTTCTCTCGGAGAAGCCTTCGACATCCGCCGAGGAGCATTCCCGACACTTCTGGACATCGCAGACAATTCCCTCGGACATCTGGCTGCTGTCAGCTATGAATTCGGAAACGACACCGACACAGAGACCAACGTGACCGATGCCCTCTGGATCGCGCCTTTCGATGACATCGTATGGACATCATCCTCACACTTCCAGATACTTGGAGAACGTGCCTATACCAAAGAACTCGGAGAAGGCTGGATTGAGGCTGCCCTTCCCGACGATTCACGCGCACGCCGGTTCAACCTCACAGTCAACAAGATCAGTGGGGTCGATACAATTGACGTATCCGGCGAACCGGTTTCCCGCACATTCATCTCCATCGACGGAATCGTAGTAGCTGATCCCGAACCAGGACAGGTATACGTGGAACGCACCGTCTACGCCGACGGCACCGTCCGCCACCGCCGCGTGATCTTCACCCGCTGATTCCACTGCCGAATCCCTTGAGGGATTCGAATCACTCCAAGAAGGACGCCCCGACCGGCGTCCTTCTCTTATTTCCCATCCCAAGATTTTTATATCAGAGAGAAATTGTTTAATTTTGCAACAGCGGTTACAGTAACAGCCGGTGCATTTATATGAAATTTTACGATAGGGAAACAGAAACACGGACATTGCAGGAAATTGAAAAAAGATCGTACGATTACGCACAGTTCACAGTTATGACAGGCAGGCGGCGAATCGGCAAAACCACCTTGATCAAACACGCCTACGAAAAAGAGACTCTTTTATATTTCTTCGTGGCCAGAAAAAGCGAAGCACTTCTGTGTGCAGAACTTGTAGAGACAATCAGGGACAGGTTGGGAGAGGATCTGGGGAGCTTTACATCTATGAGTAATCTATTTTCCGCTATAATGAATATATCCAAAAGGAGGCACTTCATATTGGTTTTAGATGAATTTCAGAATTTCAAATACGTCAACGAGTCGTTTTTCAGCGAAATGCAGAATATTTGGGATACAAACAAAGATGAAGCCAAAATAAACCTTGTGGTGTGCGGTTCTCTATACTCGATGATGACAAAGATTTTCGATGATAGAAAGGAGCCTTTATATGGACGTGCCACTTCCAGATTACGGGTGAAAGAATTTCCGCTTAAGACCTTGAGTGGGATTCTTAAGGAACACAATCCTGATTATCTACCTGATGACTTGCTGACAATGTATATGCTCACCGGGGGAGTAGCGAAGTATGTGGAACAGCTTATTATGTACAATGCCTTTACTAAGGACGATATATTTTCTTGTGTCCTTTCTTTCGGATCATATTTCATCGATGAGGGAAAAGAATTATTGTCAGACGAGTTCGGAAAAGATTATGGAAACTACTTTTCCATACTTTCTGCCATAGCGTCAGGATATAATGAACGCGGGAAAATAAAGTCATATACAGGGATCGAAGCCGGCGGTTATCTTGACAAACTTGAAAATGTATACGATCTGTTGTATCGATATCGTCCGTATCTCGCTTCTGAGAACAGTCGCAATGTGAAATACGGCATAAAAGACAATTTTCTGAATTTCTGGTTTCGTTTCATATATAAATATCGGAGCGCGGTAGAGATAGGAAACCTTGACTATGTGCGTGCCAAGGCACTTGCAGATTACGAGACCTTTTCCGGTTGGGTATTGGAACGTTATTTCAGACAAATATACCGTGAAACGGGAATGTACAACATTGTAACCAACTACTGGGAAAGAGGAGGACTCAATGAAATAGACATCATTGCGGTGAATGACGCAGACCGGAAACTTGTAATCGGTGAGGTGAAACGTAATCCTACAAGAATAGATATGTATCGGCTTAAAGAAAAATCCACGGAGATTCTTAATAAACGGAAAGACTGGAATATCGAATATATAGGTCTATCTCTGTCCGATATGAAAAAGGTCTGACGGGCACATATTAAGAGGCTGTTTAAAAATGACGCAGGCAAAAACAGCGGTAAAATCACAGAAAGAAGAAAGAGCATTTTATTTTGAAATCTTTATGTGTTGGTTCTTGGAAAAGCGGCAAGAATGGCTTAATTTTGCAAGAAAAAGCTACTAAATTATATTCTTGACATGACTGGATTTTTACTGGCTGTTGCCGCTGTGCTTCTGGCGGTGTGCGGCGCGAAGGCTCAAGTGACATCGGAGCCGACTCCGCTGATGGATAATTCACCGGATGTCACAATATTCTTTCATGCCGATCAAGGCAACCGGGGACTTGCCGGTCTGCCTGCATCGACACAGATTTATGCCCATACAGGTGTTATAACCAATAATTCCTCTTCTGACACAGACTGGGAATTTGCCCCGCAGTGGGGTGACAATGCGGCAAAATACAGGTTAGAATATGTCAGCCCGGATCTATGGAAACTGCATATCGGCGACATCCGGACCTATTATGGCATCACGGAACCGGCGATTGAGGTGAAGAAACTTGCGTTCGTGTTCCGTACCGCGGATAAAAGCAAGACCGGCAAAGGGGAGGGAGACAGGGATATATTCCTCAACGTCTACCAAAGCGGAGCTCATATAGAGCTTATATCCTCGCTTCCAGGTTCTTTTGCGGTTGCAGGGGAAGAGGTGACAGTTACGGCAAATGCGACTGTTTCCGGTAAAATCGAGATTTATAATTTTGAGAAGATGGTGAAGTCTGCGGACAATGTGTCATCTCTCACTTATACTTTTACGGCCGACAGCCGTCCAGAGGGATGGAGTTTCCGGGCCGTGCTGACTGACCCGAAAGGAGAGACCTGTCAGTCTGAGATTTTACGGATAGTCTCGCTGATTCCCTCGGAACGCAAGGATTATCCAGGAGGCACTCCACACCCGGGAGCTGTAAGAGACGGGGAAACGATGCTGTTCTGTCTTCCGGCACCCGGCAAGGAGTCGGTCACTCTTGTCGGCTCCTGGGACGATTTCAACCTTACGGGTACACAGATGTATTTCCACGATTATGAGGGGCAGCGATATTTCTGGACGGAGGTAAAAGGACTTTCACCCCAATCAATATATACATATTACTATTATGTAGACGGGCGTTATCGTGTCGGCGATCCGTATGCACGTCTGGTGCTCGATCCCTGGAATGATAAATATATTCCGGAGTCGGTCTTTCCCGGGCTGCCTGAATATCCGTATAACTACGTACAGGATGTGTGTCTGGCTGTATTGATGCCCGAAGACAATGGTTATGCGTGGAAGATTGAGGATTTCCAGGGACCCGACCCTTCCGACCTGCGCATATATGAGATGTTGCTGAGGGACTTCACAGGTTCGGAAGGAGAAGCTTTAGGCAACGGGACTGTGCGAGGAGCCATCGATATGATTCCATATATAAGAAATCTCGGTGTGAATGCGGTGGAACTTCTTCCCATAAATGAGTTCAACGGAAATATCTCATGGGGTTATAATCCCAACTTCTATTTCGCTCCAGACAAGGCATACGGTACTCCTGATGATTACAAGGAATTTATCGACAAGTGTCATGAGGCCGGTCTGGCGGTGATTCTCGATATGGTGTTCAACCAGTCCGACTGGCAGCACCCCTGGTATCGGATGTATGAGGAGGGTAGTAACCCGATGTACAACGTTACCGCTCCTCATGCCCACAGTGTGCTCAACGACTGGAACCAGGGCCATCCGTTGGTGCAGAAACAATGGGACGATGTGCTCACATATTGGCTCACCGAGTACAAGGTCGACGGTTTCCGGTTTGATCTGGTAAAAGGTCTCGGCGACAACAATTCCTATCCCAATGCGGGAGATTCGTGTACTGATGCGTTCAACCAGAGCCGTATCGACCGTATGCGTCGGCTTCAGCAGGTGATTGAGAAGGTAAAACCGGGAGCTTATTTCATCAACGAGAATCTCGCCGGAACACAGGAGGAGAATGCAATGGCGGCATACGGACAACTCAACTGGGCCAATCTCAACGATGCAGGTTGTCAGTATGCCATGGGATATCCGAGCGGATCGGGACTCGACCGCATGTATGCTCCGTATGACAACCGCACGTGGGGTTCTACAGTAAGCTATCTTGAAAGTCACGACGAACAGAGGCTGGCCTACAAGCAGAACCAGTGGGGAGCTACGGGAGTGAAGGGAGATCTCGGCAAATCTATGCTCCGTCTGGGTGCGTGCGCCGCACAGATGATAATGTCTCCCGGAGCGCATCTGATATGGATGTTTTCCGAACTTGGCAACGATCAGAACACAAAAAGTGCTTCAGGAGACAACAACACGGACCCGAAGACAGTATGCTGGAGTCTGCTTGATCAACCCGAACGTGCCGGACTGGCTGAGACTTACAGTCGCCTTCACCGTATACGTGAAAGTTTCCCTGAACTTTTCAGCCGGAGTGCCTCTTTTGAGTCGAAGTGTTCAGCCTCTGACTGGACAACCGGTCGTGTTATGATTTCACGGGCGGGTGATCGTGAGGTATACACTGTGATCAATCCCTCTGTAATCGGTAAGGCAGGGATAAAGGTAGACTTCGCACATAAGGATAACTCCCGGTATAGGGTTATGCTGAACGGATATGGGACAGAGTCAAAGTTTGATGCCGTGACTGGTATGGTGGAGGTTCCTGCCAACAGTTTTGTGGTCATCGGAACTGCAGAGATGGCTGGAGTGACTGATCTGACAGACGGTGATTCAGACGAAGATGAGGTATCTATTTGCAAAGATGGCATTGCGATCTCTTCTGACCACCCTGTCAATGTCTACACCCTTTCAGGAGTACGGACCGCCTTTAGCGATGGCAGTGGACGCCGGAAGATACCTCTGCCGTCCGGTATGTATGTTGTCCGATATGGAGGCAAGGCTGTGAAGGTGCTTGTACGTTGATCTATCGTAATTCAGTTAAATTTAGTTTAAAAATACAAAAACTAATTTTCATATCATGGTATATGTGGGAAATTTGTGTTATTTTTGCAAATAAAATTTTTCATCATGAAACAATATTTCCTCCCATTAGGAATCGGAGCAACTCTGCTTGCTTCATTGGCTGTTCCGGCATTGGCGGAGCTTACCATGGTGATTCCGGTTTATGACAAAACTATCTATTACGACGGTTATAATGACAGTATCTTCGACGGACATCTTGATGACGGCATCCTACGTCTGAGAAACTCCATCTATTCGCGCAAACTCACAGATGACATACTTGCACAGGTAGGTGATTCGCTTAGACTTGATGTGGTGTTGGGAGCGCGTTGCGACAATTATGACCGCATTGCTTCGTTCAACATCGCCCTGGTGCCAAAAGGCCAGCCGTCATACACCTACGATGATGTGGAACGCATCGAGATAGCGCGTTACATCACTCCTTTCATGAACAAGAACGTGACACCTGACACAGTTCCTTATCTATACGATATTACCGGAGTAGACCATATTCTCCGTGACGCAAATTTGCGCAAAAAATATGATCTCTGGCTTGAATCCGATATATTCGGTATACCGTATGCGGCCTGGGAGCAGGTGAAAGGGTGCGACGATGACGGAACCGGGAAGAAACGACAGGATGTTTTTTCGGTCACAGCACGGTTTCAGACCAACGAGGCAAAGCCTCTTACTAACGACAATGTACTTGTACCAATCTATTGTCGCAAACCGGAGTTCCGCGGTGAGGTAAACTTCAATAATCATAACGAGAATGCCTGCGACACACTGGGAGTGACTACCCGTACATGGAAATTTACAGTGCCGGAAGATTGCGAGGACGCGAAAATAGTCCTCATCAACTCTAACCATGGGGCAAATGTAGGTGGAGAAGAATACATCCGACGCCTCCATATCGTGTATTATGACAACGATGTAGCGATGACATACATCCCGGGTGGCATGAGCTGTGAACCTTACCGCAAGTACAATACACAATCCAACGGCATCTACAGTTCTTATCGTCCCGAATCTTTCTGGGTACTGTACAGCAACTGGTGCCCGGGACAGGCAGTGCCGACACGTGAGATCCATCTCGGCGCGGTCAAGGCCGGGGAGCATTCATTCATGATACGGGTGCCCAAAGCTGTATTCCAGGACAAAAAAGGGGATTTCCGCCCTTCAATATATTTTCAAGGGGTGAAAAAAGGGAAAGTGCCTTTCAGTGATGTGGAAGAAATCCTTATGGCCGGACCGGACGTGAAGATCGTGGTTTCGGGACGCACACTGACATACGAATGCGGAGAAGAACTGACCGATGTTCGTATCTATTCTTTTGATGCCCAACTTCTTTTCGGAGATGCGAATCCCTCCGGAAGCGTGAGTCTCGCCGGTTATCAGCCCGGTGTTTATCTGGCTGTGTTCATGACTGCCGACGGTCGCTCCACTGTCCGCAAGATAATGCTCTGAGATTCAAAATACAAGAATACCGTTCCAGCAACGGTTGCCTGAAAATATGTGGAGTGGTGTCGTAATTGACACCACCCCACATATTTTAATATCATGCTGATTGTCAGCGACGGATGAGAGTCTTTGTGACTGTGCGCCGTCCGTCCGCAAAGGTTTTCTCCACAAAGTTGATACCATTGAAAGGTTTGTCGGAACGGATGCCTGCTGTATTGATATAAGTCTCACTTACAGCTTCATCTGCTTCTATTCCGTCAACACCTGTGACTACAGGGAGATCAAAGTTTACTGTGATTACGGCGTTTGTGCCGTTGCTCAATATCTTGTCGGTGTTGGAGCTAAGTTTCCACGCTCCGAAATGTATGTTGCGTGCATCGGGCACAGATGCAGATACAAGCTCATTGCCATCCGTGGCTGTGAGGAAATAAGCTGTCTTGTCTATAACGCATGCCTGGGTTGATGCGTTGACATGCCATTGACCGTCGGAGCGTGACATAGTGGTCATCGCACATCCGGCCCAGTTGTAGACATCAAGGGTGGCGTTGTTGACCACGGCATAAATGTTTTTGGTCACGGTGGAGCGAGTATCGTTGCTGTAGGTCATGGTGCCGTTGCCCATCACAAATTCAGAAGTGAGGCACGATGAGTAGGCAGTCCCCAGATTCTCAGCGAATGTATAAGGCACAATGATAAGATTCCAGGGATCGAGAGTGAGATGTTGACCGTCAAACTGGCCACCCACGTATGTGTTGTAGATCTGCATGGGATTGCCCCCGGTGTTGTCCTCATTCACAATCATGTAGTAATTGCCGGAGGGATCTCCGCCACACACCTGGGGAGCGATCTTCACATTCCCGGCGGCATCGATGGTGCCGGTGACGTTGGAACCCGAACCCATAAAGTTGACAATGCGGAAGGAGGTCTGCTGTTCGTTGGCCCACTCGATTTCGGCGTCAGAAGTCTCAATAGTGCTGTTGTCTAGACGATTGATCTGGATGTTAAGCGAAGTGAGGGTAGTTTCCTGCGGACGATCATAATCGGCGGTCACATACCATCCTTTTGTTTCGGCAACTGACACATTGGCATCGGGAGTGCCAGGCATATTGCTGATATTCAACTTGCGCAGAAAATCTGTGTCGGGTGTCACATTCACCGAAGTCACATCAGGCAGAGCAGAAATCATGGAGTTGATGGCTTCGGCATTGAATTTGTTGCTTTGGAGCATCAGGGATTGCAGACCTGTATTGGCAGCGATGTCGATTGATGTAAGAATGTTGGCCGGAGCTTCAAGACGCTGCAGATAAGTATTGGCCGATATGTCAAGTGAAGAGAGAGCGTTGTTGCCGATGAAGAGACCGTAGAGATATTTGTTGGCAGAAAGATCAATCGCTGTAAGAGCGTTGTTTTCCAGATGAAGCTGACTGAGATATGTGGCTTTCGATACATCCACTGCGGTCAGACTGTTGCTTGACAGGTCAAGCGAAGAGATCGAGGTGTTTTTCGACAGGTCGATTGTGCTGAGACGGTTGCCGTTGAGGAAAAGCAGGCTCAGCAAAGGCTGTTGAGTTACATCGATTTCTGAAAGCTGATTGTTGGAGATATTGATATACCGTGCCTGTGGATTGCCCGAGAGATTGATGGTACCAATCATATTGTCCTGAAGATAAATGCCTTCAAGTTTGGCATTTTGGGTCAGGTCAATTGATGATATTTTGTTGTCGGCCACCTGAATCGAGGTCAGATTCCGGCAAGACGAGATGTCGATGGAGCTGAGATTGTTTTCTCCGAGACGGATGGTGGACACTGCCGTAAGCCCGGACAGATCGATGGAAGTGAGCTGATTGCCGGAAGCATTAAGTTCATCGAGTCCTGAGAGTCCCGTCACATCGAGTCGGGTGAGCTGGTTGTTGTCTACATCAATGTCATAGACAGTACTGCTCTTCGGCAGAATGATTGAAGACACTTTGTTGTCGGCGATATCCACTTTGGAAAGTTTCATCATGGCCGAGCAGTCAATAGTTCCCTCTATTTCATTTTCATGCACATCGAGCACTGTAAGAGCCGGGCAACCGGAAACATCGATACTCTTGAGACTGTTGCCTTCGGCATAAAGTCCGGTAAGCGACGGATGGTTGCCCAGAGTAAGCGATGCCAGACCGTTTGTACCGAGCATCACACGTATGAGTTTGGAGGCGCGGGATATGTCGGCGGCGATTATATCCTGTGAGGGAGCCTGCAGCACGATAATGTCATCTCCATAGATCCGCACGGTGTTGCCGGTGAGAAGATGAGAGTGATAGGCCTGCTGCGAGTAAGTTTCAGGCTGGCCGTTGCCCCAGTCGATCTTGAATTCATATCCTGACGCACCGCCAACACCGATTCTGGCCGCCTGTGTGCCCGGAGCGAACGTCAGTGTGATTGTAGGAACCTCAGCCGCACCTTGCGATTCGTAGGCTCCGCGGTCTATGGCTTGGCCGCACAGGCGTGGATTGCCAGCCAGATCGGTACCCGATGTGAATCCTTCAAGAGGTGTGCCGGCATCAATGAATTCGCTTCCCGGAGCCAGACTCATGTCGGCCGCGGCGATGAGAACGGATTGCGCCTCGCCAGCAGCGCGGCCTGCAAATGAGGGTGCCTGCACGAAGTTGTCAAGATTTGTACCGGCATCCACGATGCTGTTATATATATCAGAGGCATTTCCGTGTACGTTGGTATCGGCACCTCCCTCGCGGATTGTATTGTTGACCGCAGTGGCATTGATCAGTCGACCATTGTTGAGGAACACTCCGCCTCCGGTGAATGACGTGCAATTGAATACCGCACAGTTTACGGCATCCCCGCTTACATTATATAGTCCGCCGCCTTTGCCTCCATTGTCGCCATATTCCGGCGCGTCGGCATAGCAGTTGCGTATCAGAGCGTTTCGAAGTGAACCGGCATTGTATACTCCTCCACCGTTGAGTCCGCGGCAATCAAACACATCGATATCGGTCACTGTGCCGCCCTGATTATAAATGGCACCTCCCGCCGCGCTGTAACAGCGATTGAAAGTGCAGTTGGCCAGCGAACCGTTTACCATATACACGGCTCCTCCCTGGTCCAGACCCACACAATCCTCAAAATCGCAGTCGGTGATGACCGCATTTCGGGCGTATACCCCGCCGCCAAGAGCGTTGCCATAACTTGAATGGCAGAAAGTCTTTGAAATCAGACAGCCTTCCATTCGGCCACCATCAAGATACACGGCACCTCCGTACGAATTGCAGTCGGTGGCCTCAGCTGTGAAATAAGATGAGTTCTCTATCATTCTGCAGTTGCTGAGAGTCACGGATCCGAGTGCGTACACAGCTCCACCGCTGGCTTTTGCCTGATATACATTGGCGTTGGCACCCCGCATGGTAAGTCCATCGATCACTGTAGGGGTAGTGAAGGAAGCCTCACAATAGAGCACGTGTGTGGAATTGTTTCTTGTGCCTTTCACCACATTGTTTTCCAGTTCCCAGCTCCAGCGATATGTTGATCCCTCGTCGATCTGCCGATTCCATACGTCGGGCACATCGTCATCAGCATCCAGGACTGTGGCGTTGACCATCTCGTAAGGTTTCGCACCCTTGGCACGGGAGTCTTTCGCAATCTCGTTGCCGACAAATCCGCCGTAGAGCGACACACCATCTTTAAGGATAAAAGCTTTTGAGGTTTTCTTGGTGGATTTGATGAGTTTTGTAGGCTTATAGGTGCCCGAGGCAACCCATATTTCATCGCCTGCCGATGAGGCATCGATCATTGCCTGGATGTCTGATGAGGCATTGCTCCAGGAAGAGCCGTCACCCTGACCGGTTGACGTAACATAGCGCACAGTCGCCCCTGAACTCATGGCCAGAAGAGTTCCGACCGTCATTGTGGTTAATCGTTTGAGTAATTTCATTATTAGAGTGTGAAAAAGATAAAAGGGTTAGAAATGTTAGTTTAGTTCGCTAAGTTAATATGATTTATCCATACAAGCAAATTTTAATCTGATTTTAATGTAAAAACAGAGTAAATTTATAAAAATACAAATAAATTATGCGAAAAATATCAGGGCCGGCTCCTGATAATAGGAGCTGACCCTGATTCACTTTTCTAAGAGGCTGAAGTTATTTCTTCATTGTGAAGTGGCGCGAAGCCAGTCTGTAGCCGTCGCAGAACACCTCTACGGTGTAGTCTCCCGGCGTCAGAGTAGTGTTTACATCCCAGTATACAGACACGGCGAGTTCATCATTGGCATATTCCATGGAACGTTTCGCAGTAGAGGGAATTGTGGCTCCGTCAATAGAAAATGCCGGACCTCCTCCGAGGAGAGTACCTTCGGGCGAGATAATGCGGATGAAGAAATCCTTCATTCCGGGAGCAGCGGTATTGTTGGGAGAGACGGTGAAACTTACTCCGAGCTGACGGGCTTTGGTGATGTTTTTCTCCCGTTTTCCTTTCTTGTTGTAAGCGTTGAGCGACACCCCGGTGATGTTTAGCTTCTTAGCGAGTTTGACAGTCTGCGACAGTTCTGCATTGCTCTGAGAGGTGGCCGTGACCTGCGACGCGAGTTGCTGATTCTTTTCCTGTACCTGTTGGATCTCCTGTTTCAGACCCTCATTCTCTTCTCCGAGACGCCGGATCTCCTCCAGATAATGCTTGACTATACCTTTGAGAGTGGCGATCTCACCTTCAAGCTGCTTGATCCGCGCGCGGTTCTGAGAGTTGCTACGTTTCTCCGCATTCAACTCCTTGAGCAGACCTTCGACTTTCATGCGAGCCTGATTATATTGCTTCACAAGAGAATCGTTCTTAAGATACACCTGTTGATCCTCATATTGTGAGAATTCCGCATTGAGTTGATTGAATTCGTTGGAGAGTTGCAGCTGGTCGTTGACGAGCCGGAGAGAGTCGGCACGTGCCTCCGCCTCATTGATTTCGTTGGTACGCGAAGAATTGGAGGCAATGAGCACCACAATCAGCGCAATAAGGCACACAACTACGCCGATGCCGCCGAAAAGTATGATTTTCTGGTTTTTCTGCATATCGTTTATATTTAATTTACTTAACGATGAAGACGACATCGGCAAACGCATTGTATTGTCTGCCTCCGAACGAGAATTCCGTTCTCAAATCAGACAGCCTTGTCGCGTCAAAATTATCGATAAAATGGTTTATTCCAGGACGAAGTATGTCCAGATTCCGTTTTAGTTTCCATGATGCGGCTATATCAGCTGTGTCAATGAGGACGAGATATATTCTGTTTTCCGCACCAAATCTCATAGCCCCTTGATTCTCGTATAACCAACACGCCAATTCGGAAGAATTGTCCATGGCATAATCAATAATCTGTTTTTGCTGCACCATTATTGTTTCAAGGGTTTCCATTGCCGGAGCCGAACCATTGTCAGTCAGACGTTCTGTCAGTTCATACCGCAATGAATCTTCAGAGGATTTACAGTCAAATGCAATTTTAAGTTTCCGTGCTGTTTTTTTAAGAGATGTCAAAGGTTTTTCCATCCCAAGACGCTCTCTCACCATATTCTGGAAGCCGACAGGCAGAAATGTCACCTTCAGGTCAAAAGGAATATCTTTTATGAAAAAATCCACGCTTTTTACTTTTCCTATTGCAGGCAAAACGTTGGGATTTTCCATGAAAACCGCCTCGATAAGACGAGAAGACCAATGATTGAACCAACTGTTCAATACATAGTGTCTGACAGCCGGATTAATTTCAAATTCAAATTTCGAAAGTAACGATTCATAATCATTGATGGCCTTGACATAATGGCTCACCAGAAATTTATCAAGAGAGTTGTTTTGATCACCACCCCATTTATAATCCTGGAATTTATACAATTGAGAGACTAATGACGAAATGTTTGTTGCCAAAGTCTGTTTTTTATAAATTTGGCGGATAAAGGAATCAATTACGGTATGGGAAATGGAGATGTCCGTGCTTAATTCTTCAAATAAGTTTTTAAATTTCTCTGTCGGTGTTTTACCGTAAATCACAATATCCGCATATCCTGAAAACTCAGTCATCAACTCTTTTCTGAGTATAGATCTGATTTTCAACCACAACAAGCCCTCTGGATTTAATGAAAAATCCGACATGTCCTGTTGATTGAATTTCTGTGTCCAGAAGCTGAATCCTCCCATAATAAACTCTTGTTATGACATGAAATTAATATGGCTTACAGATTAATAACACCTCATGGCTTCCAGCCACACTTCCTTTTCCTCCTCGGGAATTGCCATAAATTTTTTTCTCGATGTCGACCTTGCGGAATTTTGAAATAATCCCCACAAATGTATCAATATCCGGGAAACTACGGTCATTGTAACTTATCAGCCAATAAGGAATATCAACGGAATTCTCAAAAAGTTTATTGAAATTTGTCAACACACAACTTTTGATGTCGAATCCGCTGTATCGTTTGGGACTGTATCGTTTCGTTCCGTTGATGAACTGCTTGTCTTTCCAATACATGGTGAAAGTCTCCAACAGATGATAGAAAGACTGATAATCGGCATGACTGTTACAATAGGGGGGATCAAAATAAACCAGATCTATACCTTTCAATTCCGGGAGAAGTGTCAGAATATCCTCAGAATATGCCCGGCATTCAGTTCCATTGTCAAAGACTGCCGCATTATATTCATTTACCAATTCAATGAATATATCACTGACCGGACGCACAAGATTCGGATTACGCTTCACTCGGGCTGCGTCGGCAGCATATACCAGAGCCTGCTTATGTGCGAAATGTCCCATTGTGACTTTTCTGGTCATCGCACGATTGATGATGGCAAAGCATAACGCCTGTTTGTATTCATTATCCAGAAGAGCAATATTGCTCCGTAATGAATCCAGAAACGAAGCGTCCGCATCATTAAAAAACAATCCTGAGAAAAGAGTTCCCATAAGATTGTATTCTTCTGGATCATGATTTCCTCCTCTCAATATGGCAATGTCATCAGAGGTGAGGATCTCTGTACCGTTTTCTATAAGTGCTTTTCCGATCATCCCGTTGAAACGTAGAAAATCATTGGTCAACGTCTGTAAGCCTAACTGCTTGAATAGATATGCAATGGATTGAGAACCGGAAAATGCATCAAGTACAACATGTATGTCATCGGGAATGAATCTACGAATCCAGTCCCGATGGATATATTTTGCCCCTAAATACTGAGGCTGGGGAAATTTCCTATCAATAAATCCCATTTCTGGAAAAAGAGAAACAGGGATCGGTGCGTTTTCCATCACGCAAATTTAGGCAGAATATTCCAATTCTGCAATCTTATCGATCATTTCCCGGTTCCGGAGGGAAAGATGGCGCGAAAGATGCGATCGGCAGCCCCGAGTTTTGACCGGATATATACACCGGCTTTGCGTCCGGCTTCCTTTCGCGAACCGGCGTCTGAAAGGCTACCGTCCATTAGGGAGGAGAAGTCAGCTGCCGATCTTATACAGAAACCTCCTTCCGACTCTATCAGGCCGGATGCTTCAAGAAATTTGCCATGGTTCGGTCCGAAGACAACCGGAATCTCGTATACTGCTGCCTCGTTTATATTGTGGATACCGGCTCCAAATCCTCCTCCGATGTATGCGATGTCGCCGTAACGGTAGGCTGATGAGAGAAGACCAAAACAATCCATCACTATGCAGTCTGCTTTGTCAGCAAGAGAGGGATCGGTTTTCAACTGTGAGAAACTTACACATCCCAGTCCTTCTATAGAACATAGATGCTTTATCCGGTCATCATCAAACTCATGTGGCGCGATGACGAGTTTCATTTTATCGCAGTTGCCTTTAAACCATGGCAGATATACATCTTCATCCCCTTCCCAACTGCTACCGGCTATCATCACCGGACGGCTGTCGGAGGCGCGAAACCGTTGCAATTCAGGAATATCCCGCGCCGCGTTCCGTATATCGATGACACGGTCGAATCGTGTGTCTCCTGCTACGGTAGCACCGTGGATTCCGGCGTTGTCAAGAAGAGTGCGGCTTCGTTCGTCCTGAACGAAGATTTGCGTATACCAACGCAGCCAATAGCGATACCATGCACTGCGTTTTCTGAAAAACGCCTGGTCGGGACGGAATACGGCTGAGACAAGATAGGTCGGTATCTGGCGTTTCCAGAGGCCTCGCAGATAGTTGCGCCAGATCTCGTATTTTACGAATATCGCCTTCTCCGGCTTCACTATGTCAAGGAAGCGTCTTACACGTCCGGGAGTGTCAAACGGCAGATAGCATACACAGTCGGCCCCGGCATAATCCTTGCGTACCTCATAACCCGACGGGGAGAAGAACGTCAGAAGAATTTTATACTCGGGACGTTCGCGGCGTATGCGCTCTATGAGTGGCCGCCCCTGCTCAAACTCTCCGAGCGATGCGGCATGTATCCAGACATAGCGGGCATGCCGGTCGATTTTCTCTTCCAGCATGCGCCAGACATTCCTTTGACCGGCAGACAGCAACCTCGCTTTCGGGAGTCTTATGGCCGCACAATCCACTCCAAGAGCATACAGTCCGATTCCAGCGCGATAGAGTACCGGCTCCACCGTCTGGCGGCAAGCCTCTGCCCCGAGGCTGCGCAATCCCTTAAGTCGGTCAGTCAATCCCATCTGCAATCTAATACCTGAAGCCTAAATCCTCTCCACCGCCCTGCGGATGCGGGCTATCACCTCTTCTTTCGGCATCAACTCCGTGATGTCGAACATGTGCGGACCGCGGCATGCGCCAACCACAGCGAGACGGAAAGCGTTCATGACATTGCCGAGATGGTATCCTTTGGAAGCGATCCAGTCGAGCACAATTTTTTCGGCATTGGCCGATGTCATGTCATCGATACTTTCAAGCACTGCGACCAATTCCTCCATGATACGTGGCGTATCTTCGTTCCAACGCTTCTTGACATCTTTCGGAGCATACTCGTCCGGAGCGCGGAAGAAGAAGTCTCCCTGGTCCCATAGTTCACCGATGAAGTTGACGCGACCTTTTACCATCCCGACGGCTTTGGCTACATAATCAGATGTGAAGCCTTCGATCCCTTTCTCCTTGAGTACGGGCATGAACAGACGTGTCAGTTCTTCATCGGACATGCGGAGTATATATTCGTGGTTGAACCATGCGGCTTTCTGGTAGTCGAATTTCGCACCGGCCTTTGAGCAATGGGCAAATGAGAATTTTCGCACAAGTTCCTCCATATCCATAAGTTCCGTGTCGTCGCCAGGATTCCAGCCGAGAAGTGCAAGGAAATTGACGACAGCCTCGGGAAGATAACCCTTTTCACGGTAGCCCGTGGAGATCTCACCACTCTGGGGGTCGTGCCATTCCAGAGGGAACACCGGAAAGCCAAGTTTATCGCCGTCGCGTTTTGAGAGTTTGCCGTTGCCCACGGGCTTCAGGAGCAGCGGAAGATGCACGAATTCCGGCATCGTGTCGGTCCAGCCGAATGCTTCATAGAGCAATACGTGAAGAGGAGCCGACGGCAACCATTCCTCACCACGGATCACGTGGCTTACCTCCATGAGATGGTCGTCGACAATATTGGCGAGATGATAGGTCGGTAGTCCGTCCGCGCTCTTGTAGAGTACTTTGTCATCAAGAATATCGCTCATTATCTTCACCTGGCCGCGCACAAGATCGTTGACTGTCACCTCACGTCCCGGCTCTATCCTGAAGCGGACTACGTACTGATGGCCTTCGTCGATGAGACGTTTCACTTCATCCTCAGGCATCGTGAGAGAATTGCGCATGCGTCCACGAGTCGAGGCGTCGTATTGGAAATTAGGAGTTTCCGCACGTGCCGCGTCGAGCTCTTCCGGAGTGTCGAATGCGATATACGCCTTGTCGGCTTTCAGAAGTTCATCCACATATCTGCGGTAGATCTCCTTGCGTTCGCTCTGCTTGTAAGGGCCGAATTGGCCCCCTTCGCGCACTCCCTCGTCGATGCCGATCCCGAGCCATCGGAGCGATTCATTGATGTATTCCTCCGCGCCGGGAACAAAACGTCGGCTGTCTGTGTCTTCGATACGCAATATCATCTTTCCTCCGTTGGCACGGGCGAAAAGGTAATTATAGAGGGCGGTGCGTACTCCGCCTATGTGAAGAGGCCCTGTGGGGGACGGTGCGAATCGCACCCGTACTGGTCGGTTCATAAGTTCTAAAAATAACTGTATTCGCTGTTGACGCGCAGAAGCGCGTCTCTGATTTATTGCTTTTGCAATCTGTATTTCGATCCATTCCAGACAAAAGATATGTCCGATTTCTCAAAAAGTCTTATCACATTGTAGTCATCCTGATTCATATAGGCACCTACGGTCAGTTTTGCCTTCACGTCGGTCGATGATGCCGAAGCCGAATATTCCACTGTGGGGAAAGGGACGGTCTGTTCGATCTCTTTCATTGTGGTGATGGAGCCTTTCGGAATCGAGAAAAATTCCCTCAGTCGCGGCGCAGGAAAAAATCTGTCGCGTGGAAGTTCCCGGAGATCGGCGGTGAAGAAACGGATATCGGTGTCGGGAGCCTGCCCTCCTCCACCTACAGTATAGAGGGTCATGACTATCGGATCGCCTTTTTTGGTCGGAAGAAGTTTGAGCTGAAGCGAACTGACATCGGTGATCTGCACCTCCAGGAAATCCGGCGTCACAGTCTTCAGATATGATGTGCCTTCAAGAGCATTCGGAGCATGATACACGCTGTCGTTCTCAAAATACACCAGCATGTCGAATCTTGTGGACTCCGGAAGAATGTCGAGCACATCAATCGGAAGTTTCAGAAATTCCGACGAGGCCGTTACAGCGGAGTCAGCCGGAAGTGTGGCGGCACGGACGCCGGGGGCCCATACGCAGAGGCAGACCACCGAGGCGATGATCCGGACAACTGTTGTGGAAATCATGCGTTGCAAAGTCATGACTATTTGTTCTTTTTACCTTTTCCTGAGATGAAGATATCGTAGTTGCCGTTGTATCTGGGCTTCTTGTCCCCCTTCTTCTCCTTTTTCTCTTTCTTCTCTTTTTTGTCGCGCCGAGGCTCTTTCTGGCGGTAGTCGTCCTTTTTAGACTTTTTGTCACGCCTGCGTTTCTTCTGGTCGGTGACGTAATCGCGTTCCGAAGCAATCTCGGGTCTGAGCCGCACTCCGAAGAAATCGACGTTTTTCAAGGCGGAAAGCACTTTGCGCGCATCCTCTTTCTTTACATCGAAAAGAGTATATCCTGGGAGAAGATCTATTCGTCCTATCTCCGGTTTGGAAGGCCCGGCGGTATTGCGGTTTACAATCTCCATCAGATTGCCTGGGAAAAAGCCGTCAGCTTTGCCCACATTGAGCATGATGCGCTCATATCCGTTTTCGGCGGTACGCCGGTCCTTGTCTTTCTTTTCGCGTGGTCCGCGTGAGTCACGGTCATCACGGTCACGTTTTTTCTTTTTGGATTCGGCCTCGTTGAGGTCTATGTCGGGCATATCCTGATAATAGGACAGAAGACGGTTGAACTCCAGCGACAGAACTCTTTTGAGAAGATCCTCACCGGAAAGCCATTCAAGTTTCTTGAGCACTCCGGGAAGATATCTGGCGATCTGGGTCTCGTTCACCTCCACACGCTCCAGCCGGTCGGCCAGATTATAGAGCTGCTTCTCGATGATATGCTCCGGCGAAGGCACCTTCTTGTATTCGAACGATTTGCCTATCTTCTTCTCTATAAGCCTGAGACGGCTTTTCTCGCGCGAATGTATTATGGCAATGGAGACTCCCGTCTTGTTGGCGCGCCCTGTGCGTCCGGACCGGTGGGTGTAGACAGCCGGATCGTCGGGCAGCCCGTAGTTTATCACATGTGTGAGATCGTCCACATCGAGGCCGCGGGCCGCGACATCTGTCGCCACAAGAAGCTGGGTGACATGGTCGCGAAACTTTTTCATGGCGAGATCCCGCTGTGCCTGGGAAAGATCTCCGTGGAGGCAGTCGGCATTGTAACCGTCATTGATCAACCGGTCGGCGATCTCCTGGGTCTCCTTGCGGGTACGGCAGAAAATGATGCCGTAGATGTTGGGATTATTGTCGGCGATACGTTTCAGGGCCAGATATTTGTCGTGAGCCTTCACCATATAGTAGATATGATTCACGTTTTTCGATCCCTCGTTGCGCGTACCGGCCACAAATTCCACAGGATTGCGCATGAACTGCTGCGCGATGCCAGCGATCTCTTTAGGCATGGTGGCCGAGAACATCAACATTTTCCTCTCTTCCGGCACATGCGTCAGAATCTCCTTTATATCGTCGAGGAAACCCATATTGAGCATCTCGTCGGCCTCGTCCAGAATGACAGTGCCGACATGGTCAAGCTTCACCTCTCCACGTTTTATCAGATCTATAAGGCGGCCGGGGGTGGCCACCACTACCTGCACACCCTTCCGGAGAGTACGTATCTGGCTTTCAATACTTGATCCCCCGTATACGGGAAGAATCCGCAGTCCATCGATATACTTCGCGAAGTCGGCCAGATCACCTGCGATCTGGAGACACAATTCACGTGTGGGCGCGATGATGAGCGACTGAGGGACGGCCTGAGAGGAGTCCGTACGTTGAAGCAAAGGTATACCAAATGCAGCAGTCTTGCCTGTACCGGTCTGCGCCAGTCCGACAACATCACCGTCCTTTTCAAGCAGATGGGGGATGACCATGCGCTGTATGGGCATCGGGTGTTCGAAGCCGAGTTCCTTCACAGCCTTAAGTATCACCGGTGATATTCCGAGATTGTCGAATCCCTCCTCTGCAACGGCTATTCCTGAATTTTGATCTTCGTATACATTTTTCTCCACATCGCCTACAACCTGCGCTTCCGCGGCGAGCAACGTGTCCGCATCCACTGTCGGGACAATGTCTGTGGTTTTCTTTTGGTCTTGATTGTCTTCTGTAATCATTCTGGGTGTTCTTGTTAATGGCTGTCTGTGCCGGTCGGCATATTAATTGACTTTGCCTCCACGGGCACCACCGTCTAAGCCAATAACACACCAAAGGCCTGCGTTGCTCAATCGAGAGCGTAATCTGCCTTGTACAAATAATCTGCAAAGTTAACAAAAATATCCGGATTGATCCCGATTGACCGCACTTATACTCCCTCCTCCCATTTGAAACTTTCCATACGAATTCTTTGAGAAATTTTACTAAATTATTGTCTAATTTAAAAAAATCCCTTATTTTTGCATAATCAAATTTATCTTGTCTCAAAAAATTATTTTTGAGACATAAATCTTTCATCATAATGAAACATCTAATTATCACGCTATTCACTATCACAATGCTTGCGACAGGTTGTAGTAGTGAAATCCCGGAAATTCAAGATCCGATTATGTCGCAGCCACAGGAATCCACAATATCCATACGTAAAGCTTTAAGCAATGCAGACAAATTGTTCGCATTGATCGAAGGTAACACAAGAGCCACCCGTGTAGTAAAATCCATTGAACCCGTTGGAGAAAAGATTCAAACTCGTGCAAACGAAGCTCAGGCTTCAAAATATTATATTGTAAATTATGCCAATGATGGCGGATTTGCAGTTATTTCTGCAGACCACGAATTAGGAACTATTTACGCAATCGGAGAAAGGGGGAATATTTCCCTCAATGATACTTTGAACAATCCCGGTTTGGCTATGTTCTTTAATAATTTAAACGCAGTAAACAGCATAACCACCACTAATAGTGATTTCGGACCTGGGGATGGTAGAGATACAATTGCCGATGAAATGGTAGACATTGTGGATTTTATTTTACCCCAAATACCAGAGGCAGTTCAATCCTGGCCCGGAGGTAAATATGCATTTAAAGATATGTATCCGTCTCAAACTATGGCCATATCTCAAATTTTCACTACATTCGCATGGCCAAATAAATGGGAAGTAAAAGAAGAAGGTTCCTATAAGACGCTTTATACAGAAACCATAGATTGGAATATGTTAAGGGACTATCGTTTCCCAACAAATATTTCTGCAACCTCAGATGCCGGCGGAAGAGAAATGAAAAAATTATTCGATCTGGTAAATGCTGATTTCGATTTTCCATGGTATGAACATGGGAATCCAATGAAAGAGCTTTTTAGTACAAGAGAATACGAAGTTGATGAATATTATAATCCCCCCGTAGTCTATGTAGACGGAGTAGGTTCTCCACATGAGGAGCCGATGATATCATATGAAAGAGATTGGAAAACATGTTGAAAGGAGGAAAACTGATTATTGATTTTGACAGCAACAGAGTGGATTCCTGGAAATGGGTTGTGGATGGATTTATCGAATATGGAAATATTAAACCCAATAAAATAAAGGATTTGGCCACTAATTTACTCTTCCACTGTGTATGGGGTAAGACAAAAACCTTAAATGGATATTTTGCACTGATAAATCATTCTATAATCGCAAGTTCTGGTTTATGTGGGGTGAGTGATGATGTTTTAGCCGCAATGAAAAATTCACCATTTATTGTATGCTATGGTATTAAGAAACGATAAATTAAAGAATATGAAAACTACAATCAACATCCTGACAACAATTGTTTTATGCATCATAATGACAGCATGCAGCGACAATGACACCCCAACCCCTCCACAGCCACATACCGACAATGTCGAAATGCATTATTTCGACGGGATGATAGAACTGGCAGATGCACAAAAACAAAAGCCAATATATAGGATCGCTCGACCGGTAGTGACACCGGGTCTGTACGGTTACACCATTCCAATGCCCGCTATCGTGGGTAGGAACTCTTTCACAATCAATATCGGAGACGGTCTTTTTATTGAGAAAGAGGGCGTACGGTATGTAGAAAAAGGACAGAATGTAACGGCTGATATCCCTGAGGAAGGAACCACTACATACAACAGCGCACTGTCCATCACACGTATTTCCGACAAATCAATCCGAATAGACTTCGACAGTGAAGAACAGGTAAAATTAAGTCTGTGCAAAATAATGGTATATGCATGCCCCTCTCTGGTTAAATCGTTCACACGCGAAACAGAATTGGAAGCCTGGCAGGAATTTGACGGTACAAGTATAATATCCACACACAGCGACATCCCGTTTGAGATATATCCCGGATGCTTCACCGACAGCTACCGCCCGATTATCTCATACCATATGTACGTATTCTAACAAAGCCAACACCTGCAGAATTTTCATCCCCGATGTGACTACACCTGAGCTGCATCGGGGAATTGCATCGGCGAATGGACTTTCTGGATTGGTATCTCTTTTGGATGTCAATCCAGTGAGGGACATCAGGGAGGATTTGGCTATTTGAATTTTTATTTGTAGTTTTGCAGCGTAAAACTTTTTCAGGGTGTCTGTTGTTTGAATACATGACATCTTTGATCTAATACGTTGTCATGGAGCTGTCTTTGCAAATGACAGTCTTCTGCCGATGGCCATATACGTAGGCTACCGCGCACAAGGATCTTTCAGCCAGCCTCCTCCGGGAGGCGCAGCCGACGGATTCCTTATTTTTTATTAACTCTGTAAAATAACTAAATCATATAATTATGGCTACTTACCTTACACAGGAGGGCTACGACAAGAAAATGGCCGAACTGGCTGAACTGGAAGCGCAGCGTCCGGCCATAAAGCATGCCATCGCTGAAGCACGCGACAAGGGCGACCTTTCCGAAAATGCCGAGTATGATGCCGCCAAAGAGGCTCAGGGGATGCTTGAGATGAAAATAGCTAAAATCAAAGAGCTGGTGGCCAACGCCCGCATCATCGATGATTCAAACCTCAATACCGACGAGGTGCAGCTGCTCAACACTGTCACCATCAAGAATGTGGCTAACGGAATGACG
Source organism: uncultured Porphyromonadaceae bacterium (assembly GCA_947427285.1). Taxonomy (GTDB): domain Bacteria; phylum Bacteroidota; class Bacteroidia; order Bacteroidales; family Muribaculaceae; genus Lepagella. Next base: position 62,788 of record CANEHE010000004.1, read on the forward strand.
ATGACCTATACCATTGTCACTGAGAACGAGGCTAATCTCCGCGAACACAAGATCGCCTCCAATACCCCTATCGCCCAGGGACTCATAGGTCACAAAGTAGGCGACGTGGTGCCTATCACGGCTCCCGCAGGAGTCATGAACTTCGAGATAATCAAAATCGAGATATAAGGTAACATTTCCTGACCATGACGATTTTCTCAAGAATAATCGCAGGGGAAATACCCTGTTACAAAATTGCCGAGGATGATAATTTCTTCGCTTTTCTCGACATCAATCCTGTCAACTGGGGCCATACGCTTGTAGTCCCAAAACATGAGACAGACTATATCTTTGATCTCTCTGACGAGGAACTTTCAGCCATGACACTGTTTGCCAAGCGTGTAGCGAAAGCCATCAAGGCTGCTCTGCCCTGCCGCAAGGTCGGTGTGACAGTTCTGGGGCTTGAAGTGCCTCACGCACATATCCATCTTGTGCCTTTGAAAAACGAGGGCGATATGGATTTCTCCCATAAGATTTCCGATCCGGATCCGGAGAAAATGAAGCAGATCGCCGAGGCCATCCGCTCAAACTTCGAATGATCCGTTGCTGAAAAGCACACTATACGAAAAACGCTCCTTACCGGTTCTTCATCCGACGAGGAGCGTTCTCTGTATCATGTCATTTTTTTCGCCAGGGGATATAGCGATCAAGGAGGATGCGGCGATCTGAACCGGGGAGAGAACGGAGGATGTCGCGGTCGGGAAAATCAGTGTAAGCACGTGCCATGCGGGGAAAATCGAGATGCGCACGCATCACGGCACGGGCGTTGGCAAAGTCTCCTTTGACGAGAAACATCACTACAGCGGCTGTGTCGACCATACGCCGGACGAATGTGCGTCTTTTTCCAAGATCGCGAGGAGTGTTTTTGTGGATAAGCAGAAGATTGTTGCGGAAATTCAGGTATGTCTTTTTTGGATTTCCCTGTTCCAGAGAGGCTCCTCCGACATGAAACACCGGAGGGCCGGGCACGAAACATACGCGGAAACCGGCAGCATGCACCCGACAGCAGAGATCTATCTCCTCCATGTGGGCGAAGAAACGGGGATCGAGTCCTCCAAGTCTCAGGTAAAGATCTGTGCGTATGGCCAGAGCGGCCCCGGATGCCCATGCAATATCGACAGCTACGGAGTCATATTGTCCGAAGTCTTTCTCCAATCGGTCGAAAAGACGTCCGCGGCAGTAGGGATATGCCAGACGATCAAGCAGTCCCCCTGCAGCTCCGGCATATTCGAAATACTCCGGATTGCGGAAACTGCGGATTTTGGGCTGACAGGCTCCTGTGTCGGGATGGCTCTCCATGAAGTCGACAAGAGGCTGCCACCAGCCTTCGGACACCATTACGTCGGAATTGAGAAGAATGGTGTAGGGATAGCCCGAACAGGCCTCTATGGCCCGGTTGTAGCCTTCTGCGAATCCGTAGTTCTTCTTAAGTTCGATAACCTTGACCTGGTGGAAGTTCCCGCGCAGCCAATCTACCGACCGATCTGTACTGCCGTTGTCTGCCACGATAAGATCCGCTTGCGGCGACACGGTAGTGCGGACGGCCTCGGGAATAAACTTCTGGAGAAGGTCAAGTCCGTTCCAGTTGAGAATTATTACCGCGAGTTTTTTCATGACGGTACAGCGGATAAGGTTTCAGATTCGGAAAGATGGAGACCTGTCACCCTGACGTTTGATATAGTGTTCACAACCTCTTTGCCTACGGGTGCCACCACACGGAGGTAGTTGCGTGTGAAGCCGTGGACCGGCGCGCCGGGGCGTACGGGTGCCTCCCATAACACTTCCTGCTCGGTACCTACAGCATTCTGCATGAAAGCCCGGAGCTTGCGTTCGGAGATGTCCGTAAGAGTAGCCACCCGCTGATGACGTTCATGTACCGGCACCTCTCCGTCAAGTGTAAGAGCCACAGTACCTGGTCGTTCGGAATAGGGAAAGACATGTAGACGGGTGACAGGAAGATTTTCTATGAACCTTAGAGCCTCCTGCCAGCGTTCCGGAGTCTCCCCTCTGGCACCGGCAATGACATCCACACCGATGAAAGCGTCCGGAATCTCAGAACGTATAAGTCGCACTCTGTCCTCGAAGAGCCCGATGTCGTAGCGTCGGTGCATAAGCCTGAGCACTTCGTATGACCCGGACTGGAGAGGAATATGGAAATGCGGCATGAAAGCGCGTGACTCCCGGGCCACCCAACGGATAATCTCAGGAGTCAGAAGGTTTGGTTCTATCGATGATATGCGGAAACGGCTTATCCCCTCTACCTGATCGAGTGCGCGGATAAGCTGGAAGAAAGTCTCATCGCCCCCTTTGCCGAAATCGCCGATATTGACGCCAGTGAGTACAATCTCGCGGCCTCCGGCAGCGGCCACACGCCGAGCCTGATCCACAAGCTCACTGATCCGGGGTGAACGCGAGCGTCCGCGGGCGAAAGGGATAGTGCAGTAGGTGCAGAAATAGTCGCATCCGTCCTGCACTTTCAGAAACCAGCGTGTGCGGTCTCCCCGTTCGCAGGAGTGCCGGAATGTCCGTATATCCTTCATCGGAGTGACAGCAGTGGTGAGACATCGCTCCCTGAGCCATCGGTCGAGAAACTCCTCGATGCGCAACTTCTCGTCTGATCCAAGCACGATGTCTACTCCTGGTATGGAGGCGACCTCTTCAGGCTTCAGTTGGGCGTAGCATCCGGTGACGACAACCGTGGCATCGGGGTAGCGGGCCGTTATGCGGCGAATAAGCGACCGTCCTTTCTTGTCAGCCATCTGCGTTACCGAGCAGGTATTGACCACACAGATGTCAGGCGTTCCGCCACGCTGGCAGCGGGTTATTCCCTGGGAGGCGAGAATCTTGCCGATGGTCGAGGTCTCGGCAAAGTTCAGCTTGCAGCCGAGAGTGAAATATGCTGCCGTGCGCAGCTCCGGCATTCCCATCAGAGCGATGTGTCAGCGTTGAGCTCTTCAAGACAGCGGCGGATCTCCTCGTCGGTCTTTGTGAGCTTGGTTTTACAGAACTTAAGAAGTCGCAATGCCTGAGCCGTATATTCGGAAAGGCGGTCTATGTCGCAATCGGGGGCCTGCATGCGCCCGACAATCGCTTCCAGTTCCTGGAGGGCCTTTGTATATGTTAGAGTCTCGTTATCCATAATTCAGAATAGGAAATAGGGGAAGTAGAGGGTCTTATTTTATTTCGGAAATTACAGTGCCGGAGGAGAATACGGTCGTGATTTTCTGGCCGGTCCTGAGTCGGGATGCATCGCGGACAGCCTTGCCGTCAAGACGGGTGATCGAATATCCGCGCTTCAATGTGGCTTCGGGATTGAGCACGCCTACAAGGGTCTCCATTGCGGCGAGACGTTCTCCGGCATCCCTTATCCGTTGTTCCGAGGCAGCGGCAGCGACTTCTGAAAAGCGGGCAAGAGAGTCATCTTCAGCTCTTAGCCGTGAAGCGACAGCAGCTATTAAAAGTTGCGGCACGGAATCGAGCGACGCCAGAGAGCGGCTTATACGTGCGGAAGCCACCGCCGGAAGCGTATTGGCCAGACGTGTGAGTCGCAGATGTGCGTCCGAGATTCTCGCTTTGACAAGCATCGGCACCGATGCCTCGATGTGCGAGAGACGAAGCCGGTCGCCGCGCATACGTTCGGATGCAAAGTCCACCGCCCGACGGGCGAGTTCAGAAGCCTGCCGCCACGCATCGGCAAGTCTGTCGACCAGAAACGCACCGGCTGCGGTAGGAGTCTTGAGGCGTATGGCAGCGATTTCGTCGAGTACTGTATGGTCGCGTTCGTGACCTATGCCGACAATCACAGGGAGCGGAAAGAGCGCGACGGCACGTGCCAGTTCGTAGTCGTCGAAGCCGTTCAGATCCGAAGTCGCTCCACCCCCACGCACTATCGCCACACAGTCCCAGCGGGAAGCATCGCGTTCCACCTCGGACAGAGCTGCCCGGACAGAGAGAGATGTGCGTTCGCCTTGCATCACAGCCGGGAACAGACGTGTATGGAACTTGAAACCGAACTGGTTTCCGTCAAGTTGCCGCATGAAATCACCGTAGCCTGCGGCACCTTCGGCCGACACTACTGCGATGCGTTGGGGAGCCGGAGGAAGAGGATATTGTCTGTTATCATCAATTATTCCTTCACGTTGCAACCGGGCGAGAATTTCGCGTCGGAGGCGTTCCATATCGCCTAAAGTGTAGGAGGGATCTATATCCGAGATCTGTACAGACAGTCCGTAGACATTATGATGTGTGGCCGACCCACGGACCATCACCTTCATTCCGCTGTGTATATCCTGACCGGTGGCGGCAAGGAATTTCGATCGGAGGGGATATAACGACGAGGCCCAGATCATGGCTCTCATCTTGGCTACGGTGGTGCCGCGTGCGTCTTTCTCGATAAGTTCCATGTAACAATGCCCTCCACTGATACGCACGTCGGAAAGTTCGGCCACAATCCATACCCCCTGTGTCAGAGGGTTGGCACGTATGCTGTCGCCGACCGCACAGGCGAATTGCGACAGCGTGAGAGGACAAGCGGCATCGGACAACGCAAAAGTATGCATCTGTGGCGAACACTTATTGTCTCACCTCCCCTATCTCACGGAGCGCACCCGTGGCCGGATCGAAGATGGCGTATGACGGCTCTTTCTTAGAGGTGAACAATGACGGGGAGAGGCCGAACACCGCACCGAACTGAGCCAGATCGAATCTGTCGGAGAAAAGTTGTCTGCCGGGCACTGAAAGCGTGATCTTCGCCGATCCGGGGATGATGTATGCCACAGCGTCCTTAGGCAGTTTCTTTTCTTCTCCGTTCACGTCTTTGGGCAGTTCCGCCTCGGTCACGTCTGAAATCTGAATATATACAGGTGCGCCGCTGTAGTCGCCGGGAGTAGTGAAGCCTTCGAAATCGCTCAGCCGGAACAGGACGCTGCGTCCCTCCTTCTCAGGGCGAAAAGTGAATGTGCGTGTTTCTGAAGAGATGGTCTCTGTCCCGGCGAATGCAGCCGTGAGTGCCGCCTCCTGATCTGAGAGGGAGGCCAGCATCAGTTCAAGCTGACGGCCGTCCGTAGGCATGCTTTCAGCGGTGCCCCGGGTGAGCGATACCTTCGCATCCCGGATCTCCATGAGACTTTCGGCCAGAAGCTGGGCCTGTTTGGCCGACGACTGGGAGGCCAGAAAGTCCTCACCCACATATTGGAGATATTCTTTACCGGTGAAGGCTTTTGCCGGTGATTTGCGTGGAGCGGACGGCTTTCGCACGGCGTTGTCTGTCGGTTCGGCATTGACAGCGAGGAGCATCCCGTCGTCGGCTACCGCCAGATAGGTTGTCGCACCGGGTTTGAGCTGCATCAGATAGCGGCTTTCCGGATCGGCCACGCCGTAGGATGTCACTTCCATTTTGTCGACAGTCCATGATTCCTCGTCTTCACGCACCACATTGTCGGTGCCTATGAATTTTTTCGCATACTGCCAGTAGGGACCAGCCTTGCGTACTGTGCGCGTAGCGGTGACGTCAATACGCAACTCTGTAACAGGAAGGGAGTAGACGAGTCCGTACTCGTTGTGTTTGTCGGCGGTAAGCAGTTTTGTCTGCTGGGCCGCCACGGCGAAAGGGACAATCATTCCCAATGCCAGAAGGAGATATGCTGTCTGTCTCATAATGCGGATTCCATGATTTGTTTCACTGCGGCTCCTATCCGGTCGGAGATATCGGAGGCCGTCATCCCCAGTTCACCTTTCACGGCAGCGGCCATGTCGCCCGCCATGCCGTGGAAGAACACTCCCAGCGAGGCGGCATGTTCAGGACGGTAGCCCTGTGCGATAAATGCAGCCACCACGCCTGTAAGCACATCTCCCGCGCCTGCGGTAGCCATGCCGGGATTGCCGGTGGAATTGAAATACACGCGGCCGGTAGGACGCACGATAGCTGTGTGATGACCCTTCAGCACGATTATGATGTTATATCGTTTCGCAGCCTCGATGGCACGTGTGAGCCGCTGTTCGGCCGATGCGCACTCTCCGAAAAGCCGGTCGAATTCCCCGATGTGCGGGGTGATGACAGTGGCAGCGGGAAGTAGCGATAGCAGGGCCGGACGTTTCACGATGCAGTTCAATGCATCAGCATCGAGTACCAGAGGGATGGATGTCGTCTTCAACAGGGACTCGAGGGCATTGACGGTCTCGTCGGCGGTGCCGATTCCGGGTCCGACGGCTATCACCTGATGCTGATGGTGGGGAGTCATGTCGGATATGAAACGCTCCTTGCGGTCAGGTTCAAACATCGCTTCCGGGACTGCCGTCTGAAGTATGTTGATTCCGCATGAACCGCTGTGCACCGTGACCAGACCCGCACCGCTCTTCAGAGCGGCTTTCGCAGCCAGCACAGCCGCACCAGACATACCCATGCTCCCGGCCATGAGCAGCACCGAGCCATAGTCGCGTTTTCCGCTGTATGGATTGCGGGGGCGCAACAGAGGCCGGATATTGCGTGGTTCCATCAGCATGAAATCGGTGGAGGTCTCCTTTATTTTCTCCTTGTCGAGATCTATGTCGAGCAACTTCCATTCGCCGATCACATCGGCGTTTTCCTCAAAGAAGAATGCCAGTCTGGGAAGCTGCATGGCCAGTGTGAGATCGGCATGCACAATGTCTCGGCGCATGGTGTTGGCGTTCCATTCGCCGAACAGGCCCGACGGTACATCTATCGACACCACAAAAGCCCCTGACTCGTTGATGAACTGGGCCACCGACTTGAATCCTCCCTGCAGCGGCATGCGAAGACCGGAGCCGAACAGGCCGTCGACTACCACATCGTTCGAATCAAGATAGGGGGGATTGAATTCTCGTCTCACCTCTGTAAAGTCAACCCCCTCGATAGTGATCAGTTTTTTTCTCTCTTCATCGCAGTCGTGACTGAGTTTTCCGTTGACGTTGAAGAGAAACACCTCAACCTTACGGTAGCCCTGTTCTATAAGAAGACGTGCCACGGCAAGGGCGTCACCGCCGTTGTTGCCCGGACCAGCCACCACCACAATCCGTTGGCGGGGCATGAACCGGGATATGATCTCCAGACTGATGGCTTCGGCAGCGCGTTCCATCAGCTGGATGCTGTCAATGGCCTGGGCTTCGCAGGTAGCGCGGTCCAGCTCCTGAAGGGCCCGGGAGTCTAATATCTTCATCTTTCAGAAACAATGTTTGACCGGCCAACAAATGTGCCGGAGTTACAAAGGTAGTAAATATTTCCCTTCTCGCCAAGCCGTGGGGATGAAAACAATTTTCAGAAACTACTGCATTCCGATCAGCGCGGAGTGATGGTGAAGGTAATGGTGCCGCGCGTATCGCCTGCGCCACGCTTTGCGCTCCATCGGGCCTTACGGGCTGCCTGTTCACATTTGCGTCTTATGGTGGAACTTGCACTTCCCCGGGCCGAAGCCGAGATGACCGCCCCCTCTTCGTTGACCACTATGTCGACCGTGACCACGGTCTTGTTGGTCAGCTCCACTACCGGCTTGGGACATCCCAGAAATGTGCGTCCGCGGGCATTGCCGCTTACTCCCACTCCAGCGGCTCCGGCACCGTTGTTGCTTGAGAATTTGCCGTCGGTGGAGCCGTTTTTGCCCGAGAACTTGTCGGCCATGCTTGATGACACTCTTTTCTTTTCCTCTTTGGTGACTGAAGGCTCCTTCACCTTCACGGGGCTTTCCGCTTTCTGGGTGATCTTTTTCTCAACAGTAGGCGCAGGTTCCGGATTTTCACCTTTCTCCACCGGACGTCTGACCTCTTCGGGCGAAAGTACAGGTTCTCCGATTTCGGATGGAGTGGCCTCATCCGTGAGGGGTGTGGACATCTCTCCGAGATCAATCAGTTCAGGATCGATAAACAGCTCCTCATCGCTCTGCTCCTCGGGAATGGATGCCGCGGCAAGTGCCGCCCGGTCCCAGGAAAGGGAGCAGGTGAACAGCACAGTGAGGAGCACACCGACAGCAAGAAAAGTGATGGCGGCGGCAATTAAAGAAGCCCGTTTCTCGAAATCTTTCATCTGGAAGGAGCTTCGGCCGCGCGTGTGGCCAGAACCATTTTCAAGCCGCTGCGGGCAGCCATGTCGAGAACTGTCACCACCTTGCCATATTCCACTTTCTCATCGGCATACAGGGCGATGGCACGGAGTGAATCCACCGCCTGTATCTGTGTCAGTGCTCCCTGCAGTTCTTCAGGAGCAATCTTGCGCGGATGGGCGTTCGCCGCCACGGAGTCGTTGCGGTCAGCCACAAGATAGTAGTTGTTGAGCGAATCGATGTATACTTCCGTGACAGGTTTCAACTGTGTGGCTTCGCCGCTTTGGGGAAGGTTGACTTCCACCGCCGCCGGGAAGATAAGGGTACTCGTCACCATGAAGAAGATGAGAAGCAGAAAAATGACGTCTGTCATCGACGACATCGAGAAGGTGGCCAGCGAGGGATATTGTTTCCGGAGAGCCATAATTTCTTGATTTGAAGTGTATGGAGGGCCGCTTCAGGCAGCCGGTTCGTTGAGAAGGTCCATGAATTCCATGGTCTTGCCCTCAAGGTCGCGCATCACACGGTTCACGCGGGCCGTCAGATAGTTGTAGGCGAAAAGGGCGAGAATGCCCACCACAAGACCGGCCACCGTGGTGACAAGGGCCTGATAGATACCCGAAGAAAGGACGGTGATGTTGGCACTCACTCCTGCCCCGGCCAGAGCATAGAAAGCCTCTATCATACCGACCACTGTGCCGAGGAAACCAATCATGGGGGCACCGGCGGCTGTAGTGGAAAGCCAGGTGAACCCCTTTCCGAGAGCGGACACCTCCATGTTGCCGGTATTCTCAATGGCGATCAGCACATCGTTCATCGGACGCCCTATCCGGCTTATACCTTTAAGAATCAGTCTTGAATATGGCGAGTCGGTCTTTTTGCACAGTGCCACGGCACTCTCTATGTCATTTTCATGGATATATTCACGGATACGGTTCATGAATGTTCCGTCTTCGCGTGAGGCACGGTTGATGACGATGCATCGTTCGGCGAATATATAGATGCTGACCACCAACAGGAGTGCGAGGGGAATCATAAGATAGCCGCCGTCTATCACGAGCGACCAGAAAGAGAGGGTATTCATAAATTTGTATTTTTTAACAGCTTGCAGACATCCTCTCAAGGACGCAGACAGCGGAGATATTCTTGGATAGTTTTTTCGATGCCGAGATACAGGGCATCGGAGATGATGGCGTGGCCTATGCTCACTTCGTCGAGCCAGGGGATGCGTTCGGCGAAAAACCGTAGGTTCAGCAGATTCAAGTCGTGCCCAGCGTTAAGTCCGAGTCCAGCGTCGCGGGCGGTTTCGGCAGCCTTTACAAAAGGTGCAATGGCAGCCTCACGGTTGCGGGCATAGTTGTCCGCGTATGGTTTGGTATATAGTTCCACACGGTCGGCACCGATCTCCCGGGCAGCCTGTATCTGTTCCGGATCGGCGGCCACAAATATCGACGCCCGTATGCCATGCCCTTTGAGCCGGGAGCATATCTCCCGCAGAAAGGCTGCGTTTGACTTCACATCCCATCCGGCAGATGAGGTCAACACGTCCGGACTGTCGGGCACCAGTGTGCACTGTGCAGGACGCACCTCCTCCACCAGACTCATGAAATCTTCCGCCGGATAACCCTCGATATTGAATTCCGTATCGATCACGTGTTGCAAAGCGCGGACATCATCGCGCCGTATATGGCGTTCGTCGGGACGGGGATGTACGGTGATCCCCTGTGCGCCGAAACGTTCGCAGTCGATGGCGAAACGCACCACGTCCGGGACATTCTCACCCCGGGCATTGCGCAGTGTGGCCACCTTATTGATGTTGACACTCAGTCGCGTCATATTAAGTCTATATTAAATCTAATATTTTTTAATCAGTCTGATGGTTGGTTTCGATGAACCTCCGGTTTTCTGGCACAAGATTTGCAGTGATGGTAATTTCCGCCGCAACAACATTGATGTCATCTGTGTTTTCTATGTAAGAAAACCCGGTGAGGTGTCGGATTGAGGCGGGATAACCGCTTCAGAGTGCAAAAGTAGAAAAAATTCCTTTACCCGCCGCCTCATGAGCGGATTTTTATCTATCTTTGTAGATTGTCTGACCTTTCGGGGTCAGGTTTCACCAATGCCAATGACTGCAAAAGACGCCATATCGACCAGTCCTGCCGGTTTCGTCAATGACTTCGGCGAAATTCCCGCATCATCTCTTCCCACATCATTGAAAGTTGATGCCGGAGAACCCCTTTGCGATGTCATTCCCCGGCTTCTCTCATCCCCTTCACACAGGCTGACTGTCACTGACGGTGCGGAGTATGTGGGCAGTATCGACATGCCCTCCATGCTTGAGGCTGTCGGACGCATGTTCCCTCCTCGGGAGGATTCCTCTCAGATTACACTGGAGTGTGATCCCGCCGACTACAGCGCCTCGCTCATAGCCAGAGCTGTGGAGGATGTCGACGCGCATCTGCTGGACTTATGGACTGACTCCTCGCCAGAAGGGCGCACCTCGGTCACTTTGCGGGTACGCCTCGACAATCCAGAGGCGGCGGTCCGCAGTCTACGCCGTTATGGCTATGATGTGACCGATGCTGTTGGTCCAACGTCGCCGTCACCGATTGTAGAGGAGGAACGTCTGTCAGCTCTCCGTCTGTTTTTAAATGTTTAATTTTCAACCTTTACCATGTTGTTAGCTATATGTGGCAGCCGGCATCAGGACAGTTGTCTGCCGGAGATCAGCCGCTTTTTCGGTCTTCTGGCTGAGGAAGGGTTTTCCGCCCATATCCATCCGCGGTTTTATTCATATCTGACAGACAAGGGAGTGAGACTTCCCGCCGGATTCAGATCCGCCGACATGCAGCCACGCGGAGCTGTGGCTGCCCTCAGCCTTGGCGGCGACGGCACATTTCTACGGGCCGCACAGTGGATCGGCGATTCGGAGATTCCAATACTCGGTATCAACACCGGACATCTCGGATTTCTTGCCCACTGTTCTCTTGCCGACGCATCGGAGGTGGCATCGCTTCTCGCATCGGGCAATTTCTCCTCCAGTCCGAGAATGCTGTTGAAGGTGGAAGGAGATCAGGTTCCCGAGCATATCTGGCCGTTTGCCCTCAATGAAGTGGCGATCCTCAAGGAGGACACGTCATCAATGATAAATGTCGACACAAGCATCGACGGGTATTTTCTGGCAGACTATCTGGCCGACGGCCTGATCATCGCCACACCCACCGGCTCCACCGGTTACAATCTCTCCGTCGGCGGTCCGATTCTGCAACCCGAACTTGACTGCAGCGTCATATCACCCATCGCGCCGCACAGCCTCACCATGCGTCCGTTGGTGGTCGGAGCCGACACCACAATAAAAGCCACAGTCACCTCCCGTGCCCTTACCTATCGCGTGAGCCTCGACGGCCGTTCGTTCGTGATGAAATGCGGATCTTCCATCACGATAAACCGGGCTCCGTTCTGCATACATGCTCTCTCTCTGCCGGGTGACAATTTCCCCTCCACACTGCGCCAGAAACTGCATTGGGCTGTCAGATAACCCTCTCTATACTTTCGCCCGGATAGCAGAGAGATATTCGGGAGTTATGCCCAGATATGTAGCTATGATTCTTAGAGATACATTTCTTATGATTTCCGGACGATGCCTCATGAGAGCCACGTAGCGCGCCTGTGCGTCTCCCTTGATTTCCCTTCGGCGTATCTCATAGTGATAAAGCTGACATTGGGCCAGCCGAAGATTCCACTGGGCAAAACAATGGTTACTCTCCACAAGGCTGTCAAAATCCTTCCGGGCTATTTTCAACAGCGTGGAAGGACAGCAGGCCGCATAGTTCTCCGAACTCGGTTCTGACCCGTAATAGCAATGCATAGGTTGCACTATGACCCCCGGAAGACCGAAAGACAATGTTATTTCCTGACGTCCGTCACTATACCAGCACCGCATTATCCCCTCAAGGAGAAGATAGAGATTATCGTCCACTTCTCCGGCGGCGATCACATTCTGACCTCGACGTAAAGTAAGTAATTCCCCTTTGGATATGAACTCGTCAATCACCTCGGGAGGCATACGGTAACTGCATTCTTTGTTGAGCAATTGATGAGCCAGCCGACGATATTCTGGAGTCAATTCTGTCATAAGCAACATCCCGTCTTAATATAACCCTTTATAATATATACATCGGATTGCCAACGTTTATTGTGTATCGTCCTACAAGAAAGAAGCCGGAGTCTTCTCCGACCCCGGCTTGGCAATAACAGCCATATTTTATGATATCGGCTCAAAAAGCCACCTTATATGTACGGCCATCCGCGCGTACCACATAGATGCCTTTTGCATAAAGAGCGATGTGTCCTCCGTCACCTTTATATACTGTCTGTCCGGAAATAGTATGGATCTCGACATAAGACGCATCTGTCATGATGCCATCGGAGCAAATCCGGATCGGATCATCTGCAGAGCCTACTGTCTTTATACCGGAATTGTCCGCTTCAATTGTCGTGAAGTTTTTCCAGCTGTCTGCAGTTTTGTATGCGTCTACAGAACCCGACGGAACTTTCAGCACGGCAGAAGAAAAAACTGCTGCAGGGAAAAGCGGATATCTGTCGGTTATCTGGCATACAGGAGGTTCGGGATTCAGACAGACAACTTCTTTAAGTGCACTGCATTTATCGAACACACGCAACTGAATCACTCCCAATCCCGTACCTATTGTCATTTTTGCCATACGTTTGCATCCGCTGAAAGCTGTCATGCCCACCTTGATGACAGAGTTGGGAATCACAAGTTCGGTGATCCCCGCATCCGCAAAGGCTCCGTCGCCGATACTGGTGAGGGTCTCCCCTTTGATTTCCAGTTTGGAGAGATTCACACAAGCAGAGAAAGCGTTAGTGCCGATCGATGTCACTCCCGGCTGTATGGTCACTCCGGTTATGGAAGTTTTCATGAAGGCATTTGAGGAGATGGTGGTGAGAGTTTCGGGAAGAGCAAGGTGTCCCGTAAGTTTTTTACAGGATGAGAATGCGCTCATCCCTATTTCTCTGAGCCTGGATTCCTCCGGGATAACGAGAGAGGTCATCTGGTCGCAATACAGGAAAGCGGATGAACCGATGAAAGAGACGGAGGCAGCCAGTGTAAGGGAGGCAAGCACCTGATCGGTGTTGAACGCCTCGGTTCCGATGGAATCCGTCCCTTCGGGCACGACGTATGTGGTTGCCTTGCCGCACGGATATGCCTGAAGTGTTTTGCCACTGATTGAGAACAGGACTCCTTCGATCGATTTGAATGACGGGTTTCCTTCTTCCACATTGATGGATTTCAATTCCAGATTCTGCACAAACGGATTCCGATATATGGAAGTGACAGTGGCAGGAATGGTGATGGACTGAAGTTTTCTGCATGCGGAAAAGCAGGCACTGGGAATCTCCGTGATACGGGTATCTCCCAGGTTAACACTTTCCAAGGCATAACACCCTGAAAAAGCGGATTTCCCCATTTCCGCAATAGTAGAAGGGAGTGTGACGGTCTTTATCTTCTCACATCTGTTGAAACAGTCATCATCAAGTTGCGTCACTGCATACGTCTTTCCATCGTAGTTTATGGATTGCGGCACGATTACGGATGTCAGTTCTTCATAACTTTTATCAAATATGATCATTGCCGTGGAGTCGGAGACAGCAGTGTATGACAGACCGTCGACGACGAATGATTTGGAGTCGGCAGCGAATGCCGGCAGTATGGCTACGGTCGCCAGCAAAGCTGCGACGGGTCGAAAATAGAAATTTCTCATTGGCTTTGATTTGTTAGATTCAACATATACTTTAATTAGGTGACGCTAACAGAGATTCCGGAATATAGGGTAACGTCTGGACTCAAGTCCTGTCGCAAAGATAACATGAAAAGAATTGTCATTGCAAAATTTCAGGCAAGAAACTGATGGCTGGAAATCATTTCTTAAGACATCTTAAGGGTCTTGTTCGTATTCTCTTTTGCAAGCATACAGGAGGCCGCCTCCGGAGAATTTCGGAAGCGGCCTCGGTTATTTTCAGTAACGTGATGTATGGAGTCAGTCGGTCAGAAGCACGCGGCGTGTTTCGACAGTGCCGTCGGTGTAACGTGTCACAACCACTGTCACCTGTCCGCGCAGTGCCTCGGGAAGTGCGCGTCCGGCCAGATCGTAGTATTTGCGGCTGGCTACCTCGCGTCCGGCATCGATCTCATCCACACTGGAGATATGACTGACAGAGAATTCATATTCTTTGCGGAGGTCGGTTTCATCAGCGGTCACAGCTACCGTCAGTTTTCCGAGGTTGATCGGCCAGACTATATTGTCTGAGCTGACAATGGCACCGTTGTCGGCAGTTACGGTCAGACCGCCGAGAGCCGGGAAATAGATCCAGTCAGTCACGTTGTCATCGGTGTCGGATGCCGTCTTGAAGTCGTAGGCACCCGCGGCAAAGCTCTGACGGGCCGGTTTAAGCAGATCGGCCACGGTCGGAAGGGCGGCACGGTCGTAATGGAATCCTTCGCCGAGTTCGGCCTTACGGAGTTCGCGCAATGTCACCCCGATGGCTTTCTGTGAGTTGGCCAGCGAGCTGTCGGAGATACGGTCGGCGGCATAGTAGTTGCCGGTGATCACAGTTTCCCCTTCAAGAACGTTCGGACGACGTGACACAAGCACATCCGATTTGGTCTTGTCGTTGCCGGTGACAATCACATCCCCTGCGTTGTAACAGTTGATGAGTTTCGCGCCGTTCCATGCTGCCGAATGGAGGCCTGCTGCCTGTAGAGTAGCCTTGATCGTACCCAGATTATAACATGATATGGAGGTATTCTGACCCTGGTTCCAGAGTCCGGCTGCTCCACCGAAGTTGGCATTGGGTTTCACTGTACCGGTATAAGTGACATCTCCGAGGTTGAAGCAGTTCTCGATGGTGGCCGAGCCGTAGGATGCGAATCCGGACACGGCGAACTGCGATGAAGTGACGTTGCCGGCATTCCAGCAGCGGGTGTATTTTCCGTTGCAATATGCCACAAAACCTGCCGTGAAGGCCTGGTTGCCTCCTTCACCTACGTATGTGGTGGTCACATTACCGAGGTTCCAGCAGTTGTCGACATTCACACCTTCGGTGATTCCCTGTGCGAATCCGCCGTTCTGGCGACCTGTAGATGTGATGTTTCCTTCGTTCCAGCAGTTGTATACGAGATTCTCCTTTCGGGGGTCGGCTCCGAGACTTCCGAATACGCCTCCGGCATATCCGCCGGTGAGAACTGAGATCTCGCCCTTGTTGTAACATCCTGAGAGGTTGACACCACCCTCGAGAGTGTATGCCACACCTGCCGCATATCCTTTTGCCGACAGCTTGCCCGTGTTATAACAGTCGGTCATTGTGACGAAGCATCCGTCGATCGGCTCACCCTGATTTGTAGTGTACTTCTCAGTGTTGCTGATGATACCTGCGAGGTATGAGCCGGGGATTGTGATGTCAGCATCGTTGTGACAGCGAGTGATGGTCAGTTCACCCTTCGAACCGGTTCCAATGAGTCCGGCAGTATAGGAGTAGCTGGTAGCAGTGGATTCTATCCTGCCTTTGTTGAAGCAGTCGGTGACATCTCCGGAGATGGTCACAGCTATTCCGGCTGCAAGAGTCTGGGCGGAGACAGTGCCTTCATTGGAGCATCCGGTAATGGATGTATTGACAGCACGTCCGACAATACCGCCTGCCTCGTTGCGCTTGTTGGCAACGACAGTTCCGCGGTTCACACAGTTGGAGAGGGCGGCACCTTCGTATGCGTTGGATGCAAAGCCGGCCACTGTGGAGGCTCCGGACACAGATACGGTGCCGAGGTGCACGCAGTCGGAAATGCGTCCGTAGAGACGTCCGGCAAATCCTCCGGCATTGCTGTTGGCGATGATCTGGCCGTCAAGCGTCAGATCGTGCACATGCGAGGCCTCGCCGAGGGTTCCGAAGAATCCCACATAGCGTCCCTTGCCATCGGTGGCTTCTGTATTCTCGTATTTGAATCCTTTGACGGTCTTTCCGTTGCCGTTGAAATCACCCTGGAACTTTATCTTGCCGAGTGCGATGGGATAGAATTCCTTTCCGGTGAAATCAAGATTGTTTTCCAGACGGAAGAAGAATCCATTGTAGTCCATCGCGGATGTCGTGATAAAGTTCGACAATTTGTTGAAATCGTCCGTCGTGCGGATGAGGAACGGATTGGCTTCAGTGCCGCGTCCGTCGAGGACATTAGGGATGGATTTGAGTTCGAACACTTTCGTAAGTCCTCCGAGTGTCGCGGTGAGCACATCGGATGCCACTTCCAGCTCAGTGGGCTGCACTACATTCAGAGTAGAGCCTGAGATCGTGAAGTTGGCGTTCTTATCCAGTTTCCATACTATTCCCTGAGGAGATGATAGAGGCACGGCATTGACCACATTAGTGCGTACCTCGCCGTCGGCGAAGCGTACGAACATCGTGCGGAGACGTCCGGCAGCGGTTTCGGTGGTGAATCTCTTGAGCACCGGATATTTGCCGTCAGCGAAGTCATATATCCGGGCATCGAATCCGTCAAGTGCCTGTCCGTTGACCAGACGGGATGTGGATACACCGGTGTTGCCTGCGATGCCGAGACTGTTGGCAGCCCCGAAAGGTGTTACCGATATGTCGAAGAAGTTTCCGCTCATTTCGCCGCGGCCGCTCAGATTGCCTGCGATGGCTCCACGGGTGTCGGCCTCGCCGGTGCAGGTCACGATACCGTTGTTGAGACAACTCTTGATGGTGGGACGGGTACCGACACCTACAAGACCTCCGACATAACGTGTGGCGGAGATGGTGGCGTTGTTGACACAATTCTCGATTTTACCATAAGCACTTCCGGCTATACCGCCTGCCGCACTCTTGTTTGTGTTGGTCACAATGTCGTTCAGATGTGTGGCTGTGATGTCACCGTCGTTCTGACAGAGGCGGATCTCTCCCTGGCAGAGACCGGTGATGCCGCCTACGTATTCATATCCTACACGGATCGCTCCCGAGTTGTAACAGCCCTCGATCACACTTCCGGCTGTCTGGGCACCGGTGATACCGCCGGCATACTGGTAGATAGCGTTGACCGGCGCATAGTTGCGGCAGTTCTCGATGCGGCCCTGAGTGTATCCGGCTATCGGACCGGCCACTCCCCACACGTCAAACACGCAGTCAGCGGCTATGTTGACATTTTTCACCGTCGCCGTAGGACCGAGTACCGCGAACAGACCCGCATAGTTGTATGAGCCTTTTGTCGTGGCTTTTCCACCGGGTTCGTAAGCCACGGTACGCACTGTAAGTTTGCTGATGGTGTGTCCGTCACCGTCGAAGATACCTCCGAAAGGATTGGTGGTGGATACTCCCACGCCAGAGAAGTCGGAAGCGTGTCCGAAGTCGATGTCGGCTGTCATACGGAACCAGTCGCCGGAATGGGGCTGGGCGAATGTGGCCACGGCACGGTGGAGTGTCTTGAAGTCATTCTTGTTCTTTATCAGATAAGGAGATGCCTCGGTGCCTTCACCCTCGAACACCTTCGGAACAGCCTGCACATAGTAGGCTTTCATCGATTTTCCGTCTGGTGTATATGCCACTACTGCCTCGGTGCCGTAGTCGGATCCGACAGTGATGGTATTGCCCGATACGGAGAGAGCGGTGGTGGAGGATATAATTCCATTTTCACCGAGCAAGCCCCATGCCACAGGGCTGTCCGAATTGAGGGTGATGGTTTTCTTCACTTTCCGGGTAGTCTCTTTGTCGGAAAGCTGCATGAAAGCCACAGCAAGACGAGAGGCGTCAGTGTCTACGAGTTTCTTAAGCATCGGATAGCGTCCGGAAGTCGCTGTCCACACGTCGGCACTGAAACCCTGCGGAAGCTGTCCGGCAGTGAATGTGTCGGATGTGCGTCCGTAATCGGGGGAATCGATACCTGTGACCTGAGAATCGAACGTGCAGTTGAACAACATCTGAGGAGCAGGATTATAGCCGTTGAGCTCAAACGTGGCTCCATAGATCCCTTTGTGCGTCTCGCTTGAGGTTGAATTTATGTATCCTGTGTTGTAACAGTTTGTTACAGTATTCTTATCATTGACAGTGTTGCCGAGATACGAGCATGAAAGATAACCGATGAGTCCGCCTACCTGGTCGGATGTCTGGGCCTTGAGAATTGTGCCTGCATTGAAACAGTTCGACATTTCCGTGCCGCTCAGAAGACCTACAAGACCTCCGGTGGAGGTGTCGCTCTCCATAGAGGCCCTTTTTGCAGAGATAAGACCTACATTGAAGCAGCGTTCGATGTGTGCGCCCACCGAGCCGCCTGAGATACCTCCCATCGAGGCCATTCCGTAGTTGTCGGTAAGTGTGCCGCAGAAATACGAATCCTCTATTACTGCGTTTGTGCCCTTAAGAGGAGATACCATCCCGACAAGACCGCCGACACAGTGATAAATGGATGAGATGAAGCCAGTGGACTGCACATCCGCATCAGAGGAACACATCGAGATTGTGCCGTAGTTCTGTCCGGATATCGAGCCACAGTTGCCGACTCCGGCCACTTTGCCGCTTACTGAACATCCTTTTACTGTGCCTGAGTTTACAGCCGCAATTGCTGCGGTCTCGTTGCCTCCGCCGGCTACAGTACCGCTTACAGATGAATTGGAGATGGAGCCCTCATTCCAGGCTGCAATGGCAGCGACGGCGTCACCTGTGCCGCTGAGCGACACGCCTGTAAGGCGCAGATTCTCTATTACGGCCTGCGGGCCAAGATAACCGAAGAGAGCGAAGTAGTTGTTGCCACGTCCATTACCGGTGAAATTCTTGATTTCATGTCCTGTAGCGGTAAATTTGCCATTGAACGGGGTGGAAACGGAACCGATGGGATCCCATGCGGCCGATGGCGACCCCATGTCAATATCTTTTGTGAGAGTGAAATGCTTGCCCTGGAAAGACTCGCCGCTGGCCGAGAATTCAGCCATCCGGCGCAGGTCGTCGACGTTCGCGATCTGATACGGCGACGATTCGGTGCCTTCACCGGTAAAGTTGCCTCCGACAGGGGCCGGATAGTTCACCGACACCGACGATGTGATGATCGTCTCTTTTGCCTGTAATATTGTCTGTGCCGGATTGGCTCTGAGTCCGATCGCCCAGTCTCCGAGTTCGAAGCCTGTGGCCGTGGCTGAGCCGGAAA
Organism: uncultured Porphyromonadaceae bacterium; assembly: GCA_947427285.1. Lineage (GTDB taxonomy): Bacteria > Bacteroidota > Bacteroidia > Bacteroidales > Muribaculaceae > Lepagella. The sequence goes on from CANEHE010000004.1 coordinate 82,084, forward strand.
TTATGGCGGCAGCGTTCACCTTGTTGGTGTTCCAGTCGGCCGCATAGCAGAAGAAGTCTCCCATCATGGGATTATTGAGCATGAACTGCGGAGTGATGCTCAGTCCCTTGGCAGGAGTGATGGAAGCCTCGATCGAGCCGCCGTAACCTACCATATTATACAGGGCAAGACGGTTGGAATATGTCTGTTCGATCAGCATCGGATAGGAATAGACGTTGTTGCCGATGTCGGTGATCTTCACCGAGGCGTTGCTGACCTTCCATTCCGAGCGGGCGTATGCCCCGAAGGCGTTTCCTTCGTATTGCCCGCTGATGATCATGATGGCCCAGGAAGAAAGTTTGAGATTACCCTGGGCATCGACGGCTGCCGTCACTTTACCTTTAGGATCGTACGTACCCTGGGTAGTGTTGATCGGCACAAGCCATATATCCCCGTAACTGGCATGGGTGAATATCACCTGTGCCGGGATTGAATAGTAGGCACCCTCATCTTCCAGATAAATCTTCGTACCTCCGGTGTAGACGTTGAGCATCAGTATGGAGTCGTTGCGCTCCACCATCTGGATGGCTTTCGAAGAGAACGAGTTGGGATTGGTGGTGAGGTAATCCTTTGTGATGTAATAGCCGGGCTTCAATGCAGTGGCTTTCTGCGAAGCCCTGGAAGGAGCGGCTGTCTTGACAGAACCGGTAGCGGGACGTAATCTTTCCCCTGTGAATGAGAAGTCTGCCTCAGGAGCCTGGATGAAATCGCCTTTTACGGCGTCGACCAGAGTGGGCAGACCCTCTTTCGCTATAGTCATGGCGTGATCGATAGGATCGGTACAGGCCGGTGCCGGTGCCGACGGAGCGGCCATAAGATCAGGCACGTCCGCCTGAGCTTTGCCTGCCAGCTCCGTAAGAAAGCGGGGCTGCGATGCAAGAGCCGCGACAGGGATCAGTGCCAGAAGCGCAATCCCTTTGGTGATAGAGGTTTTTTGCATGTGTAGGTAGTGTTTGAAATATAGTGAACTGATAAAATGTCTGGTATGAGACACTTTTGCCGACAGAGCGGCATTTTAGTGCCGGATGGTCTAACGAGAGCCAAAGTTAGTAAAAAATCGGACTAAATCAAAAAAATGTGCTCAAAAACAAGTTCTCCGGATTCATTTTTGCCATATAGACCAAGTTTTACTAATTTTGCATTTTTCACGACCCTATAATCTTTATTGCTGAAATGACCGTCACACTGATTACTCTCGTTCTGGCGGCCGCAGGTTTCATCTGGGGCAGAATCCGCGCCGACATAGTCGCTCTTTTGGCTCTTCTTGTTCTGGTTCTCTCAGGAACCATCACTGTCCCGGAAGCTCTGTCGGGTTTCTCAAACCCTATCGTGATCATGATGGTAGGCCTCTTTGTGGTAGGAGGAGCCATATTCAATACCGGTCTGGCCAAAATGATAGGCGCACGGCTTCTCCGTCTCGCCGGTAAGAGCCAGACACGCCTCTTTATTCTTGTGATGGGTGCTACGGCTCTTATAGGCGGATTTGTAAGCAATACCGGCACTGTGGCCCTCATGCTGCCTATTGTGGTGAGTATGGCCGCCGGTGCGGGCCTCTCCACCGGACGGCTTCTGATGCCTCTGGCTTTTGCCAGCAGTCTTGGCGGAATGCTGACCCTTATCGGAACACCTCCCAATCTGGTGATAGCCGAAGTGTGGAAGGAAGCAGGCCACGACCCTCTTTCATTCTTTACATTCTTTCCGGCCGGAATCATCTGTCTTATTGCCGGCACACTTTTGCTTATCCCTCTGAGCAAATGGTTTCTGTCCCGTCGGGGTGTGTTTGCCTCGGACGGCAAAGATTCACGCTCACTCCACCAGATAGTGGATGAATACGGCCTGGAGGCCAATCTTTTCCGTCTTACCGTGCCCAACGGTGCCAAGGTTGTCGGACAGACACTCGGACAGCTGGCTCTGCGCCGCGATTACAATATCGAGGTCCTTGAGATCCGTCGCGGCGAGGAAAAGAGACTGATCAGAAATATCACCCAGACCGCCCCGGAAGCCTCGACCATGCTGCAGACAGGAGACACTGTCTACGTAAGAGGCGACATAGCCGACATAGACCGTTTTGCCCGCGCAGAAGGGTTGTCGCTTCATGCCGGGACCGACAGAAAGCGTCAGCTCCAGTTCTATGACATCGGAATGGCCGAGATAGTGCCGCTTCCCAACTCCTCCGTCCTAAACCGGAAGGTGGCTGACATCGGGCTGGCCTCAAGAGGAGTGTCGGTGATCGGAATCCGACGTAAAAATCAGTATATCATCGAAGGTATCGGAGGCTGCACGGTCCATCCGGGCGACGTGTTGCTGGTACAGGGCTCCTGGAAGTCCATCGGCGGTCTGTCGGAAAACAGGGGACTGTGGGTGGTCCTCGGCGAACCTCTCGAGGAGGCCGCCAGGGTCACACTCGACTATAAGGCCCCTGTCGCGGCGGTCATAATGCTTCTCATGATCGCAGCTCTGGTTTCCGGTCTGGTTCCGGCTGTCGTGGCTGTGATGACAGCTGCTGTCGCCATGGTGCTGACAGGATGCTTCCGCAATGTGGACGCCGCTTACAAGACAATCAGCTGGGACAGCGTGGTACTCATTGCGGCGATGATGCCCATGTCGTTCGCATTGGAAAAGACTGGGATATCGCAGGCTGTCGCCGATTCACTCGTTGCATGGCTTGGCGATTCGGGACCTCATCTGCTACTTGCCGGTGTGTTTTTCACCACATCGCTGATGACGCTGTTCATCTCCAATACCGCTACCGCTGTACTCCTGGCACCTATCGCTCTGGAATGCGCCACAGCCTACGGCTCCAATCCGCTGCCGTTCCTTTTCGCTGTCACGTTCGGCGCGAGTCTGTGCTTCGCATCCCCGTTCTCCACTCCGCCCAACGCTCTTGTCATGCCTGCGGGGCAATATAGGTTTACCGACTACATCAAGGTAGGTCTTCCGCTCCAGATAGTCCTCGGACTTCTGATGATCTTCGTGCTCCCCCTTCTGTTCCCTTTCTGACCTTATTTTCAGGTATAATTGGCGGAAAATCGTCAAAATACTTGACTTCGGCTTCCAGATGTATTAACTTTGCATCCGCGATTCTCCCTCTTCTGCATGGAAAGGGATGTCGTCGCCGTCGCATCTGCGGATGCCAAGGTGATTCCAACATAGCGCATCAGATAAATGAAGCACCAGAAAGAGGCCCGCATATCATATTGGGCCGCCCATCTGACCACCATCGTGAGTGTCACGCTTGTGTTGGTGATTGTCGGCGTGATTGCACTCGCGTCGATAGGCGCGGCTACAGAGACCCGACGCCTGAAAGAGAAAATAGAGCTGACCGCAGTCCTGACAGACTCCGCTTCCGACGCACAGGCCGATTCTCTGGCCCGTGTCATCGCCTCCCGTCCCTTCGCCCTGTCGGTAAGGACCGTCACCAAATCCGAAGCCATGAAGCAATGGAAGGCAGATACCGGCGAGGATCTTCAGGAACTTTTCGGAGTGAATCCACTTTCACCCGAGGTATGCTTCACCCTGAAAGCCGATTATGCTTCGGAAGCCATGCTCGGAAAAGTGAAGAAGGAGGTAGCCGCCATGAAGGGTGTGGCCGGTGTGGCCGCTCCCGACGCGGAGATGGTGGAATCGATGAACCGCAATCTCGAAAGCATGTCATACGTGCTCGGTGCCGTAGCACTCGCGTTGCTTGTGATATCGTTCGTGCTCATCAACAACACCGTGCATCTCACTGTATATTCACGACGGTTCACAATCCACACTATGCAGCTGGTGGGTGCCACCGGAGGATTTATCCGCCGCCCTATCGTCTCGGGCAATCTTCTTTCCGGAGTGATTGCCGGAATCATCGCTTCGGCAGTTATGGCCGCAGTGATGGCCGGAGCTCCCGGACTCGGACTCGGCACCCCCGACAAAATAGTGCCCTGGTGGCAGTTCGGCTGTGTGGCCGCAGGGCTTGTGGTGGCCGGTGCCCTTATATGCACTCTGGCATCCGTCATCGCCACCAACCGTTATTTGCGGAAAGACTATGATGATCTTTTCCGCTGATCATACGCTATAACGAAACACAGTCTCTCCATCAAATATCAACTTAAGAACCTACAATGGCAAATACCAAGTCCGCTCCCGCATCCAGCTTCGCACGCCGCGAGGCCCAGCGGAAAATGAAGCAATCGTCTTCCGGCATCGTCCCGGTGGCAGACGGACAGCGTCCGTTCACACGTATCAACTTCATCCTGATGGGATGCTGTGTGGTCATGATTATACTTGGATTTCTGCTCATGACCGGCGGAGGAAGCTCCGTGGAAGGAGGCTTCAATCCTGACATATTCAGTACCCGCAGAATAGTGGTCGGACCCACACTGGCTTTCCTCGGCTTCCTTTCGATGGCCTTCGCCATAATCTATACCCCACGCAGTCTGCGCGGAAAGCGGAATGACAATCCCGGTCCTTCTGAAAGCAGCCTCTAAGATATGGAATGGCTTGACGCGCTTATTCTCGGAATTGTACAGGGACTGGCGGAGTATCTCCCGATCAGTTCAAGCGGCCATCTTGAGATTTTCCGGGAGATACTCGGCATCGACCTCCCGTCCGATCAGGTGCTCCAGTTCGACATCATGGTCCATGCGGCGACAGTATGCTCGACGATCGTGGTTCTGTGGCCGATGTTCTCGCGCCTTTGCAGAAGTTTCTTCACGTTCAGACGCGATGACGACTTCTATTACGTATGCAAGATTCTTGTCAGCTGCATCCCTGTCGGAATCGTGGGAGTCTTCTTCAAAGACCAGGTCGAGGCGTTCTTCGGCAACGGCCTGACCGTGGTAGGAATCTGCCTGATAGCGACTGCCTGTCTGCTTGCGTTCGCCCACTTCAGCGGAGTGGACCGACGTACCGGCAGAATGATATCAGGCGAACGGGGACGCGACATCGGCTGGCTTGACGCCTTTGTCATAGGATGCGCACAGGCCGTGGCAGTGCTTCCAGGTCTCAGCCGTTCCGGCACCACAATCGCCACCGGCATACTTATCGGAGACAAACGCGACAAAGTGGCATCGTTCTCTTTCCTTATGGTCATCCTCCCTATTCTGGGGGAGGCCCTGCTCGACACCGCGAAACTACTGAGCGGCCATACATCGGCCGAGAACAGCGTAGGCGCGCTTTCGCTTGTAGTGGGTTTTGTAAGTGCTTTCGTAGTGGGATGCTGCGCATGCAGATGGATGCTGTCGCTGGTCCGTCGCGGAAAACTTGTATGGTTTGCCGTTTACTGTCTGGTCATGGCAGTCGTGTGTCTGCTATGGCGATGACCTCAATTTGTTTATTTCCTTAGAGATGGATTTTATTTCCGGAGAAATATTATATATAGACAAGCCTTATGGCTGGACCTCCTTCGACGCCGTGAAAAGGCTCAGAGGTGCCATACAGCGGAGATTGAGGCTGAAGAAATTCAAGGTGGGGCATGCCGGTACTCTTGATCCGTTGGCCACCGGGGTGCTTATCGTCTGCACCGGTCGCGCCACGCGCCGTATTGAGGAGCTGCAGGCCGGCTCAAAGGAGTATGTGGCCACATTGAGACTCGGTGCCACCACTCCGAGTTTCGATCTTGAGAAGGAGATCGACGCCACATATCCCACCGACCATATCACACGTGAGCTTGTGGAGAGTGTTCTCCCCGGTTTCACAGGACATATCATGCAGGTACCTCCCGTATTCTCAGCCGTGAAAGTGGATGGCAAAAGAGCCTACAAGTTCGCACGCAAAGGTGCCGAGGTAGAGCTGAAGGCCAAGCCTCTGCGGATTGATGAGCTGGAACTTCTGTCGTTCTCACAGGAGGAGATCGTGCTGCGGATAGTGTGCGGAAAGGGCACCTACATACGTGCTCTGGCACGCGACATCGGCGTGGCTCTGCGGAGCGGCGCGCACCTGACGGCGTTGCGGCGTACACGTGTCGGCAATGCCAGAGCGGAAGACTGTCTGTCGGTAGACGCCGCTGTGGCGATGATCGACAATTGCCCGCTGGAGTTTCCCGCCGATCCTGCCGCCAACTGAACGAAATATCAACAAAGAGTAAAAACAACATACACATACTTATACAGATAGATGAAGCTTTCGCATTTCAAATTCAAACTCCCTGAAAACCTGATTGCCCAATATCCGAGTGAAAACCGCGACGAATGCCGTCTGATGGTGGTCAACGTCAAGGACAAGACCATCGAGCACAGGATCTTCAAGGATGTCCTCGAGTATTTCGATGACGGCGATGTGATGCTTTTCAACAACACCCGCGTCTTCCCGGCACGCCTGCATGGCAACAAGGAGAAGACCGGTGCCGGCATTGAGGTGTTTCTTCTCCGTGAGCTGAATGCCGCCAACAAATTCTGGGATGTGCTGGTGGAACCGGCCCGGAAGATACGTATCGGCAACAAACTGTATTTCGGGGGAGACACCATGGTGGCCGAGGTTATCGACAACACCACATCCCGCGGCCGCACACTGCGGTTCCTCTATGACGGAAACCACGACGAGTTCAAGGAGACACTCTATTCGCTGGGTGAGACACCGTTGCCAGACTATATAAAACGCGACGTGGAGCCTGAGGACGAGGAGCGTTACCAATGCATATTCGCTACCGAGGAAGGAGCGGTGATGGCTCCCGCGGCAGGTCTGCATTTCAGCCGTGAGCTGCTCAAGAGACTTGAGATAAAAGGTGTAAAAAAAGGATTCATCACCCTTCACAGCGGACGCGGCAATTTTAAGGATATTGATGTGGAGGATCTCACGAAGCATCGTATGGACTCGGAGGACATGACTGTCGACGGCGATCTGGTCGATCTGGTCAACGAGGCGAAAGACCGCGAGTCGAAGGTTTGTGCCGTAGGCACATCCGTAATGAGAGCCATCGCAAGCTCTGTCTGCATGAACGGCCATATAATGCCATATAAGGGATGGACAAACAAATTCATCTTCCCTCCCTACGAGTTCTCTGTCTGCACCTCCATGATATCAAATTTCCACACTCCCTACTCCACGATGCTCATGATGGTGGCCGCTTTCGGCGGCTATGATCTCATCATGCACGCGTATGACGTTGCCATTCAGGAGAAATATGCATTCGGGGCTTATGGCGACGCGATGCTTGTGATCCGGGAATGAATAAATCCATGCACACCATACAATTAATATAAATCATGAAAAAGTATCTGCTAAGATTCGCCGCCATCTGCCTGACGGCTGTTACAGTGACCAGTCTCCCTTCTTGCGGCGATGACGACGGGCCGGATGATCCTAACAACGATGTCACACAGGCTGTGCCTGACAAGGCCACCGAAGCTGTTTTTCGTACAGGTCTTGCCGATTCCGGAAAGTTCAAAGTCTATGAGGACAGCAAATATCAGTATGATCTTGTGATCGAATCGAATTTCACTTATCGTATTCTCCCGTACTACAACACTTCCGAGGGCTGGAAAAAAGGCTTCAAATTGTTGGGATCCGCCCAGACGGGATACACGGCTGCCGCTCTTGACGACCAGACATATTGGCTGTGCGGCCTCACGGCTCCCCGCAGTGTGGCTTCGATCGACGATATCACCTGGAATCCATTTGTCTCTTCCTCCACACGCCCTGTGATCGAGGGCTCCGGTCTGAGTACGGACAAAGGAATCGCCTTCTACATCACCACATCGAAAAACGAAAGGATCAATGTTCGGGTGTTTGTGACCGGATTCGAAGGTTCCGGCCGCGACGAGAAAGTGAGAGTGGTCTACTCCTCGTTCACCCCCGCCTCCTGAACCTTACCTTAGACAATAATATTCCTTTAACCAGAGGGGATACCGGATTTCGGCATCCCCTCTTTCATTTGTCCGGTTTTTTAGAGGCTCAAATTCGTACCACCGCTTTTGATTTTTTTGAGTGCCTGTGGAATCTCCATTTTATTGCGTCAGAAACACTCTCCAACTGCCATCTTTGTCGCCGCGCTCGACGTATTTTTTAGAAATTAGTTTATCCAACAATTTTTGGATGGCTGTAATGCTGATGCCGGTTTCTTCCTGCATATCTGCAAGAGTAAGTGTCGGCTGGGTACGCATGGCGTTTAGAATTTTAGTATAACTGGGTGTTCGGAAAGCGATTCGTTCCCCATCATACCACCATATATTTTCATTTTTCTCGCTCACAAACAATACGTCGTTGTACACTTCGGTAGCTACCAATTCGTTGAAATATCTAAGGAACGGTCGTATGTCTTTGATGTCGGCATGGGCTCCGTCGCTCGGAACATGGCCTACTTCAAGGTCTGCCTGATGTAGTGCTTCCAAATATTCATTTTTCTTGCGGCTACGGACTACAATCATCGGATAGTTGTGTCGGGTAAGAATATAATTCACCATCAATCGGGCAATACGTCCGTTGCCGTCTTCAAAAGGGTGAATACGAATATAACGATAGTGAAACAAGGCAGCCAACTCCACAGGCGAGAGTTTGCCATTCTGCTCTGCATTGTTATACCAGTCCATCAAATCAGCCATAAGCCCTGGCGTCTCCTCTGGTGAGGCATACTCAAAACGATCACCATATCTCGTGATTACGCTATTCGGTCTCGTTTTATACTGGCCGGCATGTATAACATAACTTGTCTGGACACCACCCGGCAAATTTCTATAAACTGTGTAATCCTCCCGCAGCAGAGTCTTGTGTAATGTGCGAATAAAATTCTGCGTCAAGGGAATTCCCTTTACTGTAGCCTCTTCGATCATCATTCGCAAACCTATATTGCTTGCCGTCATCTCCTGAACGTCTCGCACATCCGCCTCTCCTATTACCTTGCCGAAGAGCAGCAGTATTTCCGTCTGCCCATAAGTCAGGGTATTACCTTCGATGTGATTACTATTGTAGTTGAAATCTACTGTAAAACGACGACTAAGTCTCTCCCGGTCTTTCTCAGAGAGGGGCTGCATGTTTTGCCAGGCAGCAAGTGCCTTCTTTATATTGAGATATTTCATACAGAATCTGAATTATCTTTGTACAAAGATAGGAATAAATTTCTAAAAGGTTATACTGATATAACCTTTTCTTGTACTTTTACGGGTAATTATATGAATCGGCAGGCTATGATATGTTAAACAACACTATTCACAGTAATAATTACCTTCATAGCATTTCTGCAAAATTCAAATGTTAAATTGTAGTTAAAAATTATTAAATTAAGAGTTTTTAACTACTCGGGGGGGGTAAACCGGAGAATCCTTATTAACTTTGTGGCAGAACCAAAACGTATGTTTCATTTTTTATTTATACCAAATGAAAAAGATCTACTCAGTCATCATTGGTGCCGCTTTAGCCACATCCAATGCTTCGTTTGCCGATGTATTCACGGTCGGCGACCTTCAGTACACAACTCTTGACGAGTCAACATGCCAGTTGACCAAATCGTTTGCGGGAGCCATTGACCTTGTGATTCCCTCGAAAGTGACCGATGAGGCCACAAGCAAGGAATACACGGTGGTGTCCATCAAGTATGGTGTTTTCCGCAGTTCAACCATCACCTCATGCGTTGTGCCCGGCACAATTCTGAAACCTGGCCCGAACCTTTTCAATATGTGCAGTTCTCTCAAGTCGGTGACATTTGAAGAGGGTGTGGAGGAATTAGGTTACAACTCTTTCCCGATGTGCACGCAGCTCACCACAGTCAATCTCCCCTCCTCACTCAAGGTGCTTGGCGGAGAAGACGCGCTCGGATTCTCCGAGGGTTCGGCATTCGAGGGCTGCACCGCGATCACTTCTCTGAAAATACCTTCAGGCATCACCGAGATTCCGGAAAAGACATTCAACGGTTGCACGGCGTTGGCTTCGGTCACGTTTGAAGGCAAAATCCTCAAGATAGGAAGGAACGCTTTCAACAATTGCACCGTCCTTGCCACAGATCTTGCTTTCCCAGAAATCACATCATTGGGAGTCAATGCATTCGGCTATTGCAGTTCCATTACAAAAATCAGCTTAGGAGGATCTCTTGAAGCCATATCGAATGAGGCATTCTATGGATGCAGCAAACTGGAGCAAATCAGTCTCGGAGAAGGGATCAAGACTATCGGTTCATACGCTTTCAATGGCTGCGGTGCCCTCAAATCCATCTCTTTCCCAGCTTCTGTGACTGAGGTCGGATCCGAAGCATTCAAGGATTGCGGCGGTCTTACATCGGTTTCATGTATGTCTGAAGTGCCTCCTACAGCTTATGCCAACACATTCCCATCTGCGGTCTATTCATCTGCCATACTGAGCGTACCGACAGAGTCGGACGCCGCATACGGAAATGCGGAAGGCTGGAAACTTTTTGAGAACCGAGTGGGTCTTTCCACAGGTGTTGACCAGATATCTGTTGCTTCTGTCTCGGTAAAGACCGTTCCGGGAACGATTGTTATCGAAGGTACTGAAGATGTGGCGGAGGTCTACACTCTCTCAGGCCAGATGATGACACGTACATCTTCCAGAGAGATCTCGCTTCCGGCCGGAATCTACATTCTACGCATCGGCGGAGAGACATTCAAGACAATCGTGAGATAAGTAACCATAAATTTCCTAATATTCAAATTTACCTTATGAGTAATCTAACAAAAGCTCTTTTACCGGCTGTCATGGCTGTATTCGGCATCTCAGTCGCAGATGCGTCCACATTTACAGTGGATGGGTTGCAATACATCACCCTGTCTGATTCCACCGTCTCGGTCAAAAAATATTTTGAGGGAACGGATGTGAAGATCCCGTCCAAAGTCACCGATCCGGATGACGATACCGAATATGCCGTAGTACAGGTGGAACGCCAGGCCTTCTATCAGGCCGATATAAAGACCCTGAGTGTGGCCGGGTCGGTAAAACATATCGATACTTATGCTTTCTGGAAAGCCAAGGTAGAGACCGTGACAATCGAAGATGGCCTTGAGACCATCGGTCATGCGGCTTTCAAAGCATGCCCTAAACTGGCATCGGTCAAACTTCCCTCCACATTGAAGGAACTCGGCACCGTATGGGATGTGACGGGTGTGGATGGGTGTGTCTTTGCAGAGTGTGGTGCACTCAAAGAAATAGAGGTGCCCGGGAGCGTGGAGACTCTTCCGCAGCAGACGTTTATGGGATGTTCGAGTCTTGCCACCGTCAAACTCAATGAAGGGACTGACAGTATCGGCGAGCGTGCATTTGAACTCTGTACCTCTCTGAGATCGCTTGAAATCCCTTCTTCGGTAATGAAATTGGGACATGGCATATTCAACAAATCAGGACTTGAGAATCCGGTCGTTCCCGGCCAGATCAAGATCATTCCCAACAGTGCCTATCTCTGGTGCCAGAGCATGCAGAGCTTCAAGATCGAGGAGGGTGTTGAGGAAGTCGGAAAGAGCTCTTTCGCCGATTGCCGCGGATTCACAAGAATCGATGTGCCTAATTCGGTGGAATGGATCCGGAGTGATGCCTTCCAGGGCAACCCGTTTGTAAAAGAGGTGTACATCGGATCAGGCATACGCCGCATGGGACATGGATGCCTTGCATTGTGGGCACCTGATGAGGCCACCAATACTCCGCAATGGGTGCTGGAGGAGATACACATCGCCTCGCCTGTACCTCCGGTTCATGAGCAGAATGATGATCATTTTGAGATTGTGGCCGATGACTTCTTCTTCGGAGGCAAGGAGTTTACCGACGAGCTTCGTGCCAAATTCTACTCGGAAGTGAAACTGTATGTTCCGGAATCAGCAATAGAAGAGTATAAGAAAGCCGACATCTGGAAAGAATTCACCAATATTCTTCCGGAGAAAGAGCCTCAGGAAGGAGTGGACGGCATCACTGTGGACAGCGGAATCCGTATTGAAAACGGAATCGTGTATGCCGACAGCAAGATAGAGGTCTACACTCTGTCCGGAGTCCTGGCCGCCTTTTCGGAAGGATCGCTCAATCTTGAGATGCTGGGCAAAGGAATGTATATAGTCCGTGCCGGCGACAAGACTATGAAAACCGTTGTGAAATAATCCCCGTTCGAAAATCTTTATATAGAGGGTGTATCAAAATGTGAAGATGTTTGGTACACCCTTTTAATGAAAATCATACAGATGAGAAAATTCAACATATACGCCGCAGTCGCATACTTGTCAACGATTGCATTCACGGCCGCAGCAGCAGATTTCGGATCTTCTGTCTCGGCAGACAGTCGTTTCCAGTCGCAGGATAAGTCATTATCGGAGGTCGGCATCCCCAAGACCCCGGTCTTGAAAAAGACTCAGACAAAAGCCACCCGCGATGAGGTGTGTGGCTATTATAATTTCGATTCCTACAGACTGACACGTGCGGTCCAGGGATGGGAACGGACATATTGCATGCCGGTCGTGGCACCTGGCGAAGGTGACGATGATCTTATACTTTATGGTTTCTGGGCGGATTTCGACTACGATGGAACTCCTATTTCCGCCGTGGAGGCCAAATTCGACTATGAGAAGCAGCAGGTCATCATCCCTGCCGGAGCAAGTCTCGGCACTTATGGCGAATATTCCGCCTATATCTATGTCAGCGACTGGAATACGGACCGGATGCTTGATGAGCCCATCATTCTGAATTATGATGCCGAAAACAAGGGGATGACCTATTACTGTGAGCCCCAGCCGTCAGGCGACAGACCTGTAAGCTGTTTGATAGTTACAAGTTATCCTGATGCCGTCGGCAAAGTGATTGATCAGGGGGTGGATTTTATCGCTGCAATAGAGATGTACAAGTACAACGGCACGATGACTCTTACAGACGTCACACACTCTTCTGACGGCCAGAGCCTTCTCTATATCGATACAGCAGAAGACAGTTTTACGGTCAGGAATTTCGGCAACCGAGGATTCAGGACTTCCATCAAATTCAATGTGAATTATACCGCCGGGACCTGCACTGCCCAGCCTACCCTCTGCCATAAGGATTTCAAATTCGACGACGGCAATGTAATGGATCTCCATTATGCCGGAGGCGATGGTGGTCCGATCACAGGAACATTGGAGAAGCGCACAGACAGCGATATGTATGATGTACATATTCCCTCATGGACCCTTTACAATGTCAAAGAGGGGAAAGCAAAGGTCGAGTTCCGTGATTCATATCTTTCCGTTCCCCTTAAGGGGAACAGCAGTGTGGATTCTGCCATGACGGATGATACGGATGCTCCGGTCGAGTACTACACTCTTCAGGGAATCCGTATTGCGGACCCAGAAAAGGGATCGTTGGTCATCAGACGCCAGGGACAGGACGTTAGATTGTTTATCAGGCGTTAGATTTCAGGTTTTAGGCGTCAGAAAACAGACAATAGATAATCGAAAAGAGGGGGACACCGAATTTTTGGTGTCCCCCTCTGATATCTAAATTCTAAAGCCCAAGACCTAATTGCCTAACTTAGAGGTTGTTTAATAATCATTGTTAAACGCAGAGTGGTGTATTTTTTGTTAAGGCGCACTTTACGAGGAGGGAGCATATCGGGATATGTGACCGAGGAGTAAATGCGGATTAACGGAAAAGACACCATTCAGATGAAAACATTAAATTCTTTTAAAGAGGCTTTACAGGAATGCCTGCCGTTATTCCGGAATCTTTGCGCGTCTTTATCCCTTTGGCTCAGTCTCATAGCCCGCTATGTTCCTTCGCCGCAGGAATAAATCCATCACAAATCTTCCGGCTCTGCGTTAACAAGCATTTTTAAACAACCTCTTAAACTTTACCGGAATAGTATATGTGGTCAGACCGCTCCCTTTAGGCAGAGGCTCCCAGTCGTTGAGAGTCTTTGTGGCCCGCAGAGCCTCGGCATCGAGAAGTTCGTTGCCACTGCTTTTTGCAATCGATGTATTCTGCACCTTTCCGTTTTCATTAATCTCAATCTTTACTACGGCTATCCCTTCGATACCAGCTTCCTGAGCCTCTTTCGGATACCGCAGAGTGGAATATAGGGCTTTATGCAGGGCCTCAGGTCCGCCCTTGTATTCAGCAAGCACAAAATCTTTCGCCTTCTCTTTTATCGCCTTGCCTTCCGGAGTGTTGACGGTTGTCACATTGATTGCAAACGTCCCGTCCGGCATCTTCTTTACCTCCATCTTTGCGATAGACGCCGGATCAAGTTCCTTGATGGATTTCATGTCGGTCTTCTTGCCGTCGACATAGATTGCAGGCGGAGTATCTGTCTTGGCGGTCTCTGAAGTGCCGGTCCATAACTCTCCGGCGGTTCCTCCCAGACTCTCCTCCTGTTTCTTCTCTTTTCTTTCGGATGCCGGGGCTTCCGTCCCCGCCACTGGGAGATCCGCGAAATTTTCACTAACTTTGTCGTCCGAAACGGATGCAATAGCTGATTCACGCGGATTCAGACTGTCGATCCATCCGCTCACCTGCGGCATTGCCGCAAAGGCCACTCCCGCAGCAAGCGCGGGAAGCATGGCGGCCGCTCCGAGGCGACGCCATCTGCTCTGATTCTGATTTTTCATCATGGTTAAACGTTTTTTGAGTTGACTGTGATTGAGGCTGTCGGCAAACAATTGAAGCGGCTTGCCGACGGCCTTTTCTATTAACATGCATGCATACTCTTTTCTCGATGCACCCCGGCGGAGTACGTCTCTGTCGGCAGTGTATTCATGGGCATCGCGCAGATATTCCAGCAGAAGCCACGCCGCAGGGTTATACCAGTTGACAGCTACTGTAAATTGCCCTATCAGGAGATCTACCCAATGCAGACGCCTGAGGTGGGCTGCCTCATGGGCAAGAATCATTTTGCCATAGTGGAGCAGGTCATCCTCCGGACATACTATCCACCGCCCCCAGCTGTAGACCAGACGGCTTCCTGGTGCCGTGACCGCGATGATATATGGTCCCAGTCTGCGTTTGCGGCTGAAAGCAATTCCCCGCACCACCCGCCACCATCCGGGGAGAGAGATAGCCAAAGTAAGAAATGCACCTGCCGCAATGACATAGACCAACGAGTATCTCCAGTCGAAACCTCCGTAAGCAGATGCCGCGTTTTCGGATGAAGCGATGACTATAGGAAGGCCTATTTCTATCGCGCCACCGGTCCCCTCACCGCCAGAGCGCATCCCGGCATACAATGCCAGCCATAACGGCGCGGCCAGCGACACTACCATGATTCCGACTATGACTCCCCGCTGCAGTCCAGGACTACGTATAGGTCTCACCGCAATCAGATAGACCGCCGTCAGAACGGTCATCAATATCGCCACCTCAATCGAATAGACGGCTATGTATCCGCAAATCTCTTTCATAGTGAAGTCGGGTTTAGAAACTGTTTAAAATGGCTGTCAGTATCGCTTTCTTCCAGTTCAGCCAGAAGCTGGCGAAGCTCCTCCGGCGAGACGACCTCCTCCTTTACGAGAGCCGACACCATTTTGAGTCCCGACCCTCCGAAAAGGCGGCTGAGAAGTCCCGGCAGAGTCTCGCGCCGGTATTGCTCGGCGGAAACCGTCGGAATGTAACGAAATGAATTTCCGACCCGTTCATGTGTCAGCATTCCCTTGACCTCCAGTCCCCGCACGAATGTGGAGACAGTATTGAAATGAGGCTGCGGCTCCGGATAGAGATCAAGCATCTCACGGACAAACATCGGCCCGTGGCTCCACAGCATACCCATTATCTCCTCCTCTTTGTCTGAAAGTCTTTTCATTGGTTTTGGAAGTTTACCTCTTATCTCTTGAACCATGCTGGTTCCAACGTATGCCGCAAAGGTATAACTAAAATCTTAGTTATACAAACTAATTTCTTAGTTTAACATCTATTTGCAACTCTATCGCATTATAAGAATGTAATTTTAGTCACCACTTGCTAACCTTGATAGTCACCTTCAGGAGTATCTTTCCCGGATTTCGGGAAACTTTCTTCAATTTTGTCCCAAAATCCGGGAAACTTTTTGTAACTTTGTCCCAAAATCCGGGAAAGATGAACAAAGAATACATAAAGACCCAAATATTCATGCGGCAACAAGAGTTTCCCACACCACTTATTGTACGTGACAAACCATTGCCTACAGGAATAAAGAAAATAATCACCGTACCGGGAGTAAGACGCTGCGGCAAGAGCAGTAAAATGGAAGCGGTGGCCAATAAGCTCCTTGCCGACGGACTCGACAGAAGAAAAATCCTTTGGGTGAGCTTTGATGATGAAAGGCTATCCCGCATGAACGCGGAGGACTTCAACGACATCATAGAAGCCTATTGTGAAATGTATCCTGAAATTGACTTCAGTGAAGTAGTGGCATTCTTCGATGAAATACAACTCGTTGAAAACTGGGAATACTTCGTGCTGCGTTTCTATAAACACTATACCAAAAACATATACATCAGCGGAAGCAACGCCACCATGCTCAGCACAGAACTCCAATCGGCACTGCGCGGATGGCCATTGGAAGAGGAGACGTTTCCACTTTCTTTTCATGAGTATTGCATCTTCAAGGGCATCAATACAGAAAGCTACGACGAAAGGGAGCGGGCCAAAGTGCGTACGGCCTTCCGTGACTACAACAATCAAGGTGGTTTTCCTGAAGTTGTCCTCACCGACAACCCAATGCTCAGGACAAGAATCCTACAGGGATATTTCGATACGATGCTTTTCAAAGATCTTATCGAGCATTATCAGCTGACCAACATAGAAGTGGTGAAGTATTTTCTAAAAAGGATCATGGCAAACATAACAAAGCCGACATCAATCCGGAATATAACCAACGACATACGATCTCGCGGGCTTAAAACAGGCAAGGATGATCCCTATCGATGGGCGGAATATGCCACACAGATATTTATGTTCATCAAAGTACTGAATTACAGTCAGTCGCTTGGCAAAACCGAAAATTCATTGCCAAAATACTACTGTATCGACAACGGACTGCGCGACGCTGTGCTTCTGCCGCAGAGCAACGATGACGGAAAGAAACTTGAAAATACTGTATTACTTCATCTTTATAGAGAAAGGACTCCTGTAGACCGGATTTTTTATTATCAAGGCCAACGTGAGTGTGATTTCATAGTGCAACGGGCAATGGAGGTGTATGCGGCCATACAGGTTTGCTGGGATTTGTCAGACTCCTCCACACGCGACAGAGAGATGGCGGGACTTTTGGAAGCATCGAAGGTGACAGGGTGTGGAAATCTATACATCATTACTTTCGACCACGAGGAAGAGTTGGAGGTCGACAGCAAAGTCATCCACATAGTCCCCGCATGGAAATGGCTTCTCAGCTGACAAAACCAAGAAAGTAATTTTCCATCATAGTTCCTGTTTTATTTGCGATCCCCGACGCCTGCATCAGTTATCCGGCAACAGGGGGTGCTTACTCGCCGTCGGGGTTGATGTAGGTGTCGGCACGCATTTCGCGATATTCCTCCCAATCAGGATCTTCCGTGGCTGAAATCTGCAAAGGCATTTCCGGGAGGTCGGCAAGGGCCTCATTGAAAACGTAAGAGAATACTTTAAGGTTGAGGCAGTAGAATATCCAGTCGCGGCGACCGTCACCGGTATAGATGCCGGTAAGTATCGCCGACTTACTTTTGTCGAAAGCCGTACGGAGCGCGTCGGTTGCCTGCTCCATAAGACGTGAGTCCTGATCAGAAGGCATACCCGAAGCCTCAGGCTCATAATCCCAGCTCACATCAAGGCGGTAAATGTATTTGCCCGAGATCCGGACCTTTTCAAGATCGTCACGTCCTGTTATAATTATGGTCTTGCCTGATTCGCTCTCAGCCGGTGAAGTCCACCACTTGTCCGGAAATTTCATATTGATCTACTTTATACTCCGTACTTCCTACTTTGTCACAGTCCATCAATGGACTGTGACAAGCGTTGCCCCGAATCCATATTCTTGAAAAGAAGCATCTTGAAGATCGGCCTTAGGATATTGCTTTCTTATAAGTTTCCACACAGCGTCGCGGAGCACACCCTCCCCTTTGCCATGGATAAAGATTATCTTCTGTCCGATGCGGCGGCTGTGGGCTTTCATCGTCTTTTCAACGGTGTCGAGTTGCAGACGCAACATGGCGGCATTGTCAAGGCCTGCCACACTGTCTACAAGTTCGCCGATATGGAGATCCACTTCGACCGGAGGCAGAAGTTTATGTGGATTGGATGCGGGATCCGCAGGTTTCTTTTTGTCGCGGCCGCTGTCAGTACGATATTTTTTCGACAGTTCGGCAAGTTCGGCCTTGTCCGATGGTTTGCGGGCACCGATGGACTCACGCATTCTGCCTGCGTCCACTTCAGCAGTCTTCACCGGCAGATCATCTGTCACAAGAGGAAATTCAAGCACGGGAGTGTCGAAATACGCTCCGGGGCGGAAACAATGCAACTTATGAAACTTGGTGAGATCCAGTTTCCTCACCGCGCTTACCGGAGCCTTGAGTGTGAACGGCTTGCCGTTCTTGGACGCAATGGCCTGAATTGCCACGCGCTCAATCGTGCCAAGTGTCTCGTGAGTGTATTGCGCGAGATCGATCAGTTCCTGCGGCTCCACATCGCCCGAATAAGCCACTGTCCAGCCACGTTCGTCGGAAGCGCGGCGAAGGAATGTGAACGTCAGGCGATAATTGCTGTCATTGACCAGCACCGCATTGAAAGAGGTTGAGGAAAGTTTTTTCGCATCGGCAGGTTCGAAAGCAAGCGTCAGGTTCAGTTTCTCCCCGCGCTCAGTCTCCTCGATCGGTGGCAACGGTTTCTCCTGAGGTCTCACACTCTCTACTCCGTACTCTGTACTCTGTACTTCCCCACAATCCTTCCCCTTGTCGAACGCCTCCTGATCGAACATCAGCTTCGCACCCTTTATTCCTCCAGGCTCATGGCCGGCGGGAACCACCACGACAAGCTCCTTGAGAAGCACCGGTGTCTCAAAACCGTTGTCGTCCACGTATGCGATCTTACCGTCTATCCTTGTTATCACACCGCCTCCTATATCATTGAGGTAGCGCACTCTGTCTCCTATATTAGCCATTTTTCAGTTGTCGTTTGCAGGCAGACCATCCTCAAATTCCTCGTCCGCTTTCTGTTCGCGCGCCTCGTATGCATCCACTATGCGCTGCACCAACGGATGACGCACAATATCTTTCTTCACATATTCGATGATCCCGATACCTTTCACTCCGCGCAGTATACGCAGAGCCTGAAGAAGACCGCTCTGCACACTCCGGGGGAGATCGATCTGCGTGGCGTCGCCGGTGACAATCATCTTGGCATTCATACCTAACCGCGTCAGAAACATCTTCATCTGATGTTTGGTGGTGTTCTGGGCCTCGTCGAGGATAATCACTGCATCGTTGAGCGTACGTCCCCGCATGAAAGCCAACGGCGCGATCTGGATAGTGTCGCTCTCCATGTATTCCTTGAGCTTCACAGCAGGGAGCATATCCTCAAGCGCATCGTAAAGCGGGCGCAGATATGGATCGATCTTGTCTTTCATATCGCCCGGGAGAAAGCCGAGCTTCTCGCCTGCCTCAACAGCCGGACGCGACAGAATGAGGCGTTTGCAAGCCTTGTTCTTCAACGCCGCCACAGCCAATGCGATGGCGATATAGGTCTTTCCCGTACCGGCCGGACCAAGCGCGAAAGTGAGGTCGTTTTCCGCAAACGAGCGTACCATCTTCTGCTGGTTGGCATTGCGCGGAGCAATCGGGCGGCCGTTCTGACCGAATATTATCACACCGTCGCTGCTGACAGACCGGGGAGGCTCACCCTTGATGATATCGATTATGACATCTTCGGTGATTTTGTTGTATTTCACCGCGTAGGCCTCTATCTCCTTTACCTTACGCTCAAATTCGGCCGTCTCCGAATCCTCTCCGATAACCTTTATGACGTTGCCACGGGCAGCCATCCGCAGCTTGGGAAAAAGGTTGCGTATAAGGTTTATGTTTGTGTTGTTGACGCCGTAGAATGTCTGCGGGTCCACGCCGTCTATTATCACTATCCTCTCTATCAATTCTTTATATCTATCCTAAAAGATTTGTTTTATCCGACGGAGCCTTCAAGGGTGATCTGGAGGAGCTTCTGGGCCTCGACAGCAAACTCCATCGGAAGTTTGTTCATCACCTCCTTAGCGTATCCGTTGACAATAAGAGCCACAGCCTCCTCGGTCGGGATGCCGCGCTGACGGCAATAGAAGAGCTGCTCCTCGTTGATTTTCGATGTTGTGGCCTCATGCTCCACGGTCGAGGTGGAATTGTGCACATCTATATAAGGGAACGTGTGCGCGCCGCATTTGTCGCCCATCAGGAGCGAATCGCACTGCGTATAGTTGCGGCATCCGTCAGCCTTGGCGGCCACGCGCACCAGACCCCGGTAACTGTTCTGCGAATGTCCGGCTGAGATACCCTTGCTGACAATCGTCGAGCGGGAATTGCGTCCGATATGGATCATCTTGGTTCCGGTGTCGGCTTCCTGATAGTTGTTGGTGACAGCCACGGAATAGAACTCTCCTACCGACTCATCACCACGCAGTATGCACGACGGGTATTTCCACGTGATTGCAGAACCGGTCTCCACCTGAGTCCAGGATATTTTGGAACGGTGTCCGCGACACAGACCACGTTTGGTGACGAAGTTGTATATACCTCCTTTACCCTCCTTGTCGCCCGCATACCAGTTCTGGACTGTGGAATACTTCACCTCTCCACGCTCCTCGGCGATGATCTCCACAATGGCGGCATGAAGCTGGTATTCGTCGCGCATAGGGGCTGTGCATCCCTCAAGATAGCTCACGTAGGCGTCATCATCGGCCACTATGAGCGTGCGTTCGAACTGACCCGTACCGGCGGCATTGATGCGGAAATATGTACTCAGTTCCATGGGGCAACGCACCCCTTTGGGGATGTAGACAAACGATCCGTCGGAAAAGACCGCCGAATTGAGGGCAGCGAAAAAGTTGTCGCGGTAGCTGACCACCGTCCCGAGATATTTTTTCACAAGGTCGGGATAGTCTTTCACTGCCTCTGAGAACGAACAGAAAATCACGCCGAGTTCAGCGAGCTTCTCGCGATGGGTGGTCTTCACGCTCACGGAGTCCATCACCGCATCTACAGCCACACCGGCAAGATGTTTCTGCTCCTCAAGCGATATTCCGAGCTTATTGAAAGTCTTTATCAATTCCGGGTCAACCTCGTCCATGCTCTTCTTGAGCTCTTTCTTCTTTGGAGCGGCATAATAGCTTATTGCCTGGAAATCAATCACCGGTATATGCAGGTGCGCCCAACGCGGCATCGGCAGCGTGAGCCAGTGCCTGTAAGCCTCAAGGCGGAAATCGAGAAGCCACTGCGGTTCCCCTTTCACCTCCGATATATATCGTATCACATCCTCATTGAGTCCCGGAGCCACTTTATCGGTATCGATATCGCTCACAAACCCGTATTTATATTCCGAGCCTGTGGCCTCCCGGATGACATCACCGGAATTGCCGCGTCCCTCCCGGACAGAATCGCCGGGAACTCCCGATGCCTCGGAAGCCTGTATATTTTCGTTGTCCACGTCCGTGTTCTGTTGGTACTTGTAATTACAACGCAAAATTACATAAAAAGGCTCAACCGTCCAAACCTTAAAACATTGGACACACAGCCCTGAATACAGTACGCGGCTCCCGGGATAATCCAGAGGCCGCGTACCTGATATGTCGGAAGAAACAATCTCTTACTTCTTTACAAGAGTGCAGGTGTAGGGCAGATTGCTTATGTCGAGAGTTACGGTATAGACTCCGGTATTCTCAAGCATCATATTGCTGCCGTTGAAGGGATAAAGGCTGTTTGCCTCACCGCCGAGACTGATATCCCAGCCGCCGTTCATGCGGAATTTCCAGCCGCCGGCTGCAGTGAAGTCGACATCCCCCGTCCAGACGGTTCCGTCGGCATTGGACGTAAGGGCGGCATCGCCTCCCCAGCCATTGAACTCGCCTATACATCCTACTGCGGTGATCTTGGTCGCGCTGTAGGTGAATGCGGCACCGTCGGAACTGGTGATCACCACATAGTACATCCCTGCGCCATCGCCGGGCACCGGAATAGGTGTAGTGGATGTGGCCGAGAGATTGCCTTCCGACACAAATCCGAGTTTGAAGTTCTCAAAGCCTATCTGCTCAATGGTATAGGGATTGTTGATCACAACAAATCCGGCATACTGGAACTTGGGAGCGTCATCGTTGACATTACGTTGCAGTTTCATCGATGCATTCAGATCTTTGTCATCGGCTCCCGGGGTTCCTACCATAAGTCCGGGTATCTTAGCCGGAAGCACCGAGATGGTCTTACCCGAGAAAAACCAATAGTCGGCTCCTCCGACACGTACTTTGGTTTTCCCAAACTCGGCGAACACAGCCACACGCATATAGAGCTGACGCACATTCACCTCAAACTTCGAGTACAGTTTCTGGAAAGCCATCTGGAGTGAGGCCGGATACATTGCGTACTCCGACACATCCGCTCCCTTGTCTGTATTGTCATGCAATTCAATCTCGACAGCATCGGAATAGTCAGCGAGTGAGGCCACCTGCAGAGTGTATGACATCGCGGCATCAGCAAAACGCTCGTCAAGCGCGACATTGAATGTCGGCACGACAAACGCGGCACCGTTTATCGGCTCATAATATGCGATGTCTATAGTCTTTCCGTCGATCGCAGAGGCGAGTGTGAGGTTTACCCCGTCTGTGCCCTGTATGATCTCCTCCTGCGGATTGGACTGCATCTTTCCGAGATCGCCCGGATCCTGCTGGCAGGAGACGGCCAGCCCGCAAAGGGCAAGCCCCATAAGGAATATCTTGGTATTTTTCATTTGTTTTCTTGATTTGAAAGATGAGTTGTATCAGAGTTTGGTGAATGTGATCTGCAGTTTCTTGAGATCTACCGTTATCTTACACTCGCCACCGGTCCAGTTGGCATCATTCCATTTTCCTTTGCCTCCGATCATTATTTCTCCGGTGGTTCCGGCTGCGGTGACGCTGATCGGGAATTTGTCGTCCGGCTCACCAGCACCGATCGAACCTGTCTCCCAGTCGCCAAGCTGGCTGTAGAAGCGGAATTCAAAATCGCCGGCAGCAATGTCGAATGTTCCCTCATATATATCCGAACCATCCTCTGTCTCCGAGACATAGAAATCCGACTTATTGATATTCCAGCCATTCAACGCTCCGACCGCCCAGAGTTTCTTCGACTGGCCGGGAGTCATCGTGACAGTGTTCTCATTGAGATCCACCACGATATGCACCTTTCCGCCTTTCCATCCGGGTATGTTCCATGAGCCTTTCGGATTGTTGCTGCCCTGCATCTGGACACACGGGAGGGTGACGCCCTCTTCCGGAAGACTGGTGATCTTGACACCGTCGACCTCTATATCGAGAGGACTGTCCTCCATCTGCGATCCTATAGAGAATTTATCCCAGTCGCCCGGCTCATCGTAGAAGCGGAACATGAACTCTCCCTCCTTGATGGTGAAGTCGCCAGTATAGATTCTGTTGCCTATCTCCGTCTCCTCAAGCACCCAGTCGGGACTGCCTGTTATGGCCCAGCTGTTGGGAGCACCTACAAGCCAGATCTTATCGGGTACGGGCTTCACGTATGAGCGCACATTGATGGTGATCGGATTCGACCATATCGCACTGTACGGAGCGTTGGGCACTTCGGCATGCACACGCACAGCTACCGGATGAGGCACATCTTTGGCGTTCTTGAGAGTCAGACCGTAGATAGTGTTCACAGCCACACAGAATGTCTCCCCGTCGAGTGTGATCTTCGCGTCGGTGGAGGTCTGGTCCACCATGGCTGTCAGAGGAAGTTCCTCTTCTGCCCGTGTGCCGTCGGGTTCGGCCGGCGTATCGGGTGTGTCGGGAGTCTCCGGCTGCGCCTGGAGCTCGTCCCACTTTGCGAAGTCGGCCTCCGTACGGGCCACCTGCACACTGTAGACAGGCACGCATCCCATTCCGTAATCGGGCTGTGAGACCGTGAATGTAATATCGTTGAGACTGGTGCCTTTGTCGTCACAGTCAAACACATACAGCTGATCGGCAAGAGGGGGGAGTGTTAAGAACAAACTCTGTCGGCTTCTGCAGACGGGGCTCCGTGTCGGCCACACACGATGTGAGACCGGCGGCAGCCATAAGAGCCAGAGAACCGATGAAAATTTTATTTTTCATTTTTGTGTTGATTCAGAAATTAAACATTTTCTTAAACCCGGAATCAATCAGTTTCCGAGATACCCGGGATTCTGCTCCATTTCAGAGCCATATATCGCTGTGACGTTGGAAGGCAACGGATAGACATTGCGGTGGGCATCGAGATTGCCGCCGGTATATGATCCCCCTTTCCAGTTCCAGGTATAATTGCTCACAAAGCGGTTGAAACGCACAAGGTCGGTACGGCGCACACATTCGAAATAAAGCTCGCGGGCACGCTCGTCGAGAAGATTGCTTTCATTGAGGTCGTCGTTCACCCACTCCGATGCTCCGGCACGGGTGCGGACGATATTGACATACTTGACCCCGGTGGCGCGGTCGCCGGCACCGTGGAGTGTGCACTCAGCCGCCATGAGATATACATCGGCCAGACGTAGAAGCGGCAGACATGTATTGGGATAATACTTGGTGCAGATATTCTCCTGATATCCGGCGCGGTTCAGGCCGTTGTCGGGATCCTTGAACCTGTTGAGCGTGCCGTCGGCCTCACTCATCAGATTGGTGAACTTGATGGGTATGTAGCCCGAGGTATAGTCGGCATATACCGAGTTTGAGATGTCAAATCCGGCCTTCTCGGTCAGCCAGAGATATGTGCGGCCGTCGGAGCACTCACCGTCGCGGAAGTCAAACTTCTCGGCAAACTGCTGACGGGTGTGGATACATCCCCAGCCGTTTCCCAGACCGTACCACATCAGATTGCAGAAACCGTCTTTCAGATCAGCCGTACCGGCATCTTTCACCGGAGCGTTGCAGAGGAACGTCGAACCGCCATAAGGCTGGGTGTAAGTCTCGTCGTAAGGGACACCCCAGAGAATCTCGTTCTGCTGCGGCTGCGATCCTCCGGGCATAAACATCTTGTTGGTGCCGCAGAAAAGTGCAAGATAGTCCTTTGCCAGACCGGTTGCCTCACCGTTGTATATGTAACCGCCTGTCTTGTGGCGTGAGATGATGTTCTGGGCATGCAGCCAGCACTTATCCCAACGTGCCACTCCGGTCCATACCTCCGAATTGAGGTAGAAACGGCAGAGCAGACCTTCCACGGCATCCTTGCCGATACGTCCATATATCACTCCGGCACCGTTGTTGGCCTCAGGCCATGCGGCGAGAACCTCCTCAAGGTCGGCCACAACTTTGTCGTAAAGAGCGGCACGGCTTTCGGCCTGTTTCGGACGGGTGCCCATCTGCATGTCGTCCCATGCCACGACACCGCGGCCCCAGAGGTCGATCACGTTATAATAAGAGAGGGCTCGGAGAGCACGCGCCTCCAGACAGAACTGGTCAAGTTCAGCCTGTGAGATAGCCGTCGGGCCATCCCCACCTATTGCGACACCCATTGACGGGAGATCGCGCACAAGCTGCAGAAAGTTGTTGCAGACCGCGATATGGGAGTAGAAACGGGAATAGATACCATAATTCACCACATTGTCCGATCCCCATGTGCCCTGCACAAGTTCGGGAACACCGGCATCGGCATATACCCACATGCATTCATCGGTAGGGAACTCATTGAGCATGAAAAGTCCGCGTGTATACTGCGAAGTACCGCCGTCAATACCCTTGATGTCGCAGTCGCCGTCAGGACCTTTCTGACCAGACACGGCCAGTCCCTGATAGCACTTGGCGATGACACGGCCTATTGACTCGCGCGGATTTTCCGCGAAGGAGGGACCCATTATTGTTGACGGATCCTCGGGAAGCTGGTCAAGATCGCCGACACAGGAACCCAGTCCGGCGGTCGCCAGCAGAGCCGCGCCTAAGAAAAACTTATTTATGATGGATTTCATATTATTCAGTCTTGAATATGTATGTAAAATAAATTTGATATTAGAATGTCGCGATCACACCGATGGTGAACGATACTGGGCGCGGATAGACGGAGTTGTCGATGCCGCCGTAGATTTCCGGATCGATACCCTTGTACTTTGTGATGACAAAAGGATTCTGCACGGCACCGTATAGACGGAGTCGCAGATTGTCTTTCAACAGGTTGGGCCAGGTGTAGCCGACGGTGATATTGTCGCAGCGGAGGAATCCGGCGTTCTCCAGGAAGTAGTCGGAGAAGTGCTGTGTCTCGCTGAAATAGAAATCATTCTTCACGAGATTGCGGAGCGCGGAGTTCTGCCAGGTGTTGTTCTTGATGGTACGCTGGGAGCGGACGTCATTGTAGACATAGTTGCCGATGTTGGCACGCAGCGAGAAAGAGAAGTCCCAGTTCTTGTATGAGAAAGTGTTGTTCCAGTTGAGAGTCACTTTCGGATCGGGACTGTGCTTCATCACCAGGTCAAGTTCATTGATCACTCCGTCGCCGTTCTGGTCTACGTAAGCACCCTCGATCGGGTCGCCGTTCTGGTCGTAGATCTGCTCATAGAGACGGAACGTATAGGCCGCGTAACCCACCTTGTGGGCCTGAGCGTTGTTGCCCGTGCCGCCGGAGATGCCTCCGACAGGGATGATGAAGTCATCGTCGGCACTGTCGTTGAGCTTGGTGATCTTGTTCTTGTTCCATGCCACATTGAGGCTTGTGTTCCACTGGAAGTCGGGAGTATCGAACACACGTGCGCCGATAGTGGCCTCAAGACCGATATTGTCGAGGTCGCCGATGTTGCGCACCATCTGGTTTGTGGTGGTCGAGCCGGGAGCCACAGGCACCTCGGCAAGAAGGTCTTTCGACTTGCGCAGATACCAGTCGAGAGCCACGGTGAGGCGGTTGTTCCACCATCCCATGTCGAGACCGACGTTCCATGTGGTGGTTGTCTCCCATTTCAGGTTAGGATTGTAGGCGTTGGGATAGTAGATGGGCGACGCTCCGGGATGGAACACACCTGCATTGTCGTAGTAACCGTAGACGCCGTTGTACATGTTGGGATACCACGACCCCTGCAGCGACTGGGTGTAGGTGCCCATGTAGTCGAAGTAGCCGCCTACAGACTGCTGTCCGGTCTGACCCCATCCGAGACGGAGCTTGAATTCGTTCATGTTGTCGCGGACACTCTCCATGAAAGCCATGTTGTTGATCTTCCAGCCAAGTGCCACCGAGGGGAAGAGACCCCAGCGGTTGTTTTTGGAGAAACGCGATGTGCCGTCGTCACGCAGGGTGAATGTCAGCAGATAGGTGTCTTTGAATGTATAGTTGAGACGTCCGAAGAAGGAGATGAGCTGAAGCCGTCCGGAAGCCCAGTAATATGTGGGCTTGATGGATTTGCCGACGATGGCGTCCTCGGGATTGTTGGGATCTGGTTCATAGTAGACGAGATTTCCGTCCTGAGTGTTGGGCGCATAGAATCCCTCCGTCTGGAACACTGTGCCGTTGTTGCGGCCATGACTGTCGAAACGCTGCCATGAGTAACCGGCCATCACGTCGAGGTTTGACTCTATGGCGTCGAACTCTTTCTTGTAGTTGAGATAGAAGTCAAGAAGAGTGTTTCGGCGCAACTCGTAGCTGTTGTAGTAAAGGCCTGCGCCTCCGCGCACGTCCTTGTTGTTCCAAGCCGTGGGAGAGTTCTCTGGCGTGTAGATGTTGTTGGTGGATTTGGTCACGTCGTAGCCGAGATTGAGATTCAGATGAAGGTCGGGGAGGAAATGAAGAGCATAGTCGATCTGCAGATTTCCGTTCGAACGGTAGATGTCGGCGATATTGTCCGGGTCCTGGTTCTGGGCCACAGGGTTCATGACACCCTGCTGGTTGATGTTGCGGTCGGAGGCCGAGATGGAGTAACCGTTGTAGAGATACGGATATTTGCCGTTGGTGGCGGGATTCTCGTTCTTCCAGTATGAATAAACCGGACGTGTCGGGTCAGCCACCAGAGCGGTGCTGACGCAGCTCTCATCGGTGAAGCGGTTGCGGATACAGTAACCTTTCACGTTGGCAGCCACTTTCAGGAGGCCGCCGAAGAACTCCGGCGTGAGGTTGAAGCCGGCTGTGATGCGCTGCATCTGGGAATTCTTGAGAATACCGTTGTTCATGGTATACGAACCGCTGACACGGTAAGGGAGGAATCCGGCCTTGCCGCCTACGGAGAGGTTGTATTCATGGCTCACGGATGTGCGCAGAATCTCTTTCTGCCAATTGGTGTCATATTCGCCGATGGCTGCGGCAGCTGCCGATTCAGTGCCCCAGTACTTATGGATAAGATCGGTAAATTCGGAGGCATTGAGAGTCTTCCAGGTCTTGCGGGCGGTGTTGACGCTCACATTGGCGGAGAAGTTGACCTGCGGACGTCCGCTCTTGCCCTTCTTGGTAGTGATGATGATTACGCCGTTGGAAGCGCGCGAACCGTAGATTGCCGTTGCCGAAGCGTCTTTGAGGATTGTCATCGACTCGATATTGTCCGGAGCGATCATAGCGAGGGCATTCGACATTCCGTTGATCGCGTCGTTCGACAGAGGCACACCGTCGAGCACGATCAGAGGGTCGTTGGAAGCGGTGAGCGACGCACCTCCGCGTATACGGATTGTGGCACCCCCCTCAGGGCTGCCGCCGCCGGATGTCACCACCACGCCCGGGCTTGCACCGGTGAGAAGATCCTGGGCCGAAGTGGCGATATTCGCGTCCACTTCATCAGGGATCACCATCGCCACAGAACCGGTGGCATCGGATTTCTTCACAGAGCCGTAACCGATGACCACAGTCTCCTGCAGCATGGTCGCACTCTCTTTCATGACAATTTTAAGGTCAGTCTGTCCGTTGACGGCAATCTCCTGAGGCTCATAGCCGATATAGCTCACAAGCAACACCGCTTTCGGATCCACAGAAATCTGAAAGTTTCCGTCGATGTCGGTAGCGGTGCCGGTGGAGGTTCCTTTCTCCATGACTGTCGCTCCGATCAGCGGCTCACCCAGAACGTCGGACACGTTGCCGTGAACCGTAATTTTCTGAGCTAAAGCTGGAAGTGTGGCTACCAGTAGCATTACTGCTACAAGCCATGTCTTCCGGTTCAGATGAAAACAAAAGTTCTTCATGCAAGAATGTTGATTTAGTTTTACATAAGGGTTAAAAATTGCTATTTCTCTAAATATCACAAAAGTAACTACTACCTGCAGGCAATTTCGCAAGTAGCTGCCTTTTCATAATCGGCAAAAATACACAAAATTTCCCATCCCGCAACACCGGAACAGAAAAATTTTTATAAAAAGTTGTTTTTAACTAAACTTTGTTAACAAAATCCAGATTTAACACTTCATCGACAAAGACGTCACAAGCTCTTCTCCATACTGAGAATGTGTATACGGCAGGTCGGGTAAGCCGAAAAGCCATTTGTCTGCCACTGTAATATTGGCAATATACGGACTTACCGTATCCTCGGAAATATCATATTTGAACAGAAGATCCTCAAAACGTCCTCCTGTATTCGCACTGAGATCACCCCGGTCCGTGGGCAGCATCGACAGGATCTTTCATATATCTGTAAATCCTGCCATCCTCTTCCCGCACGTAATGCTTCTTCTTGCATGTATGACAAATCACCTATTCCGTTGTACTCATTATACTCATGCTCTCCGATGATTTCGAGTCTGGTAAATTTTACAGAATCGGTTACAGACGATATTTTATAATTTTCATAAATCCATATTCTATCCTGACGGACAGTAGTCTTTATAGGTTGACACCGTTCCCAATATTTGTCAACGCTGGGATTCATCTTCATTTACATCCCAGACGACGCAACACAGCAGAACACAACTGTAAACAGTATGGATAGAACGTAAAATTCGCTCTTTTTCATAACGTACAAGTGTTACTGTAGTTGAAAATCTCCACAATAGTTTTTACTCATCGGGATAAAAATAACAGTCATCAAACAGACATAGATTTATAGGAAATCCTTCCCCTCCGTCATAAATTCTGGATTCTGTTTCCCCCGAGCTTTTCTTAATCAGAGATATCGAAGGCTTCATCTTGAATTTTATTCTGGCGACATTCTGCCACGGGTAAGGCAATGACAACTCTCGCAGCTCCGACACTGAAAACTCAGTATCTGAAATCATTGTCAGTTTTGCTCCGCATTCGAACGTGTGTGTCCCATCCTTTATGTCGGAAAATTCCACCCAGACTTCCATTTCCTGACAACGCAAAGGTGTGCGGCCTTATCCGTGCCGCACACCTTGTCACATAAATTGGAATTTATAACACCAAATTATTTACTCAAGTCGTAAGAATGAAATAAACTAATATATATAGGATAGATTGTCTCTCTATCGAAAACTTTAGTCTCTACTACCTCGGAGTCCTCTGATACAAAACGTTGAGATGGAGTCATATCCATACGGATATAAATGATATCGGGTTGATTATCCGTAATAGAGAATTTGGGCAGATCAATGACCGTGAACTCCGAATCTGAAATCATTGTCAGTTTTGCACCGCATTCAAAGGTATATGACCCATTTTTTATGTCGGAGAATTCCACCCATTCAGGATAATTCTCTCCGGAAGGGAGGCCCATCGACCTCAGATTGACATTTTTGGTCGGATCCGCTTTGAAGGTAAACGATGATGCATTGTGTTCAAGAACCCCTTCATATAAAAATCCCGCACACCCAGACGTTGCCATGAATGGCCCGTTATCAACAAGCGGCGAAATCTTAATGTCAAATATGTAACCAACAACGATCTCTGGTTCGCGTTCTGGGTCATCACTACTGCATGCAGAAAGCAACACACTGCCGATAATAGCTGTCAACACAACCCATAAGAAATATATACTCTTTTTCATAACTTAAACGTTTTTACTGAGGTTGAAAATCTCCGCAATAGTTGATTTTGGAATATTGTGTGTGGTAATCACCCTCTTCTTTCCATTTCCCGTTTGAGTCCTGAACATATTCCTTTGTACCGGGATCAAGTTTGAAGTATCCGTTATCACCGCCTCCGTGTCCCCAGACACAGTGGAAAAGTGTTCCGACTCCGGAATATGTTGTCCCAAGCGAGTTGCGGTATTCCACATAATCGAATACAAGACCGTCCACCACCCATACATGGCTGGTAGTCTTGGAGGATTCTCCCCATAGAAGCACCGGCTTACGATCACTGACGAGCTCATGCAGTTTTGAGGAGTTATATACTTTCAGGTCTGCTGGTCTCTTATAACCGAAATTCTGGAAAGTCTGCTGATAATACTGTGCAAACATGGACGTGCTGCTTGTAGACCCGTACTCGGTATGCAGTTCATCTCCGATGCTTCTCAGAAGAACAATTATGCCTCCTGATGAATCTTGAATTGCGCCCATACCAGAAAGATCTTTCCATGTTTTAATCTTTCCCCAATCAAAAATTTTACCTGCGTATGAAACGGGATGTTCATAATAAGTCATTATCTGCCCCATTGCCAACGGGGCACATCCAACTAATGTCCCATAAGGACATCCATAGTTAAACGACCTGTCTTGATGCCATAACTGCACCGCCTCCGTAAGAAACGGACCTCTTTTATACGAATGGTCGATTTTCTGCTCAACAGGCTCAAGAGGATATGCCCCGAGGTCTATCGTGTCTTTGGTAAATGGAGGTACTTTTGTCAGATTCCGAAAAAACAGATTCAGTCCGCCGTTAACCGTCGTGTCGTTCATGTCGAGATGACCTTTCTCGGATATCGCATAGACCGGACACAGTCGGTTGTCCGCAGCAAGAACCGCAAAGCCCCCGTCGTTATCGTAGTTGACCACGTAATAGAGATCTTCCGACTCGCCGGAGCGTGTCCCGGCACCTCCGAACATCTCGACGCTTTTCACCGTGCGCGCTCTGGTGGCCGGTCCTTCGATAAGCTCCAGAAGCCGGTCCGCGTTCTTAAGAGCGTCCGCCAGTCTGACTCTTGTAGTTGCAGACTGTGACGGCCCGGGATCAGGCCCGTCGGGCACAGGAATGTCGGTCTGAGTGCATGCTCCCAACAGACAACTCCCGACAATGATAAGGAAGTTACGGGTCTTTTTCATGGCTTTTGTTTGTAGTTAAAATTTTTGTTCGGAAGTGAAAAGTGAAATGATTCGCCTGCAACACACAAGCGGAATGATATTTCGGCGGCAAATATAATAATATTAATTTATACTTCCAAATATTGCGCGTTAAAATCTACAATAAAATTTTCATCATCTGACAAATTCTGCAAAAATGAATATACTGCAACTGTCTTTTCTACAGTCACAGCACTATAATTAGTCAAGAATTCACATAAGGAAGATGTTACTAGTCAGCGGCGTAGTCGCCAGGCATGCTCCACACGACGGCTGACGGCAATCCAGTTGAGCACGACTATAACCGCTGTCAATGCCATCCCTGTCGTCGGTGCAAGCCACAGGTTGCCATGCCCCCCTCCAAGTCCCTCAAGCTGTTGTAGATAGCTCAGCCTAAAACCGTAGACCGCTATCAGAGCGATCAGGAAAGCTCCAGCACAAGACCATGCGATCAAAGCCCGGTAGGGTGCGCCTACGTTCCGTAACGGATAACCAAGCTGAAGAAGCGTGTGTATCTTCTCGCGGTTCTTCTCCATCAGTACGGTCAGGGAAAGCATCAGTATGAAGAAGGAAAGAACGGTAATAACCACGCCGACAGCCAGAATTATGCCTGTGATGACGTTGAGAAGAAACGAGGCCTGCGAACTGCGTTTGTCGCCCGCCACCTCCAAGCCGTGCGCCTCAAGATAAGGGGCGATAGCCACATCGCCGGGACTGCTCACGTCAACTATAAGCCGCGACGCACTCTCCGCATCCGGTTTTCCGCTTCCGAATCGTGAGTTGCTCCAACGCATGAATTCCTCAGGCACGAGTATAGTGTTCAGGCGGTTTGAGAATCCTACCACCCGTCCGTTGAAATCGGCGGAACGTGTGCCGTCGTCGCTTGCGATATGGAGACGGAGCGGAATCCCTCCCATAAACGATTCGGAAAGTTGCGGAAGTCCGGCCGAGGAGGCGAAGCCGAAATTATAGAGCGTCAGATAGTCTTTGGAGATGATGACGGGCACCTCGTTCTGCCCCGGAACATAGTCCCATTGCGAACCGGCCACATCTATGAATTCCGAAGGTATCGATTCAAAAAAGAGATATGTGGACATGCCGCGGCCTCCGGTCTCGACGGAAGCCGACACGCGATAGTCGACAGAGGTGAACCGTCCTACATTGCGCACCCAGGGCTGACGCGCGAGGTCGTCCACCTCGGCGGAAGTGAAGGAGGCGGAAGTGCCGTCGACGGTATTGGCCGACGTGACCTTCTTGTTTACCACCAGATAGTCTTTGCGGATGAAACCGTCATCATCGTCGTAGATTGACCTCACATCCTGATAAAACTGCACTCCGGCCACCACAATGGCAAGTCCGATGAAATTGGAAAGGACAAATCCGGCTATCCGGGCCGGACTCATGCTTTTACGCAAAAGACGACTGACACTCATAACTGGATTGTTTTCAGACCGTCGATAAAAATCCGGTTGCCGACGGAGGTTGTGATGATTCCCGCTCCCTGACGGTCGGCCTCGCGGCATATCATACGGGCGGCGATACGGTTGTTCTCTTCGTCGAGATGGCTTACCGGCTCATCGAGAAGGATAAAATCGAACGGCTGACAGATACTCCGGATTATGGCCACACGCTGCTGCTGACCTATCGACATGCGCCCCACGGGATAATCGGCCCGTGAACCGATGCCGAGTTCATGCATCCATTCCCGAATCCGCTCCTCCGAAGCCGTATCGGTGAGCGAGGATTTCAGGCGTATGTTCTCCAGAGCGGTAAGTTCCGGAAAAAGCGCGAGTTCCTGAGGCAGATAGGCAATGTTTGAGCGACGCAGCCGCTGCCAGTCCCCGATAGAGAGACCCCTCACATCCACATCGTTGAAAAAAAGATGTCCGAGATAGTCGGCTCGGGAGCCAAACATATATGCGCAGAGCGACGATTTGCCGCCTCCGCTGGCGGCCTCTATCAGCCAACGCTCCCCACGACGGAAGGTGACGTCGCTGCGCCACACTTCCGAACAGGGAATCGGTTCGTTCTCAAACACTTTAGGAAGCAGCCCGTCGATACGGATGCTTTCTATACGGTCTATCCGGTCCATATCAGAGAAATGCCCCGACAACAGCGGCAAGTATGTTTCCGTCGGAAGAATCCGATTTCACTGTGGCTTTGACTCTGACGCTGCCTTCAGAAGGTTCCATCCTCACTACAACCTGACTGACCGGCAGACGGTCATTGCCTGTATATTCCTTAAGCTGCCGGGAATCCGTCATATAGGTCATGAACGCACCTTTGCACTCCTTGGCAAACGCCTCGGCCGAGATCTCACCCTGAGGCTGTTGCGGAGTGGAAAGCACCAGATTATTACCGTTGAGTTTCCATTGCATACCGCCCTGTGCCACAACCGTGGTCAAGGGGTTAAGCTCCTTGCCGTCGGTCTGTATGAAGCCGTTGAGGCGCACGTCGGAAATTGAGCGGTCCGACTGTCCCAGAACGGCCACAGTGCCGTTGACAGGAGCGATTATCTTAGTGTAGATTTTCCCTATCGCTCCCGTCTGGGAAAGCATCGCATTCACTTTCTCCACCAGTTTCGACGAGGCAGCGACAGCGAAAGCCACGTTGCCTGTGCCTGGAATGGTCTTCACTGCATCCACATCGATCTTAGCCAGCGGGAAATTGCATTTCGCCGGTTTGAACTTGCTTGTCAGAACCGAAGCATCCGCCTCCATCTCCCCTTTCTTGAAATCAACCGTAAAATCCAGATACTCCGCATCGGAAAATATCGTCTGCAATGCCATCTGGGTCTGGGCCTGCTTCACAAAACCGGCATCGCCCATAAGAGAGGAGAGAGCCATCAGCCCCTTGACATCGTATCTGTCAGACACAAGCCGCGCGGCATAATCCGTAGAGAAAAACGACTTGTTCTCCGCCATTCCGGCAAACTCCTTGACGTCGAGCGGATCGATGGAACCGACAGACCGACTCCAGAACTGATTGCCCTTTATCGCCACATCGGCGGCATACTCTATGCCATCCTTTTCCTTGAACTGATACTTCTTGTCGCCAGAAGCCAGAAAGTTCTTGAAAGCCGACGGATCGTCAAGAAGACCTGTGATAAAACGGTGATAACCACGATCGAATACCACAACAGAGGTTATCGCGACGCCCGATTCGCCGTCGAGCAGCATCTCCAGCTTCTTCTTCGTCTCCATATCCTTCATCGAGGCAAGCGATTTCTGGAGATCTGGCGAAAGGGTGATTTTCCCGTCCTCAACTTTGCAGCCGGCCTTTTCGACTATCGAGCGTGCATTTATCGACACCACAGCCCCTGCATCAGCGGGGACAGTCTTGAGAAGTTCGGCCACATCGCCGTTTGAATCCTTTGAGCATGCCGAAACCAACAGCATGACACAGCACGCCGCCACCGACAGAATCCGGACCATATTCCTATTCATATCTTTTTGGGTTTTATTATTCTATCAGTATTAACGCTTATTATATCAATAATCTTATAAAAAAATAGGAGTCGTATCACTACGTCTCCTGTTTCTCTCCGTAAGCCTTGAATCGCATCAAAACCACGGATTGTCCTAATCCTAATTTAACTATTAATCCATAACTTTACTAATGCAACAATAAAAACATGTGTCAATGAAACGATTAACTTTGTCGAAGAATAAATCTTCTGAGTCTTCCGGCCATCGCCGTCCCCTCTGAGACAACGGTAGCCGTATCACTTTACAACAATTCCTTGTTCACGAAAAAATTATTACTCAAGGCAAAATTAAGAATATTCAATTTCCCGACCAAACAGTTACCGGAAATTGGCTCATAAAGAACCTTAATTTTTTAATTAATAATTGTTAAATTCTCCAAATGGGGGGGGTATTGCGCCGATTTTTGGTCCATTTCGGACATATATTCATAGAAAGAAAATCCCGCGATTTTTTATCTTTACTATTGAAACAAAAGAATGGATAATACAAGAGGGGCTGTATGATAAATTTACCATACAGTCCCTTTTTCTGTTTCAAGTGATCAAAGGATAACCTTGACGGTTTCTGTGGATGTGCGGACTATATAGAGTCCTGATGGGAGACGTATCTCTCCTCCGCGGCCGGCATATACTTTCAGTCCGGATGCGTCGAAAATCTCCACCGCGGAGTCTCCCTCCAATGTGATCACTCCGTGGCCGAAACCTATTTTCATGCCGTCGCCTGTGATTTCCTTCACCCCGGCCGATTCGATATCACCGATTATCTCTGAAAATTCCTTCCATCCGTCGGCCGATTTATATGCGTCGGCAGTTCCTACCGGGACATGGAGTTTGGCTTTCTTGTAGTTGTCATCCTGAAACTGCATGCCGGAGCACACAGGAGGCACGGATGCAGCGCAAAATACCTCGTTCACGCCATAACAACGTTGGAACACTACTTTGTCGAGTTGTTTCAACCCTGTGCCGAGATGGATCTCCGTCACCTTCTCACAACCGAAGAAAGCATAGTCGCCAAGAGTCTCCACACTGTTGGGAAATTCTATTTTAGTCAGTCCAGTATTCTTGCTCACCGCCATCTGGGATATGGACTTCAACGTGGCAGGAAATTTCAACTCCTTTATCCCTGGAAGATTCATCAGGGCATACGATCCGATAGAAAGAAGCGATTTGCCGAAATCGATACTTTCCAGTCCGGGAATCTCGTTGAAACAGTAGTCGCCGAGAACTTCCGTATCGTCGGCAAGACGGATGGAGGTAAGACTGGGATTCTTCTGGAACGCATTGGCCCATATAGTCTTTGTGCCAGCCGGGACATCAAATGTCGTGCCGGGTTTTCCGAACGGATACTCATAGAGTATCGAGCCATCTTTCGAATAGAGGATTCCATTGTCGGATTTCAGTGTCTGGCTCTCCGCGCTTGCCCCGATGGACTGCAGCTTCACGCATCCGACAAACATACCTTTGCCTACATTGACCAGTCCGGCCGGCATCTCGATATTTTCCAACGCAGTGCAGCTTCCGAACGAGATCTCCCCTATCGTGGTGAGCGATTTCGGGAAATTGACTTTCGTGAGTGTCTCACACCCGTAAAGAGCATAATTGCCGATCGAGTCCACGCCCTCTTCAAGAGTGATCTCGGCCAGTTGACGGCACATGCGGAAGCAATGGTCGCCGACCTTGCGTATGCCGCCGGGTATGGAAATTGTATTTATGGAGGCACCCCAGAAGGCACTCTCATCGAGCACAGTGCAGCTCTGCGGAATGACGAGCGTGGTCAGGCCACAGCTACCGAAAGCGTTTTTCTTTATCTCCCGGATGGTGTTGGGCAACTGAAGAGATTTCAGATCGGTGCTGAAACTGAAAGCATCCTTGCCGATGGCGATCACTGTATATTCGGTGTTGTCGTAACTGTCTGTCACTTTCTCCGGGATCACGATGTCGCCGGAATAATAGAGCGAACCCCCTTTTCCGGTCACTTCGCATGTCTGGCGTGCGAGAGAGATGATATTATAGGCGATGCCGTTGAATGTGAAGTCAGCCGCCTGCGAAGCGAAGACAGTTAGAATGGCCGTAATGGCCAATATGTATGTTTTAAGATTTTTCATCGGTTGTAGGTTGTTTAGAATTTGATTTTTCTGGTTGTTTTGCCGTCTTTTACAATATAAATGCCTTGGCACGGAGCTGTGAATCCTGATTTGCCACCGCGATAGACAAGCTCTCCAGCTACGGAATAGACCGTCCAGATCTCTCCGGCATCAACATCGTTGTTTTCAAAGGCAACACCTCCCATCATACTTCCTATATGGTTGAAACCGCTCCACCCGAACGCCTCCTTATAGGCCTGAAGACCCTCAGAAGGCACTGTGAGATTACAGGAAGCGTATGTCTCAGTACTGAAAACGTTGTCGGACGCGAGAGTCGGAGGAGTCACCGGCAAAGCGTCTATCTGACGCAACTTGCCACACATGGAGAAAGCCATCGTGCCGATCTCCGCGACACCATATCCTATGGAGACTGTCTCAAGTTCCTCGCAGAACATGAAAGCCTGTGAACCCACACTTCGGACAGACCCGGGTATGGTCACCGTCTTAAGCCCCTGACAGGCATGGAAAGCCGATGCCTCGATTGCTGTCACACCTTCGGGTATAAGAATCTCATTGAGACGTGTGCAGTAATAGAAAGCATTGTTGCCTATCACCGTAATTCCGGATGGAATCTCATATTCGCCGGGACGTCCGGCGGGATACTCTATGATACGTGTCCCTGCCTTGTCGCACAACACGCCGTCGATGTCCTTGAACCACTGGTTTGCCTCATCGACCTTGATGGAACGCATCGCCTTACAGAAGCTGAACGGTATCAATCCTATATCCTTGACATTCTTACCGATGGTGATACCTCTGAGTTTCTCGCAACTCTTGAAGGCCCCCGCGCCGATAGATTCCAGAGATTCCGGAAGTTGAAATTCCTCCAACGCGAAGCAGCTGAAAAAGGCATAGTCCCCTATTGATTTCAGATTACCCTTTACAGCCACCTCCTTAAGTTCCTTGCAGGTATTGAAAGTAAAGCCGCTGATCTCTGTAAGTCCCTTGCCGAGCGTGACTTTGGAAAGCACCGGACACTGATAGAAAGCATAGTCTCCTATATAAGAAACCTGATCCGGAATCTCGATCTCAATCACACTCGACGCCATGAAGGCGTATGCCCCGATCGCCTGTAATGATTCCGGGAACCGGATTCCCGACATGGCGGCCGTGTAGTCAAACGCCTGCACCTCTATGCCTGCCACTCCGTCCGGCACGATATATGTCTCTGCTTCTTTCGCCGCCGGATATTTCACAAGCAGTGTTTTGTTCTTGTTGAAAAGCACACCCTCAGCCGACGAGAAGGAGGCGTTGGACGCATCCACATCGATTTTCTGCAGTCCGAGACACCCGGCAAATGCCGACACTCCTATTTCAGCCACATTCCGGCCCAGACCCACTGACGTCAGCTCCATACTGTTGTAGAATGCACCTCGTCCGATGGCAGTCACGGAATATGTCTTGCCGTCGTTGCTTACTTCCGCCGGAATCATCACATTGCCGACATAATTATCTCCGGTCTTTCTCTCTACACTGACCGTAGTCGCACCGGTGATCTTATAGTTTATACCGTCAGCCACAAAACTTTCCTGTGCCGAGACAGTCGCCGTGGCACAGACAAACATGCCCACGACATATTTTCTGAGTATATCCATATCCGTATCAGATTCTGATTTTGGCTACACGGGTTCCGGTCCTGACTATATAAAGACCGGATGCGAGTCGTACCGATGCGGGGCCGTCCGATTCCGCTACTTTCAGACCGCTTACGGAATAGACCGTAAAGGCCTCTCCGACAGTCAGGAAATCTTCCTGCACCGAGAAAGCGACATCAGTATCAGCAACATCAATACCTACATTGACATCCTTCACGGTCACTTCGCAGATCTTCACAATACCCGAACCGTCGAACGTGGAAGCGGTGACGGTAGCCTTTCCTTCGGACAGAGCCATGATGCGCCCCAGATTGTCTACCGCGGCTATTTCTGGAGCTGACGACGTCCATCCGGCATACTGATAAGCCTCCGCAGGCATCATGACAGCCTTGAGCACGGCCGTTTCTCCTTTATCTATAGTAATGGCCGACTTGTCAAGCGTCATGGATGTCGCGGCCTCAAATTCCGTGACGGTAGCGAAATCCTTGAATCCTGCCGATGCCTTATAGGCTTCCATCGACCCTCGGGGCACTTTCAGAGTTCCTTTCGAATAAGCCGTTGTGGAAAACTGAACGCCATTGCATACCGGAGGCACAGGATTGAGCGAGACCACATTAGTGATCTTGTCGCTTCTGCCGAAGACAGTCTGTGCCATGTTGGCCACATTGCGCCCTATGGTCACGTCCGTCAGCGAGGAGTTGTTGTAGAGGGCGTATGTCCCTATCGAGTCCACCCGGTCAGGAATGACAATCGATGTAAGGTTTGAGGTGCGCATAAATGCGTTGCCGCAGATGATCCTCAGACTTTCAGGCAGACCTATCTGAGTTATGGCCGACGACTGAAAAGCATTCTCACCCAATATCTCAAGCCCTTCGGCGATATTTATGGTCTTCAGGTTTGTATTGTTGTCGAAAGCCGAAGTCATAAGTTCCCTTACAGAGGCTGGAATCGAGATCTCGGTAAACTTTTTGTTGCCGTAGAAGGCATACGGACCGACTGTAGTCACTCCCTCGGGAACTGTGAACACGGTTGCCGTCAGGCCACCTCCATAATAAAGGAGAGTATCTCCCTCGGCGGTGAAGAGCATCCCGTCGTGTCCGCTGAATCTTTTGCTTCCCTCAGCCACCGAGAACTCCGTCAGAGCCGCGCAGTCCTCAAAGACGCGATTGCCGATAAACCGCACAGATGCCGGGATGGACACAGACGGGAGAAGGTCGCAACGTCCGAAACTACGCTCCGCGATGCTGTCCAACCCTTCAGGAAGTGTCACCGACGTAAGTTTGCGGCTGCTGTAGAAAGAGCTTTCACGAATGATCTTCACACTCGACGGAAGCGTCACAGAAGTACATTCCGATCCGTTGAACGCATCCTTGTTGACCGCCACCACACGATATTCCTTCTCCTCATAACTCACCGTGGAAGGGATGATTACATCCCCTTTGTACTTGGCATTATAACCCGTCGGCTTGATCACGGCACACGTGGCACGCCCCACAGACAGAATCTGATAGTTGATCTCACCGTCCTTGAACTTCTCGCCCTCTTCCGCAGCATAGACCGAAGATGCCGCGACTCCCGCAATCATAGACAGGGCCGCCATACGCTTGTAGAATCTACTCATAGCATATATGATTAAAAATTTTGATAATTACATAGTATCAACCAAAGGTTTTTATCCTTTTTAATACTATATCCGCAAAATTAATAAAAGCAAAGCGGTTTACCCCCCTCGAGCCGTTAAATAATGTTAGTCCAACATCATTTAACGAATATTAACATATAATATACCGATATTTCCCATCTCCTCCCTCCGACTTTTCTTGTTAGATCGTATACCAAAGATAGAAGTCGCTTAGAGGCTGTTTAAAAAGCCTCTTAA
Organism: uncultured Porphyromonadaceae bacterium; assembly: GCA_947427285.1. Taxonomy (GTDB): domain Bacteria; phylum Bacteroidota; class Bacteroidia; order Bacteroidales; family Muribaculaceae; genus Lepagella. Next base: position 123,359 of record CANEHE010000004.1, read on the forward strand.
TTTCGGCAACAAACTTGATCCATTGCCGAAATTAAGCTAACTTTGCATAGTAAATTTTATAGACACATGAGTACAGCCGACATGATACAGGATTTCGTCAACAGCCATAGTAACTTCACTTTTCGTGAACTGGCTTGTTATGTCCGTAACCGGGAGGATATTTCCAATTCCGGACTGCTCTGGCATATCAAGAAACTAATCAAGCAAAATCAACTGTCAAGATTGTCACGCGGATTGTATGGATATCCTGCTTGATGTGCTGTATGAGGATTGCCATTATCAAAACACGCTTGAAATTCCTATTATAAGTCCATTTATAGAACTTGACGGCGAACCGCTAAATGTAAAAGTGCCTTCGATTGGTGACATACTCGGCGATAAACTCACCGCGTTTGCGCCAAACACAACCGGAATACCGTACTACAAGAAAGAGAAAGTCTGCTCCGTCGAGATCATAAAACAGCTCTACGACATAGCGAGGCTGTCTGACAGAGTGGACAATCTTGATATAACCGCCCAATCATTCCGTCGGATAGTTGCGGTAGAAATGGCATACCGTGATATTGACAATCTGGAAGCGGTCTTTGACGACATCTTGCAGACCTCAATACTTATCGCAACCAGAGGAAAAGAAGGTGTCGGGCAGTTCGATATTTTGCAGGATGGAATAAAGAAAATCAAATCTTTTATCCATACCTCAAACTATCATATAGACCATGCCATAATCGACTCGGCAAAGGCAGCCTAATATATCCACCTGCATACGCAAGGGCATTACAACAATAGAAAAATATCCCGGTACACCGGAGATTGTACTGGATATGTCGATTGCACCCACACTTACCGGAAAACTAAACAAACTGAAACGAATATTTCCCGAATCCTTCTACTACTGGGCAAAGACAAGTGAGCTTCTGCAATAATATTAACTATTTTTAACTACTAATTAACGTTATTTAATGGATCGAGGGGTAAACCGCTACGCTTTTATTAATTTTGCGGTCGGAAACGACATGGAAGGAAAATTTCCTGAGTTTTTGGGAGACAGAACAAAGTCTTAGGAACAGAAACAGAATAAACACAGAGATCAACAACAATAAACGTAAAATTAAAAAAAGCAAGACAATGAAGAAAACCATCTATTCTTCACTCGCATTGGGTGCGGTATTGGCTCTTGCCTCCTGCGCCTCCGACGAACCGTTGGGCAACAATCAGA